>CAJUFQ010000004.1 GCA_910585625.1 uncultured Lachnospiraceae bacterium
AAAAAAGTTTCTTACGCAGCAAGCTGCGGGGAATTAAACCCTGAGAGATTAAAATGGGATGACATCCATGAAGGCTACATCCTGATACATAACTCCATAAAGCATAACCGCCTTAAGAATGAATTTTATCTTGATACAACAAAGACAAAGAAATCAAGGCAGTTCCCTATATGTGATGAAATAGCCGCCCTCCTCGAAAGAATCCGAAAGGTTCAAGAAGAATCTGGATGTGCCAGCGAATTTATTTTTACAGATGGCAAAGGGGGATATATCAATGGGCAGCGAATCAGCGATTGTGCAAAAAGATTAACAAATTATCTTAGTATACATGGCGGTGGAATTACTGCATTGAGAAAGACAATCAATTCTAACTTAAGACGAAACGGCGTTCCAGTAACTATGGTGGCAAGTATGCTCGGCCACACTCCCGAAGCGAACGAAAAATATTATACTTATGATACATCAAACCTTGCGGAAAAACAAAAAATCATCAAAGACAGAAATGCTAAAGTTACCACTCTCGCATGAAAACCTTAAGTAAACTTAAGTGATTTTTCCATCATTGATGATTCCCGAAAACCCTTGTAAAATATGCCAAAAATCGATGCGACAGGATTTGAACCTGCGACCTCTGCGTCCCGAACGCAGCGCTCTACCAAGCTGAGCCACGCATCGACATCACTATGGCATAATAACATATATTTTTCACTTTGTCAACACTATTCTTTCTCTTCCATGACACTCATGTAAGCCGGACGGATAATCTTGCTCATCCCAATCAGCTCTTCCATGCGGTGTGCGCTCCAGCCTACGATACGGGCAATCGCAAAGATTGCTGTGTATAATTCCATGGGGATGCCCATCATTTCATACACAAATCCGCTATAGAAGTCCACGTTGGGGCTGACTCCCTTGAAAATTTTGCGCTCGCCGGCAATCAGCTTTGGCGCCAGCTTCTCAATGGTATTATACAAAAGCATGTCGTCCTCGCGATCCTTAGCTGCAGCAAGACGTTCCACATAGCCTTTGAACACACGCTCCCTGGGATCAGAAAGAGAATACACGGCATGGCCCATGCCATAAATCAGTCCCTTATGGTCAAACGCCTCCCCGGCAAGGATTTTCGCCAGATAAGCCTCAATTTCTTCCTCATCATGCACGTCCTTGATGTTCTCCCGGATATTTGCCATCATTTCCATTACCTTGACATTCGCGCCGCCATGCTTGGGCCCCTTAAGGGATGACATAGCCGCTGCGATTGCAGAATACGTGTCAGAACCAGAAGACGTGACCACCCGGGTCGTAAACGTGGAATTGTTCCCGCCGCCATGCTCCATATGAAGAATCAAAGCCACATCCAGCACTTTTGCCTCAAGGCGGCTGTAATGCTTATTCGGACGCAACATCATCAGAAGGTTCTCTGCCGCCGATAATTCCGGCTCCGGCCTGTGTATATACATGCTGTCATCATTTTCGTAGTGGTTATATGCATGATAGCCGTATACGGCAAGCATGGGGAAGATGCTGATAAGCTCCATGCACTGCCTGAGGCTGTTTGTGACAATCTCCGGCGAATTCAGCTGGCTGTCATAAGATCCTAAGGTGAGGATGCTCCTCGTCATGGAATTCATGATATCCTTTGTGGGCGCTTTCATGATAACATCCCTGGTAAAATTTGTCGGGAGCGTCCGGCTCTGCGCCATGATCTTGCAAAATTCTTTCAGCTCATCCGTGCTTGGCATCTGGCCAAACAGCAGGAGATAGGCAATTTTTTCAAACCCATAGCCATTGTCCCCGATACGCTGCACAAGATTCTGCACATTATACCCGCGGTACCAAAGCTGTCCGTCGCAAGGCGTCTGCACCCCATTTACTTTCTCAAAAGACACGATTTTGGAAATTGTGGTAAGCCCGGTAAGCACACCCTTCCCATTCATATCGCGCAACCCTCTGTTTACCCCATACTCCTCAAACAATTTATCCGAAATACTGTCGTTTTTCCGGCAGACTGCTTCCTGTTTTATGGCATAATTCATCAACTCGTCTTCATTTCTCATAGATTACCTCCTATCCATTCTGTCTCAGGTCTGATGCCCGAGCGCTTGTTTAATATTCTCATTCACTTTTCTGGACACCTGGAGCAGAACATCCCGTTCCTCCTGCGTGACCCCGTTGAGAATAATATCATACATCTGCTTGCGGAGCTTCGTAATCTCCTCCACAACCTCGACTGCCTTATCTGTGAGCATAATATGCATACATCTCCTGTCCGACTGATCCTGGACGGCATAAATCAGCCGCTGGCTCTCCATCCTGCCAATCGATTGCGAAATGTGGCCTTTATTAAACAAATTAAGGTCGCTGATGTCCTTGGGCGTATTACGCTCTCCAGACTTAAAGAGAAAATACAAAATATCAATGTCTACTTTTCTAAGATCGTATTCCCTGCGCATATCCTCAATCCTACGATTGTAGAATTTCTGGAATTGAGTACCCTGCAGAAGACCTTCCAGCATCCAGTCCATCTGACCCACCTCATAGTTTAATTTTAAACCAATATACCACTTATCTGCCTGAAAGTCAACTGCCGCACTGGTAACGACAGGCCTGCAACATGCATAAAATGCATATTTTCTTGAAATTTTATACAATTTTTACGTTTTCTTTACGTTTTTACGCCGTAGCAGCCCCTTTCTTTTACACAGAGACTGTTATTTTTCTGCTGCTTGGCCTGCATCTTGGCCATAATTTTCTGCCTGGTCCTTTTAAGGCGTTCAGCCTGTTACTGTTGTCACCATCTATATTGATTTGCCATAGGAAAAATTGATTTTGAATTTCCCCATTTTTTTATTAGCTATTATTTTACAATCAAAAGCCCTTATTCCCTTTGGCAATATAGACATCTTGCACAAAAAGTGTCTGGAAACCTAGCGTTCCATAGCGCTTTTCTGTGCAAAGTGTTTCCGGCACGTTGTGATGGAAACCTTTTGGAACTAGGAAACGTAATAATGGGGAAACTCAAAAAAATTTATTTATTGACAAATCCCTTCTTTATTTTTATACTTAATAGTGTAATATTTTTACTTCTCATTATTTTAATATCCGTAACTTATATTTTTCCCCAAAAAATATAAGTTACGGAGCTTATATCTAACACAGGGAGAGCGAAGATGAAAAATTTACCCATCAAAGATTTAGAGCCGGGAATGATTACGGAAGAAGCAATTTATACCAGCCGCGGACAGTTAGTTATGGAAGAGGGTACGGTATTGACCGCCGAGCTGATTTCCCGCCTTTCCTTTTACAGCATTTATGATGCGAACGTCAAAGACACAGAAGGAACCTCAGAAAAGGCAATGTCTTCCGATGGGGATAACATCCAGGAAACTGCGGATACGCCAGCGGAAGCCACAGATGAGCCTGAGAAGGCTGCTAACACGCCAAATCAAGCCGCACAGGCAGCAGAACCAGCCAATCCGGCGTCCAGCCTCACCTCTGACGTTTTCTATTCACAGAAAGTAAAATCACAGCCGGAATTTTTAGAATTCCAGATTACATACAATAAAGAAGTTAATTCTATCAAGGAAATCTTTGATTCTGTCATCAAGAACCCGGCAGCGCCTATAGATTTCCACCAGATTCTCAGCGATTTTACCGAATTGATTGCCTCCTGCAGGACGACCGTCGCGCTGTTTGACAAGCTCCACAACATGCGCCAGGACGAGGACAGCGTTTATGCACACTGCCTGAATGTTGCGCTGATATCCCGCATGATGGGCAAATGGCTGAAGCTGGATGACAGCGAGCGTGACATCCTGACTTTATGCGGGCTGTTTCATGACATCGGCAAGATTTCGATTCCCAATGAGATTTTAAACAAACCTGATAAATACACGGACGAGGAGTTTGCACTGATCCAGCAGCATCCGTTGTTCAGCTATAAGCTTCTCAAACAGCAGCCAATCGACGAACGCATCAAGCAAGCCGCCCTCCAGCATCATGAACGTTGGGATGGCTCTGGATACCCACAGAAAATTGCGGGTGACACCCTGGACGATTTTGCAGCGATTGTAGCTATTGCCGACGTATACGACGCAACGACGGCTGCACGTTCCTACCGTCCGCCGCTGTGCCCATTCCAGGCAATCAGCATGTTCGAAAAAGACGGGCTGCAGAAATACCATCCGAAATACATACTGACTTTCCTAAACCGTATTGCAACGACTTACCAGCACAACCGGATTCTTTTGAACAATGGGCATAGCGCGAATATCGTAATGATCAATCCAAGCAACCTGACCAGGCCCATGATTCAGACCGATGACGGTACCGTCATCGACATGCTGGATAACCCGGAAATGGAAATCATCAAGATTATCTGACCTATCGGCGAAGCCACATCATAAGCAAACCAGGCCCTTCCACATCAATAGAAGGAGCCTGGTATTTTATTGCCGCACGCTATTTCTTATACTCAAAATCCGGTATTTTCTTCCAACGGTTCCTGAAATAATGGGCCACAAGCTTCGGCCTGCGTTCCCTGGTAAATATGCCTTTCTTATTTCCCTGGACGCGCAGCAAGCTTTGGCTGGTAGCAAAGTCTGCAAAGTTCCAGGTCTGCTCGCCCACGACCATGCCGTAATCGTCAAACACGCCGTTGTTCATCTTGTAATATTCTACCTGGTATTCCTCCGTGTACATGACCGGGGTCGTATCGTGGAATCCCATCACCGTATCTGCGCCATACTCCGTGAAGATTACGGGCTTGCCGACTTCCTTCCAGAAATCCAGTTCTTTGCGCAGCGCAACTTCCGGCCCTTTGAGATCTGGGCCTCCAAAATACCATCCATAGTAACGGTTCAGGCAGATGACATCGCTCAGCTTTGCGCTGCAGTCCTTTTCCGGTTCTGCCATCTGGACGCTGACCAGCGTACATGGACGTTTCTGCGGATCCAATTCCCGCGCCAGATCGTACAAAGGCTTAAAATATTCATAGGCTCCCTCCGCTGCGGAATCCGGCTCATTGGCAATGCTCCACATGACCACGCAGGCATGATTCTTATCCCGCAAGATTAAGTCCCGCACGACTTCCTTGTGGTGTTCCAGAGTCTTCACCCCATGTTCCGGATCGAAAGTCCCGACTTTCTGGCCGCCGAAATTCGCGCCGCCGCCAAACTGCAGATTGACTCCCACAGCCGTCGTCTCATCGATGACCACGATGCCTTCCCGATCGCAGAGGCGCATCATCTCCTCACTGTAGGGATAATGGCTGGTCCGGAAGCTGTTTGCCCCCTGCCACCTCATCAGGGAAATGTCTTTCGTGTTCATCGGAAGGTTGATGCCCCTGCCATTGGGAAATGTATCTTCATGCTTCCCATAGCCTTTAAAATAGAAAGGCTTTTCATTGATGAGAAACTTTCCTCCCTCCACACGCACTGTGCGCACGCCATAAGGCAAGGTATACACATCCTTGCCGTAAGTTACCTTAACCTCGTAAAGATATGCCTGCAAGGGCTGCCAGAGATGCACATGCTCTATATGCAGCATTCCCGACGCTCCCTTGCCTTCTGCTACCTTATGGCCTTCCTCGTCAAACACTTCTACCTTGCATCCGCATCCCGCATCACACTCGCCGCCCTCCGTCTGGATACGGTAGGAAATGTCCGCGCTGCCTCCTTCTGCCTGTGACGTAAGGGCAATGTCTTGGATATAAGCGGATGGCGTGGTATATATCCTCACCGGGCGCGTAATTCCGCAGTAATTAAAGAAATCAAAATTCGGATGGTTCTGCGGCTTGGAATCCCCGGCTCCCGCCATCCCCCCCATGAGGCCGCCCAGCATATCTGCTTTGCCGCCTACCGGCAAGGTCGTGTAATCAATCACATTGTCCACGGCAATCGTCAGCAGATGCTCTCCTTCGGTCATCAAATCGGCAATCTCCGTCTCGAAGGGCAGGAATCCCCCCCGGTGTTCGCAGAGCAGCTTGCCGTCCAGGTAGACTCTCGCATGGTGGGTCACTGCGTCGCACCTAAGCACCACGCGTTCCCCGGCAGCTATCTGCGGCAGCGAAATCTTTCGCTGGTAAAATACCCAGCCATAATGATCCCTGAAATCAACTCCTTCTTTCAAATCATTATAAGAAGCGGGAACCGGCATCGTCATCGCATCCTTTAACGGTTTTTCCTGCCACTTTTCCTCAAACCCTTTGCCATTGTCCAGTTTAAAATCCCATACGCCGCTCAAATCACAGAGAAAGCGGGATGGCGTCAGAATCGGATATAACATTTGTTGTCCTCCTTCGCACGAAACTTATGCGTTTTCTTATTACCTTGCCCGCAAACCCTGATTTCTATACAATTCAGATGCTTCCTTCTATACTGCCTTGCATTCTTTTTCTTCTTCTATCCAATTCTTGGGTCATTTCGTTTCGCAGCCCATCCAGCTTATAAAAATAGGTAAGCGCGGCTATCAATGCACAAAGCACAACAGGAATCCATATAAAACAGATTTCAATATAAGAAAGCGCTTTTTCCGTCTGGGCTGCATTGGCAATGTATCCGCCATTTTTTAAGAATACGCCGATAACGAAACTGGTCAATCCCATCCCGCCTTTTACGAAAAATCCCTGGAAAGCTGCAATCAGCCCCGCAATACTGGCATTTTTCTTATATTCCGAATAGTCGATGACGTCCGGCTGCATCGCAAACGTAATCCCAAAGATACCATAAATACCTAATCCGGTAACAACTAACCCTCCCAAAAGGCAGGCGGCGGAATCCTTTCCAACAAAGATCAACAGGTCTCCTATTATGTACAGGGCAACGCTAAGAAACATCAGGTTCTTCTTGCTATATTTCTTTTCAAGCGCAGGAAGAAGCAGTAACATCGGAAGACCTGAGAGAATCCCTAATAACCCTACCAGGGAAAGCCACTCCGTCCTGCCCAGATTGTATTTAAAATAATAAATTACTGTTGTGCTTCTAACCACATAAAGTGAGAAATAAAATAAATTCAATAAGAACAATATCCACGCCTGTCCGGTAAGGGCCTTAAAGTCTTCCTTAAGAGAACCATGTTTCTGGTTAACGGCAGGCGGTACTACCTCTTTCGTACTGGCAAATGTAATGAAAAAAATGCACATAGCAGCAATGCCATAAACAGTCATTGTGGCAAGATAGCCCTTCTCCTCATTACCTCCTCCAAAAAATTGCACGAGAGGCGTTGTGATTGACATCACAACAGCAGTTCCCACCATTGCACAGACCATTCTTGCGGATACCAGCACATCCCTCTCATGAACATCAGAAGTGAGTCTGGGAACGATTGTATTCAACGGGATATTTACGACCGTATATGCTGTGCAAAGCAGGCAATATGTGACATATGCCCAAACCAATTTCCCATTTGCGCTGAAATCTGGAATCAAAAAGGTCAGAAAGGTAAATACCGCAAAAGGCACTGCTCCAAACAGAAAATACGGCCTTCCCTGCCCCCATCTCGTATGAGTCCGGTCTACTATCAGACCCATCCCCGTATCTGTAAATGCATCAATAAATTTTGTAACCAGCATCATTGTCCCTGCTGCAGCCGCAGTAATCCCAAATACATCCGTGTAAAAAACCATAAGGTAGGATGCCATCGTGCTGAAAACCAGGTTACATCCCAAATCCCCAATCCCATATCCAATACGCTTTCCCCATTTTTTCATGTCTTCCTTCCTTTCTCCTTATCTTAGAAGCAGGTAAACGCTCCATCAATAATGAAATCAGATCCCGTAGTAAAAGTGCTTGTGTCCCCGGCAAGGTATACACAGATTGATTCCAATTCTTCCGGTCTTCCCATTCTTCCCAAAGGCGCCATCTGATTCCATTTTTCAATCAATGGGATCAGGGTCGGAGAATTCAGCGTCAGTTCCGTCCCGATATATCCTGGGCTGATACTGTTGACACGTACCCCACGCTTTGCCCATTCAATGGCAAGAGACTTCGTCAGCTGGATGACCCCCGCCTTCGACGCATTATATGCACACTGCGGCTGCGGGACATTCACAATATGCGCTGACATAGAAGCTGTATTTATAATGGAACCTCCGCCATGTTCCAGCATATATTTCCCAGCTGTAATATCCGTAAGGAAAATCCCATTCAGATTGATATTAATTACCTTATTCCATTGCTCATATGTCATTTCCTCTGCCGGAGCGTTGATGCAGATTCCTGCGTTATTATGGCAGAAATCAAGTCCTCCCAACTCCTTTATGACATGCTCCACCATTGCTTCTACCTGTTCTTTATCTGTACAGTCAGTTCCAACGGCGATGACTTTCCTTCCTGTCTTTTCCGCCAATTCCCCAGCGGTCTTCCTGGCCTCGTCAACATCCAAATCCACGATAGCTACATCAGCGCCAGCCTCTGCGAACGCAGTCGCCGTACTCTTTCCGATTCCTCTCGCTGCTCCTGTTACAAACCCTTTCTTTCCATCCAGTCTCATTTTTTCAATAATTCCCATAGTGTTCTCCTTTCATTAAACTTATTTTGTAAAATCATTTATCAAATTGTAATTACATAATAAGTCGTCGTAAGAGATTTGTCAATCTGCAATAATAAATAATATTTCCGAAGAAATTTTATACAAAAAGCACAATAGATTTGGTTTACCGTTATATGGTATAATATTATTTTGCAAAATAATTTTACATATTAAGGAGGGATATTGTTACTTCCGTCAGTAACAAAACCATATGTCAAAAAGCATTACTCCCAATCAGATTAAACAAAACAACCGCAGCTTGATTTACCATTACATTTACAAAAACCGCAAAGTCTCTCAGCAAGATATTGCTTATGACCTACGGCTAAGCCGCCCCACCATCGCCACCAACCTGACGTCTATGGAAAATGACGGGCTCATTCAGAAGAACGGCCTGATTGATACGGAATTTGTAGGAAGGAAGGCATCTGCCTATTCGATTGTCCCCGACTTTTGTGTTAGCATCGGCATAGAGATTTTAAAAAAAGAAATAAAGATGATTGCCATCAATTTGTACGGAGAAAAAATAGAGCGGCGTGCGCTTGAAATGTTTTATGAAAATAAAGATACTTATTATAAAGCCGTATGTGATAAGATACTTGAATTTACAAAGCTGCCGGGAATGGCCGGGAAACGAATCCTGGGCGTCGGATTTTCCATGCAGGGGCTGGTTTCTCCCGACAAACAGACTGTTATTTATGGCGAAGTCCTGGCATGTACCGGACTAACAATCGATTCGTTTACCAGACACCTTCCTTATCCCTGCTCGTTTGCACACGATGCAGACAGTGCCGCTATCTCAGAACTATGGGCTTCCCCCGGGCTTTGCGATGCTTTTTACCTCTCTATCAGCAAGCACCTTGGCGCCGCCATCATTTCGAAAAGCGAAATATTAGTGGGAAAGCATGGACACAACTCTACCATAGAACATATTCAGATGCAGCCTGACGGAAACCAATGCTACTGTGGAAAACGTGGATGCATGGAAACCCTTTGCTCCCTGACTGCGCTCCTTGCAGAAAACGAATCGCCGGATGACTTCTTCCGGAACTTACGCAATAACCAACCTTCCTTCCAAAAACGTTGGGAACATTTTCTCACGAATCTGTCCAGAGCCATCAATTTGCTTCATCTGATTTATGATACAGATTTTATTCTCGGAGGATATCTTGCCCCATATCTATGGCAGGAAGATCTGGAATTTATGCATGAGAAAATCCGGCAAATGACCCCATTTGCTGAATCAGCCGACTTCCTCATGATAAGTAAAATGCCAAAGCACAATATCTCGATTGGCGCCGCGCTCCCCTTCATCCAGGCATTTCTTGACGAATTATAAAAAGGAAACATATAGGAGGCGTCCTCCTAATGTTTCCCTATCTTTCATCCTGCCTTAAACTGGAATTTCTGAATTTCCTTTTCGGAATCCACTTTCTCAATCTGCGCCCCGAGGCCCTCAAGCTTCCGGTCAAAATTCTCATATCCTCTCTGGATATAATGGATATCGTCTACGACCGTGATGCCCTCGGCGGAAAGCCCCGCTATCACCAGGGCAGCTCCTGCACGGAGATCCGGTGCGCTGACGCGGGCTCCGGTATAGCCATTAACGCCGCTGATAATGGCAATGTTGCTCTCCACCTTGATATCCGCTCCCATGCGGGTCAGCTCATCCACATATTTAAAACGATTCTCAAAAATGCTCTCTGTCACAGTACTTGTTCCCTGGGCAATCCCCAGCACAACCGCCATCTGCGGCTGCATGTCAGTCGGGAACCCTGGATATGGCAGTGTCGTCACCTGTGTGTGGCGCAGCGGCTTAGATGCCACGACGCGCACTGCGTCGTCAAACTCTTCCACTTCGCAGCCTGCTTCTAACAGCTTGGCTGTAGTCGCCTCCAAATGCTTGGGAATCACATTCTTCACCGTCACGTCTCCTTTGGTGGCTGCTGCCGCAAACATGAACGTGCCTGCCTCAATCTGATCCGGGATGACAGAATATTCGGTACGGTGAAGCCTTTCCACTCCCACGATACGAATGACGTCCGTCCCTGCACCGCGGATATTGGCTCCCATGCTGTTCAGGAAATTCGCCACGTCCACGACATGAGGTTCCTTGGCCGCATTTTCGATAGTTGTCTTGCCCTCTGCCAAGGTTGCAGCCATCATGATATTGATGGTGGCCCCCACAGATACCTTATCCAGATAAATATGCCCGCCGATTAGCCTTTCCGCCCTGGCGGCCACTGCCCCATTGCGGATTTCCACCTGCGCGCCCAGCGCACGGAATCCCTTGATGTGCAGATCCATGGGGCGGCTCCCGATGTTGCAGCCTCCCGGCAGGGTCACCTCCGCACGCTTGTATTTCCCGAGAAGGGATCCAAGCAGATAGTAAGACGCACGAATCTTCTTCATGGAGTCATAATCCACAGGAATATCCTTCACGAAAGACCCATTAATCTTCACGGTGTGTGCATCTATCCGGTCTATCTTCGCCCCAATATCCGTCATCGCCTGAAGCAAAGCATTGATATCCCGTACATCAGGTAAGTTATCTATCGTCACGGTTTCGTCCGTCATAATCGCCGCCGCCAAAATCGCCAGGGCCGCATTCTTCGCCCCACTGATTTCCACTTCGCCGACCAGCGGATTGCCGCCTTTAATCACATACTGTTCCATTCTGCACCTCTATGTCATGTTTTCGTACAAGAAGTTATTATAATAATATATGCCCTATTTTGTCAAGTGACTGTGACACATGTGCGCTTTCACGCGTAGGATTATTATAACACACTTTATCGATTTGTAAATCTGTTAGCTTATTTTATGCTAAATTCTGCTTTCTGTGCCTGCCCAACTGAAATCATTTTCATTTCAACTTGTCCGCTACGTAATATCTTAGCACATTTACCGGCAGATGCCTATAGTTTTTTCTTACTCAAAAACAACATTTTTTTCGGAATATTCCGTCTTAATTACCAAATATGGATAAGATTTCGCCTCATTTACCTGTTCGCCCTTGGATGGCCCAATCAAGGTCGTGTCAAAATAAATGGCATTGGCAGTGAGGTAGCACTGATTGACGGAAATGCTGTAACCGCCGGTCTGCTGGACGCCGTACCCAACGGCTATGTAGAGGTCTTCCCCATCTGTATAGGTCAGCTTGAATATCTGCTCTTTCTTCTCCTCGATAACGGCGAGGAATTCCTGCGGGATCTCCTTATCCTCAAGAATCTTGTACTGCAGATCCTCCAGCTTGCGGCTGTCTGTCTTCTCCAGGCCGCAGCCGGGCAGAATTCCTAGCATCAACACCGCCAATATCCATGCCACCCATTGTTTTTTCGCTAAAATTCTTTTTTCCATGCAAAGCTCCCTTGCTTTTTTATACATTCTTCTCATAATTGTATAGGAATTTTGCAATTTTTATGATTGTATTTTCTAAAATCCCCTTGTATAATGAAAACAAACATTAAAAGAGGTAAAAGACATGATACGACTGATTCTTGTTTCACTTTTTCTGATTTGTTTTCTGATTCTGTCAATCCCCATCATGATTTTTGAATGGATTTTCAAGAAATTCAACAGCCATGCCGCCGACATCAGCAGCCTCAGGATTGTACAATGGGCATTCCGCGTGGTCTTGTTCCTTGCCGGGACGAAACTCACGATTATCGGGGAAGAACGGATTCCGAAAGACCAGGCGGTCTTGTATATCCCCAACCACCAGAGTTATTTTGACATCATCATTACCTACTCCCGCTGCCCGGGGCTGACCGGATATATTTCCAAGGATTTCCTGGAAAAAGTCCCTCTGCTCTCTGTGTGGATGAAACGGTTGTACTGCCTGTTTTTAGACCGCTCGAATTTAAAAGCCGGCTTAAAGACAATCCTCACCGGGATAGACTATGTCAAGAACGGCATTTCCATCTGTATTTTCCCGGAGGGTACAAGGAACCCCCACCCGGAAGAAGGGCTGCTCCCGTTTAAAGAGGGAAGCCTAAAAATAGCAGAAAAAACCGGCTGCCCCATCATTCCCATAGCGATTACGAATACCCAGGACATCTGGGAAGGGCATATGCCCTATATGCGTAAATGCCACGCAATCGTGGAATATGGAGAGCCGATTTACCTGAAAGATTTAGACAAGGAACAGCGCAAGTTCTCCGGCGCATACACCCGTGATAAAATCACTGAGATGCTTGAACGTCACAAAACTTTGCTTTGATTGCTTCTACGACTTTGGGGTAATCCATGAAGTGGGATGCTTTTACCAGCACGGTGTCGCCGTCCTTTAAGTACTCCAGGAGCCGTGCGGTCATCTCTTCCCTGTTGCCATAGGAGAACACCCGTGCCGCCCCAGCTGCTTTGGCCCCTCTGGCCAGTTCCTGGGAGAGTTCCCCGGCACAGAATATGGCGTCAATCTCTTTTTCCGCAGCATACACGCCTACGCCATAGTGGAGGCGCTTTTCGTTTTCCCCCAGCTCCCCCATGTCTCCAAGAACGGCAATGGTCCGCCCCAGCCCATAACTGAGGACGTCCAGGGAGGCCCGCATGGACACCGGGTTCGCATTATAGCAATCGTCTATCACGAGCATCGTGCCGATTTCCATGAGATTGCTGCGCCCCCCGATGGTCTCTGCATGTTCGATGCCATCCTTAATCTGCGACAACCCCATCCCCAGGAACAGCCCGACGCCTGCAGCAGCCATGGCATTGTAGAGATTGTGTTCCCCGGGAATGGGAATATGTGCCTTTATGGTTCCTTGCGGCGTGTGAATCTGGGCTTTCACGCCTTTCAGCCCGAAATTTTCAATCTCATCCGCACAGATTTCTTTCTGAGGCCCGCCGTCTCCCTTCTCATGAGGGAATCCATAAAACCATGGCCGGACGCCGGACACTTCCGTAATCGTACAGAGTTTGTCATCCTCCCCGTTCAGCACAATATGCCCCTTGGGGCTTAAGTAGTCAAAAATCTCGCTTTTCGCCTTCAATATGCCGTCTCTGGTCTTTAAGTTCTCCAAATGGCAGATTCCGATGTTAGTGATTACGCAGATATCCGGGCGCGCCATTTTCGCAAGGCGGCGCATCTCCCCAAAATCCGATATCCCCATCTCCACGACTGCCACCTGATGTTCCTCGCGGATGCGCAGCAGCGTCAGCGGCAGCCCAATCTCATTGTTGAAATTCCCTGCCGTCTTCAGGACATTGTATTTCTCAGAAAGCACAGACGCTATCATTTCCTTGGTACTGGTCTTACCCACGCTGCCGGTAATGCCTATGATGGGTATCGTAAGCTGGCTGCGGTAATATTCTGCAATATCCTTCAGTGCCTGCTCGCTGGAACCCACCTTTATATAAGGCGCTGTACAGCCTGTGAGTTCTTTCTCCGAGAGGACAGCTGCCGCCCCCCTCCCGATTACGTCTGGTATGAAATCATGCCCGTCTGCGCGCGCGCCTTTGATGGGGATGAAGAGGTAACCCGCCTGCACCTGTCTGCTGTCCGTGACGGCTCCTTCTATTTCGGTCTGCATTTTCCCGGGATCCCCTACATAAATCCCATGGCACGCCTGTGCGATATGTTCTAACGTCATCTCTTTCATAATGCCCTCCGCTTTTCTGTGGTTACTCATATTTTTTCAGGGAAATCCGAATAATCTTCTCGCATAGCTGCTCAAAACTGACGCCTACGGCCTGTGCCTCCTGGGGGATAAGGCTGGTAGGCGTCATCCCTGGCAAAGTGTTGGCTTCCAGGCAATAGAACTGGTTTTCCTCGTCCAGCAGGAAATCCATGCGGGAATATGTCTCAAGCCCCAATGCTTTTGACACTTCTTCCGCGCAACGCTGCATCCTGGCGGAGAGATCCTCTGGCAGCTCTGCCGGACAGGTCTCCACGGCAGAGCCTGCCGCATACTTATTCTTATAATCGTAAAAACCTTCGACTGGCGCAATCTCAATGACTGGCAGCGCAGAGGAATCGACAACGGCAATGGAGAATTCCCTGCCTCTGATGTAGTCCTCAACCACGACCTCCTGCTCCCAGCGGAACGCTTCTTCCAATGCTTTCTGATACTCTTCCTCGGTACGCACGATGGACACGCCGATGCTTGAACCGCCGCAGCAAGGCTTTACCACGCAAGGCAGTGTAAGCCCGGTCTTCTTAAACTCCCACTGGCAGTCCTGCTTTTTCATGGAGATCCCCGCCGGGGTTGGAATCCCATTCGCGGTGAACAGACGCTTGGAAAGGCCTTTGTCCATGGCAATCGCGCTGCTGAGATAACCGGTGCCGGTGTACTTAATCCCATACAAATCAAACGCCGCCTGGATTTTGCCGTTTTCCCCATTCTCTCCATGGAGCGCCAGGAAGACTATATCCGCCATCCGGCACAGCGCAATCACATTCGGCCCGAAGAAACAGTCGCTCTGATCCTTGCGGCTTTTCCTGACAGCCGCAAGATCGGGCGCATCTTTCGAAATCCCCGTCACCTCAACGCTCGCCTCCCTGGAACGCCCGAACACACCCGCAAGGTCGTCCCCTTCGTCCCCATATCCCATAAAGACGTCCAGCAGGATAACCTGGTGCCCGTTTTTCCGCAATGCGTCCGTGACATTTGCGCCTGTCACGAATGACACATCCCGCTCGGAGCTTAACCCGCCGGCCAATACTACAATATTCATTCTGGAAATCCTCCTTCCAACCTGGCAGGCACTAGGGCAATGCCCGCTTTTATACAACCACAGTTATCTTATACTATTTTATGGTCTGTGGCAAGAAACTGCAACAAAAAAATCACCCCCATCCAAGATGGGGGCTTGTCCTTAAAATTCCGGCTCAATCAGTCCGTAAGTATTGCCTTTTCTCTTATAGACGACATTCACTTCCTCTGTCTCCGCATTCTTGAACACGAAGAAATTATGTCCCAGCAGCTCCATCTGCACACAGGCGTCTTCCGGGTACATCGGCTTGATGTCGAAACGCTTGGTACGGATAATCTTGACGTCCTCGTCTTCCTCCACCTCTTTGTCGATGTATTCTTTCTGGAAATTCGGCGCCGACTGCTTCTGGTCTATGATTTTGTTCTTATATTTCTTGAGCTGCCGTTCAATGATTTCCTCTACCAAATCTATCGAAACATACATATCGTTGCTTACCTGTTCTGAACGGATGATATTTCCTTTTACCGGGATGGTGACCTCAATTTTCTGGCGTTCCTTCTCCACGCTCAATGTCACGAGAATGTCGGTATCAGGAGTGAAATACCTCTCTAATTTGGATAACTTCTCTTCTACTGCTTTTCTCAAGCCTTCGGTTATCTCGATATTTTTACCACTGATTGTAATACGCATGATGTCCAACTCCTTTGCTGTTTATTTTCAGGTTATGTATGACCTGGACTTTATTTTACCATAAATATGGTAAATCTGCAAGATTTCTTGACATTTTCAGGGGCAGGGGCTACCATATTGTTATTATTCATTTCGAAAGGAGGAAATCCCTTTGAAACCAGAAATTGCCTTCGTAACTGGCGCTTCTCATGGAATTGGCCGCGCCATTGCCCTAGAATTTGCCCGGGCGGGTTTCGCCTTGGCTGTGAACTGCCGGCAGTCTGCCGACGAGCTTGACCAGCTTGCGGCTGAACTGAAAGAGACGTTCCATGTCCCCTGCCTGCCTTTGGCAGGCGATGTCGGGGAGGAAGGATTTGTAGACTGGGCGTTCTCACAGGCTGAGCAGACGTTAGGCCCGGTCAGCATCCTGGTTAACAATGCTGGTATTTCCCACGTCGGCCTGCTCTCGGATATGAGCCTGCAGGAATGGAATCGGATTATCAAGACTAACCTCACCTCGCTGTTTTGCTGCTGCCGGCGCGCGATTCCCCAAATGGTGCGCGCCCAGTCCGGCAAGATTCTCAACATTTCCTCCGTATGGGGCAGCTGCGGGGCGTCCTGTGAGGTAGCATATTCCGCTTCCAAGGGAGGCGTCAATTCCTTCACGAAAGCCCTGGCCAAGGAACTTGCCCCCAGCGGAATTTCTGTCAATGCTATCGCCTGCGGCGTCATCGACACCCGCATGAACCATTGCTTTTCCGAGGAGGAACGTCTGCAGCTTGCAGAAGAAATTCCGGCCGGGCGGTTCGGCAGCGCTGCGGAAACTGCCCAGCTTGCGCTCTCTGTCGTGACCTCTCCCTCCTACCTGACCGGGCAGATTATTGCTTTCGATGGGGGCTGGCAGTAAAGCCCCCGCTTTGTTCGCTTTCATTTCATAATCAATATCCGCGGATTGCGTCATTTTCATCTTCCGCAGTGTTCTCTATTTGTTTAATCACTATATAATAACTGTATTCGTCATTCACTTTAATCTGCACGCGTTCTCCGGCTTTGCGCCCAAGGATTGCCTTGCCAATAGGGGATTCCGTGCTGATCAAGTTCTTCATGGAATTTCCCCGTATGGAAGTCACAAGACGGAATACCTGTTCTTCATCGTCTTCCTCAAAGTAGACGGTAACCGTATTATTAATGCCCACTTCATCCTCTTTAGAATTATCCGACACGATCTGCGCCGTTTTCAACATACGTTCCAGGTATCGGATACGGCTTTCATTCTTATTTTTGTCTTTCTTCGCCGCATGGTACTCAAAATTCTCACTGAGATCCCCATGCGCCCTGGCTTCTTTGACCGCCTCAATGGCTTCCTTGCGTACCACCAGCTTCCGGTACTCGATTTCTTCTTCTATCTTCTTCACGTCGCTTTTGGTTAGCTGTTCCCGCATATCCATTCCTTTCCGGCTTACCTTGCATTCGGTATCTGCACCGGGCATTTGCCGCAAAAAGGATATTCCGGGGATTTCTCCAACCTCCGAAATATCCTCTTATGTGCAAATCAGTAAGCCATTTGCCGCCTGGTACAAAAACGCATTATAACTTTAAAAGTTAAATTTCACTATAATTTTCTTATTCTCGGTTATTATTTCAGGTAGAAACGATAAACCGTCTTTGTCGTGAACACATCCCCAGCCTTGACGATTGGCGAAGGAACGTTCTCCTGATTCATGGCATTGGGATAGAACTGGGACTCCAGGCAGAACCCACAGCGTTTGCAGTATTTTGCGCCGCCTTTCCCGGTCTGGTCGCCAATGAAGTTGCCTGCATAGAGCTGTACCCCGCAGCAGTCTGTGGAAGCTTCCATGGCAATTCCCGTCGCCTCACAATATGCGTTAGCCATGACTTTCATCTCGCCGGCCTTATCGCTGAGTACATAGTTGTGGTCATAGCCGCCGGTGTGCTTCAGCTGCTCAAAATCTGCCTCAATGTCCTGCCCAATCGGCTTCATCGTCCGGAAATCCATCGGTGTTCCTGCCACCGGAGCAATCTCGCCCGTAGGAATGGACTTGGAATCGCGCACCGGGTTATAGGACTCTGCAAGGATCTGCAGCTTCTGATCCATCGCGGAACCGCTGTCATGCCCGCCCAGGTTGAAATAAGAATGGTTCGTAAAATTCATGACCGTTGTCTTATCTGCTTCTCCGCGGTAGCTGATTTCCACTGCATCCTCCTCTGTCAGCGTATAGGTGACTTCCACTTTCAGGTTGCCCGGGAAGCCCTGCTCCTCCTCCGTGCTTAGATGGAAGAACGTAATGCTGTTATCCGTGCGCTCCTTCACCTCCCATACGACGCGGTCAAAGCCGTTGGGGCCGCTGTGAAGGTTGTTCTCATTCTCATTTGCCGGGATTTTGCATAACTGGCCGTCTATCATCATCTGCGCTTTGTCTATGCGGTTGCCGTTCCTGCCGATTGTCGCCCCGAAATAACAGGTATGGCTGTCATATTCCGCTGCCTCATCATATCCCAGTACCACGTCGCGTATGACGCCATCCTTATCCGGGATTAATACGGATACCAGCGTTGCGCCATGATCCGATACCTTAATTACCGTATGCTTCTTGTTCTCCAATGTATACAAGGATGCCTTTTCCCCGCGCTGGTTCACTCCAAATGCTGCTGTCTCCATAGTTTTACTACCTCCTTCTTACTATCTTCTTATGTACATAGCTCCCGGTTATTTCCGGGAATTTATAGGCTATATTTATTTTATACTGTAGCCTGGACAATTACAAGCAATTTTTTAAGCCGCAATCAATTTGTCGGACTTCAGGATATGGTTGGAAAGCCAGCCAAACAGGAATTCCATCAGCTCTTCCAGATACTCCTGCTGGTTTTGATCCACCTGTTCCAAATCAATCTCTTCCAATTTTGAAACAAATGCCTGGTGCGCCAGCTTCTGCGCCCCCAGCCCAGGATACTGAATGCTCTCCATATACTCTTCTTCATCCCGGAAATGTTCCTTGGTATAATCCCTCAGTTCATCGAGGATGCCGACAATTTCATCGTACTTGTCATGCAAAAGCTCCGCTTTCACCAGCTCATTTGCCCTGCCGATAATCTCAAACAGCATCTCATGCTCTTTGTCAACCAGAGGAATCCCTGTCATATACTGCTCCGTGAACTCACAGGGATTGTCTTTGCCCCACCATTCTTCCTTAGAAGGCATTTTGCCAATCATGATATCGCTGCTCAGGATATGGCGGTACAGCCAGCGGGTAAGGTAACGCATCAATTCTTCCAGGGTCTCATGCTGGCCCTCTATCTCATCAATATTGGAAAAATCCATGATGTCAATCTTTTCCCGGAACTCCATATGCTGCCTTTTCTGGAACTCCAGCTCCGGATCGTTGATTGCCGCCATATGGGCTTCCTCATTGGCAAAATGCACATCCGCATACTGTTTGAGTTCCCCCAATATCTCCTGCACCTGGTGGTACTTATCCTGCAGTATTTCATTCTGCAGCAGCTCCAGTATCTCATTAATCAGCCGGAACAGCTTCTCATGCTCCTCGTCAATCTGCCGGATCCCTGTCAGGCAGTCTTTGGTAAACTGGTACATAATTTGCACTTCCTTTCTCATGCATTGCCCTCAGGCAACTTATCTCACATAATTATAATTCATCCAGATAAAACCGACAATAGGTTTCTGCTGCGATTCTCTCTTAAAAAGAACAACGTGGGCAGTCGCTTTGGCGACATGTTACTTTTTGCACGAGTGCGCATATTTTTTGTTCTATAGCAAGACACTTTCATGCTTTCGGGTGACAAGGTCTTTCCTTATAGAAAAACAGGAAAGCCGGGCTTCTGCTGCATCCGGCCCGGCTCTCCATAAAAAGAACTTAAATCTTTATTTTATTTCTTTACCTTTACTGATGAAACCTTGGAATACGTCCCCAATACTTTTTTGCCCTTTACCGTATAGTACGGACGGACCTTTACATAAAAAATCTTGGCCTTCTTCTTCGCCGTAACCACTTTTTTCACCGTCTTAGCTTTCTTAATGGGGCTCATCGCCTGAAATCCCTTGTTCTTCTTCGCAGAAGTGTAGACGATATAACCGTTTGCCCCTTTGATCTTCTTCCAGGAAACCGTAACCTTCCTCCCCTTGGAAGCTTTTGCTTTGACCTTGGGGACGCCCAGGACTTTCACCTTCGCATACTTCGCGCTTAATGTGCTGTCACACCCTTTTTTCGCTGACTTCGCACGCACTTTGTAATAGTAGGTCTTGGAAGCTTTCACCTTTTTGTCCACAAAACTTGTCTTCTTGACGCTGCCAACCTTCTTATAACCGCTCTTTTGCTTCGTTGAACGGTAAATATCATAGCTGGCTGCGCCGTTGACCTTGCGAAAACTTACCTTCACATACTGTTTCGCCGGCTGCTGGGCAGCTTTTACTGTTTTTACCGGCTTTAACGGCGTTGGCTGTGTCCCTGGCCCTGGATTTGGTTCTGTCGTCTTCTTTTGCAGTCCGTCAATCGCTTCCTGCAGATCCTTGACAGCCGCCTGCAAGGCTTCTTCTGTCTTGATTGCCCCTAATGCTTCCTCTGCCGCACGGATTGCTGCCTGCAAGGCTTCATAGCTCTCATCCGTATAATCGCCCTTTTCTATTCCCTTGGCTTCCACAATCTTATCCGTCAACGCTTTCTTGTTCAGCGGTGATGTGACGTCTGTCGTGCTAAGACCGTCTATCGCTTCCTGCAGATCCTTGACGGCCGCCTGCAAGGCTTCTTCTGTCTTGATTGCTCCTAATGCTTCTTCTGCTGCGCGGATTGCTGCCTGCAAGGCTTCATAACTCTCATCCGTATAATCGCCCTTTTCTATTCCCTTGGCTTCCGCAATCTTATCCGTCAACGCTTTCTTGTCTAGCGGTGATGTGACGTCTGACGTGCTAAGACCGTCTATCGCTTCCTGCAGCGCACGGATAACTGCCTGCAGCGCGCTCTCTGTGTTGACAGCATCCGCTGCCTCTTCCGCTGACTGGATGGCGGCCTGCAGCGCGGCATAGCTCTCATCTGTGTAATCGCCCTGCTGAATTGCTTTGGCCTCCGCTATCTTATCTGTCAGAGCTTTCTTGTCAAACGCCACCAGCCCATCGATTGCTTCCTGCAATGATTTCAACGCCTCGTCCAGCTCCTCCTGGAGCAGCGCGTTTGCCATCATCTGCTCCGCCTCCTCAATCGCTGCCTGCAAGGCTGCATAACTGCTGCTGGTATAGCTTCCTTGCGCTATCGCTTTGGCCTCCGCTATCTTGCCTGCCAATGCGCTGTCATTCAAAGGAAGCCGTTCAAGATTATCCATGGCCGATTGCAGGGCCTGCAGCGCAGCTGCCAGCTCCTCCTGTGTGGTCATGGTATCTACGGATTTCCGCGCTTCTTTGATGGCTGTCTGTAAAGCCGCGTAGCTTTCCGGCGTGTAATAGACTTGATTGACGACTTTCGCTTGCAAAATCTGCTCTTTCAGCGGCCGCGGGTTTACAATCTTACCTTCCAGGATGTCTATGTCGCGCTCTGTGAACGCATAGTTATAAACAGAGAAATCATCCAGCAGGCCCTTGTAAAACTCGCCATTCCCCCAGTTTGCCTTGCCAATCTGCAGGACGCTGCTCTCACCAAGGATATCTTTCAGCCCTCCGCTGACCGCTTTTTCCTGGGCTAGGATTCCATTTACATAAATCTTGATATAATTTGCACCATAAATAATCACAATATGGTTCCATCCTGCCGTGCAGTCTGCAACCGGCATCTCCTGCCGTCCATCCAGATAACGTTCTGCCGTGACTTTGCCGCCGTTCTCAAATGCTCCCAGATAATATTCATGGGTATAAGTCTGCGGATCCGCATTAGGCGCGGCAAAAAATGCCCAGTTATTTTCAGTTCTCTGTTCTGCTTTGCTATAATAAGATATCGTCAGTTCCTCCACACCCGTCAGCAAGGAAGAGCCGTCTTCCTTCGTCAGATTCAGCCATACGCTGCCCGTACCGTCCAAGGACAAGACTTTCCCTCGCTCAGTATCGTCCGCAAAGACCGGCGTGCCATGGGCTTCCACTTTTATGCCGGAGCCTTGTATGCCGCCTGCACCGTCAATAGAAATCTCTCCCAGCACCGCTTCTGCGTCCGACGCCAGCTCATGGTAAAGCTCCTCAGCATCTGCCAGCACCTTCAGATTGGTGACAAGTTTCTTTTCATCCTCCGTCAGGCTTTCGTAAAGTTCACGCGCCTGCGCAATTTTCGTCCTGACATCGATGTTCGCCTCCACAAGCCCAATGTGGTCTATCTGTGAAATTACCTGGTCTATCTTCTTGACATCCAAAGCAGCACCCAGAAATGCTTGCGCTTCTGACTGAATGTCCGCTTCCGTCATCGCAGTCCCTAAAATCTTGAAATTATCCAGGTAGCCGGTATAATATTCCCCGCTGCCCCAATTTCCTTTGCCAATCTGCAGGATACCGTTCTCGCCGAAAATATCGGAAAGCGCGATGCTGCTGTCTGCACTGGCTTTCTTTTCCCCATTAATGTAAACCGTACTCTTATCCGCTGTACAGACAAGGGTCACATACACCCAGCCGGAAGTGTCAATCCCGCCAATGCTTGCAGTCGCCGGCCGCTCGCCGCTGTTCTTATAGCGTTCTGCCGTGATAGTCTCTTCAAATTCTGCCATGGCAAGATACGTCTCCTGGTTGAGTTCCTGGGCATTGCGATTGGGCGCCGCAAAGAAGAACCAGTTGCTGCCCCCGGATTCCGGGCTTGCCGCAAAGGAAATCGTCAGTTCCTCCCGGCCTGTAAGCAGGCTGCTGCCATCCCCTTTGGTGACATCGAGGCATTTGCCGTTTCCATCCAGATACAAGGCGCCATTGCGGATTTCATAGTCGCCTTCTGCTACTGCCTGGCCACCGATAAATCCGTTTTCGTCATCATCAAACGTGAATTCCGCAAGATAATCCGTCATTGCCGCCTCCGCAATCTCTAACTGGGATAAGTTTGTCACCAGGGCAAGCTCTTCCTCATTCAGAAGGCTGCAGACCTGCCTGGCCAGAATTACTTTGCGGCTGCAGCCCGGCGTCAGCGTTATCTCTCCAATCGACGAAATCTGCGTCTTGGCTTCTTCAATCGTCTCCTGCTTATTGCGTAATGCTGCCTGCGCGTCTTTGAGGGCTTGCGCTGTTTCTTCTGCCATGGCATCCGTTATCCCGGCATCCGCCGTCTCTTTCGCATACAGTTCTTTGGCATTCTTCAAAGCTGTTGCGTAAGGCGTCCAGCTCTTGGCTGTGTACTCTGG
Source organism: uncultured Lachnospiraceae bacterium (assembly GCA_910585625.1). Taxonomy (GTDB): domain Bacteria; phylum Bacillota; class Clostridia; order Lachnospirales; family Lachnospiraceae; genus Petralouisia. The sequence goes on from CAJUFQ010000004.1 coordinate 23,179, forward strand.
CTGCCGCCCCTCGTCGACAGAATCATGCAACGCCTCATCCATGCGCATCCAAGCCTGCACCTTGTTCAGATTTTCCGCCGCAGAATCCACGGCTGACTGCTTGGCTCCTGTGTCTGCCAGCACCTCTTGGGCTGTCTTTAACGCTGACTGGTAAGCCTCCCAGCGTTTCTGCTCCTGGCTGTATTTCTCTTCTCCCTCCGCGTACTGCTTCTCCACAGCCGCCTGCAGCTGGCCTTTATCGACATATTTCAGCGCTTCCGCCCTCACTTCATCCTCAGACCATGCGCGGGAAATAATTTTGTAATTATCCAGGAAGCCACGGAAATACTCGCCGCCTCCCCAGTTAGCCTTCCCAATCTGCCAGATGCTTTCCCCGCCAAGGATATTATATAAGGGGACATCATTATCCGTGGTTACTACTTTCTCCCCATTGTCATAAATCGTAAGGTCGTTTTCCGTAAATACGATTGCAATATGATGCCAGATATCTGCACGCCCTGGCCCTTCCGCATAGCTGTCCCGCACGCCCTGATTATTAAAACGCTGTGCCGTGATGGTTCCATTTTGGTCGAGGATGCCAATGTACCGCTCCCAGTTGACGGTCTGGTGAACATTGTCAGACGATGCATAAAGCACCCAGCCGGTACCTCCTTCCATCTTGACTTGCATGGAGACTGTCATCTCCTTGAGCAGGCCGCCGGAGACAAGCGGGCTTCCATCTGCCTTTGTCACTTTCAGGAAATCTCTCCATCCGTCCAGATAAATCGCTTTGCCTCCGGCATGGTCGGTAAGGCTGTAAGAACCTTTCGCCACTGCCGTACCCCCTGCAAATCCATGCTCCTTGTCATCAAAAGTGAAATCTGCCAGAACTTCCGGCAGGCTGCCCTCCGCATACTCGGACGCTTCTGCCAAGGCCTCGTCCGCCGTCATGGCATGGCCCGTAATCTTAAAATTGTCTACCGCTCCCTGGCAAAGTTTGCTGTTTTCCAGGTTTGCCTTGCCAATCTGCATGATGCCATCCGCACCCAGTATTTCGGGAATTGCATAGCCCCTGTCAACCCTCGCCATTTCTTTTCCGTTTATATAGAGGATTGTCTCCGTCTTAGTGAACACTGCCGCCGCCTTATACCAGCTGCCTGACCCGACCTCGCTGCTGACAGACGCCTGGGCCGCTGAGAGGCTGCCGTTTCTGCAAGACTCCACGCTAACCGTGCCGTCCTTCTCCTTCAGTCCGATATAAGTAGCCTGGGCCTGCGTCTGGCTGGCTGCGTCCGGCGCAGCATAGAACAGCCAGTTCTCGTTGCCTGCTTTGGGACGCATGTCAAAAGAAATGGTAAATTCCGTCTCTCCTGCCAGCACGCTCTTGCCGGTCGTCGTCACAACGGTCTGGAACCCGCTCTGCCCATCAAGGGCCAGTGCCTTCCCGGATCCATGACGCTGCAGCTGGTACTCGCCCTCCAGGGACGCATACTCGGTAGAGAATCCGCTCTCTTCCTCATCAAACGTAAATTCTGTGGCTTGCTCCGTCGCTTTTTCCACCTTCCAGCGCTGGGCCGGGTTATTAGAATTCCAATAGGCCCCCCAGGCATCGTTGCGCCATTGGACAACACGCGTATTGTCCGCATGGTTATTTCCTTCCAAAGCCAGAACCAGATAATTGAGGGACGGCACGATGCGGAAGGAACCGTCGTCCTCCGCCAGGAAAGCAAAACTCTGCGTCAGGGAATCGACGGCATCCCCGGTTCCTATCTGTGTCCCATAAGAATAGTAGCCATTGCGATCTTCTGAATTGCCATTGCTGTTGAGCTGCATCCGCTTACCAGTGGCCATATTCGTGAGCGTATACTCCGCATCCCCTTTATTCTCAACAAGCCACCACTCATCTTTCCTTGTGCCCTTCGCCGCAGAGGCAAGATTCCCCTCCTCATTGACGACCAGAGATTTTCCGCTTGCAGCTGAACAGATGCGGTATACGCCGTCTGACAATTCGCCCTCCACCGGCACATCCTCCACACGTTCCCCCGTGTTGGCATAGGTCAGGCTGTACCAGCCCAGCTCATCCAGGCTGTTGCCAGGCGCGCCCTCAATATATGTACCGTTCGCGTTCTTAATCATCTGCTCCATGTTGGGCATTTCAAGGCCTTTACGGTTCACATAGTGGTTGTACATCTGATAGTAAATCGGCCGCCAGTTCCCCCGCTGATAAGGGTTCACGCCTGCATACCATTCAATCTGCCCATTTTTGCCTTTCCTATATTCATAAGCAGTCGAAGGGACGTCCTGCCCAAGGTTATTATACTGTATCGTGTACTCTACAGCTTTCATGAACCGGTTATCCGACCTATCGTACAAGTTGTCTCCTTGGTTCCACGCTGTCTCCATGATAACGCCGGCAAGGACAATCCCCAGGCTCGTGTGTCCCTGGTCACGCACGGATTCCTGCCACTGTACCAGTGAATCCTGCTCGAATACATAAGGCATCGTATGGTAGAAAGAGCCGTTTCCCTTCCCGGTCTTGAAATAATTCAGCGCACGTTCATAGATATCCTCCCGGTCGCAGTATACGCCGATGGAAATCATGGACGCCAGGTTGGCAAGCTCCCAGTTTGCCCAGTAATTGCCGATATACGCATCATTATGGCGAATCATGAAATCATCATTCATCGGATAAAAAATATTCAGCAAAAGATTCTGCAGTCCCTCCGTATCAAAGTCAGGATGGTCGCGCATCATCTCACCAATATTCGCAAGCTCATATCCCTGCAGTCCCGCGGCAAGAAAACGGTCTGCATTCCCGCCCAGCCATTTCATGGTTGACGACCAGGCGTTCATAATCCGGCATGCCGCTTCCCCATGCGCCTCATCGCCGCTTAATTTCCAAATCAGGGCATTCTGGTGCGCACGCTTGATATCGATACGCAGCTGATTAATATTATCTTTCCCTCCTCTGGTAACGCCCTCCAAAGGGCGCGGCCACCAGCCGGGATTGGAAAATGTGTCCCACCAAAGCGCATCCCATGTCTCCTTGTTGGGAGAAACTTCATTCTGCACATTTTCCCACATTTTGTCAAACCCCTCCTGGGTATAAAGCAAGCCCGGGTGCTTGAAACGGCTGCCCGTTGTCGCTGAGGCCCGCGCGCCTGCCGCGCCATCACCCGGCGTATCCCCCGCTCCCTGCGCCTTTACGGCTTCCTCTCCTGTTTCCTCTTCCGCCGCCTGTACTGTAAATCCTGACAGCGGCATGCTTCCTATCAGCACTGCCAATGCCAAAAGAAATGACAGGCAAATCCTGTGCAACTTGTTCCTCCGTCTCCTCTTTCCCTCCATAATCTCTCTCCTTCTTTACATCGTCTCAGCAACAGCCCTGCCTGGAAAGACTGCCGCTATCCTAAGAATCATAAAAATATATTTTTTATTATAATATCTTTCCCTAGGCAAAACAAATCCATTTCCGAGCAAAAAATGCGCATTTTCGATTATTTCAGTCCGCCTTTTCATCTAGCTCCTGATTCGTTCCGAATGTAAACCATTGTTTCGAATAAGGTTGACATTTAAAGGACTTTCCATTATAATGCCACTTAGATTACAATTCTTAAAGTACAGAAAAAGGAGTTACCCATGAAAAAACTTGCCAAAGAAATCACCCGTGGGCGTCGGCTCACAAGGACGGACGACTTGTCTATATTCGAAACTGCAGATTTACCAGAGCTGGCAGAAGGGGCCGACCTCATCCGCAGCTCCCTCTGCCATAACCGCGTGCATCTCTGCACGATTATCAACGGACGTTCCGGAAAATGCGGCGAGGACTGCAAGTTCTGCGCACAATCCTCCTCCAGCCAGACAGGCTGTGAGACTTACGATATGCTGGACGAAGAGACAATCCTAAGAGACTGCAAGGAAAAAGAAGCGGCGGGCGTGCATTCCTACTCCATTGTCACAGCCGGCAGGTCGGTGGCAGGCAAAGATCTGGACAAGCTTGTAAAAATCTTTGCACGGCTGCACAAGGAGTGCGAAATCCACCTTTGTTCCTCCAACGGCCTCTTAAGTTTTGACGCTTTCTGCAGGCTGAAAGACGCCGGGGTAGAGACTTACCACGAAAATATCGAAACTTCCCGGCGGAATTTCCCCAATATCTGCTCCACGCACACCTACGAGGACAAGATTGAGAAAATCCGCCTGGCAAAAAAAGCCGGGTTAAATGTCTGTTCCGGCGGGATTATCGGCATGGGCGAGACTTGGGAAGACCGTATAGACATGGCCTTGTCCCTCTCTGAGCTGGAAATCTTTTCCATTCCCCTAAACGCATTACGGCCCATCCCAGGCACTCCACTTGGGAATCTGCCTCCGCTGACAGAAGATGAGATTGTCCGCACTGTCGCCATGTTCCGCTACATCAATCCCACCGCCTATATCCGCATAGCGGCCGGCAGGGCCTACTTTGAGGATGGCGGCAGGCGGCTCTTCACTTCTGGGGCAAATGCCACAATTACCGGAAATATGCTGACTACTACCGGCAATAACATCCGGGAAGATATGCAGATGTTCCGGGAACTGGGATTCGACATTGCCTCGGCAGGGTAACTATCCTGCCCGGAACCGCATCCTATCGCCTCATACCATGTAACACAGAAGATTTGCTTTTTCTATTAATGCCCAAAGATTACAACAAGAAAGGAATCCTATTATGTCAAATGTTTCAGCAACCACCAACACGCCCCCTACCAAGCAGGGGTTTTCCACACGTCAGCTTGCCGTAATTGGCGTCATGACGGCTGTCACTTGTATCCTGGCGCCGCTTTCCCTGCCAATCGGCCCTGTGCCTATTTCACTGACAAACCTCGCCATCTATTTTTCTTTGTATGCGCTTGGCGTCAAATTCGGATGCGTCTCCTACCTGGCCTATCTGCTGATTGGCTTTATCGGCGTCCCAGTGTTTTCTGGTTTCACCGGCGGCCCCAGCAAGCTTTTAGGGCCTACCGGCGGCTATCTGATCGGATTCATCCCCATGGCTCTGATTGCCGGGTTATTCATTGACAAGTTCATTTCCAACCGCATCCTTTGCCTCCTGGGCATGATAGCAGGCACGGCTGCCGCCTACGCTTTGGGCACGGCATGGCTTGCCTACCAGGCAAATCTTGACTGGAAAGCTGCGCTGATGGCAGGCGTCATCCCCTTCCTCCCCGGCGACCTGGCAAAAATGATTCTTGCCATAATTGCGGGCCCCCAGATCCGCAGGCAGCTGATCCGGGCGGATTTGTACGCAAAATCATAAGGACTGCACAAGTTCCCGCACCTCGACTTGCCTGATTTTCCTGGACGCCAGATAAGCAAACACAAAGAATCCAATGCAGATTACGGCGATTGGGACAAGCACTGTCATGACATGGAATTCTGTATAAAAGCTCGTTATGCTTTTTCGGCTCAAAATTTTCGCCGAAAAAGCATAACTTATTGCTGCTCCCAGGCAAGAGCCAAAAGCCACTGCCACCAGAAACCTTACCGCAAACTAAAGCCGCAGTTTCTTTGCCGTAAATCCAATCGCCTTGTAAATCCCAATATCCATGCGTTCCTAGATAAATGCCTTTGCGCATACCATTTGCACCACGATCAATGAAAACAACAGTGAAAAAAGTAAATAACAATCTGCATGAAGAAAATCATGATCTGATAGACCTCATCCAGCTTTCCCTGCCTGTTCTCCACCTCTATCTTATCACCAAATTTTTCATTGAGCCAATCGGCAATCTTCTTTGCCTCCGCTTTGTCCTCACGCTGCCGAGAAAAATAATACCGGCCATAGAGCAGAATGACCGCTACCGAAAAGAGAGCCGCCATCGCAAAAATCTTTTTCTCTATCCCTTTGCCTCCAACAGATTCCCCACCTTATAAACAGTCTTTATGTATGCCGGCTTCGCCGGGTCATCCCCCAGCTTTTCACGCAGCGACAGCAGGACAGGCTCTCCATTCTTCGAAACCGTCCTCGCCGTGATGTTGACAGAAACGCTGCCGAAAGTAACGATTTTTTCTTCTTCCGAAAAACCGTAAGCCCGACGGATAAGCGCATTTACCCTCGATAATAGCTCTTTCATGGAATAAGGCTTCGGCAGATAATCGTCGCCGCCGATATCAAACCCGGTGACGCGGTCTGTCTCGCTGGTTCTTGCACTTGCGAAAATCACCGGGACATCCGAGACTTTCCTGAGTTCTTTGCAACGCTCGAACCATGTGTACTCCGGCAAGTTTATATCGAGCAGAATCAGATGCCAGATATCCGAAGAAAGCTTCTCAAAAGCCTCCTCGCCGCTTCTGACGCAGCTACGCGATAACCGTGGTTTTCCAGCATTTCGCTGATAATAAATGATAAATCTTCATCATCGTCAACAATCAAAATTTTTCTCTGCATATTTTCTTCCTTTCCCTGTTCTGATTACACAAGCGCGCACCTTATTATTCCTATAAAGATTAGGGTGAGCGCCAAAAAGTGGGGAAAAATTTACACTGGCAATTTACACCGTCTTTCTGCATGTTTGTGCAAATTGCCAACAGAAAATGAAAAAGCCACCTTTTGGCAACCTAATCCTTATAGAAAAAAGCCCCGGAAATTTATGATTTCCGAGACTTCTCCCATAACCAAATATCCATGGAACCATGGCCATTTTCCTCATTGCCCGCGAGAATGACATTCCCTGGCATTGTTAATCATCAGCGACGCCATGAACATCCTTGACTTGCCAATTATTAGCAAACACCCTGAGCAATCATAGCCTCCGCCACTTTCTCAAATCCGGCGATGTTGGCTCCTGTCACATAGTCTCCCTCTTTGCCGTAACGCTTTGCAGCGTCATCCAGGTTGTGGAAGATATTCACCATGATGTCCTTGAGCTTGCCGTCCACTTCCTCAAACGTCCAGCTCAGACGCTCAGAGTTCTGGCTCATTTCCAGTGCGGAAGTTGCCACGCCGCCTGCGTTTGCAGCCTTGCCAGGAGCGAACAGCACATTGTTCTGCTGCAAGTACTCGGTCGCTTCTAAGGTTGTCGGCATATTCGCGCCTTCTGCTACTGCCAGGCATCCATTTGCCACAAGCTGTTTTGCATCCTCAAGCAGAAGCTCATTCTGTGTCGCGCAGGGAAGCGCAATATCACATTTCACAGACCATACGCCGCGTCCCTCATGGTACTCCGCGCTCTTCCTAGCAGCTGCATACTCGGTCAGACGTGCGCGCTTTACTTCTTTCACTTCTTTTAATAAAGCAACGTCAATTCCCTCCGGGTCATATACCCAACCGGTAGAATCGCTGACAGTCACGACCTTCGCACCCAGCTGCTGTGCTTTCTGAGTCGCATAAATTGCCACATTTCCAGAACCGGAAATGCATACGACTTTGTCCTTCATGTCATGTCCGTTGCATTTCATCATCTCTTCCGTCAGGTATAACAGACCATAGCCCGTAGCTTCTGTACGCGCCAGCGATCCGCCATAAGAAAGGCCTTTGCCGGTCAGCACGCCTTCATAAACGCTCTTAATCTTCTTATACTGCCCGAACATATAACCGATTTCCCGGGCTCCGGTTCCGATATCTCCTGCCGGAACGTCAGTGTCTGCACCAATATATTTACAAAGCTCTGTCATGAAGCTCTGGCAGAACGCCATAACCTCACGGTCAGATTTGCCCTTGGGGTCAAAGTCAGATCCGCCTTTACCGCCGCCAATCGGAAGCCCGGTCAGTGAATTCTTGAAAATCTGCTCAAATCCTAAGAATTTGATAATGCCAAGATTTACGGAAGGATGCAGTCTCAGGCCGCCCTTGTATGGCCCAATGCTGTTATTAAACTGTACGCGGTATCCGGTATTCACCTGAACCTGCCCCTTGTCGTCTACCCATGGCACACGGAATTTAAACTGCCTGTCCGGCTCTGTGAGCCGTTCCAGCAATGCTTCCTTGCGGTATTTCTCCTCATTTGCCTCAATCACTGGCCTCAAAGACTCTAATACTTCTTTCACTGCCTGATGGAACTCAGGCTCTGCCGGATTCTTTGCAATCACGCGCTCCAGCACTTCATCAACATAGCTCATCTTTCATTCTCCTTTTCCAATTATTTTTTCATCATTGTCTATTCTAATATGATTTTCCACATTTTGCAATCTTTTTCTTTATTTCTCTATAACTTTATTGTGGCAGTGTAGTAAAACCACCTCCAAGTAAGCTTGTTTTGTATATTGGCAAATCCTATGATTGACTATTGGTATGTAAACCTTTAAAATAAGTCTGCATACCAATAGTCAATATACCAGATACGGAGGAAACTTATGAAAAATACCACCAAACAGCTTGTATTTTCTGCCGCCGCTATAGCGCTTGCCCTGATTGCTTCCAGAATCAAACTGTTCGATATGCCCATGGGAGGTTCGGTAACGCTCCTCAGCATGCTGTTTATATCCCTGATTGGGTACTGGTTCGGGCCTGCTGCCGGGATCATGACAGCCGTTGCCTACGGGATGCTGCAGTTTGTCATGGAACCTGTTTTCTACACAATCCCCCAGATGCTCACGGACTACCCGCTGGCTTTCGGCGCATTGGGCCTGTCAGGATTTTTCAGCAAACAAAAACACGGCCTTGTCATAGGCTATCTGGCAGGCGTACTAGGCAGATATTTCTTCGCTACGCTGTCCGGCATCATCTTTTTTGCCGCCTATGCGCCCGAAAACATGGCTGCTCCCCTCTATTCCCTGGCATATAACGGTTCTTACCTGGGCGCAGAGGCGGCTATTACCTTAATCCTAATCGCACTGCCCCCGGTTTCCAAAGCAATGGCTCATGTAAAACGCCTGGTGTCGGAGGAATGAAAATTGTCCGGGCAATCTGCAAACAGCTTATATTTTTGCTAATTATGCATATAATTCCCTTATGAGATTAGTGGGCAAAAGGTGGATAAAAAATTTAGACTGACAATCTGCACAATTATGCAGAAGAGATTGTGGCTTGTCCCGCTATTAGATAATTCTTATAGCAGGGAACACCCGGAATAATCTTTCTACGTGATTGTGAAAATTGAAACGGAAATTTTAAAAACCACCTTTTGACACCCATATCCTTATGATTATCTAATATGGCGGGAAAGGAAATTTTTATGCAGAAAAAACTATTGGCCTTTATCATAATAGGGGTTCTCGTTACCTCTGTTCTGGGCACGCTCTTCCATTTCACTTACGACTGGTCAGGGCAGAACTTTCTGGTAGGGCTTTTTACGCCTGTCAGCGAATCTACCTGGGAACATATGAAATTACTGTTTTTCCCTATGCTATTGTACGGTATTCTGGCCGCGGCTTTCGTAAAGCAGGATTATCCCTGCGTCTTTAACGCCTATCCGCTGGGAATCCTTTCAGGCACGTTTGCCATACCGGTAATGTTTTATACTTATACTGGAATTGTGGGCAGAAATTACACCCCTATAGATATCCTGATTTTCTATCTCAGTGTGATTTTAGCATTTGTTATCGTATATTTTGAAACGATACGCTGCCAAAAGCTGAACTCCTATTTAAGGAAAAACCCTGTCATCCCCTGGCTTCTTGTCCTTCTTCTGGCAGCTTGCTTTCTGGCTTTTTGCGTTGTTCCGCCCTCCCTGGGAATCTTTCGGGAAGGGCTGCCACGGTAAGCGGACCATATCGGCCGTTTATCCCTAAAAAACCTTACTCATCTTTCAGCACTCCTCCGAGACGCTCTATGCCATCCTGCACCTTCTCTAAGGATCTGAGGATGTTCTCCACGCCCGAGACTTGTTCCCCGGTAGACATGCTGATTTCTGTCGTGGTCTCCGCCGATTTCTCGGAGATTGCCTCCAGCCTGTTCATGGACTCCAACAGTGACTCTTTGATGTCGACAATATTAGACAACTCATGCTTTAACACTTCAATGACGGACAGAACTTCTTCGGAGGACTTTATCATAGTCTCAAAAATCTTTACCGTATCGTTGAGCTGGTCATAAGATTCCTTTACCGTCAGGCCGTTTTTATCCATAATCTTATTCGTCTGCTCTACCGTGTCAATAATGTCCTTCAAGATGGCGTCAATCTCTTTGGTCGCCTGCGAGGATTCCATGGACAGGGAATTGATTTCATTGGCAACGACTGCGAATCCTTTGCCTGCCTCGCCTGCCCGCGCCGCTTCGATTGCCGCATTGAGCGCAAGCAAATTCGTCTGCTGCGCAATCTGCTCAATGCTGTCTACAATGCCTGCTATCAGGCTCGATTTCTGGGTCAGGGTCGCTACGCCTTCCGCCGCATCCTTCGTGGCCCTGATATTCTCGTCAAATTTCCTGGAAAGCTGAGAGATGGCGCTAATGCCTTCGTCATTCTTCTCCTTAAGCTGTTTCATATTTTCCATCGTGACGTCTACCTGATCCTCAGACGCCTGAATTTTTTCATTTAGGGTATTGAAAATCTCAATGCTCCCATTCACCTCTTCTATCTGCCTTTCTGAGCTGGCGGAAATCGCCTCCGTGGAAGTGGCAATCTCCTGGGTACTTTGCCCGAACCCGCTCAGGGAATCATGGATGCTGTCCGTTGACTCCTGAATTCCCGTAAACGCCTGCCGCACATTGCCCAGCATTTCTTCCGCTTCGGATTCTTTGGCCTCCACCGTGACAAACAAAGCGCGCGCCCTGGTGACAATCATGACTGCTGCAAGCACTGCAAGGGCATAGACCATTAGGATAAATATCCAGATAGACAACGTGTACATGCACAGATATGCATCTGGGAACAGAATCAGGCCCGCCGCATTTGAGATAATCAAGACTGCCGAATACACGGCTATCGTAGATAAATCATAATAGGAAACTGCTAAAAACAGAATCAGAAAATATGCCTCTGCCATTGCGCCAAACGCACGGGGAGTGCCAAAAATTATCGTCACAGACCCTAAGATAGGCAATATAGACACATAGAAATACTTCGCATACCTGCCAAGCTGCTTTTCAAACAGCTTCACCACCATCCCTGCCAGTACCATCGTCACGGCAATGCTGTCCTTCATCGCCCCGCCGTTAAAGAGCAGCACATACAAAAAAGCCACTAACGGAACCGAGGCATAAAACAAAAACATAATAAAATTCGTTCTCTTTTCCTCATTCTTTAAAATCTCTAGCTGCATACATACTCCTCCAAGCAAAATAATTTATAACATAACTCTAATTTTTTTATTAAAATACTATCATATTTTATGGGAATTGACAAGACTCGGCAACAAGAGATTCTTAAATTCTATATCTCAATCTCCCGTGATGGAAATGGATGCGGACACCGTCCTCGCAATGCCGTAAGAAATTTCCTCACAGGCTTTCTGTTCCTTATTTGATTCGGGTAAGCTTTCCAGAGGAATCATATTTGCATACGGGACATTTGCAGCTTTTATTCCATATAATAAAGGAAAAAGGACTTTACTATGAATTATGAAAATCTTACGCCTGTGACAGGCATTATAAGAAATATTTCCCAGGTTCCCAGGGACTGCTGCAACCAGATGGTTACCGTCACCACGCCAAATGGCATCAACAACTTCATGCTCTCTCCTAATACCCTTATAATCGGGAACACACAGCTGCGTACCGGTATGCCGGTAACCGCCTTTTATGACGCCAGCCTCCCGGTACCTATGATATACCCTCCGCAATACCGCGCAGAGCTGATTGCGCCTATGCGGAATGATGAGACCGTGACGCTCCGCTTCTTCCGCAGGGACCTCACCGCCGCTGACAATTCGCTGCGCCTGAATATCGGTCGCCAGACAGAAGTCCTCACCCCCAACGGACAGCGGTACTCCTGCCCCCCGGGCGGCAATTTCCTGCTGGTTTATTATTCTGTCACGACAAGGAGCGTCCCGCCCCAGACTACGCCGAGGAGAATCGTCGTTCTCTGCAGCCAAGGATAAATTCTTCCTTGCAGATTTAGGAAGCAGGCAGTATAATAATTTGAGTATCGGTTCCGGGAGGAGTGCGGCAATCCTTTGCCGTACCGCCGGTGTCTCGGTTCAAGCATATGATTATCCCGGAGGAACACGCGGCGGCCGATACTCCACTGTCAATTACATCTAAGAGGAAGTATTCGAATTATGAGAAAACGCGAAAGAGAAATCACAGATATTGAAGAAATACGCTCCATACTGGACGCCTGCAAAATCCTCCATCTCGGTTTAAGCGATGGGATGCAGCCCTATGTCGTTCCTTTGAATTACGGCTATCTTTTGGAAAATGATAAGCTGACTTTTTATCTGCACGGCGCGACAGAAGGCTATAAATATGAGGTCATCAGCCGCAACCCTAACGTATCATTTGCCATGGAATGCGATGCCGTTCCCTTTGAAGGAAAAGCCCCATGCCAATACGGAATGTCTTACCGCAGCCTGATGGGCATGGGAAAAGCGGCGCTTGTCACAGACACGGGCGAAAAACAACATGCCCTGTCTGTCCTGATGAAAACCCAGACCGGCAAAGATTTTACTTTTGATGAAAGGCTTGTTTCCATCGTAAATGTCATCAGGGTTACTGTGGAACGCTACTCTGCCAAAAAACGCTCGCTGCCTGGGGCCGTTCCGGAGAGGCAAAAACTTTGACAAAATTCTAAAATCCCCGGGAACACAAGTCCTCGGGGATTTCCCTTTGCAGTAATTCCTGCCTATTCCAATATCAGCTTCACACAGCCATACATCCCTGCGTCATTCCCCAAGGCTGCCAGCGCAAAGCGGATGGAGTCGCAGGAGGAAAACGCTGCCTGCCGGTAATACTTCTCCACTGCGTCCAAAAGCGGCTTCCCAGCCTTAGACACGCCGCCTCCAATGACAAATACTTCGGGATCCAGGACACAGGCCAGATTGCTCAGCGCATAGCCAAGAACCTGGGCAAACTCCTCAACAATAGCCTCTGCCGTCTTATCTCCGTTCTTGTACACGTCAAACACCGCTTTTGCTGTAATCTCCCCGATTTCTTCCAGCAAAGAGCTTTCATGGTCTTTGGCAAGATGCTCTTTGGCAATGCGCGCAATGCCAGTCGCAGAGGCATACTGTTCCAGGCAGCCCTTCCTGCCGCAGTTGCAGGGGACTGTCTCATTGCGGTTAACCGTAATATGCCCAATCTCCCCGCCTGCTCCATTGCTGCCCGGCATAATCTCACCGTCTACAATAATCCCGCCGCCAACGCCTGTCCCAAGCGTGACCATTACCAGGTTCTTGCAGCCTGTGCCGCCGCCCTGCCACATCTCGCCCAACGCCGCCACATTAGCGTCGTTTGCAGCTTTCGCTTTGATGCCTTCCATCAACGCTTCCATCTCTTTTGCGACATTCTTGTTCTTCCAGCCAAGGTTGACGCACATAGGAACCACGCCGTCCGAACGCACCGGGCCCGGAAGCCCGATCCCGATTCCTTCAATGTCCTCCATGCCGATAATCTGCTCCTCCATCTTCTCTTTCAGAGATTTTGCAATATCCGGCAGGATATTCTTACCCTCACTGCTGGTATCCGTAGGGATTTCCCATTTCTCCATAAGCGTCCCCGTAGTCTCAAAAAGGCCCAGCTTACAAGTCGTCCCGCCGATATCAACACCAAATCCATATTTTTTCATAGAAACCGCTCTCCTTTTACTCCTGAATTTCCTTATGGCATTTCCATTTCTTTGATGGTATCACATTTTAACCGGCACTACAAGCATAATACCTTCATAAAATATTAACTTTTCCAGCCTTGCAAGCCATCTGCCCAAATGATAAGATAAATTGCATAGAAAGGAGCATCCCATGGCACATATCCTACTAGTCGAAGACGACAAAAGCATCGTGACCAACTTAACAGAATTCCTGCGGAAGGAAAACTTTACTATCACGTCGGTAGACGGGCAGGGCAAAGCTCTTGCGCTGCTGGAACAATCCGCGGCGGATTTTGACCTTATCCTGCTGGACGTGTCCCTTGCCGAGGGCAATGGGTTTTCCGTCTGCCGCGCCGCCAAGTCTACCACGAATCTGCCCGTCATCTTCCTGACCGCTTCCGGCGACGAATACAGCGTGGTGACCGGGCTGGATCTGGGCGCAGACGACTACATTGCCAAGCCTTTCCGCCCGCGCGAACTTATCTCACGCATCCATAATATCCTGCGCCGGTATGGCAAAGCAAATACCGTATTGGAATACAAAAATCTCAGCGCGGACACCGTCCGTGCCGCCGTGCGGAAAGATGGGCAGGACATCCTTCTTTCCGCACTGGAATACCGCCTGTTATTATACTTTCTCAGCAACCAGGGCCTTGTCCTGTCCCGCTCACAGCTATTGGAAGCGCTCTGGGACATTGCTGGGGAGTTCGTCAACGACAACACCCTGACCGTGTATATCAAACGCCTCCGCGAAAAAATTGAGGAAGATCCGCAAAATCCCCAGCTGATTAAGACTGTCCGCGGGCTGGGCTATAAGATGGGAGACTGACCATGGATATCTTACGCAACCCGGAAATCAAAAAAAGCCTGCTTGCCCATAGCGCCATTACAATATTTGCCGTGACGGCAGGCTGGCTTCATGACGCTTATACGGCATTCTGCCTGTTCCTGTCTTGCGCCCTGTTTATCCTGACGCACTATCTTTTTACCGGAATGCGCTATCGGAAGCTCAGGCAGCTGAGCATGGACTTAGACGCCATGCTCCATAACAGCGCCCCGATTGAATTTCAGAAATACCGGGAAGGAGAATTGTCCATCCTGGAGAGCGAGCTGTCCAAGATGACCCTGCGACTGAGCGAACAAGCCGCTTCCCTTGCCGAAGACAAGCAGTTCCTTGCCGACTCCATGGCAGACATTTCGCATCAGATTCGTTCCCCTCTGACTTCCTCAAATCTGATTCTTACCCTGCTGATGGAACAGGAACTTCTGCCGCAGCGACGCAGACAGCTGCTGCGTGAACTGACGCAATTACTGTCCCGGATTGACTGGCTGGTAGAGTCCCTGCTTAAAATGTCGAAAATGGACGCCGGAACCGCCTCTTTCAAGAAAACGCCGGTCTCTGTGCCGGATCTGTTAAAACAGGCCGCGGAGCCTCTCTTAATCCCGATGGAATTAAGGGAACAGACCTTAGAGATTATCCCCCTGAAGCTGCTTAACCAGCCTTCGGACAGCAACGGCAATCATCCCCCCCAGCCCCCTATACAGTTCCTGGGTGACTTTGCCTGGTCTACCGAAGCTCTTCTGAATATCTTGAAAAACTGCATGGAGCATACGCCTGTCGGCGGCAAGATTTTGGTATCTTTTTCGCAGAATGCGATTTATACGGAAATTATCATTGAGGACAATGGTTCCGGGTTTGACAAGGAAGACCTTCCGCATCTGTTTGAACGTTTTTATAAAGGCAAAAACGCTTCCGAACACAGCGTCGGCATAGGGCTTGCCCTTGCAAGGATGATCGTCACACAGCAAAACGGAACCCTGAAAGCGGAAAACCGCTCGGAAGGCGGCGCAAAATTCGTTTTGAGATTCTATTCCGGTTAGGATCCAAATATCCACGCAAGCGCGGCTGCTTGGCGCATGGCTTGCGGGAATAACCTTTCCATTTTGTGCAAAAATTTTTTCTATGACAAAACTGTCACTTTCCAGTCACCCCTCTGTCACCTAAGAGAGATATACTGCCATTATCATCAGAAAAGGAGTTATTGTTATGGAAATTTTAAGAGCAGAACACTTGACAAAAATCTATGGCGCCGGCGAGAACCAGGTGAAAGCATTGGATGACGTCTCATTTTCCGTCAATAAAGGGGAATTCCTCGCCATCATCGGCCCTTCCGGTTCCGGCAAATCAACGTTGCTTCATGTGCTGGGCGGCGTGGATACTCCGACCTCCGGCAAAGTCTATATGGAAGGCACAGATGTCTATGCACAGAACGAAAGCCAGCTTGCAATTTTCCGCAGACGTCAGGTAGGATTAATCTACCAATTCTACAACCTGATCCCCGTGCTGAACGTCACTGAGAACATGACGCTCCCAGTACTTATGGACGCAAGGCCCGTCAATGAGGAACGCTTATCCGAACTGCTTGATATCCTCTCCCTGAAAGGCCGGGAAGGGCACCTGCCCAACCAGCTCTCCGGCGGGCAGCAGCAGCGTGTCTCCATCGGCAGGGCATTGATGAACGCCCCCGCCGTTGTGCTTGCCGACGAGCCGACCGGAAACCTGGACTCCAAGAACAGCCAAGAGATTGTGGAATTGCTCAAATATTCCAATGCAAAATATAACCAGACATTGATTGTCATCACCCATGACGAGAACATTGCCCTTCAGGCAGACCGTATCCTTGCCATCGAAGATGGAAAAATCACAAGAGATGAGGTGATCCGCTCATGAACATCTTCCACAAAGTCACGCTCAGATATTTAAAGGAAAACCGCACGCGCACGCTGGTCACGATTGTGGGAATCATCCTCTCAGCGGCAATGTTCACTGCCGTGACCACCAGTATATCTTCCCTGCGCAATTTCATGGTAAGGTCTACCATATATGCCGGAGGGGACTGGTACGGCGCAGCGTATGGCCTGTCTGCGGAAGAAAAGGAGCAGCTTGCCTCCGATTCCCGCACAAAACACTCTGCCTCCATGGAACTTTTGGGCTTTGCAGACCTGGAGGATTCCAAAAATGACGCCAAACCCTACCTCTGCGTCTTCGGCATCCAGGAAGATTTCACAGACATGATGCCTATCCATCTCTTGGAGGGAAGGGTTCCGGAAAATAGCAGCGAAATCCTGCTGCCGGAACATTTACAAAGCAATGGCGGCATTGGCTGGAAGGTTGGCGACACACTCTCCCTGGAACTGGGCACGCGTGTCAATAACTTCGGGGATGCCCTCACGAACGAGGACGCCTACAACAGCGGCGAGCCATCCTCATCGGAAAGCAACGATGACACAGGAAGCCTGTCCGAACACCTGGCTTCCAAAAAATCCTGCCATTATACTGTGGTCGGGATTTATACCCGCCCCGAATACGAGGCCTACCAGGCGCCTGGATACACGGCTCTGACTATCGGGGAGAACAGCAGCAAGAATGCCTACAGCTTATATGTGCGGACAGCGCCCGGCAGACATGCGGCAGACACGATTGAGCAGATGTTCGGCGATATTGACGATATCGGCTGGCAGCTGAACTATGACCTATTGCGGATTTACGGTTATTCCGGCGAGTCCTCTTACAACCGGGTGATGAACAACCTTGGCTTCCTGTTAATACTCATCATCATGTTTGGATCGATTTCCTTGATTTACAATGCTTTTTCCATCTCCGTCAGTGAGCGTACAAAACAATTCGGGCTGCTCTCCTCCATAGGAGCGACCAAACGGCAGCTGATGGGGAGCGTGATATCCGAATCCTTGCTGTTAAGCCTGATTGGCATACCCTTAGGCATACTATCCGGTCTTGCAGGCATCGGCGTCACCTTTTATTTTGTCAAGGATATGATGGCAAACATACTGGGCAATACGGTCAGCGGCAGTTACCGGATGATGCGCCTCTCCATGATTTTCGGCCCTGCCAAAAATGTTTCCCTGCGCCTGCAGCCTTCCTTGGGGGCGCTTGCCATTGCAATCGCAGTCTCCCTGCTGACCGTCGTGATTTCCGCTTATATCCCGGCGCGGCGCGCCCTGAAACGATCCGCCATCGATGCTATCCGCCAAAGCAACGACATCGCCATCCGAGCAAGAAAAGTCAAGACTTCACAGCTGACGCAGAAGCTATTCGGCCTTGAAGGAATGCTCGCTACCAAGAACTACAAACGCAACCGCAGGAAATACCGGGCAACTGTCATCTCCCTGTTCTTAAGCATCGTACTTTTCATATCAGCAAGCAGCTTCTGTGCATACCTCTCGTTGTCTGCCAGGACTGTACTCAATGACAATGATTATGACCTGGCCTATTCCCTTGACTCAGCAAAGGATGAGTCGCCGGATGCATTGCTTGCCGAGCTGTCCGAACACGAAGACGTGACATCTTCCACTTATGCCATACCGATGTTTTTTAGCTCTCCCGTGGAAACTTCCCGTCTAAACCCCAAGCTTCTGGACTACATGCGGGCAGAAATCGGAGCGCAGGGAAACGACTATGAAGAATATGAAGAAACTGACATAGACCTGAACCTGATTTTCCTTGCCGACAAAGATTTCCGCGCCTATCTGCAGAAACTGAATCTGCCGGAAAGCGACTATTTCGACTCCCAGAACCCTAAAGCTGTCGTCGAGGACTCCCTGCGCCTATATTCCGGCGTAACTCAGAAATACCATGGTTTTTCCGCATTTGCAGGCAGCGCCCCATACAAAATGTACATTTACTTAACCCCGGAACGAGAAGCGTATGATTTCGGCGGAACCCATCGGGACGATGACGGTAATCCGGTCTGCAACTTTTACCATATGGCCTCAGATGACGAAATCCTCACGCTGCCGCGGGATGAGGTCAGCCTGCCTGTTCCGCTTTCCATAGGGGCTACCGTCCAGCAAGCCCCGGATTTCTTCTCCAATGACTGCAACTACATTCGGCTGTTTTATCCCTACAGCATGTTGGATAATGTTTTCGCAGACTTAGAAGCGGACACGGTATATTACCAAATATCAATGCTGCCGCTCAGCGAACATTCCACCACAGAATTATATTTCACATGCAGAGATCATGACACTTCAAAAAGTGCGCCTTTCATGACAAAACTGCTGATGCAGAAAGGATATAGCACCTCCGGGCTGATTAACTATGCTGCCTCTGTGGAGAGCAGCCGGGCAATGATTACCGTAATCAATATTTTTTCTTATGGGTTCATCATATTGATTTCCCTGATTGCGGCTGCAAACGTGTTTAACACGATATCCACCAACATCAACCTACGGCGGCGGGAATTTGCCATGCTCAAGTCGATTGGCATGACGCCGAAAGCCTTCACCAAAATGATGGATTTCGAATGCCTGTTATATGGGTTCAAGGGACTTTTGTACGGCCTTCCGGTCTCCTTTCTCATGACCTGGATGATTTACCGCGCCATCGGGCAGGGCCTGGAAATCGCTTTCTTCATCCCCTGGTACAGCATTGCGATTGCCGTAGGCAGCGTGTTCCTCGTAGTATTCGTTACCATGCTGTATTCCATGAGAAAGATACGGCGGGAGAATACGATTGACACGCTCAAAAATGAAAACCTATGACAACGGCGGATAATTCTTTCTGAGACGGTGGCAGCCGCACCTATCATCCATGATAAGCGCGGCTGTTGTCCGCCGTGAAGTTCCCTGGTTTCCTTACACAAAACGAATCATCAAATCCCCCGACTATTCCCCTTGCTTACATGGGTACGCCTTCCGGCGGCAACCCTTCCTGGGGAGAAACCAGATTGTTCTCATTATCATCAGGATTGACGTCATTATTATAATCGTAATTGTTTTCATCAATATACGGCAGGAAATTGACAGGCTGAAGCCCCACATGAATCTGTTCCATGAAGCTCTTCCAGATGCTCCCCGGATGCCCGGAACCGGTCAGCCCCGGCAGTTCCCTGGGCATGTCATAACCGACCCACACGCTCGTGGTATAATAATCGGTATATCCGACGAACCATCCGTCCTTGTTATCGTTAGTTGTCCCGGTCTTGCCGGCGCAGGGCATATCACTGAACGCAAGCCCACGCCCGGTCCCAGACTGGATGACAGACACCAGCATATCCGTCATCATCCGCGCCGCATTCGATTTATATACTTCTTTCTCTTCGTTAGCCGTCTCCAGGATTACATTGTCCTGGGCATCCGTAATCTTCGTGATGCACGTAGGCTCGCGGTATTTGCCGTCATGTTCCAAGGCTGCATAGGCAGACGCCATCTCCACTGCAGACACGCCGTTCGTCAGGCCGCCCAAAGCGCTCGTCGGGCGCAAATCCTGCTCATCCAGCCTGGCAAAATTCATCTCTTTCAGGTAGGAAAGCCCTACTTCTGGGGTCAGCTCCTCAAACATGCTCCAAGCGACCGTATTCTTCGAAGTCTGTACGGCATAGCGCAAGGGAATGCTTCCCTCGTAACCGCCTCCGGCATTGGCCGGGCCTTCCTCCGTCTTGACGTCCTCCACCATAGTATCCGGCGTGTAATTGCGTTCCAATGCCGGGGTATATACAATCAGTGGTTTTATTGCGCTTCCCGGCTGGCGGAAGCTCTGGTAAGCACGGTTCAGCGTATAGCCTGGGAGGTTCTGGTTCCTGCCTCCTACAATCGCCTTCACATAGCCGGTATGGTTATCCACGCACACGGCCGAACCTTGCAGCGTAAAAATCCCTTCCTCATTCTGCTCTGTGAATTCTGCCAACCCATTGTCCACGGCATCCTGCAACAATTGCTGCATATTCAGGTCAATAGACGTATAAATCCGATACCCTTTCGTGTACAAACTCTTCTGGCATTCCTCATACATCACGTCATACTCTTCTTCGTATTTGCTGCGCTCCTCCTCTGATCCAAACTCGCTGCGGAACTCGAATCCTTGCTGCCTCATCAGCTCGCGTATAGCGCAGTTGTACGTGTAGGTCTCCACATAATCGCTCTTAGCCTTCTGTGGGCGGTTCAGGACAATTTCCTGCTCCTTGGCGTCCTCGCAGGTATCCTCTTTAATCTTGCCGTCCTCATGCATCTGGTCGAGAATCCTGTTCCGGCGTTTGATTGTATTTTCCGGATTCTGCACCGGATCGTAAAGCGTCGGGTTATTGGGGATTGCGCAGAGGAAGGCAATGTGCGATAAGTCCAGCTCGTTCACGTCCGTGTTGAAGTAACCTTTGCTTGCCGCCTGGATTCCATAATAACCATTCCCAAAATAGATATTGTTCAGGTAAAACTCCATGATTTTGTTCTTGCTGTAAATTTTTTCCAGCTCCACGGCAATGAACATCTCCTCTATCTTACGTTCCCACTTGATGTCCTGGTTCAGGAAGATGTTCCTGGCAAGCTGCTGGGTAATTGTGCTTCCGCCCTGCGTTACCTTGCCATTCTGAATCATTGCTTTGGCCGCACGCATTATGGCTTTCACGTCAATGCCATTATGGCTGTAGAATTTCTTGTCCTCAATGCTGACCATAGCGGCAGACGCATAGGCCGGGATATCCTCATAGTCCAGGTAATAGACGTCCTTCTCTCCTTTGAGCGTGGAAACCAGCGTCCCATTGGCATCGTATACCAGGCTGGTCTCCACGGAACGGAACGTACCCTCGTCAGAAGCCCGTACCAGTTCCTTCGCCTCCTTTTGGAGCTTGCTCACGGTCTGGGCATAGCCGCCAAAATAATACCAGCCCAACGCCACTGCCACCAAGAGCAGCAGAAACAGCTGGAATTTTGCAAAAAACCAGAATACACGGTATTTCTTCTTTTTCTTATGTTTCTGCTTTTTCTTTTCACTCATAATGTATCCTATCTGCTTAATAAAATCTTCCCGTAAGGAATATGGTTCCTCTCAAGAATCTCCATTTCCCGCCTCTGGCAGGTAAAGAGGAAAATCTGTCCCTTCTGCTTGCCCAGCCATTTCAGCGCAGACTCCAGACGCTTCTCATCAAAAGACGCAAACACCTCGTCTAAGATAATTGGCATAGACTCTTCCTGCGTAAAAATGCCGCCGGCGCCCATCCGAAGCGCGACATACATCTGCTCCATCACCCCCTGGCTCAGCTGCCATGGCTGCAGGCTGCGGTTATCTTTCTCCACTGCCAGCTTCATCTGCTCATCCAGGCCAATCCTGTCGTACTTGCCCTGGGTCATCTCTGCTAAAATCCCGGACATTTCTTTTTCCATCTGTTTCCTGGTATCCTGATACACATCCTTAGACAGATTCTGCAGCGTATCGTATGCAAGTTCATATGCCTGGACTTGCAGCGCAAGCTCCTGCTCTTCTTCCGAAGGCTCCAGAACTTCTTCTATCTCCTCCTGCAGATTGAGCAATAGAGACTGTTTCTCTGCAAGCTGTTCCTGCAGCAGCTCTTCCACCGCCCGGTGCTTTGCCTTCGTCTCCTTGCGCTCCTGCACCTTCTGCCATTCCATATCTTTCGTGAGGGAGATATTGCGCTCTTTTTTTGCCTCTTCCTGCTGACGGATAATGCTCTTTAACTTTTTTTCTTTCTGGAGCCAGTGGCACACGCTGCCTGCACCTCCCAGAAATCCAAACAGCAGTATAAGTTCCAGGATTATATAGAACCAGCTTCCTGCCCCCGACAAAGAATGCGAAGTGAAATTCACAATCCCCAGGGCAAGGCTTGCAAGCGTCACGCACAAAGACAGCATAAGCCGTGCCCGGTAACCCTTCTGACGCTTTTTCTGCCGGATATCCCACAGGTATTCTGCCATCTGGTTGCCGTCATGTTCCGGCGGGGCCATAGACATATCCGGCCTCTGCCTTATGATAGTCTTAAGGCTTTCCTCCTGCTGCTCCTGCAGCTGCTCAATATCTCTCTGCAGGAGATCCTCTTCTACCCGCAGCTTTTCTACTGCATCCTCGCGTGCCGCTTTTTGTTTCGCCAGGCTTTCCTCTGCTTCCTTCTGCCTGTCTTTCAGTTGGTTGCGGGCGCCCGCAAGATCCACGTCGCCCTCGCCGCCCATAGACATGTTCACAAAATAATTCTGCAGGATTTCCGCAAACTCCTCTTTCGTTTCAATTTCTGCCTGATGGATGCAGTATGTATTCTCATAGGAAGCTTTTTTCATGCCGCCCAGAAGCATCTCCAAATCCCCATGCTCCACAGACAGTTCTTCCCCATCCATTTCATTCGTAAGCCTTACAGATTTTTCCTCATGGTAAAAATTGCGCTCCAGATAAAAAGGTTTCTCCCCTACCGTGAATTTGAGCCCGCCTGCAAAGAAGGAGTTGCTGTTCCAGGGTTCATATTTCTGGTAATTATCGCTCTTTCCAGACCCATCCTGCTGCTTTTCCAGCCCGAACAGCATACTTGTAATAAATCTCTGCATTGTCGACTTCCCGGCTTCGTTTTCCCCATAAATCACATTCAGCCCCGGAAGGGGACGCATATTGATATTATGGAGCTTTCCAAAATTTTTAATCTGAATTTCTGTTATTTTCATTCTGCCATCAATGCCTCCACACCATAGTATAATGCTTTCTTTGTCACTTTATTCTGGGGCATCTCCTCCAAAGCCCGGATGTAACGTCCTAAAATCTGCTGTCCGTACAGCAGTTTTAATTTTTCAAAGTCATACTCTGCCTGACATTGGTTGACGACTTTGACTACCCGGGCAATAGATTTCATCCCTTCTGTATTGATTGGGGCCTCCCTGTCGCATGAACCACTGAGCGTGATTTTAAACTGCTGGTAAGCAGGCGCCGCGCTGATATGCTTCCTCGCATACTCCTGCAGTTCCTCCTGGGAAATATCCGGGCTGACTTTCAGTTTCAGGGAAACATATTCACAATAGTGCAGCGGCACGAACTTCACATGACATGCATGATCCTCAATCTCCCCTTGAAAATACCCATGCTCTCCCATGTCATTGCAGTCGATGGGCTGCAGCGCCCCTGCCATCACAACTTTGTCATGCACAATCTGCATCGGCTTATGGATATGCCCAAGCGCCACATAATCAAAACCGCTCCCCACAAAATCATCGCTGTGGAAGGGTATATGCTGCTCATCCCCTCCATGCGCCAGCAAAATCGTGCTGTACTCCCCTTCTTTTGCCTGTATGTCCCTGCATAAAGGCTCTGGAATCTCCTTGTGGCAATAGCTCATGCCATATACCCTCGTATCCAGTCCTTCCAGGTCGATATATTCCGGTTCTTCTGATTTGAGGAAATGAACATTGGGCTCCCACTGGAACGTCCTATAGCAGGATGCAGGGGCAAGATAATCACGGTTCCCGGCAATCATCACCACCTGTGTATGCGGAATCCTGGAAAACAGGCTGTTCACCTCTTTCAAATCCCGCGCCAGCGGCTGCCTGTGGAACAAATCTCCGGCAATCAGCAGAAGCTGAATCTGCTCCTCTTTCACTTTCTCAACTACCTCTTTCAATGCCTTCCAGCTACAGAGCCCCCTCTCCTCTTCCCCTTCCCTGTTTCTGTCGGGCTTTGCCCCTAAATGTATATCGGCTATATGAATGAACTTCATAAAACATTTCTCCTTTGTACCTTCATGGATAGTTACTTAATCTATTTTACACTGTTAAAAGAGAATATACAAGATTGAAAATTGCCATCAAAGTTTCCATTCTCCGTATAGATGTTGACAAAAATGCCAGATTGATTATAATTTTAAGGCGAAGAGATACCATCATACACAAAGTGAAAGCCATAAAGCCACAAGGAGAATCATTATGAAAAAAGCGCCATTCGCCGCCGCACTGGGCTGCGGCATCCTGCTCCTGGCATGCTGCGGGTTTTTTGCCTACCAATGCCTGAACCTGAACCAACGTTACCAGACACTAGAGGCCGAAGCGTTACGACTGGAAGAGGACAATTCGAAATTGCAGGAAAATAATTCCAAGCTCGACACGGAGCTGACAGACAGCACGGCGGAATTAAAAGAACGGGAAAGCTATGTAGCCGGGCAGAAAGAATACATATCTGAGTTATCAGGACAGATCGACTCCCTCACACAGGATAAAGAAGACGGCCTTGGAACCGATGATGAGGATGACAGCAGCGTAACGGACGATGACGTGGATGCCGGCAGCAGCTCTGAGGACTACCCTAACCTCTACGCCGAGGGCTGTTCACCGCAAGACGAGGAAAAAGTCGTCTACCTGACGTTCGATGACGGGCCGTCGAGCCTCACGCCGCAAGTGTTGGATATTCTTGACCGCTACAACGCCAAAGCCACCTTCTTTGTCGTATGTAAGAATAATGAAGAATATGCCGAATATTTATCAGAAATCGTGGAACGGGGACATACCCTCGCGCTGCACTCTTACAGCCATAATTACAACACCATTTACGCTTCAAAAGACGCTTTCCTAAATGATTACGAGCAAGTATTTGACTGGGTCGTGGAAAACACCGGCTATACCCCCTCGCTCTTCCGTTTCCCGGGAGGCAGCAATAATGGCTCCTCCTATGTAGTAAACGGCATTATTGATGAAATGGAGCGGCGCGGCTTCCAATATTTTGACTGGAATGTCAGTTCCGGAGACGGCAGCAACCTCACGACAACCTCCAACATCATCGACAATATATGCGGCAATGTGGGCAATGCGGACAACCCGGTAGTGCTGATGCACGACGGCGCAGGGAAAAACGCCACCCTGGCAGCCCTCCCCAGCGTGCTGGAATATCTGTCAGACCATGGATATGAATTCCGGCCGCTGGATAAGGGTGTGGAACCAGTACATTACCGTTAGGAATCGCGGGCAGGGAAGCAGATGGAACTTATTGCTCCATCTGCCTTCCCAAAAAACCGGCTGCTACTTTTGCCATCTTGCTCTCTGCTTCCCCAATACCGCCATTATCCTCCCGGTTATACATCACTACGGAACCGATGGCGTCTCCTTCACAGATAATCGTGGACACCACCTGAGACTGGAAATCCCCCGTATCGTCCAGTGTTATCTTGACAAATCCTTTTTCATTTTTGCGGGCGCAGAACGTCTCCCGGTCTGTTATCACATTTTCCAGCTGCTTGCTGATCGGCTTGCCGTCAAATTCCTTCTTCCCACTGCCCGCGGCGGCAACCACATGGTCGCGGTCAGTAATGCAAACAAGACAGCCGCTGGTCTGTGCAAGGCTCTCTGCATACATCCCGGCAAACTGTCCCAGTTCCCCGATGGGCGAGTACTTCTTTAAGATAATCTCCCCCTCGCGGTCAGTAAAAATTTCCAATGGATCCCCCTCACGGATCCGCAGCGTGCGCCGGATTTCCTTCGGCACTACCACTCTCCCCAAATCATCTATTCTCCGAACAATTCCTGTTGCTTTCATAAAAAATCCTCCATTTACAAATCTCTTATCTTTTTCGATAACTAGTATCTGTAAACGGAGGCATTTTATACCTAGTACATCAAATAATAAGTAACCAGCCATATGACTTGTCTGAATTTCCATCTGCTGCGTTGTCGTCAATCGACGTAGCCACCGCTACGCCTCATTCCGCCGCCTTGCATATAAAAATTCATTCTGCATCATATAGCTAGAAACTTATTTTTCGATGTACTAGATTTTAAATGGAATTGTCAGCCAAAAAATGAAACCAGGGAGGAAATCCGCTCAGTAATCTCCGCCACCGACTTTTCAATATCATTGTAGATAACTGCCGACTGGGAAGACAGATCCTGCATGTTCTTGGCTACAACCGCGAACCCTGCGCCTGCTTCTCCGCTCCTTGCCGCCTCTATGCTGGCATTTAATGACAAAATATTCTGTTTCTTGGCAATCGCCTTTAAGTGGCTGGTGTTGTCATTGATGGTCTGGATAAGTTCGTTTGACTGCTCCACGCCTTTCTGCACGCCGCTCAGACGGCTGGCATTGGAGTGCTTAAAGTATTCCAGGTTCACAAGCTGGTTGACAATGATGCCCAGAAGATCTGCCGCTGCACGGATCTGCGCCTCTGTCCTGACGTTAACCTTGCGCAATGCCTGGATATACTCTTCCGGGTCAATGCCCAGTTCCAGCGCTGTCTGGCGGAATTTCTCCTCGTCCGGCTCAGCCGGCAGCACCTGACCACCGATAACCGCGCCAATTTTCTCATCATTCACCATGATATCGACAGAAAAATCCATCAGCCCCGCATGGCAAAAGTATGTACCGCTGCATTCATTGTCGCACTTCACGCATCTTCTTAAGCCTTCCTGGCTGCCTCTGGTATACTTCATGCAAAATTCCGTAAAATTGCTCCCCTCCGTGAGGTAATTCCCATCCAGCCCTACGGCAATCGCTGCCAATCCCGTCGCATTGGAGAAATCATCCTGAATCTTCTGCAGTTTTGACATATCCATAAATTCTTTTAGTTCCATGCTACACCTTTCCCTTTCGTCAATCCGCAGCAAGCCCTCTGTGACCTCTCCGCACTTGTCCGGATTCTTATGTTTTATAAGTTAAGTACCTTTTCAATCTCTGCAATCACAATCCTGAGCGCCTTTATCCTGGCATACTTCTTGTCGTTGGACTCCAGCACATGCCATGGGGCATAAGAAGTGTTCGTCTTTTTCATCATCTCATTGACTGCATCCTCATACAAATCCCATTTTTCCCGGTTACGCCAATCCTCATCCGTAATCTTCCAACGTTTGGACGGAGTTTCCTGCCGCTCGTTAAAACGCTCCAGCTGTACGTCCTTGTCAATCTGTACCCAGAATTTGATGATTACCGCCCCCCAATCAGACAGTTCTTTCTCAAACTCATTGATTTCATTGTAGGCCCGCCGCCAGTCATTCTCTGTACAGAAGCCTTCCAGCCGCTCTACCATGACCCTGCCATACCAGGTGCGGTCGAAAATCGCAACATGGCCGGTCTTAGGCAGGCGCGTCCAGAATCGCCACAGATAATGCCTTGCCTTCTCATGCGGCTCCGGGCTGGCAATCGGCTGTACCTCATATCCTCTCGGATCGAGCGCGCCGGTTATGCGCTTGATGTTTCCGCCTTTCCCTGCCGCGTCCCAGCCCTCATATGCAATGATGACAGGAATCTTCTTGCGGTATATCTCGTTATGCAGCTTCCGCAGCCTATCCTGAAGCTCCTGCAGCTCCCTCTTATAAGCATCCTCCGCAATCGTCTTGTCAAGCGGGATATCGCCAAGCTTGGGAATTTTCTCCAATGGGAATACATTCTGCAGCAGTGGTACGGCAAGCGTGCTGTTCTGCAACGCAGTCTCAATCCCGCTCGTCAACGTCTCAAGTACCTGCAGCTGCGCCCATTTCCTGCTCTGGGCATCCACGATATACCACGGAGAAGTGGAAACATTCGTATCATCGAGATACTGGTCGTATACCTTAAGGCATTTATCATAATGCTCATTCTGCCATATGTCATCATTGCTTACCCGCCAGCTCGTGCTTGAATCCTTATCCAGCATCTTAATCCGGCTCTTCTGCTCTTTCCTGCTGATATGGAAGAAGAACTTCATCACAAGGTAGCCGTTGTCCGTCAGCTGACGCTCAAACCGTTTTACGCTGTCAATCCGCTTCTTATATTCCTTCTCTTTCAAGGCCCCGTGCATACATTCCCGGGTAACTTCATCCATCCAGCCGGAATCAAGGAAACAGAACTTGCCTGCCTCCGGGATTTTCACAAAATACCGATACAGGAACGGCTTGCGCCGTTCTTCTTCCGTAGGGATATCCATAGTAGCGACCTTAAAGAACCTGGGATCGATATTCGTAATGATTTTACCAAGCGTGCTGCCCTTGCCAGCCGTTCCCCAGCCCTCAAAAAGCACCAGCACCGGAAGTTTGCGGTCCTTAATCTGCATCTGCAGGACATTCAGCTTCTCCTTCGCCGCCTGCAGCCGCTCCTCCAGTTCTTCTGCCTCTGGCTTCTCCTGCCGGTTCCAATTTTTAAGCATTCCCTCTCCTCCTTTAAACCTCTGAAATCACTCCTTATAATGCACCCATAGCCTTCTTCGTAATCTTAATGCCGTACAAATACTATCACTTTTCAGATATTTTACCATATTCCAGAAAACATTTCAATTTATTCGTGTGTTTTCTTCGGAAAAAACGGCAGGGCCAATCCGCCCTGCCGCTTTCCGTTATGTAATGCCAGCTTATTTTGATTATCTCACCAATAATTTATAGAGTAAAAATGACAGGATAATCCCGAGGATGCTTGCAATATTGATTTTAATCGTCAGCCCCAGCGTCAGCACGAACACCCCCAAATCAAGTACCAACGGAGTGGTAATCCCAAACACCTTGCCATAATCCATCCAGCTCAATGACGGAATTCCGCTGCAATAACTGCCAATCACCGTCCCAATGACCAGTCCTATCAGCATCACCATGATAATAATCCACGAACCCTTTCCTCTCATTCCTTTTTCCTCCTCGCCGCCCTATATGATATGCCACTCTTCGCCATGGCACAGAAACGCGAGTTTTATTTTAGAACAACTTGTAAGGAAAGTCAATGATGACTGCCTAAGGCACAAGGAAATTACTCCTTCACCTACAAAAGCTCCAGAACCTTATGCTTCGTCACCTGTACCGCCGCCGCCAACGCCCCGCAAAGACATCCCAGGAAATACAGCGTCCAGCACAGTACAAGCGTCTGCGTGCTTCTCGCGAACATCCCGGGACGGAACAAAGCAAGCCCTGCCGCCACCAAGGCGACGCCGGCAATGCACAGAACTATCTGCTCAATTACCAGCATACACCGGGCGCGCTTCTTCGTAACGCCCAGGATCCGCAGGAGCGCAGTCTCCTTTGCAGACTGCAGGATGACTATCCCTGGCCCGAATACCCCTATCAGCACAGCCGCAGCTATGGCAACGCCAAACAGAGACTCCAGCAGATTATGAATCCGCCTCACATCCTTATACGCCTGCGCATCGATATGGAAAAACGCCATGGGTGCGAATGTCTGCATACTTTCAATTTTCTGTTCCTCTAAAAAATTGGTGAACTCATGCAGTCTTTCATTATCCGCCAACGTAAATTCACTGTACCCAAAAACGACCGATCCTCCGCAAACGTTTTCCATAGGACTGTTGATTCCGGCGACAATGCCAGCGCTGATGTTCTCATTCCCTGATTCTATGATTCCAATAACTCGATACGCTGCATTTTCCCGTGCGACTGCGTTTTCAAGCAAATCTTGTTTATCCCCTTCCGTATACACCTGGCATATCACGGAGTACATATCATCAGACAACAATGAAATTTCATCGCCGGGACGGACGCCCAAATCTTCTGCCAGTTCCCGCCCCATCAGGCACACCGCTCCGGTGCCGTCAAGATTAGACAAATCATATCCCTCTTCATAATCCACCGCATAACCGTCTCCCAGGTAACGCGCAGGGTCATTCGTAACAATCATCGGGCTATGAAAATCCTTATCATTCACACGCACCGAAGTGCTGCTGTAACAGAAAAATCCTTCTATTAAATCGGATTCAGACAGCTTTTCTATCTGGGCGGCGGCAAAATCTAACGCCTTGCCGCTCACTTTCACCTCCTGCCGCATATCCTGGTATGAGAGCCGTGCCAGCACAAATGAGCCTATCCCGGAAGCCAGCACAAGCGTAAGGGCGAGGGATATTGCTGTTTTCCCGACGCCCCGCCGCATATGGCGCAGGATATAGGCAGATACCTGGCGCAGCGGCCCATAGCCAGGCGCAGGCCTCCTCCCCGGTTTGGCGTCAGCAGGGACTTCTTGTGCCAAGGCGGCTGAAAGTTTCGTACTGTCAAGTACACCTGGCACAAAAACGCAGTCAGCAACATCCATGGGCTGCTTTACGCTTCCTAAGGGTTCCCGCAAAACGCCTGCCCGTCTTGCCGTGCCTTCCATGCCCTCTTGCAGCAATTCGAGCGGAGAAATTTTTTTCATCTTCTGCAGGAACATCTGCGTGATGACAGCAATAAATACCAATTCCAAGCACAGACAGAAAACTGCCGTGCCAGCAGGAATCGTCGCGTCCAGGATATAGACATATCCGCTTGGCGCGCTGCTGTCAGATATAGCCGCCAGTGCTTTTGCCGCCGTATGCGAAGCATAGAAAAGCCCCGCCGCGCCGCCGACTGATATCGCAGATACAGACAGTATGCCTAAAGGCAGCAAAATCGTGATGTCTGCTTTCCTGCCGGGAACACCTAATGTCCGCATGATGGCATAGGTCTTTTTATTCCTGTCAATATAGAGGTAAAGGGCAAGGAACAAAGCCAAGACTGCCCCAAGCACATACAGCACGGTCGTAAGGAACGAGGCCAGGGATCCTGTCTCAATATTATCCTCAATGCCCGTCCAGCCTCCCTCTGAGAAACGCAGACCCAGTCCCATTTCTGCCGCCAGCGGCTCCGCATCCTCCAGAAATGCCTCAATGTCATGAGGATTTTCAATAAACACGCTGAAATCGCCCATATTCATTTCATAGTCTTTCGGAACTTCTACCGGCAATAACGAAGCTGGCACAAAAACCGCCGCCGGCCCATAGCTCCAATAAGAGGCAGATTCACGGTCATTGCCCTCGTCTGTGAATTTGTACGCGCCAATAATCTCAAGGTCGGCAGCCGCAACAAACTTCGACATATCTTTTGCTTCCCGGTAACGCGTGCCTCCAAACCCATTGCCCCGAAACAGCCTGTCGCCAAGTTCTATATGAACTTTATCACCAAGGGAGAGTCCGTATGTTTCCAGAAAGACCTCGCTCACGACGCAGGCGTCTGTATCGCCCGCCGTCAGAGGGCGTCCCTCCCCAATCACTATCCGTCTCTCATTCACATACGGAATCGCGCGCATATCAGAGGTGTACACAATGTCATAGGCTGACGTACTCTGGTTAGTCGCCGCAATCTTATCCTTGTACCAGGCAAATTCCTCTGTCTCCAGATAGTCCTCCCCCAACCCATCTATAACACGCAGCACTTCCATCTGCTCATCCCAATATTGACGGTAAGTTCCCAAAACGAAAGCGGTTCCCGACTGTTCGCTGTAGGTTCCCAGGACAAGGCATCTGCTGCCCTTGTTAAGCTTGTCATAAAATGAGCGGGGATATGGGTCGCTCCAAAAAGAGCTGAAGTCTTCATCATTTTCCGACTTTATTTTCAGCGGTCTGTCAGTATCAAACTTAATCTCACCGGCATATACAGTGACATCCTTGAATAGCAGATATAAAGCGCCAGAATCATACTCCTCAATCCCATCGAAGGTACCCTCCAGCAAAAATTCTCCTTCTTCCATGTAAGTCTCTGTGTCTATGACACGCTTATAATCCTCAATGAGGCCGTCTGTCGCATACCTTGTATCTGTCAGCGTGACGCCAGGCAATGACGAGAACTTCTCCAACTGCCCGGCTGAAGGCCAGGGTTTCGGATCCGGCCAATACATGCCTATGGGCTGCGCGCTATTATCAAGCGCGGCCACTCCGTGATAAAAGCTCTCTGCCTTCGCTGTTTCCCTGTTTGTAACTGCATAATCCGTAACCCTTGAACACAAGGAAAATGAGGCGGCCGCTATCAGAAGAAATGTCAGCAGGGATTTAAGCGGGTCGCGCAGGAGTGATTTTAATGCAATCGTTTTTCTCATAATTCCACCTCTCTACTCTGTCTTCACAGTGCAAAAAATACTTATTCTTTCACTTGCAGAAGCTCCAAAATCCTGTGCCGGGTCACTTGTACCGCCGCCGCCAACGCTCCGCAAAGACATCCCAGGAAATACAGCGTCCAGCACAGTACAAGCGTCTGCGTGCTTCTTGCAAACATCCCGGGACGGAACAGAGCAAGCCCTGCCGCCACCAAGGCAACGCCGGCAATGCACAGAACGATCTGCTCAATTACCAGCATACACCGGGCGCGCTTCTTCGTAACGCCAAGGATCCGCAGGAACGCGGCCTCCTGTGCTGACTGCAGGATTACCAGTCCCGGCCCAAACAGCCCTATCAGCACGGCTGCGGTAACGGCAATAGGAAACAAGAATTCCAGCAGTCCGCGGACACGCTTCACATTTTCAAACGATTCAGAATCGATGTGGAAAGACGCCAACGGCGAATACTCCATACTTTCCTTCGACTGCCAATCCAGCAGGGTTTCCAACTCGGCCAGCCTTGTATTGTCTGCAAGGATGAATTCACAATATGAAATCGGGAACGGCTGGCCATACAATTCATCCGCCGCTTCACATGCCGATGTATAAATACTGTTATTGGCCTCCGCATCCTTGGACTCTAAAATCCCGGCAACCGTAAAATATTTGCTGGCCCGCAGGACTGCCTTTTCAAACTTTTCCTCATCTTTTCCTTCGTACAAATCCTGCATGAACGCATAAAACTCATCCGACATTAGGGAGATAGGCTTGCCTGGCTGTATGCCGAACGCCTCCGCAATCTCTTTTCCCACCAGGCAGACCGGCTCGTCCCCCTCAAAAACAGAACTGTCCATCCAGTCGACATACGTAATCTTGCAGTCTTCCTCCAGATAACGTCCAAAGTCATTTGTAATCGCCATAGGGCTGCTGAATCCGCCTCCATTGACACGCACGCCAAAGGAATCATAATAGTATAAGTCTTTTACCAGCGCAGATTTTGACATTTTCGCCACGGAAGAAGACGCGAACTTCATCGCCTTGCCTTGCACATCCATTTCCCGGTATGCATCCTGATATGTCAGCCTGGCCAGCACGAATGTGCCGATACCAGCCGACAATACAACCGCCAATGCCAATGATACCGCTGTTTTCCCAACTCCTCGCCGTATGTGGCGCAGGATGTAATCCGTTACCTGGCGGAACGCACCATATTTCTTCTTCCGGGGCTTCCCTGCCGCGGCTCCCTTGCCAGAAGAGGCTGCAAGCTCCGGACTGCCCAGAGGAAGACCTGCAATGTCAAGCGCCGCAGGAACGGGAGCATCGCCTGCAATGTCCGTAACGCACACCCTTGTGCCTGCGCCTGACCGGTACGGATGCTCCTGCAGCAATTCTAACGGAGGAGTCTTCTTCATCTGCCGCAAAAAAAACTGGGTTATGGCAAAAAAAAACAGAAGCTCAAAACACAGGCATAGGATAGCCACGCCAACAGGAACCTCTGCGTCCAGGACATAGGCATAGCCGTCCGGGGCGCTGCTGTCCGACATGCCCGCAAGCGTCCCCGCAGCCGTGTATGACGCATAGGAAAACCCAATCAGGCCGCCGCAAAGCATTGCAGGCACCGACAATATGCACAAAGGCAGCGTCATGGAACTTCCCGCTTTCTTACCAGGGACGCCCAATGTCCGCATAATGGCATATGTGTTCTTATTTCTGCCAACATAGAGGTAGACCGCCAGCAGCAATGCCAAGGCCGCGCCAAACACATACAAAGCCGTCGTCAGGTACGATGCCAAAGATCCTGTCTCAAAATTGTCTTTCATGCTATTCCAGCCCCCGTCTGAGAAACGCATGCCCACGCCCATCTCCCCGACCAGTGGCTCCGCAGCTTCACGGAATGCTTGGATATCACGGGCATTTTCAATAAACACGCTGAACTCGCCCACTGCTGTTTCATAATCCTCAGGAACCTCAACAGGCAGCAGGGATGCAGGCACGAACACTGTGCTAGCCGAATAGCTCCAGTCCGTCTGCTTAAGCCGCTCCGCATCACTGTCGGCAAAACAGTATGCCCCAACAATCTCAAGCTCTGCATTCCCGGCGAAACCAGACATATGCTCTGCGTCCATAGGCGTTGCTCCTGTTGCATAAGATTGGTGAACCAGCCTGTCGCCAAGTTCCATGTCAATCTTGTCTCCAATGGAGAAACCATACGCTTTCAGGAAATCTTCACTTACCACGCAGCTGTCTGTATCTTCTGCTGTCAGGGGACGCCCCGAAGATATAAGCATCTTGCGCTCATTAAAGCGTGGGATGGCGCGCATATCTGAAGTGTACACGATATCATATACCGAATCTGTCTGCTGAATTACATCTATCCAGCCTTTATAAGAAGCAAATTCTTCCGTTTCCAGGTATCCGTCCCCCTGTCCATCTACAACGCGTAATAACTCCTCCCCAGGATAGAGCGAGGGATCCATCGTCAGCATATCGCCGAACGCTGCTCCCAAGACTAGACATCTGCTTCCTTTTTCTAGCTTCTCAAAAAATTCCAGGGAGTATGGATTTTTTTTATCTTGCAGCTCTTCTGCAACTACGGCGTTGATTACTGTCGGGAAATCAGGATTGATGTCTATATCACCGCCAAGCACGGCGACATCACGAAATGACAAATCGGCACAACCTTCCATATACTGCTCGCTTTTATATCCGTCATATGTACCTTCCAGTATAAAATACCTCAAATCTTGCAAATCACCCTTAAGACGCTTACAATCAGCAATCATTCCGGCTGTCATATACCTTGTGTCCGCCAGGGTAACGCCAGGAAGCGAAGTGAATTCTTTTATCTGCTCGTCCGTAGGCCATGGTTTGCTTTCTATTTCCTGGGTGCAGTGCCATTCCACGCCATCAATCTCCTCTTCCCATTCCACTGGCGGCACAGTGTTATCCAGGGCCGCAACTCCACTATAGAAACTTTCTGCCTTTGCCGCCTCCCGATGTGTAACGGAGAATTCTGCAATCTTTGAAAACAGCGCAAACGAAGCCGCCGCAATCAGAAGGAATGTCAGCAGCATTTTTACCGGAGCCCGCAAAAGCGTTTTAAAAGCGATTGATTTCCTCATAGTCTGCCTCCTATAAATCTTTTTCTCACATTTAACGGAAATGGACATAATATGTGCCGTCCACACATTCAATGGAGTAGGAATTGCCTGCCGTCTGTTCCTGCCCCACCACGGATTCGTCCAACGGAAGTTCGTAATCCGGCCGTATGACAAACGAATAAGACAGGAAAATCAGCATGGCAAACACCAGGAACCAAGATCCCGTAAACAGAGCGTTCTTCCTTTTATGCCCATAACTGGCGGATACAAGCTTAAACCGCTCAATAATCTCTGATTCATAATCTTTGGATACTAAAGCCGTTGCCCCATAAAATGCCTTTTCCTTCCTTCTCGTTCCTGCATTCCTGAGCATGGCGACGATGGTTGATAAATATTCCGCCTTGTGCCGGTTCCCCATCCGGGCAGTCACGTCCAAATCACATTTTATCTCCAGAACCTGCGCCAAATCCCGTTTCAACAGATAAATCGCCGGATTCCACCAAAATACGCACCCATAAATATGTATGAGGATTTTTACGGCCAGGTCTCTGTTCTGAAAATGCGTATACTCATGCCGCAGGATATAGTATAACTCAGAATCACTGTACGTTTCCTCCGGAAGGAGGATGGATTTTCGGAAAATTCCCGCACCCATGGGAATTTTGACATGGGCGCTGCTCCTGACCGCAATATTCATCTGTGTCCTGCTTACATTCATCACACGGTTGTATACCCGCTTACACTGCTCGTCTTCGCGCACGCGGTAGGAAGAGTACTCTCTCATAGCTTTCATATACTGGAAAACAAAGCGCAGGATCAGCACGGATGACACAACTGCCCAGACAACAGCCAGGACTGCCAGGAGAGATATCCGGGACGTCCGCGCCTGGCCTATGTAAGGATCCCGGCAGATGTCGCTCAGCACGCCTTGGGGCGGGATTACCTGGGTAAACGAGAATTCATAGGGAACAATCATCCGTATGACAGAAAACAAATATAAGAACAGTATGTTTGTAATGCCCAGCTGCCGGATAAAAAAATGCTTTTTCCGGCAGAAATAATTAAATACGGCTAACGCGCTGCTCCATATCACAGACATGAATAGCGAAAAAAACGTAATCTGCATACTCAGTTCTCCTTTGTATCTTTGCTCTTTAACTCTTCTATGATTTCTTCTAACTGCCTCACCAGCCCCTCCTCATCCGCTTCATTCGCCTCGTTCACCATCGCCACAGTCACCGCAGCGATGGAATTTTTCTCAATCCCCTTAGACATTACAAGCTTGGCCGCATATTGTTCCTTCGTGACCGCAGGCACGAACTGCCTGGCGTACTGCGTCCCACACTGTACCGTGCCACAGACTTCTATCATGCCCTTCTTCAGCAAAGAACGCAGCATCATATGTATGTAATTGCCATTCCAGGAACGGTCAGCGGAAATATCAGAAATATCAACGCTCGTCA
Organism: uncultured Lachnospiraceae bacterium; assembly: GCA_910585625.1. Lineage (GTDB taxonomy): Bacteria > Bacillota > Clostridia > Lachnospirales > Lachnospiraceae > Petralouisia. Next base: position 59,936 of record CAJUFQ010000004.1, read on the forward strand.
GAGGTTCTTTCTTCTCCCAGAATATTTCCATTAAATCCTCTTCGCTGTTTGTCAAATGTTTTGCTTTCTTAGACATCATATGTATTTTTTACACATCCTTCCAATTTACTACAAATATTTTTTGTTATTATTTAAGGATAGTATATACTTGCCGACATCTAAAGTCAACAAGTATTTACAATTTCCCTGAACTCTTTATTCTTCTTAAAACCAGCACAACTGCAGCGGCCTCTGCCAACAAGCCGAAACCCGCGGCTCTCCCGGTATCCCTTATCCAGCCGTAATCCAAATCCGTTTTAGGCATCTGCCACAGCAGCCTCATCCTTTCCTTCTTACAGGCCCATAATTCCGGCCAGAAGGAAAACTCCGACCACTTTGTGGGAATATAATCATCTGGAATCTGCACCAGAGGTTTCAGCGTCATAAAAAAACTGACAGCCGCCACCAAGCCTAGAACCGCCACAGCCGCTTTCCAGATAAGCTTTTCCTGCTCCTTGTACTGGCAGAAAAGATACCGCAAAAAACAGATGCCCAAGGTCAGCGGAACGAGCAGCACACAGGCCCCGGCAATTCCCCGCAGCAGCTCCAGATCAAGGAGGGCGACCTCTATATCATGCTGGCTTAACCATGCAATTTCTAAATCTCCCAGAGATTTCCCCTCAGGCTTTTGCATCGTAATCCGATCAAAGACAGCATCTTCCTCTGACTGGCTGCCAGCCTGGTAAGCGAAGATTTTCTTATCTCCCGGCAGCACTTTTCTTATTGCATATATGTTTCTCTCGTAGGAAATCTCTTTGCCTTCTACCGCAAGGCTTCCAAACAGCTCCCAGGCCACCGCTTCATCCACCAGGCAGCCCAGGCTGTCTTTCCTTCTGGGCAGGCGGCAATCCTCAAACAGCAATTCGGGATTCCCGCAAAGCAGGATGGCGTCTGCCTGGAAGTTTCTGCAAAGGCTCTCATTTGTTAAATTTACCTCATTCTTCTGTCCCCAGATACAGAATTCCGGCATTCCCTCCTTCCCCTCTTCTCCCTGGCTGTTATTTCTCCTAGCTTCCTCAATCTGCCTTTCTGCCTCCTCGGCATCGCTGATACTGATTGGCTGCTTAAGATAAAACATTACCTTTTCCTTACTGGAAATAAGGCTGTCCCAGGACACGGCAGACAGATAAAAAAGGACAAGGCTTACGGCCATAACCGCTGCCGTTCCCACATATTTTGCATATGTTTTCATCCTCATCACTCCTCCTGACTCCTCCTGACTCTGCTGCCCTCCTGAATCATCCTGTTGGAACTGCTGATAATCTCCTGCTCACTCGTCAGAAGCCCTTCCTCCAACGCCGCGTCCGTATTGTTTTTATCTAAAACCTTCACATCCAGCCTTTGCACTGCTAATTCCGTCCCCAACACGCCCCGCTGTTCCTGCAAGATCAACACATAACTCCCATTCTGTTCCTCATGGAGCGCCTGCAAGGGGATGATGCACGTATAATCCTCGGAATTGGGCACGATTTCTGCAGTTACCATTACCCCTGCCTCGAAAACTCCTTGTGGTAAATCGACGGCAACATCTAATAACATATTGTCCTGCTCATTTTCGGTCACGCTGGAAATTGTATAATCGCTGATGAAGTCTTTGCTCCCGGCTGCTTTCAGCTTCACTGGGCTTCCCTTGCTGACATAATCTTCTTCAAATTTGCTCACGGGAAACACAATCCTGCTGCCTGCAGAATCATCCGTCACCCGCATGGCTGCTCCCTCAGAAGTGAAATCCCCGGTACTCACCAATATCTGTGTAACCACACCGCTGACTCCCGCCGTTATCTCCCCCCCTGCTTTCTTCAAAGCGAGAAGCTTATTTAATGCAAGATCCTGCTGCTGCCTGGTAATCTCGTTCTGTTTCTGCGTGCTGTCCGCCGCACTCTGGGGCCTTGCCGCATCTTCTATCGCTCTTGCAGCCGCCCGCACATTATCTGCTCTTGAGGAAACTGCCACATCATAAGCTGCTTTTGCCTCCGCTGCCGCCTGCTCCAGGGAAGATTTTCTTGCTTCCCACTCCTCTGCGCCAGAGCCTTCTTCCGCTGATGGCGGAGCTTGAGTCTGGACGGAGCTGCCGTCCGCTGATGACGGAGATTGCGGATGGCTGACGTCCTCCTCCGATGTCTGAAGCCCGGACTGCCCTGCGTCTGCCGTAGCGCCTTCCTGCCCGGAACCCGCCTGGTCGGACAGGCTGTCCCCGCCGCCCTCTGGCTCTGGCTTTGGCGTGCTGCTCAGGAACTGCTGCAATGCCCATTCTGCATCATCCCAGGCCTTCTTAGCTTCCGCCACCAACGAATCCCCCTGCGTCACGGCTTGGTTGTAATCCTCCTGCGCACGTTGCCTGGCCATCGACTGGTTGCTCTGTTCAAATGATTTGGCGTTCTGCAAATCCTGGTTTTGGAGTTTCGTTTTTTCCAGCTCCTGCTGCGCCGCCAAAATCTGCTCCTCCAATTCTTCCATATCAATCAGAAACAGCACGTCTCCTGCTTTCACAGACTTTCCTTCCTGCACGCAGATTTCCTTTACCCGCTGCCCGCTCTCTGTATAAACAGCAGTTTCCTTTCCCGCCTGCACCCTGCCAATCGCCGTCACCTTATGCTCAATCGTCCCCGGCGATATCCTGACTGTCTCCACACGTGCCATGGACGCCCCGCTGACCGCCCGCGACAATATGGTAAATACAAGCATGACCGCCAGGAAGCCGCCAAATAGTTTCATTACTTTCTTTCTATCCATCAATCGATCCCTTTCTATTCCTTCACCGCCCCGGCCATAATCCCCTGCTCCAAATAATCCCGCCCGCCCAAAAACACCAGTACCGCCGGCAGGAACGTAATCACTGACGCTGCAAATGCCATGCCAGACTTGCTGACATCCGTGATGTCCGGCAGGAAAATCGACAGCGGAAACAAGCTCTTTTCCTTGAGAAATGTCAAGGGCTGCTCAATCAGGCTCCAATATTCCAAAAACCCTAACACCATGCAGGCAATAATCCCAGAAGAGCCGACCGGCAGGGCGAGGTACGCAAAAAGCTGCCATTCCCTGGCCCCGTCCAGCTTTGCCGACTCAATCAGGCTGTCCGGGATTTCCGAGAAAAAACGGTACATGATAAACACCGGAAATGTGGAAAAAACGCCGGGCAATATAACGCCCCACAAGCTGTCCGTAAGCCTAAAGAAATCCAATACCAGGTAATTCGAAAGCATCAGCACCTGGAAAGGCAGCAGCATCAGTATCAAATAAAGCAGGAAAAACCCTCTCTTCCATGGAAACTCATATTTGGCAAACCCCCAGGCAGCCATTGTCCCCACCACAAGCTGCCCTATCAGGACGCCGGCTGTGATTTTGACAGAATTCCAAAACATGACGAAGAACTTCGGGGAATCCAGTAATATTTCCACATAATGCTTCAGGGTTGGGAATTTCGGCAGCAATGGAAACGCCGCATAGCCTTCGCTTCCCAGAAACACCGCTCCCAGATAACCGGCAAGCTCATCATTTCCCATAAAAGATCCCGAAACCAGAAAAACAATGGGACAGAGGATAATGGCCGCCAACAGCGACAAAAATGCCCACAGCAGCATACTCCCAATCTGCCGCCTTACCCGCAAATGTCTGCGTTGCAAAGCGTTCCGGACATGGACACGTCTTTTCTCTGCCTGCCGCTTCTCTTGTATCCGCCTGATTTCCATCTATGCCTCCTCTCAGACCAAATCTTTGCTGTCCCACGCTTTCTGCAAAAGCAGGATCAATACCAGCAAGACCACGCTCTCCAGCACTGCCGCCGCCGCCATTTTGTCAAAGGAAAAGTTACGGAACCAGTTGTTGAACAGATGCTGCATCATGTAAATGCTCTCATGGGGATAATCCCCGGCAACCAAATAAGCCTCACGAAAAACCTTAAAAGAATTGAGAAAAGACAGAACGGTGATAGTATAGAGCGACGGCTTCAAGTTAGGCAACGTGATATAAAAGAAACACTGCCCTTCCCCAGCCCCATCCACACGCGCCGCCTCATAAATGTTTGTAGAAATCCCGGCTAAGCCTGCCATCCACAGCACGATATCATATCCAAGGTTTTTCCAGATATAGCTGACCAATAGGATCCAGAATGCATTCTCTGTATTCATCCAGTCGTTTCCGGCCATCCCCAGCGCCTCTAGCCAATAGTTCACAATCCCCTGAGAATGGAAGAGAACCCTCCATAGCAAGGCCACCGATACGGCCGGAATCGCCATGGGCATCAGAAACGCGCTCTTAATGATTCCTCCATATCTGCTTTTGTACAATGCCACCGCGCAAAACAAGGCTACCAATATCAATACCGGGATACAGAGCAAGGTAAACAGCAACGTGTTTCTTGCAGCCAGCAGAAACGCCGTATTTCCTAACACCGTCTTATAATTCGCAAGCCCGGCAAACCGATTGTCTACCGCCCCCAAAAAGGAGCGGCGGACTACATCGGCATAGGGAAGAAGATAGAAAACCATCACTCCCAGGAAACTGGGCAATACCCACAAGAATCCCCGCATGTCTTTATGGACTTTTTCCTTACGTTTCCTTTCTCTCTGCCAAAAACTGTTTCTCATTCCCTGCATCCCTGCCTGTTCTTTCTCTGTTCCGTTATCATTCCGCCAGATAAATATTTACTTTCTTTATAATGGCGGCGGTAGCCTCCTCAGGGCTTATCTCCCCTTTCAGGACCTTCGCGCCCTGTTCTATTACAGCGTCCTTAATCACATCATCCTGGAACGCCGGGGTAATGAGGGATTCTGCAATTTCTGTCATCTTTGCAATCTCTTTCTCCGGCGTAGGTTCCCTATCATATTCAATGATTTCACCCCTGGGCCCGCCCACAGCAAAGGAAACATCTTTTCCTTCATACACGTGTCCGTCTATAGCATTGCGGAACGCCTCTTTTTCTACCGGGAAACCGCCTGACTGGGACAATTTTTGCGCTTCCTTGGAAAACACGTATTTGATGAACTCGTTCGCAGCCTCCGGCTGCGCCGCCTTATTGCTGATTCCAAAAATCATAGAAGGCACAAATACACGATCCGCCTGCCCTGGCATGAGGCCGATTATTCCGTCTTCCAGCTTCTTATTTACCTCATTCTGCATCCCATAATCCATACTTTCCCGCAACCCGAAATTCGTATGGCATCTGCCGAATGCCAAGTCAAAATCCCCACTGCCCATAGACAGTTTTGACACCACTTCATTATTCGTCGTAGAACTATACTCTAAGGTGCTTTCCTCATCCAAGCTGCTGTCATATTCGCCGTAAGCGTTTTTCAGTTTTGTCAGGAATTCCGTAATCTTCGCCTCATCCAGAGTCTTATCGTCTTTCCTCCATGCCGCGCCGCAAGTAAACCAGAATTTCTCCACGACGGTCTTCGGATACATATTGACCATCGTGTCCTTGCGCGCCGTGAACGCGTCAAAATCTTCATCCTGCGTATAATACGCGCCTTCTGCCTGAATCATGGGTATCTTAAACCTTGCCGGAACCGCGCACACCTGTCCCTGTCCATCCTGATAGGCGCTGGTGATGTTTTCAAAATAGCTGCCCCCGCTCTCTTTCAGCAACGCAGACAGATCCTTGAGTATTCCTTTCTCAATGTAAGTCTCCACCGGCATACCATCCAGCATCAGTACGTCCGGCCCATTGCCGGCCATGATTTCCGTAGTCAGCGTCTTCAAAGTGTCCGAAACCATCATGCCGCTGTCTTCTGCCAACCCTGCCTCGTAATTGACATACACGTCCGTATGCTCCTTCTGGAACTGGATGACGGACTGGCGGATTTCTTTATTGTCATAGAGGGAATAAACCTTCAGTTCCTTATCCGGTTTCGCCAGGGTATCTGCAGAGTATGTGTACCGAAGCAGGGCAATGCCTGTTTCAGGATTTGCATTTGCATCCTCTGCGGCCACTAAAAAGTTCTGCTCGTCCAACATGGTCAGGGCAATCGGATAAAATGTTGGCGACCCCAGGGAATTCATGCTGCCGTCAATCAGCCGTTCCATCACGCTCCCGCCAAATTTATAACGGCATAGCCCGCCAGGGGAAATGCTGTAAATGCTCTCTCCCCGATCCATCGTGTCTACGACGCTGAACCGCCCATTTTCATTGCTGCCCTTATTCAGCGCTTCCTCCGAGTCCTTACGCTCGCCAGTCTGCAGATCGTAGAGCAGCGCCTGGGATTCATCCTGCAGGATAAGGGTGTTGCCAGCCGAATGCATCGGCATGGGCCCCAGTCCCATATCAGTCTCATATGTATGTTTCAGGCTTCCGTCAGGGACGCTGACCTGATAAACCGTTTCTAAAGCGCTGTCCGCCAGCAAAACCCATTCATCGCTCGGAAACTGCAGATTCGAAATCAGATTTGATATTGCGAAATCATCCGTCTGGTCGTCCTCTGCTTTCGGAACCTCAAAAGGAATTTTAGACGCCTTGCCCTCCTTATCCAGAAGATAAAGAGCCTGATGGACGCCGCTCCCAACAATTTCATTAAATGCGCAGACTATCTGTCCCCCTGGAGAAAGCGCGGCATGATTGACATAGCCCTTATCATGGTTTGTCAAGACCTCCGCCGGGAAATCAAATACTTTATTCCATGTTTTGCCATCATCTTTGGACTCCCAGACGCCATCTTTCTCCGTGTCGCCGTCCTCGCCAATAAGCCTTATGCTGCCGTCTTCCAGTTTCTGCATGTCGTAAATGTTGGCGAAGCAAATCCCGGTATCAACGGCCTCTTCCAGGAAACGCCCCATTGCCTGCCCTCCGGCCTCCTGCGTCTGGTTTCCCTGGCTGCCGCCGCTTCCGGTCCCTTCTCCGCCTCCATCCGTTGTTTCTCCGCTTCCTTTGCCGCTACATCCGCAGAGGGTTCCAATAACCAGCGCTGCTGCCAGCAGAAGCCCTGCCGCCCGCCTTAGATTTCTATGCTTCATCTCATATCCTCCTTCATACCATTTTTTGCAACAAATATTTCTTCTATCCGTCATCTGAATATACGATAACATATGCGCCTCTAACCTTTCTCTAAATTTCCCGGAAATTTTTAGAGATTAATTAGAGATTAATCCGTTATAATATGGCATAAGGGGTGAGACTGCTTGGCTCATTGCTCGCGATAATAAAGAAACAACAGGAAAGGAAACAAACCATGCGCATTCTGATTATTGAAGATGACAGATCACTTGCCGAAACGCTCCGTTTCCAGTTAGAATATAATGACTTTGAAACAGACGTCTGCCATGACGGGGAAGAGGGCCTGCATTTCATTGAACAGCAGTCCCACGACCTGATTCTGCTAGACCGGATGCTCCCCGGGCTGGACGGCGTTTCCGTCTTAAAGATTACCCGTGAGAAGAACATTTCCACGCCGATTATCTTTGTCACTGCCCTGGGAACCTTAAACGACAAGATTACCGGGCTGGACGGCGGCGCAGATGATTATCTGGTGAAACCCTTTGATTTTGAGGAACTGCTCGCACGGATACGCTGCATCTTGAGGCGTCCCCCAAAATGGGAAGGTCGCAAGCCGCTGACGTGCGGGGATCTGACTTATGATACGGAACAGAAAAAACTGCATTGCAAAGACCTCTCCTGCTCCCTCTCCGCACGGGAAGGCGACTTGCTGGAATTCTTTCTCCGCAACCCGGGGCAGACCATCCCCCGGCAGTCTATACTCTCCAGGGTCTGGGGGCCGGACTCCGAGGTAGAAGACGGCAACTTGGACAATTATATTTATTTCGCCCGCCGGCGCCTGAAGAGCGTACAAAGCTCCGTCAAGCTGAAAACTGCCCGCGGCGTCGGCTACCAGCTGGAGGTGCCTCATGTTTAAGAAACTCCATATCCGCCTCACGCTCCTATGCACCATCGTCAGCGGTTCTATCCTGATCCTCATGTCCCTGGCCTGCCTCTCCTTCCAGGAGGCAAATTCCAGGGAAAGCTATTTTTCCGATTTCCGGGTGAACGTCAATATGCTCATCAATTATCTGGAAGAGCAGTCCGTCATATCGCACATCTGGCTCGCCCAGTTCCACAACGACACACATTTTGAAATTGATATCCAGGACAATGGGGAGCCTTTGGCCTTCGGGAGCTTAACCACCGTTTCCAAGGAAGAGGCGTTTGCCCGTATACGCGAAACGGCAAGGAACGAACATAACATTTACGAGGAAACAATTACCCCGCAATCCAGACTTTCGGTACATGCAGAATTTACATTCACTGACAAGCAGACGCCCTGTTATGCCGCCATGGTTCTGATTCCCAAAAATGGAGGCGTGCTGAACATTGCCATCCTCCACTCTATGGAAGAGCTACAGAAGACGCTCCTGACGCAGCGTCTTCTGTTTGCGGCTGTGGATACTGCCGGCACAATCTTCCTTGCCATCTTTTTCTGGCTCTTTACCTGGCGCATGATCCTTCCCCTGATTGAAAACCGCAGGAAACAGACGGAATTCATTGCCTCCACCTCCCACGAGCTGCGATCGCCCCTGACCGTCATGCTTTCCAGCCTTTCTGCCATGCGGCAAGCTCCTCCAGAGGACGCCGCACGTTTTTCCAAGATTATCGAATTGGAGGGAAAACGCATGAGCCGCCTGATTAACGACATGCTGACCCTCTCAGGCGCTGACAGCTCCAGCCTTACTCTTCGCAAGACTGCTGTGGAACTTGACACGCTGCTTTTATCCTCCTACGAAAAATTCGAATCTCTGGCAAGGGATAAATCCATTTCCTTGGGAATCACACTGCCGGAAGATTCCGTCCCTCCCTGCCATTGTGACAAAGAACGTATGGAACAGGCGCTGTCCATCTTGCTGGACAACGCCTTAAGCTACACGCCTGCCGGCGGCAGGGTCTGCCTCTCCCTTTCCGTAAGCCAGGAGAATTTCCTCATGCGTGTTGCCGACAATGGGCCTGGCATCCCGGACGCAGAAAAAGAAGCGGTGTTCGACCGCTTCTACCGATGTGACAAATCCCACAAAGACAAGAATCATTTTGGGCTCGGGCTGTGCATCGCAAGGGAGATTGTGCGTATGCACAAGGGGAACTTATGGGCGGAGGATGCCAAGGGCAAAGGGACTGCGTTTGTGATAATGCTGAAATGAGGTGACTGAACGATATAAAACAGGTTTGACAGAAACTGCTGATTTGGTATAATTACAGATGATGATTTCAAAACGCAAGGAGGAGAAAATTTAATGAAAAAGATTACTGCCCTATTATTAACAGCGGTCTTATTGGCAAGCGCCATACAGCCAGTATGGGCGGCCTATGCCACTGACCACACTCAGACACCCCCCCCATCGGAAAGCAGCCGTGTTCAGCCGGCCCTTTCACAGAAAGACAGCAGCATGCCGTCCGTTACGCCAGATCAGGCTTCAAAAGACGCCGCCGCACAGGAAGGGGAGCTCGACTTTGAATTTGTTTCAGACGAGCCATATAATAAAGCATACTACAACCCTACCTATGTAGACAACAGCGGTTCCCTGGCTTACGCCGGCCATAATACATCCAGCAGCGCTATTACCTTCTCTGTCTCCAGTACCAACACAGATATGCTAAAAATTACCTCAAATCCAAAAAGAACCATAGGCGCTTACGACTATTTTTTTGAAACAGTAAAATTTGAGTGTTTTAAGGCTGGCTACGTAGATATCATTGTTACAACCGGAAATACCTCTTACACACAACGCGTTTATATCGTGCCGTGGTCAGTGTCCCTTTCGGCTCCCAAACAGACAGATTTCCACCACATTGCCCTAAAATGGGAGAAAATCCCCGGCTGCAGCGGCTACTACGTGCAGCGCGCAACAAATGATGGTAAATTCAAAACTATTGGAACGACAGACGCAAACACAACCAAAATTTCCTTACCTGTAAAATGGAACGTGGAATACTATTACCAAATAGCCGGTTATGTAAAAGATGACGTCCGCACGGTAACAGGAGGAACTGGCGCGCCGACGCCTTTTACTGCCCAAAAAATGCCAGGTTCCATCATTTCCTCTGTGGAACAATCCGGCGGCAGCAATTTGGAAATCAAATGGAATGCGATGAAAGGCGCAACGGGATATAAGCTTTACCGTTCGACCCAAGAGAACGGAACTTATCAGTGCGTTTATACTGCAGACAACGGACAGATAACTTCCTACAAAGAGAAAGTCAGCAAGGGCGTTCCACACTACTACAAACTGATTACAATGGATGAGATAGGCAAAAGCGGTTTTTCCCCATCCGTTTCCCAGTTCATCCCCAACAAAAGCAAGGCTAAGAAAGTATTATGCAGCAAAATAAAGCAGAAAGCTTCTTACGGTGAAGGACAATATTCCTACCACTGGGCACACCCGGACGAGACATACTACTACCAGTCTGGCGGCAAAATACATGTAGTCTGCGTCCAGGACAACAAAGAGTTAAAAATTTATACACTAAGCCCTTCCTTTAAGGTGCAAAAGACCAAAACAGTAAAACTGACATACGATGTCTGGGGGGGCTTTTACCAGGGAACAGACGGCAATTTTTATGTAGCGATAGGCTATGAAAATCCCAAAGAAAGCAATAAAAAAACCGTGATTAAAGTAATCCAATTCAATAGCAAATGGAAAAAACTAAAAACAGCAAACATCAAGGGCGGGGCTGCAAATACCTTTGTAGGAATTTATTCCCCCTTTGATGCGGGAAGCTGCCGCATGGATATGCAGGGAAGCACCCTATACCTGATGACCTCCAGAAAGATGTTCGCGACCTTCCTCGACGGCCAGCGCCACCAGTCCAATATCTCCTTTAAAATCAATACTAAGAAGATGAAAGCAAAGGACGCAAACGAAAGTTATGCCAGCCATTCTTTTAACCAGTTTGTCAAATTCAAGGATGGTACGCTCTATTTACTGGATCACGGGGACTCCCATCCCCGCGCCCTCAAGCTGACAACCGTATCTAATTACGGCTCAGATAAACAGAAAGTGCGAACTCTATCCATGTTGAAGTTTAAAGGAGAACACGGTAATAATTTTACCGGATGCACGGTTGGAGGCATGGAAATCGGCAGTAAGAATGTGCTTGTATGCGGAACATCACAGCCTCACAAACATAAACTTAAAAAGATTTCCGGTTTCGGTTATGATTTCAAGTACAACGCATACCTTGCCCTTGCCGACCGCAAATCCAAGAAGGTGACATATAAATGGCTGACATCATATAATCCAAAAACCTCCTCTGTTACCGTAGGGGAAACGCGTATGGTCAAACTATCAGACAGCCGTTTCGCCATCCTTTATGCCACTACCCAAAAAGGGAAAACCACTGTAAATTATGAGGTTTACAGCGATACCGGCCAAAAAGTTTACTCTAAAAAGTATACTGACATGATATTTGACGGCGATTCACAGCCCCTTTTAAATAATGGGAACATTGTCTGGATATCAACAACCGAAAACAACGGCAAGGCAAAAACAACGCTTTATGCCATACCTGCCATATTTTAAATCCAAACAAAGTGTGCAATCCCCCTCAATCTTGAGGGGGATTGCACACTTTGCTGCGCCAAGCGCTGTCGCTTTAGCGACGTCTTTCCTCTTGCGCGAGTGCGCACAATTGTTTTTGTCTTATGGGGAAGGCACTTTCACGCTTTAGCGTGACAAGGTCTTTCCTATAAGAGAACAAAGTCTTTCCTATAGCAAAAAAACCAGAGCCGGGAACTTTCTGCTTCCCGGCTCATTAATCCCATTGTTACATTCTGGTCTTTTTCAATCTTCTCATATATTATCTTATATGTTCCCCAACAATTCCAACATTTCCTCCCTCGTGAATTTCACGCCTTCAAACCCTTCTGCGCCCAAAAGCTGCTCTGCCAGCCGGCTCTTCTTCTCCTGCAGCCTGAGTATGTTTTCTTCGATTGTTCCCTTGGCAATCAGTTTAAAGACCGTAACCGGGTTCTTCTGCCCTATCCGATGCGCGCGGTCCGTCGCCTGATTCTGCACTGCTACATTCCACCAGGGGTCGTAATGTATGACAAGGTCTGCCGCCGTCAGGTTCAGCCCGGTTCCCCCCGCTTTCAGGGAAATGCAGAATACCGGTATCTCCCCCGTCTGGAATTCTTCTACCATCTTGGCCCGCCGTTCCTTACCAATAGACCCAGTGAGGAGCAAAAACGGAATCCCAGCCTGCGTAAGCTGCTCTTGTATCCTGGACAGCATGGTCGTAAATTGGGAAAACAGAAGGACTTTATGCCCGCCCTCAACGGCATTCCGCAGAAGTTCCATGCACATGGTCAGCTTAGCGGATTCTGCCTGGTAACCGTCATATACCAAAGATGGGTCGCAGCAGAGCTGCCTGAGCCTTGTCAGTTCAGAGAGTATCTGAATCTTCTGCGTGGCAAATTCCTCCTCCGTCTGACCCTCCAGCATCAGACGCAGCCTCTGCACATGGGCATAGTACAGCTTCTCCTGCTCCTCCTCCATTTGAGCATACACGGCTTCCTCCATTTTGGCAGGCAAATCCTTTAGCACGTCTTTTTTCAGCCTGCGCAGCACAAAGGGACGAATCATCTTCCGCAGACGCTCCATCTCTTCTTCCTCCTGATTCACAACAATGGGGATTTCCAATTCTTCCCGGAATCTGCTGTACGGAAAAAGAAATCCCGGCATGAGATAATCGAAAATGCTCCACAGCTCGCTAAGACGGTTTTCAATCGGCGTCCCGGTCAAGGCTACCTTAAAATCCGCGCGGATTTCTTTCACCGCTTTTGCCGCTTTCGTACTATGGTTTTTGATATACTGCGCCTCATCTATCACCTCATATCTGAAATGGCAGCCCTCGTAATGCGGCAAATCGCGGCGCAGCAAATCATAGGAGGTGACCAGGATATCGCCTGCCGCCGCATCCGCAATCAGCTTCCTCCGGTCCACAGCCGTCCCGGTAATGGTGACAGCCGTAAGCGCCGGCGCAAACCTCTCAATTTCATTTTTCCAATTATATACTAAGGAGGCCGGGCAGACAATCAGGGCAAACCGGGAAGCGCGTATCCCTTCCTCCCATTCTGACAGCAGGAATGCAATTATCTGCAATGTCTTTCCCAATCCCATATCATCAGCCAATATCCCGCCAAATCCATTGGTTTTCAATGTTTTCAGCCAGAGGAACCCCTGCTTTTGGTATTCCCGCAGCACCCTCTCCAGAGACTGGGGAATTTCAAAATCATTGTCTTCCACCGTCTTCATGTTCCGGATCAGGGCGCGGAAATCTTTGTCCTTCGCAGCATGGAAGCCGTTCCTCTCATGCAGCTCGCCATCCAGGTAGAGGGCGCGGTATTTCGGCAAGCAGACGCTGCCGCCTTCCCAGTCCCTGGGAGAAATCCCCACTCCCTCCTGAATCCGTGAGAGTACTGCAATCCCATCCTCCTCCATGCTGAGAAAGTCACCATTTTTCAGCCGGAAGAATTTGCGTTTTCTCCGATAGGCAGACAATATCTCCACCAGTTCTGACAACGGCATCTGGGGACTGTCTAACGTCAGCTCCAAAAGGTCTTCCTTTAGCGAAACACCCACAGAAATTGCCGGTGCCTGCCTGACGCGGACATTCCCCAGCTCATCGCTGACATATAGCGTGCCTATCTCTGCCAGCGCTTCCATGCCCTCCGTCAGAAGCATGTACAGCTTCTCCTCATCTCCTACGATAACCATCTGCTTTTTCTGCGGATCGGTATTCTGGAACCACTGCCCTGCCAGCTGCCTGGCCTTGATTTCTTCCAGCTCATCCCGGTTCTCCAATGCCCGGGGCTTATCACAGACGTTGTATTTGCAATCCCCATAAACTGCAAACATTTCACAAGTGACAGACTTTGCATCCGGGGCGTCCAGATACAGCGCATATTCCGGTTTTGGCGGCAGATACATCTCTTCTTCAAACTGCTGTCGCTGCACCTGGTAATGGCGTTCCAATACTGGCAAAAGTTCCTGGCAGAAAGCAGGCAATTCTGCTTTTCCTACAAAAAATTCCTCGTATTTGAACGTATTCAGATGCTCCCAAAACGGCATGATTTCCCGCACCTGTTCCATGGGCATCCTATACACGCAGCTATTTTTCCAGCAATACGCATAGTTCCTCCCATAAGTATAGAAAGCAGTGTCTGCCTGAATCGTAACGCCGTCCGTTCCTCCCTGGATAATCAGGGCGGGAAGATAACGTCCGTCTCGCAGACGCCACATCCGCTGAGTCTCGTAATCCATCTTGACCATGAATTCCTCAGCCTTAATCGCCTGGAAGAAATCATCCATATTTCCGCTGGTTATCTCTACGAACCGTCCTTTCGTACCATAATATTCCCAGCCTGAGCGGATCTCCCTGCGGGCGTCGGCCTCCTGCAGGAGAAACTGAGCCAAGGGCCTGCTATCCTCCGTGAACGACTCCAAGGTATGGTAAAATTCCAGTTCCTTCCCATATCTCACAAGCTCCCTGCGCCTAAGGGAATCCGCAAATGCCTGGGTATTTTTCAGCACATACTTTTTCTTTCCGCCGATTTTAAATTCCACCTGGATTTTCCCATAGTTAATCCCAATCAGCGGAACCAGCTCTATCGTCCCATTGATGTCATTCTGCCAAAATGACAGCCGTTCCTTTTCCTTGTATCCTTGAATCAGGTTTGTCACGCCGTGGCTGCTGCTTCTTTGCGGCAAAATCCCATGGCTCGCCGACGATCCTTCCGTGAGGAACCTGTCTCCCCGGATTGGGCCGGTATCTGCGTGAGTTTTTCTGTTTTGGGATTCGTGCTGCATGGCGGTACTCCTTTTTCAATTTATAGCAGTGGATGAATGTGATGGCAAAACAAGATACATCCTCTTAGCCTCATAGTGCTTTACCTTCATATATTCCAATGACACCCTCCAAGGCATTTTTCTTCACCTCTTCCTGGAATATCTCACAAAAATCTTTATCTAAAAACCGACTGACCCAGTTAAACTTATAAACAATAAAATAGTCTCCATATGCTTCTATGTCGCTTCTATTAAAACTTTCATCCAGCCAGAGAATCCCGTCAGGCGCCATCAGATAAAACTTCTGCTGCAGGCTGTCTCTCTTATCCTTTATTTCAATCCACAGGTCTCTAATCCACTGGTTTTCATCTACATCTTCCCCTAAAAATCTTAATATCTTAATCAGCGCCTGTTTCCTGAGTCCATTATGCTGGTTTGTGGCGCTAAACAAATAATCGCTTAAATACTTCTCCGAGATACAGACCAAGGCGTCATTTTCAATAACATCCGAAACCTCTGACTTATCCATGCATTTTTTACTATATAGCGCCGGATTTCCTATACCTTCAAGAAACCCCTTCGCAATTTCTTCTTTTCCGTACACTCTTAAATGAGGCCATACGCTTATCCTGCTAAAACACAATTTTCCTTTATACATTAGAATATCAACGTCATTTCTCATTATTTCACTGCCGTCTCTCAGCTGTCTCTGTAAATCATAAATATCGCTGCCGCTTTCTTCTTCCTCCCTTTGGCTATTCTTTATGATATCCATGATTTTTTCAATCTCTATCTGGTAAACCCCTTTGGCAATAGACCCCATTACACTCCCGCGTATCTGTAGGCCGTTTCTTGATAAGTCTGTCTTGACGTCTTCCTCGGCAACCTCAGCCTTTTTAATGTCCAGAATTACAAAGGGCATCTTTATATGGCTTAACTGATTATATGCTGCCTTTTGATACACAACTTGAGATATCATGTCATTATAAAGTATAAGATTTTTCCGATCCATGATTTCTTTCAGCTTCTTCTCCGAATCACTCAAGCTGGTTTCTTCTGTATCGTTGTTTTCGAATCGATATATCTTAATGTTATCCGCCTCTTGCAAAAACCAGTCTTCTAGTATCTCGGGTACTTTATATCCATCCCCCTTATAATCCACAGTAATGGAATTTCCTGCTTTCGTAACATACGATTCCAGTCCCAGCATTTCCATAGGTTTGTTTTCATCCTTTGATTCCATGCTTTCTTTCAGGTAAATCCTGATTATTGTAAACGATTTTCCACCAACATCCTCTATATCAACATCTTTGGGATCTAACCATCTGACCTGTTTCTTCTCATCTTTCATATAGATTTCCAGGGACAGCAGCTCGCCGGCGTCCTTCTTTGTGTAAACTTTCGCACGATTCCCTATCAGAAATACAGACAATATCCCAATCCCATATTTTCCTACTAACCCCTCGCAGTTCCCATTCTTATTGGTCTTGCCGACGGTAAGGAAATTTTCTTTTAATTCCTGCAAATCCATGCCAATCCCGTTATCTCTGATTTCAAGATAGCAATCATTGTCTGTTTCATAAACTTTTATATTGACCTTTGCCGGTATCCCTTTCTTTTTGCACGCATCCAAGGCATTCTGCAGCAGTTCCCTCACAACCACTTTTATCTCGTCCTGCTGTTGATATAAAGGTTCAATCAATAGCTCGATTACATTTTCCGAAATCGTAAAATCCAACTCCCCAAACCGCTGGACAGAACCAACTTGAGAAATTGTTTGAAATAAATCAAGGTAATATTTTAAGTAAAAACACGGTACTTTAATCTGTTTTCCATTTGACAGCTCAATTTCTTTGTCCTCTACCCGTTCTTTTTCATCAGACTTTGCATAATCGACAATCCATATATGTTCTAAAAATTCATTTTTCTGTTCTTCCGTCATGATCTCAATCATCGCCGTCAATATGTCTTTGATGTTTCGGTCCGTGATGCTATACCCTATGAAGATTACCGGATATTCCCAGAAGAACGTGAATAGCTTGGAATACAGATATTTGCTTTTAGAAGAAAAATTATCATAATCTTCTTTCGTTATTATGATAGATTCCGGTTTTGTCACGCATCCATGAATCTTATACAAATCCATTTTCGTTCCATCCCCACACCGATTCTCCGAAAAACCTCCCTGCCCTATATGAACGTTGCATCTTTGTGTGAAAATAATCTCTTCCAGCAAAGTATCATAATTGGTAGTAATAATCGCTCTGGGGCTGATCCTTTGTAATGCCTGGATTTCCAGCTCCTTCTTCAGGCTGTCCGAATATTTCAGCATATTCTTCGTTATATTATCATAACCTTCTGCAAGTTTTTGGATTTTTGAAGCATCACTCGAGGTTTCTATGCTCCCGACTCCTTGTAATTGATTTATAATCTCCTCATTAAATTCCTCACTTTGTTTTAATACCATATCCTCTGCGTATTTCTGTGCATACTGCTTAAAGATTTCTGCAATAAGGTTCCTGAAAATCTTCCTGCGCCCTGTTTTATAGGCCTCTAATTCCTCGCTTCCTGCATTTCGGAAACAATAGTACTCCAGTTCCCGGGCAATCTCTTCATATTCTTCATTGCACGACTCTGCTATTGTTTTATAATCGCACGCTACTTTCTCTGCAATCTGTGTCAATAGCCCTTCCCAATTAGGCGTATCTAAATATCTTTTTGACAGTCCGGAACCAATAAAGAAAATCGGCTGCTTTTTTTCATCGTGCAGTACTTGTCCCATTTTTTCTAACTTATCTTTTAGTTCATCCATTTTAATTTCCCCTTATCAAAATATAGTCCCTTAAAATATGCCGCAGCTACTGTATTTACATTTTCCATCCATGTTCTCTGAAAAACCAGATTCCATGCTTTATACCCCCCACCGCCTTCATCAATGCACTAATTTATATTATACAACAGATGCAGGAACATTGCACTTACTATCCCACATATGTTTTAGAGACACATGGGGTCTGGAAGAATAGTGCCTGATGCTGTTCCAAGCCAATGCTTTTGGGGTATAACCCATGCGTTCCCAGCCCTTATAAGCTCTGACATATTCGTATTCCTCATTTCCTATTTTGCGGATATCCGAAACATCATTTCCCGTAAAATTCCCAAGAAAGCCATATTCTCTTTAAACAGAATCTGCTCCACCTCATAATCAGCCGTTCGGTAGACCGTGAGCTGCGTGCATGTTGAGCGGATCGGAGACTCAATATTATAGAAATAGTTACCGTCTGGCGAAAAAGCAAAACCGCCGTCCTGCGCGCCAATGCGCGTAATTACGATTTTCTTCTGAAGCTGCATCCTGCCAAAATCATAAATCGCCAGAAACCCCTCTGTTGATTTTGCAGCAAAAATATTCGTTTAAGGCTGAAATGCGCCGCAGTATGCATACGGAATGTCTTTGAATCTTCCTAATTCCTTACGATCCTGGCCATACACATAAATCATCGCACCGTTACACCCCACACGGTATATCCCATTATCATAAAAACCCCAAAAATTCCGCATTATCATCACTCCCATTCTGGCATTTACATAATACCCAATTACAGCAGCGCTGTCAACTTTGGCAGGCACATGGAAAAATAGAGATGCAAAAAATAACGGATGCTATTGAAAAGATATCAAATATACGATATATTAAAATGACAATTTATTTGTAAATAATGATGTTTATAATCATAAATTTCCTCAAGCCTCTGATGACAAGCCTACGCGCATATCTCCATCATAAAATACAGAAAAACGTGCAAAATAAAATATAAAAATAAAGAGGTCAATACCATGCCCGGATTTACGACACATTACTTATTTGGCTTAAACACATACCGAACACTTAACTACCATTCTTTAAAGCAAACCATCAAAGGCAGCCATGCCGCCTATAGCCTGGGGCTGCAGGGCCCGGATGTATTCTTCTATTTCCTGCCCTCTTATGCCATCCACCACAATAACATTGGGGCTGTGGCGCACACGGATAGGACCGGCGTCTTCCTAAAACACCTGTTGGACAGCCGAAAGCTCTTCCAGAAACCAGAGGAACGCAGGATTGCCGAATCCTATGTAGCCGGATTCCTCGGGCATTATACGCTGGATACCCACTGCCACCCTTATGTATATTGGAAGACAGATTTCAGCGAGAAGAACGGCCGTTACCACAGCTGCCATATGAGCCTTGAGACAGATATCGACAAAGAATTGCTGCAGTCCTGCAAGCATTTGCTGCCATCCGCGTTCCGTCAGGATAATACCATCCGGCTTACGCGCCTTGAGTCCCGCATCGTGGCTTCCATCTTGCACTACGTGTATCAGAAGACTTATCCGGAACTGAACATCCAATACATCACCATGCGCGCAGCCATCCGTTCCATGCAGCTTGGCGTAAAATACCTCCATGACTCCTCCGGCAAGAAAAAGACAATCGGAGGAAAGCTGGAGACGTTGTTGCTAGGCTACCCCTTGCTGACAACGTTGATTGCCAGCGATACGCTGACAGTTCACACAGACCCTCTGAACCTCCTGCATGAACCCTGGAAAAATCCCTGGGAGCAATCACAGCTTTCTACCGATTCCTTTTTGGATTTAATGGAACAGGCACAGGCAGCTTATCTGGCGTTCCTCACGGATTTGGATAGTCTGTTCCAAACCCCGCTCCGAACTCGGGCAGAGAAAGCACAGACAGATGCACTGTTGGATAAATTAGGCAGCAAATCTTATCATAGCGGGCTGGATTGCAGCATTCCCAGTTAGATTTCTGGGAACAAAGTGGGCAAGCCCACTTCAACTCCCCTATCCCCTCAATCTTGAGGAGGATTGCACACTTTGCTGCGCCGAGCGCAGATTTGTCCTAAGGGGTACCAGGCTTGCCCGGGGGATTCCTTAGGACGGTCACGTAGCGACGTATTTCCTCTTGCGCGAGTGCGCATAATTGTTTTTGTCTTATAGGGAAGACACCTTCACGCTTTAGCGTGACAAGGTCTTTCCTATAAGACAAAAAATTCCTTAATCTGGCCAAGGATAATTCCCATCAGCCTCCTCCGTGCCTCCAGGCTCGCCCAGGCAATATGCGGCGTAATCAAAAGCCTGTCGCTGTCTTTTATCCGTTTTAAGGGATTCTCACTGCTCATGGGCTCCACACACAGCACATCCAGTCCGGCCGCGCGGATTTCCCCGGATTCCAAAGCTTCCGCCAACGCCTCCTCTGAGACGATGGGGCCTCTGCCCAGATTGAGGAAAACCGCAGATTCCTTCATCCGGGAAAAAGCCTCCCTGTCCATAAGATTCTCAGTTTCCGGCGTCAGCGGCGCATGGACAGACACAATGTCGGACTGCGCCAGCAACTCCTCAAAAGACACTTTCTGATAACCCTGCTGGTTATTCTTCCCGGTCGTGGAATAATAAATGACCTCGCAGCCAAATAGTTGCGCCAGTTCCGCCACACGCCTGCCAATCGCCCCCATGCCGATAATGCCCCAAGTCATGCCGTGAATCTCAGAAAACGTCCTGTCAAAATGTGTAAACAGCTTGTCCTCCACATACTTCTCCTGCTTCACATACTCGTCGTAATAGGGCAGATGTTCCAACAAGTAAAACAGCATGGCAAACGTATGCTGGGCCACAGATTCCGTGGAATAGCCTGCTACATTGCGCCAGGCAATGCCGCGTCTGTCAAGATATTCCTTATCCAGATTATTCGTGCCGGTCGCCGTGACACAGACCAATTTCAGCCTGTCTGCATCCCGAATCGTCTGCTCATTGACCGGTACTTTGTTCAGCACGATTACGTCTGCATCCCTGACCCTGCCATTCACTTCTTCCGATGTGGAAAAATCGTACTTGACCACCTCTCCCATTTCCTCAAACCCAGATAAATCTATATCTTCCCCGATTGACTTTGCATCTAAAAATACAATCTTCATACTCAGTTTCCTCCTAATCTTCTATGACCCACCGGGCATGGCTGCCCCGCTCGCCCTTGCTTACGACAAGCTTTTTGCCTATCTGCTCCTTTAACTCTGCCACATGGGAAATGATGCCCACTAATCTCGTGTCCCCAGCCAGCTCATGCAGGATGCCGACGGCCCTGCGCCGTGCCTCTTCGTCCAGGGAACCGAAGCCCTCGTCAATAAACATCGTATCCAGATGGATCCTGCCTGCGCTTTTGGTAATCATGTCCGCCATGCCAAGGGCCATGGAGAGGGCGGCCAGGAAAGCTTCCCCGCCGGATAAGGTTTTTACGTCCCGCACCTTATCCGTCACCAAATCGTACACATCCAAATCCAGCCCTACCTCTCCCTGCTTCCCCAGGTGTTCCAGTTCCCGGCACTGCAGCATGAACTGCTCCCCATTCATCTTTATCAGCCTGCGGTTGGCCTCGCTGATAATATACCGAAAATACTTACGCTGGACATACGTCTGCAGATCTACGCGCGCCTGCCCGGTAAGATTCCCATTTGCCGTGCGTTCCAGATTCCCAAGGACTGCATACTGCTCTTTCAAGCGTCCGCGTTCCTGATACAGCGCGGCAAGATTGTCTCCCGCCTCACGGTTCCTCTCACTCATGCCAATCAGCCTGCGCTTCTTTTCTTCTATTGCCTGAGACTGCTGCCTGAGCTGTTCTGCCTGCTCCTTTAAGGATTCCGTTTCCAGCGGCTCTTTTCCTTCTGCCCGCCGGGCAAGGAGGGCGCGGGCCTTTTGCTGCTCTTTCCATGCAGCCTGCTCTGCCGCCTGCTGCTCCCGCAGCTTTTGCCGCTCCTGTTCTGCCTGTGCATTCTCTTCCTCAAGTCC
Source organism: uncultured Lachnospiraceae bacterium (assembly GCA_910585625.1). Lineage (GTDB taxonomy): Bacteria > Bacillota > Clostridia > Lachnospirales > Lachnospiraceae > Petralouisia. Next base: position 81,575 of record CAJUFQ010000004.1, read on the forward strand.
CTGCTTTTCCTTTTCCCGTCCTGCAATCTGTTCTTGCAGCTGCCTTTCTGTCTCAAATGGAAGTTCTTGTAACAGATGAACCCTTATCTGCTCTGCCTTTTCAAAAGCAAGGCTGGCTTGATACTGCTTCTCCCGCAAAGCCTCCAGTTCTTCTGCCAATCTTGCGGCGGTCTCTTTCTGTTTCTCCAGCCCTTCTCTCTGCTTCTCCAGATTTTCTGCTTTCTGAGTGCATTGCTCCAGCCTGGCCGCAAGCTCTGCCTGCATTTCACTGGCAGCGGAACGCGCAGGGGCTATCATCTCTGGCGAGAACCCATCCCCAAACATACGCTGCCCATCGCGCAGCAGTAAAGCCCCCTCACGCTCACATTCCTCCTTCACGGCCTGAAACTTTTCCCGAAATTCCTGCAAGGCCGCGTCCGCCGATTCCCGCGCCTCCTTCGCCGCCTCTACTTGCTGTTTAGTTGCTGCTTCCCTGGTAACCAACGCTTTTTGCGGATGCTCCCGCGATCCGCAGACCGGGCATGGCTCCCCTGGGGCTAACGCCTGTGCCAGCAAGCCTGCCTGCCCTTCTATAAACATCTGGTACACCCTGTCATGTTCCTTGCTCTTGGCCTGGTAGTCATCCGACAATTTCTTTAATTTCTTCCGCAGCCTTTCCCATTTTTCCTCCTCCGATTTCAGCCGCTCTTGGCGTTGCGTCATTTCCATCAGCAGGCCCAGCTTTTCCCGGAGTTCTTTTTTCTGCTGCAAGAGTTCCGGCAGCTTCCACGCCTCCGCCTCTAATTTTTTGCAGGATTTTTCCAGCTGCTGTATCTCTGAACCAATGTCAGCCAAGCGTTCTGCCTGTTGCTTTAACCTCTGCTCTGCGGACTCGCGCTGCCGTTTGGCCTGCTCCACCGCCACTGTGCTGTCCTTTAGCCCTGCATACTTGGGCAGCAAGCCTTTGTACGCCGCCAGTTCTTCTGCCAGCACAGGCAGCCGCTCCCTGCAGCGTCCGTGGATGGATGCTGACCTTTGCTCACAAGCTTCCCGCTGGGTTTCAAGCTTTTTCAGCAAATTTTCCTTATCCTTTATCTCTTCATCCGCTTTCTTAATCTGCAAGAAGAGTTCGTTTATCTCTTGCGCCTGGCGCAGCTTATAATTCTGTTCCTCCAACCGTCTGGAAATTTCTGCCTCCTGCTCTTTGAGCCGCCTCTCCTGCTGTCTCTGCTCTTTTATCAGCAGCAGCAAAATTTCCTGAATCTGCCCGCCGTCTGTCTCCGGCCGCTCACAAGCCTCCTGCCAACGATTCAGGAATACGCTGTCTGCGGCGCACTGGACTCCCTGGATTTCATGGATGCACAGCTTGCGGTTATCTTCCAGCTTCCCATACAAGGACTTGCTTTCCTCCCTTAGACGTCTTTGCATCCGCTCATAAATGCCAGTGTCAAATACTTTTGCGAAAATCTCTTTCCTGTCCCTGGAAGAAGCGTGGAGCAAGCGGATAAATTCTCCCTGGGCAATCATGGCAACTTGGGTGAACTGTTCCTTTCCCACGCCAAGGATTTCAGTAATCTTATCATTAATTTCCCGCATCCTCCCCGGATATTCCTGCCCATCGGGCATGGTCAGTGACACAGAGGCCGCTTCTGTGGTAAGCGTCCGCTCCCCGTTTTTATTTTTTCGTTTGCTTAGACGCTCATAGCCAGGGTTCCTCCGCACCCGGTACAGCTTTCCCTGATAAGAAAATACAAGATCGACAAACGTCGGCACATCAGGGCTGGCATACTGGCTGCGCATCATTGTTCCGTCCCGCTTCCCTCCGCTTGTCTGGTCGTAAAGCGCATAGGTAATCGCGTCGAATATTGTGGTCTTGCCAGCCCCGGTATCCCCGGTTATCAGAAACACCCCTCCGCCTATTTTCGAGAAGTCAATTATCTGCTCCCCGGCATAAGAGCCAAACGCTGAAATGGTAAGTGCCAACGGCCTCACATTCTTTCCCCCTCCCATTCATCCATTGCTACAAGCCTCATGTACCTTCCCCCTCCCGCTCATCCATTGCTACGAGCCTCATACACCTTCTCCCTCCCGCTCATCCAGAATCCTTTCCAACAGAGCCTCTTCCTCTGCCGTCAGCGGCATCCCCTGCATTTCCTGATAAAAAGAACGGAACAGCTCCATAGGATGCATGGAAAAATCCCCCTCCTCCTGCTCCCTGATGCGGTTCCTCGTCCTGGTGTTATCAATCCTGATTTCCAGAATGGAATCGTAGACCTCCTCCAGCTGTTCCCTGGGACGGTAAGGCTCCTTCTCATCAGTCAGGGTCACGCTGATAAAATCATGGCAATTTTCATCCGTCGCCCTGCCAATGACCTCTTCCAGCAGCCCGCGCTCCCGGCGCACCTCCTGCAGCGGCTTCAAGGGTATGGCCTCGATGGTTGCTTTCTGCCCCTTTTCCCCCAGCGTCACCATCGTGATGGATTTCTTATGCCGTTCCTCACTGACTGAGTATTTCAGGGGCGTCCCGCAGTAGCGGATATAGGGATGCTTTACCATCTGCGCCCCATGGATATGCCCCAGCGCCGCATAATCAAAGCTTTCAATAACCGATACGTCTACATTTTCCATCCCTCCCAGGGACAGAGCCAGCTGCTCTGACTCGCACCGCTCAGGTTCCTGTCCGCCATTCGTGTAAAACTGGTGAGACAAAAGCACATTCCTCCTGCGCTCGTTAATGTTTTCCCTCTCCAGGATTTTGCGCACGGCGTCCTCGTAACTGCGCACTTCGCCTTCCGCAAACAGATGTCTGACATACCCAGGTTTTAAAAAGGGCAGAAGGTAAAAGTCCACCTCCCCATGCGCGTCAGAAAGCACGATTTTTTTCAGATGCTCTTCGGGTTGTGCGGGCGGTGAGACAGACAGATAAATCTGATGCTTTTCCAGAAAAGAAGAGGCATAGCCCAAGCGTTTTGCATTATCGTGGTTGCCTGCAATGGCCAAAACCGGAATCGGCGGCGTGATGGCTGACAAATCTTGCAGGAACTTGTCAAACACCGCATAAGACTCGCCGGAAGGCACCGCATGGTCAAAAATATCACCGCAGATTAAAACTGCATCCGGGCGTCGTTCCCTCGCCTCTCGGACAATCTGGGCAAACACCGCCTGCTGGTTTTCTTTCAGGTCGTAATTGTGAAGCTGTTTTCCGATATGGAGGTCGGAGAGATGAAAAAACTTCATAGGTCACGCCCTTCCCAGATACTGTTTTAAATCTGCCATCTGGCGCATCGCCTGCCGATATCCCTCCTCATAGAGCTTCGTCAGCTTCCCGGGATCTGATTCCGTCCTCCCGATACCATAAGTGGTCTCCGGCGCAATCACAAACACTTCCCCTGACTTCTCCTTGTCCAGAAGCTCTTTCATGCAGTCATTGTAACGCTGAGGGCGGGTTCTTAAATCTTCGGCAATGTTCGGGTAATTTTTATACAGTTTTATGGATATCCTGCCCGCACGTTCCGATTTCTTAATGTAACCGCGCTCCCTGGTGAGGACGACGATATTCTTGTCACAGCCCTCCTCCATGGCATGTTTGTAAGGAATGGAGTCTGACACGCCTCCGTCCAGATAATAACGCTTCCCTACCTTCACCGGCTGGAAAAGAATCGGCAGCGCGCAGCTTGCCACCAGCACCTGGAATTTCTCATCATCCCGCGGCACTTCCAGATACTCCGCCTTCCCGGTGTGGATGTTCGTAACGCACGCCTCCACCTTCCCGGGGAATTCCCGGAATGCCTTAAAGTCAAAGGCTTCCAGCTTGTTCGGTATCTCCTCGAACACAAATGGGATGTTATAGAAATTCCTGCTCTTGAGCAGATGGCGCACACCCATATACCGCTTATCATTCATGTACTTCTTAATAATTGTCAGGTTTCTGCCTTTCTGCCTGGAAAGGTAAGACACCCCATAGGCAATCCCTGCCGAAACGCCGACAAAATAATCCGGCATGATTCCTTCCTCCAAAAATGCGTCTGCCACGCCGCAGCTGAACACCGTGCGGCTTGCCCCGCCTTCCATCGTGATTCCAAGCTTCATATCTTCCTCATTCCTTTCTGCCCTTTCCTTCCGCCTCATATCCGCCAGGCATCCCACTGCTGCGTTCAGCCACAGGAAGGACACCCCGCCAGAAACTACCGCTCATCCGTAAAGCCTAAAATATAATCCGCTGATACATCATAGAACTTACAAAGCGTCATCAAACATTCAATCGGCATCGGCCTTTTATACAATTCATATTGGGAATAGGTTGTCTGCGCAACTTTTAATATCCGGGCAATTTCCCTCTGGGTCAAATCCCTATCCTGGCGTAATTCCCTGATACGTTCCGGGTATCTTATATTGTAAGTACGTTCGATATTTCCCACACGCTTCACCTCACGCAATAGTTTAGTACATACCTTGATGAAAACCTTGTTTTTAAGTCGCTGTGAGTTCAGATATGTTGATATCGTAAAATTATGCAGAAAGGGTATTGACATATTTTTATATATCTTTTATTATAAAAAAGGAAAAACAAATAATTACAAGAGCAAGGAGGACAATTTGAGCAAAGAACAAGAAATCGCATTAAGCAAACGAGAGTTGGATATCATGAACGTACTCTGGGCAGAGGGGAAGCCGCTGATTGCGTCGGAGATTCCATCCCGGCATGAAAATCTGAGCATTAACACTGTACAGGCAGTATTAAAAAAGCTGCTTCACCGGGGGTTCATAGAGATTGCCGAAATCGTCCAGAGCGGGACAGTTCTCTCAAGAAGTTACGCTCCAATCGTCACGCCGGAAGAATATGCAGTGAAATTTCTGGTATCAGAGATTTATCCTTATAAAACAATCTTAACAAGGACAAGATTTCTGGATGCATTATTCGAGAACGCTGACAATCAGGGGGAGCTGATTGAGACGCTGGAGAAAATGATAGGGGAGAAAAAAACCAAGTAAGCTTTCATACATGCAGGGGAGTATATTTATCAATATCAGCGTGGGCTGATATGCGGCTGTCTTGGGAAAAGACAACAATAAGGGGAATATATACATATGAGGAAAGTAATAAGGGGAACCGTCGATTTTTTCAAAATACTGATTTACTGCGTCCAATTATTATGGACTACGTCTAAAAAATACTTTCTCATCCGTATTATCTTAAATATTGTCTCTTTGGCAGCTCCATTTGCTGTCATATCACTTACCAGGTCACTGATAAATCTTCTTGCCAGGAACAGCTCGGCTACGTCCATGCCAGGTACGGCCATGCAGGCTTTCCTCGCCGTATCGCTGCTGTTATTGGGATCCAACATCATCAACCAGGCGTCTGAGACGGCGAGTACCTACTTTGCCGGCCTGCACCGCGAGACCATGGACACCACAATGAAACACCTCATCATGGAAAAAGCTGCCCAACTGGATTTATCGTTCTTTGATTCGGCCGCATTTTATAACGAGGTCAGCGATGCCAGCAGGAACAGCCCCCTGATTACCAACTCCGCCTTTCAGGCTATGAATTTAATCCGATACCTTGTCCAGTTTATCATTGCTTTTGCTTACCTGTTCCAGTTCAGCCTTATTTTGCCCTTTGTTTTCGTAGCGTCTGTCATACCCAGCACGGTTACCCAAATCAAACAGGTAGAGGCCATATATGGCTTCCAGCGACAGTTTATGAGCGAAGAACGAAAAATGCAGTACGCTGCAGACGTGCTGCTTTCACGGGAATTTGCCAAGGACGTCAGGATATACAATATCTTTCCGTTTATCAGCAAAAAATTCCTGGGCATATGGGATATATTGTTTTCTAAAAAGAGGGCGATTTCCCTCCGTTATACAAAGCTTCTTCTCCTTCTCTCTGCCTTGCCCGAAATCATTGCGGCAGCATTCCTGTTCCTGCTGGGTCTTTCAGTCATCCGGGGCGCGCATACCATCGGGGATTATTCCTTCCTGCAAGGGATTATGACGCAGATTTTAGGAAGCATGTACGCCATAATTTCCAGTTACACGCAGTTGGCCGATGGCAAGATGCGCATACAGAATTACAAGAAATTCCTGGGATTCGTGAGCAACGTCCGTACTGATGGAACCCTGGAACTTACCAAACCGTTTTTTAAGGTTGAATTCCGAAATGTCAGCTTCCGTTACAGTGAAAATCTGCCCTTCGTCCTTAAGGACGTGAACTTCTCTTTTGACAGCCGACAGAAAATTGCCCTGGTCGGGGCAAACGGAAGCGGCAAGACGACAATCATCAAACTATTACTTCGTTTTTACGATCCGGCAGAGGGACAAATCCTTCTGGACGGCATCGATATCCGGGAATATAAGCCAGACAGCGTCCGCCGCCGTTTCAGCACGGTTTTCCAGGATTATAGCAACTATGCCTTTACGGTGCGGGAATCTGTATCGCTGTCTGACGTGAGCCAGGCCAATGACCAGGAACGAATCATGGATTCCCTAAAGCAAAGCGGGGCCGACAGCTTTACCGCCCGTTTCCCTATGGGGCTGGATACCTATCTGACCCGTAGGTACGACGATAGCGGCCAGGAACTGTCTGGCGGGCAATGGCAAAAAATGGCGATTGCGCGCGCATTCTTCCGCAAGGCCGACATCTATATATTGGACGAGCCTTCTGCTTCTTTAGACGCTCAGTCAGAAGATGAGGTATTCCGTATGTTCCAGGCGATGTATGCGGGAAAAGGCGCGGTACTGATTTCGCATCGTCTTTCCAACATACATCTGTCTGACCTAATTCTCGTCCTCGACAACGGCTCCCTGGCAGAAATCGGAAGCCATGGGGAGTTGATGGCGGCAAATGGCACGTATGCGCATATGTACCGCCTGCAAGCTGATAAATACAGCCAGGCACAATGATGTGCTTACGGTTTTTGGAAAGGGGGGGCGCTTGTACATGACTGGCCAGAATATCCGCTTGGCTATTTTAGATAACGGCATCCACCCAGAGGCATGCCCTCTGGCAGAAAGTTTTATGATTAACGACAACCTGTCTGCCACCGCCCTGAAAACAAGCACGGTTTCACCACTCAGCCACGGCTCCATATGCGCCCGCATTATACAGCGGTACACAGATTTGGAAAACGTGGAGGTGTTTAACATACAGATTTTAGAGGATAATTCCTGGAGAGGCAATATCCAAAAGCTCTTGAAGGCTTTTGAACTTTGTATTTCGATGGATATCCGGGTAGTACATCTGAGTATCGGCACATATACATTCGAAGATTTTGCAAAGCTGGAAAATGCGGTAAGCAAGCTGCTGGACTCAGACAGGTTTCTGATTGCCTCCGCCGGCAATCGGGGAACGGCTACCTATCCTGCTTATCTGCCCGGCGTCATCGGCGTACAGTGCCATCCATATCTGAAGGACGACGAATATGCCTATTGCCACGACAAGCTCACAAGAATCCATTTCCAGGCGTCATCCAAGCATAGGTTAATTTGCGGAGGGGAAATTATGGAAACGCCCATATCTAACAGTTATGCAGCGCCTCTGATTACCGGAAAGCTGCTATCTTACCTGAAAACAGATGCCAACCTGGAAAATGCAGCGATGCTTCGCCTGCTGGCGGAACATGCAGGACAATATGAAGGACTAAAAAACAGCGGGCCTTGCCCCTATCCCCCGGTGGAAATACCCGTGGTCATATTAAATGGGTTTTCCTGCTCCCGCCTGTCCTGCCTGACCAGATTTCTGCTGGAACGCCTATACCAGGAAGGCTACCATGCAAGAGCAGCCACAGACTTGACAGACGCCCGCCCCTGGGATGAAACGGCTCTGCCAGGTTCCGCTGGCTTAGACGCTTTCATTGCACGCATGGCATGGTATTTCGCCTGCGACATCATACTTTTAGGAATTACGCCTTATATACCGCCTGATACCTATGAAAATGTCAGCCTCTGGATTTACGGTGACGAAGGCAGCGAATCCCTGGCAATAAACGCTCCGTCTAACGGCCAGGTCTTATGGGCCGCAGGGATGCCGGACAGCAAGGTATATAAGCTTATGATAGATATGCTGACATAAATTATTACAGATGCTAAATCATACCAGCGTCCTTGGGTGGCCACATGGACACGACGTATGTTTTTGCATAGATTCACACAAAAGATTATCTGCCCTGCCAATGGGCAAATGTACGAAAGGAGGAGTATAAAATGAACAAAAAATTAACAAAAACCCGGGCAACCCGGACAAACACTCTGGAGGCAATGGCTAAATGTACAAGCGTCAACTGCGACTGCACAAACTGCAGCGGCGGCGGTTCTTTCCAGGTGCAAGGAAGAAACTACTCCCTTGAGAAAGAGTTAGACCACTATTTGGCATACCATTAAGCAACCCCTTGATGCCTGATCATGAGACCGGCCACAGTCCCATGGTCGGGCATCGGGACTTTTTCTGCCAAACAATGCACAAAGAGCTGGGCAAATCCAGCTCTTTGTGCATATGCTGCTAGAGAATGAAGAGGTGAATTCATGAACACTTTAGGACAACAGACGGAACGGAAACTGCAGGATATGCTCCTACATGCCACCCGGGAAACAGAATACTACCAGACACTCTTTCCTGCCACAGAAGCAGGAGCAGCTGTCCCTGCACTTTCAGCGTTCCCACTCCTGTTCCCGCAGACCGTCCAGCGGGAACATAGCCGCTTTTTGTGCGGACGGTATCAGTATTATCCAGATATTGAACATTTACTGCTCCTGCGCAGTTTCGGTTATTCCGGCGTTCCTACGGAAATCTATTGGGACAGCCGGGACGAATCTCATTCCCAGGCTTTCCTGTGGAACTACCGGCAAGAACGTTTCGGCGTCACTCCAGATGAAAAATGCTGTGCATTCCGCCCGGCGGAATATGCCGGCAACAAAATCTTAGATTACATGCCCGCGCGTTTAAGCCCGGATAAGAACGTCCTGTCATTCCCCATGCTTGATTTATCACAAGAGCGTATGCTGGCCTTCGCAGATAACATTTTATCGTTCGGGCCTGCGTGGATGATTCTGCCCGCCAGCGTTGCGCTCCAGCTGGCGGAAACTATGGCGGCAGCCAAGCTGTCACCCCCGCCTTCCCTGCGCTACATGGAACTGTATGGAGAGATGCCTGACGCACAGACAAATGCCATCATCCAAGATGCGTTCCATGTGCAGACTTCCACCATATACGCCACGCAGGCCGCAGGGTGTGTGGCTGCATCCTGCGCACATGGGCATCTGCATATATTCCACAAAAATGCCTGGGTGGAAGTCCTTAAGGACGGCAAGCCCGTGACAGGCCGGGAAGGAGATATCTGCATCACCTCCCTGCAGAATACCGCCATGCCACTTATCCGCCTGAAAACAGGCGACCGTGGCATATTACCAGACAGGCCCTGCCCTTGCGGAAATCCGGCGCCCACGCTCCAGCTGACCCGGGGACATAAATGCAGCTTTATTAAGACTCCGGCTGGACATAAAATCAGCCCCTTTATCCTGAAGAGCTTAGCGGAGTATACCAACGAGGAAATATCCCGCTGCCTGTCATCCATCCGTTTCCGGCAAAGCGGGCCTGACTGCATGGACGTTATCATGAGAGTCAAACCGGCATTTTCCGGCTGGAAAAAGGAAGCCTCCAGGCTATTCCTCCGGTATATCCAGAATTCCGCACTCAGGCAGATGCAATGGAATTTTATCTTTGCAGATTTGCACGATACGGACAACATCGAAACTGACAACCAGCCATTTTTTGAATCATGGGAAGGAGCAGAGCAATGACACCAGCCGAAAAACCATTTATCCACATGCTGAAAACCCCGCTGTGCAACTATCTGTATGATGTCAATACAAATATGTTTGTCGAGGTAGACGAAAATACATACCACTATCTCCTGGAAATTGAACAACAAGACTGCACCCAGGAACCTGCCGGCAATGCCCGCATCCGGCAGAACATTGACAGCCTGCGCGCAAAAGGATTCCTGTCCGCAAACCACCCCAAAGAAATCCGGCACAGCCATACCGACCTGATGCCCTACCATCTGAACGAGAATATCCGGCAGATTGCATTACAAGTGACCCAGCAGTGTAATTTCCGTTGTTCTTACTGCGTCTATTGCTCTGGAGACTTTGAATCCCAGAGAGACCATTCCTCCAAACGGATGCCATTAGAAACCGCATTAGCCGCAGTGGACTTTTTTGCCGCGCGCTGCGGAAACCAGGAAATGCCCGCCATTGCTTTCTACGGCGGGGAACCGCTGTTGGAATTTCCGCTGATACAGAAAGTGGTGGAATATGCTGAAAAGAAACTGTATGGGAAGAGGCTGACTTTCGCTGTCACGACCAATGCTTCCTTACTTACGCCGGAGATTGCAGAATTTTTCACAAAGCATAATTTCAGGACAACCATCAGCCTGGACGGCACGCCGGAGACACATGACCGCTCCCGGCGGTTTGCCAGCACTGGCGAAGGAAGCTTTGACATCATCCGTCAGAACTTGGAAACCGTAACACAACGATTCCCTGATTTTATGTTTTCTTTCAATACCGTCATCGACCCCAGATATTCCTGCGACTCCCTGCATGAGCTGTTCAGCCAGGGAGAACTGTTCCGGGATGCATATGTCACGTCTAACCTCATTGACGATAAATTTTCTGTCGAAAAGACGGTTCCCGGAGAAATATTCCTGCAGCAGGACAGACGCCATGCTTTTAAGAGCTATCTGGCGCTTTTGGACAAATATGACCGCAAGAACGTCTCCCGCGTGTCTTACATTTCCTTGTCGGGAAGTTTTAGACGTCTGCTGACCAACATGAAGCCTACCGTATCGCTGCCGGAAGTGGTAGCTCCCGGCGGCCCTTGTATCGCAGGAGAACGACGTCTGCTTGTAAGCACAGAAGGCAACCTCTATCCCTGCGAACGTGTCAGCGAAACCTCAGAGGCCATGAAAATCGGCAACCTGTGGGACGGCTTTGATCTCGTAAAAATTGACAACATACTGAATGTCGCCCAGACAACATCTGAGGACTGCAAAAACTGCTGGGCATTCCGGCACTGCACGCTTTGCTGCAGCAACAGCGACAACTGTGGGAAATTGTCCGCAGAGCTTCGGCGTTCCCAGTGCAAAGGTGTCCGTGCTTATGTAGAAGACTCGTTCAAAGACTATCTTTGGATGAAAGAATTCGGCGTCCCCTATGACGCCCTGAGTGAGGAGGTCTGATGATATGCGAATGCTTATATTTCCGTATGGACACGATTGTGAACCATTAATCCGGCATGCCCATCTGCTGGAACCCTGTTATGAGATTGCATCCCTGGTCTCTCCCGGAGGATGGGGACTGGCAGGGAAAACCGTAACGCTGGGAGACGGCAAGACCATGCTGACCATACACGAGTCCCCCAAGGAGGCAAGCGAGGCATTTGACTGCCTCTTCATCCCTCCCTTCGAGGCAGAGGATGATGAGGTAGAAAACCGTCTGGCGGACGAGATGGGAAAGCTCCTTCCGCACGTTTCGCACGTTATCTGCGCTGCCAGGCTCACACAGGCAAACAAGGAAAAACTTCTGAAAAACTGCCAACAGGCAAACCCCCCCTGCGTCTTCACAGACTACTCGGAACCACATGCCCTTGCATCATATGGGCTGGCAGCGCCTGCTGAGAAATACCCTTCCCTGCGCCTGCTCGACGTGCCGGTAGCAATTGTAGCAGGCTGCTGGGAAAAAACAGATAAATTTGAAATTTCTTTAGCCTTGCGGGAACGATTCCTAGAGAACGGCTACCGCATTTCCCAGGTTGGATCCCGGGATGGTTGCGAAATGCTGGGGTTTCACTCTTTCCCGGGGTTCATGCTCAGCAAAGATGTGGACGCCGCTGATAAGATTGTATGTTTCAACCGCTGGATTGCTGAACTTTCTGAAAAAGAACAGCCGGACCTGATTCTGATTACGATTCCTGGCGCAATCCAGGATTTCAGCGAACATTTCACCAGAGGATTTGGCCTGCTGCACCATCAAGTATTCCAGGCCGTCTTGCCGGACGCCCTTGTGATGTGTACCTTCTATATGTCCGACAATTTCGAGAAAATACTCCGGGAGACGTCCACATCCTGCAAATACAAATTTGGCACGCCAATCGATGTATTCCATATGTCAAATCTGTTCATTGACATCAATGACTCGGAAGAACGCGACTGTATTGTCACCAACAGCATTTACCGGGAAACAGTCTCCCTGTCGTTGTCCAAAAAGCCAGCAGATTGTCCCATGCCAATTTTTAATGGCCTGGAAGCGACGGAATGCGACAGAATATTCGAGCTGCTGATTGAAAAATTAAGCCCCTCTGATGTCCGTGTCCTTTATTAACAGCCTTTAAATGAAGGAGATTAAGATGAATGAAGAAAAAAATGCGACTGCCGTTCAGGCAAAAATCAGGAACGAAATAGCAAATCTCTTACACACCAGATTTAACGTGCCCGAAGCATCCGTCTCCGAGAGCGCGGAAGGATGGTTCTTTGGACTGCACGCTCTGCTCACCCCACGGGAGCTGACCTATCTTGCCCATATGCTAGAAATGCAATACAATATCCAGTTCTGCAGTCCGGAATACGACGACCCAAGGTTTTACAGCCTGGCTGGGCTTTCCGAGATAATTGAAGAAAAAACAGCACTAAAAAGCTGCAAGACATCAGATAACCATAAATGTATTCCATGTGTGACAGATTAAGTAACCGCAGTGAAATATTTTTGCCGTCCCAATCCCCTCAATCTTGAGGGGGATTGCACACTTTGCTGCGCCGAGCGCTGATTTGTCCTAAGGGGTACCAGGCTTGCCTGGAGGATTCCTTAGGACGATCACGTAGCGACGTATTTCCTCTTGCGTGAGTGCGCATAATTGTTTTTGTCTTATAGAGAAGATACTTTCACGCTTTAGCGTGACAAAGTCTTTCCTATAAGAGAATAAAGAGGGCGCCCCCCCAGTCATTTTAATGACTTTTGAGGCACCTTCTTCTCGTTGCATGACCGCTCATTTTTACCTGGCACGTATCAGCTTCTTCTTCGCATTTACTTCTTTATGCGTATCGTCTTCGTCACTTTCGCCTTCCCGCAGGAAATGGTCAGCTTCGCCGTGCCGGTCTTTGCCTTCGCGGTCAGCCTCACCTTCGTCCCGCTGGGCTTGTTCAGCCGCAGCAGGCTCTTGCCCTTGGCGTCTAATTTCCATTTAACGCTACCCTTCACACCATAAGGCTTCGCGGTCAGGTTTATGGACTTCTTCGGCTTAACCGTCAGTTTTCCGCTGACTTTGATGGCCGGCTTCTGCACCGTGATTGTAACCGTTGCTTTCACCTTGCTTCCATCTGCCGCCTTTACCGTGATCTTTACCTTTCCTGGAGCTTTCGCTGTAATCAGCCCGGTCTTTGATATCTTGACTACAGACTTCTTATCCATGCTGTAAGTCACTTTCTGGGATGCTGCCTTAGGCTTCACCGTTGCCTTTAACTGCATAGTCTGGTAAGCATACATTTTCTTGTTCTTTACTGACAGTGTGATGCTTGTAGGTTTCACCGGCTTCTTAACTACTGAGCCTTCATACGTCCCGGTCAGCTTGCCTGTCTCCACGGAACTCATAACTTCTACCGTCAGCTTCTTGCCGATTTCCTTTGACGTCAGTACATAGGATGCTTCTGTCGCCCCTGCAATCTCCGCCTCTCCTGCATACCACTGATAGCTTAACTCCCCGCTGTTGTTATCCTCCGATACCTTTGCTTTCAGGGTATCGCCCGGGTAGGACTTAGCTCCGCTCCTGCTGGATGTTACTGTAACGGTTCCCGTCAGTTCCACAGGTTCCTCCGGCCCTGGTTCCGCGCCCGGCTCCTGCGTTACTGTGCCGCCATAAGTTCCTTCCAGCGTCCCGCTTTCTACGGAACTTGTAACCTCAACCGTAACTTTCTTGTCTATTTCTGCCTCAGTCAGCACATAGGAAGCTTCCGTCGCCCCTGTGATTGCTGTGCCTGCCGCATACCACTGATAGCTTAACGTCCCTGTGTTATTGTTGTCAGATGACAATGCCGCCGTCAGCGTATCTCCTGGGTACGATACATTCCCTTCACGTTCCGGATCGGCAGTTACCGCAACGGTTCCCGTCAGTACCGCAGGCTCTGTCCCCGGATCCGGATTCTGCGTGATTGTACCCGCATAAATCTGCTCCAGCGTCCCGCTCTGCTCATCGCTCTTAATCTTAATACTTAAAATCTTACCGATTTCCGCATCGGTCAGCACATAGCTCTTCTTGGACGCGCCTTTGATTTTCTCACCGTCCGCATACCACTGGTAGCTTAATTCCCCGGTATTTGTATCATTGCTGACTTTTGCTTTCAGCGTATCTCCCGGATACGATACATTTCCTTCACGCTGCGGCTCCGCTGATATCTTGACTGTCCCTTCCAGCACGGTTGGTTTCTCATTTACCGCGCCGGCATAAGCCTGTGTGATTGTGCCGGATTCCACCGTACTTGAAACTCTGACGCTAACTGTTTTGCCAACCTCATTCCTGGTCAGCTGATAGGAAGCCTTGGTTGCCCCTGTGATTGCTTGTTCGCCCGCATACCACTGGTATGTCAGGTTGCCTTTGATTTCTCCTGTCACTGTAACTTCTGCCGTCAGCGTATCGCCTGCATAAGAGACTTCCCCGGCACGGTCAGAAGATACCTGGACAGTCCCCTCCAATGCTACTTCCGGGCCTTCAAACGTCGCAAAGTTCATCAATCCCGGAATATAACTGCCTGTGCTGTTTACGCCCAGCGCTTCAATTGTATTTTGCATATTGCCCAGCATCACCGTACTGTCTATCGTTACGCTGGCCTTCCCATTTGTGACTGGAATATTGGCGCTGCCCTCCGAAAGGATTTTTTTGCCGTTTACGAGGAACACAACCGAGTTGGCGTTCGCATCTTTGACCTCCGCCGTCGCTGTGATGGCGCCGTCCGCGCCGGCTGCCGGAGCCGTTACGGAAATCTCGCTTGACACGGTGTTCCCCAAGGATGCATACAAGGTCTGCACGTCCGTAAACTGCCGATCCATCCACTCTATACGTTTGGTAATGAATGTCTTCAAGGAAGCGACCGCTTCATGGTAATTCTGACTCTGCACATCATTCTGAACAACACCGTTCACAAATGCCTTTCCTCTGTACAGACGGTAAGTACCCGACCACTTGGCGTCATTGGCCTCGGAAGATGATGCATATTTCTCTTCCAACGCGTCAATAAGCCCGCCATTTTTCATGATATCTTCCATCAATGTATCACGGTGTTTCTGGTAATACTCCCATGCCCTTGTCACAAAATACGGGTCCTTGACCAGATACCTGTGCCATTGCTCTTTCTGATAATCCTCTTCTGCAAAGCCTCCGTCCGACGGATTCTGCCCGCAAAGGATGGTATGCCACTGATCGTACACGAACGGCGTCGAATTGCTGTACATATTGATGTTCCCCCATGCCCAGTCATAATCCCAGGCGGGTCCCATCTTTGCCTTACCCTGCAAATCTTTGTAAAGATAGCTGCTGTTCTTCATCGAATCCCAGTTATTGACATACTCGCACAGTAGCCAATACTGCAGCAGTGAATCCATATCAAAGAGATCCGTGTAATGCACCGTCTCTCCTTTGTAATCCGCCGTGAAGTCCGGGCTTCCTATCGCTTCCTCATATGCGTCGAGATATCCTTTGGCATAATCTACCATGCCCTGGTTTGTCTTGGCATATTCCGGAGCGCGGAAAAACATCGGTATCCCATTTTTCGTCTGGAACCTGGAAATATATTTCTCTGGATCCCATACGCTCCTGAAATCCATATCCAACAGGAATCCCCCAGTGCAATCAGGTATCGGATCGGTATAATAATCTGCCACCTGGTAAATCTTTCCCATATAAGAAAATCTTCCTGACATCCAGCCAAGATTCTCTTCCAGGTAAACCTCAAGCGCATCCCGGTCTAATGCCGGTTCTTTCTTGCAGACTTCCTTTGCAATATCGTCTGCCAGTTCTTCCCATTCAAATACATTCACACGTGCCGAGCCTACGCGCACATGCTCGCTGAGTTCGTACATTCCCTGATACTTGCCATTTAAGACCAGAACGACGCCGGTATCATTGACCGTAGTCTCCATACCAATGCCTTTGGCAAACTTATGGGCAATCTCATTACGCATGTTCGTGTGGTCAATGATATTTGCGAGAAGCGTCCAGTGCTTGTTCGCCCCGCTGCCAATGCCCAGAAGGTTGGCCTTAGCATCAAGTTTCAGCTTATACGGCAGTTTCAGCCCATTCTGGTAAGCATAGTCCCATGTGGAATTGCCCCTGCCCTTTATTGTAGTCTCTCCCTGATACCACATATCAGGATTGTTAAATTCCGCATTTCCTTGTATCCTGAGAACAGCGTCTTTGGGAATATTTTTGTTGGTAACTCCTTCCCCATCGTCAGTGTCTACATATACAACCGGAAGCTCGCTGCAATACATGGATAAGTCCCAATGCCTGCCTCCTTCTTCCGTTACCGTGACGGAGATGAATTTCTCCAAGTCCTCTTCCTTGGGCGTATAGTTGTCGTCTCTGCCGACTATCTGGTTATCTACTTTCCACAGATAGGTAAGCTGCCCCTGCGCGCCGGGGATAGAAACAGAGAGCGGCTGCCCCACTGTGGCATAGCCCGGCTGGAACGAAGGCTTATTCTCATCACCCGCCAGCACCGTCACTTGGAAGCTGCGGCTGTAATTGTCTGCCGCGCCAACGGCCTTCGGCGTCTCCGCCGTCAGTTTAACGACCGTGTCCGTGCCAAGAAGCTCTCGATGCGCAACTGCCGTCCCTGCATTCACTTCCAGCACCTCCGGGTTACTGCTCGTCCAGGTCAGCACATGTTCCCCTGCTTTCAACGGCAGCGTAATCTCCGTTTTCACGCCGGAAGCAGATTCTTCCTCCGCAAACCCTAAGGATACGCCAGAGAGGTACACCATGCCCGCCGCACTGGATTCATAACAGAAAGAAGGAACCGGGTAAGCCCCCTCCTCTGCACGCCAGTTTCCGCCGGCCAGTCCCTCCGGCAGAGTACCGCTTATCAGTTCCGCATCCGAAAGGGCCGTGACGTCTCCGAACGCCCTCTGCTCTGAAACAGCGCGGAAATAACTGTCTGACAAATTGGCCGCATATGCGATATTCGCATTTTCCGCCGATATAATCCCATAGCCATCATACCCGCAATAAAGCACCTCTCCGGTATTCACGCAGCGGGAAATCTGCCCGCAGGCAGACTTGGCAACCCTGCCGATAATACCTCCCGCATATTCCAGCCGGTCTTCCGTGCCGCTGGCGCGCACATCGGCGCCGTTGTAAATATCTGTCACAAAAATATGGCCGTTCCCTATCGCCGTATTTTCTGTCCTGCATTCGCCAATCAGTCCCCCCGCGCCAACGGTATTGCAGTTCAGCAGATTATTGATATTGAGTTCCCCGCTCAATATTGCAATGTTAGAAATCCTGGCATAGCCATTAACCTCCCCGGCAAGCGTTCCGATTGCCGCAAGCGGGGCGCTGCCTATAGAATTGGCAAAATCCGTATGGATATTGACGTCAGTGAAAATCAGGTTCCTGACCTCCGCATAATCGTCCGCATTGTCGGAACCTACTACGCTGAAAAACCCTACCTGTCCATAGTTCCCACTCTCAATCGGGCCGTCAAGATCGATTGTCAGGCCGGAAACCACATGGCCCCGGCCGTCAAAAGTCCCCGAGAATACATTTGCCTCCTGAGGATTGCAAGACCCCTTATTCCCTACATAGCCGCCAAACGGCGTCCACTCCTTGCCGGACAGATCGATGTCTTCTGTCAGCACATAATCCCCTGTCATGGGGTAAGCCGCATCAGAGCCGATTTTCTGCAGATCTTCTGCGCTCCCAATCTCAACCGGAGCCGCTTTCTCCCCCTCCGCACGGACTACCGCCGCCCCTTCCAGGTTCGTAAATAGAAGCGCAGCTGCAAGCATCCATGCCATCAGCCTTCCCCACAATCTATTTGTGGAACATCGTTTCATAAAAACCTCCTTCTCCATCTTTGTCAATGTGTTCATGTTTTGAGTTTCCCCTTTTTTTGTAATAAACTATATTTTAGTGGAGCTATCACACGAACATAAATTATAAGGTATTTGTTCAATAGGTTTACATTGCAAAGCAATGCAAACAACATGCACAAAAATCATCTTGGGAAGCTAGCTTCCCAGAGTGATTTTTGTGCATTCTGTCTTTGCCGCATAAGCGGCGAGACCTTTTGAACGAGGAAATATTTTTCGTGCGACAGCCCCACTATGAATCTAAAAAATAGGAAAACTCAAAGTTCATGTCCATTGTAGCATGAAAAAAAATTACGGTAAACAGTTATTAGAAAATTTATGTTTTTCGACAGATAATACTCTAATTATTATCCTAATTTACAAAAAAAGATTGTTTTTTCTTCCCAAAACGCTATAATTAATATCAGCAGTATTTCTCAGCTATTTTATTCGCAAAAAAGGAGGTATTTTTTATGAAACAATCGGAAGAACTTTGCATGACCTACTCGGGTGTCATCACGAAAAACGGCGAAAAAATTGTTCATGTTTCTTTTGGGCGCGGCAAAGATTATGCCGAAGGCATCCTCCCTTCCGGGAACATCGAAAAATCCTCCGGTTTCACAGACGAAGAGATACGGCAGCTAAGCCAGTATCTGCAGCAGAGCGCCGATGACATCATGAAAAAAGCAAAGGACGTCAATCCTTTGCGCAGCTGGATGGGGAAAGACTGAACGCCTGCCCCCATCGCTTCTTTCTCTTTTCTTCTACCATCTTTGCGAATTACTGATTTGCCTGGTTCCCGCATTTGGGACAGACATTCCCTTCCCGGTAAGTATACCCGCACCGATAACAGCACTTCACCTCATGTTTTTCCTTGGCCAGATAAGCAATACTCCGGGACTCCGGCTTTTCCTGGAGATATAATACAAACCCATTCAGAACCTGTGCAAAAGCATCCAGCTCCTTTGCCGGGATTCCGCCCGGGATTTTTGTCTTTGCGCCATTTCCCCGCTTAATATATATCCCACGGTTCAATAGCCCGGTATTGCCCTCTATGCCGGTTATCCCACGGATAGGGATTTTCTCACTGTTAAACGCGCTGTTATAAAAGATATGGTCTGGCGTCAGCAAAAAGCCTTCCTTCCCATTTTTCTTGCCTGATGCGTCGCAGATAAGGATTGGGAACTCATAGCGGCTGCGGTCTGCCGCATAGGTATTGAGCGCTTTCGCCGCCACTTTTGCTTCCTGCTCCTCCCAGTCGCCGCGCATCACTTTGCGCACTTCGTAAAAATGGAGCCGTTCGGAATCCTTCACCCTGCCTTTTAAATCCTCGCGCAGCTTATCTACCAGCAGCGCGCATTCATCCATCTTTATCTTCGTCAGACGCTTATCTATCATTTCCAGGGTGTTCGTCTTTATTTCCGGCAGGAATGGGCCTCCCTCTATCTTCTCATAGGCCTCCGCTGCCTCATCAAAGGTCATGCCAAGGATGTTCGGGCAGATTTTGTCTATGGCCGCCTCGTCCAGCTTCCGCAACTGCCCTTCCACCTGTGCCTGCACAGCAGCCGTATCTTTTCCGGCAAATCCTTCCCTAAGCTGCTGCAGCATGTTCATCAGCCCTTTACGGTCACTCTTCCCAAGCCGTCGCACCATGGCGTCAAGCTCCGCTTTCTGCGCTTGCCGCCCGCGCTCTTCCAGCTGCCCTTCGTAGGGGGTAAGGTCAGCTTCCCGGTAATGCGCAAGCTTATCTCTGAATGCACGGTACTGGCCTCTTGTCATACTGGCCGGCATGGACGCAATCAGCTGTTCCGCCTCCTGCTGCCCGCGCACACGCTTCATTTCCCCTATCTGCGCCAACGCTTTCGCCTTTACTGCCTCAGGCGCCTGCGATTTCTGCAATTCCGCTTCTATGCGCGCAACCACATGGTAAGGTTTCCCCTGGCAGCTTTCCACCTTCTGCCGCATCGCCTCTGCTTCCCTGCGCGCCAGAGCCTCGTCAATCTGGGCGTCAAACTCCTTTTTCTGATCGTGCATCAGACCTTTTTCCGCCTGAATCTGCTGGCGCAGCTCTTTCAGCTGCCGCAAAGACATACGGTCCAGGACTTGCATCCGCGCCTGATATTTCTCGAATACCGCATCTGCGGGAGGCCCGCCTTGGCGATGCCCTGCGCCGCTGCCTGCCGCTGCCTGTCCTCTGCCAATGTCCTGCCCGCCTGCCCGCCTGCCCTGTTCCGTTGCCTGCCGGGAGATTCCTGACAGTCCCCCGTCCTGAGGCCCATGTCCTGCCGCCGCGCTTTCGCGCCCTGCATCCTTAGCGTTTGCCTCTATATTTCTATCGGTTCCGCCGCCTGCTTTTCTGCCAACGTCCACGCTTCTGCCATGCCCGGAGCTTCTTGCTGCTGCCGGGAGATTTCCCGCTCCTTTTTCCTGAGGATTTTTCACAGCCGCCTCTCTTCCTTTTTGCCCCTTCCTTTTCTTGCGGAGCAAATCTTTCACCTGTTTCTGGTACGGTTTCACTTTCTCCGGAGGATAAAATCCCTCCTCAAGCTTGCCGGAAAGCTCTGACAGTTCTTCCTCCGTCATTTCCTCCAGATTGGCGCAGGCTTCTTCAATGGTCTGGGGCTCCCGCGTCCGTCCCCGTTCCCACTCATATTCATTAAAATGGTAATTAGCGGTACGCTGCGCGCTGTTTCCTAAAAGCTCTTGGTAGTCCTCATACGCTTCCCGGTCTCTGCCAAATTTAAGCGTGTAGACATCCCCCTCTTTCAAAAGCCTCCCAGGACGCGGCGTATAAAAAGAATTGCAGTTATCACAGGCATAACTCCTTGCCAGGTATACTTTGCCCTCCTCCGTCTCCACCAGGATTTCTTCCCCCTCCGGGTAAACTGCCATATACAGTTTTTCTGAACATTTTGCACAGCAGGTTCCTGTTCGGTAAAAATTATTTCCCAGGCGGGACGCATGCTTCTCATAAGCGGTAAGCTCGCTGCTGGCAAACTGGCACTGCTCTGCGCTCCAGCAGATTTTGTGCCACAGGCCAAGGCTTCCCTCTGTCTGCGCTTCTTCCTCCTCCCGGATTTCCCGGGCTTTGCGCCTGCCCTCCTCAATGGCGGCCTCCGCCACTTCCTCATACGTCATCTGAATCTCGTCTTTGTAGAAGCGGAAATAGTCGTCCCGGAACCCTGGCTTGATTTTCATATCCTTTAGGATTTCCTGAAACAAGCTATTCAGCTGGCTATAATCCTGGTCTACCTTTAACCCTTTAATCGTGCCCCATTTTCCAAAAGCATAAAGCGTCATGTTCAGCACATTCGTCAGTATCTCATTACCCTCCACCGGCTGTGCGTCTTCCTCACGGTCGGGCAGTTCTATGACGTTCGTGTTGACTTTGCGATTGTCAAAATTAAAAATCAGGGAGCGCACGTTGCCTGACAGGATGAGGAAATTATTGAGAACCACAAATTTCCCGGTCCATGTCACGTTCACGCCCATGGTTTTAATCATGCGTCCAAATACCGATTTCAGTTCCTCATTGGCCTTCAGCACAATCATGGCAAATCCTCACTATTCCTCTCTCCATTTCAGGATAGCTACGCCTTTGGCAGTAAGCGAAAGCTGTTCCTTTTCCCCATACGTTTTCCCTGTCAGTAAGTCCGTAGACGCCTTTGGCACACAGACAGCGCCTGTCTCCTCCTTGTGGTTCAGCAGGAACAGATAATGCTCCTTGCCCCGGACGCGCGCAACGGCTTCCATGCCGGAGGGCGTTTCCGCTGCCGGGCGTATCTGCTGCTTATCACAGACTTCCTGCACCAGCCTGCCATAAAAGGCTTCCCCGGGCCGTGTGCCCACATAGTAGGCTTGCCCCTTTCCAAATTCATTGCATGTGATTACCGGAGTCCCTGCATAAAAGTCCTCCTGATATTCTGCCAGCGCCTTTGCACCTTCCAGGTGCATGATATCGCAAAGCATACCGGCGCGGTAAGCCTGCCCATCATAAACAAAGCTGTTCTCCTTCGTGTCCGGCAAGGCGTCAATCTCTTCCACCCAAATGCCCAGGATATCTCTGAGCCTTCCCGGGTAGCCGCCAATTATCACCAAATCGTTCTCATCTACATAGCCGCTGAAAAACGTCGTCACAAATGTCCCGCCCTGCTTCACGAATTCACGGATACGCTCATCCACACCAGGCTTCGTCATATACAGAACAGGAGCGATTACTACTTTATAACCAGTAAGGTCGTTCTCCTCACCCACAATGTCTACGGGGATATTCCGGCTATGCAGCGCGGCATAGTAGTTCATGATTTCATCGAGGTATTTCAGCCTGACGCTCGGCCCCGCAGAATATTCCACTGCCCACCAGTTCTCCCAGTCGAACATCAATGCTACTTCCGCAGCCCCTGTTGCGCCCAGAATCTCATCCCCAAGCTCTGCCAGCTCCTTCCCCAGTTCAGTCACTTCCCGGAACACCCTGGTATGCTCATGCCCTGCATGGTCGATGACCGCTCCATGGTATTTCTCACAGGAACCAATGCTGCGTTTCAGCTGGAAGAACAGCACGGCGTCCGCTCCATGCGCCACCGCCTGGTAACTCCACAGCCTCATGACCCCAGGCCGTTTGAGCGCGTTGACCGGTTGCCAGTTCTGCGCGCTCGGCGTCTGTTCCATCAGCACGAACGGCTTCCCATCTCCCACGCTGCGCATCAGATCGTGGCTGAACGCAATCTTGCTGTAGGAGTCTGCGTTCGAAGGGTAATTATCCCAGGAAATGAAGTCCATATACTTCCCCCATTTCCGGTAATCCAACGCTTTGTAAGGCCCCTCCATCAAGTTCGTAGTCACCGGAATCTGCGGCGTGTATTTCTTCACCGCCTCATATTCCAGCCGGAAACACTTTAATATGCTGTCAGAATTAAATCTCCGATAATCGATGCTGATTGTCTGCGCTGTCGTTTCATTCTCGCTGAAATGCTCCGTCCGGCGGTCCGGCAGCACAATCTCCTCCCAGTCATAGAAGGTGTGTCCCCAGAAAGAAGTATTCCAGGCACGATTCAGCTCCTCAAGGCTTCCATAACGCTCGCGCAGCCATACGCGGAACGCCTTCTCACAATTCTCGCAATAACATTCGCCGCCATATTCATTGGCGATATGCCAGCCTATGATGTTGTCATAGTTCTGATACCTCTCGGCAAGCTTCTCGGCAAGACGCACCGAATATTTGCGGTACACCGAACTGTTTGGACAGGAATTGTGCCTGGCTCCGAACTTTCTTTTCGTCCCATAAAAATCGGTGCGCAAAACTTCCGGGTATTTCCGTGCCATCCAGGCCGGGTGCGCGCTGGTGCTGGTGGCAAGGCAGACGTTCATCTGATGTTTCTTGGCCATTTCCATGATTTTGTCTAATTTCTCAAACCGATATTCATTCTCCGACGGCTGCAGCGCAGCCCAAGAAAACACATTTAACGTCAGCGTGTCTATATGCGCCAGTTTCAGCAGACGCATGTCCTCCTCCCAGGTATCCTCCGGCCACTGCTCCGGATTATAGTCCCCGCCATATGCAAGTTTCTCAGTTTTCCAAACTTTTTCCCACATAGTCCCTCTCCATTCTTCCATAATATTCTAACTCATATTCTAACACACTTATAAATAAATGGAAATATATCTGTTCCTAATTATACAAACGTATGCTATAATAAGCATGCTCAGAAAACGATAAGGAGGCGGTACGCCATGCCCACAAATGAAACCTTTACATCTGTCGACACCATCATCTTCGATTTGGACGGAACCCTGTTAGACACCCTCGCCGACCTCACAGGCAGCGTGAACTTCGCGTTGGAGAAATACCGGCTTCCCGCCCATTCACAAGAACACGTGCGCCAAATGGTAGGGAATGGGGTGACCGTACTGATGGAACGCGCCATCCCTGGCGGGCGTTCCTTTGACGAATTTGAGAACTGCCTGAAAGAGTTTAAAAAACACTATGAAATCCATAAGAAGGATTTTACCAAACCATATCCCGGAATCATGGAATTCCTGCGGGACGCCTATGATTACGGTTACAAGCTGGCTGTGGTTTCCAATAAATTTGACCTCGCGGTCAAAGGGCTGTGCGAAGACTATTTTTCCCCATACGTGACGGCTTCCATCGGTGAATCCGCCGGAGTTGCCCCAAAGCCTGCGCCGGATACGGTATGCAAGGCCATGCAAGAATTGCAGACGCTCCCTGCCCAATGCGTTTACGTCGGGGACTCAGATGTAGACATCCTGACAGCAAAAAATGCCGGCATTCCCTGCATCAGCGTAAGCTGGGGCTTCCGTACCCGGCAGTTCCTGACGGAACATGGCGCGTCTCTTATCGCGGACACCGCAGAAGACTTACGCAGGATACTAAACTTAAAATACGTCCGCAGACCAGGCGGCGGGCAATTTAAAACCGGGCAGGATACATAACCCGCCCGGCTTTCCCGGTTATTCCTCGTCTTCTGATTCCGCCTCAGAATCTTCATCTGCTGATTCTTCTTCCTCTTCCCCATAATACTCATCATAAGGAACTTCCTTCAGCTTGGCAGATTTATACAGAAGGTCGATTACTTTCTCCCTTGCCACCTGGGTCTTGGTGTAAACCTCCCCAAAATCTTCCTCATACTCTTTCAACGTTTCGTACTCATTATCCTTGGCCATCTGCTCTGCCAGTTTCTTGTATTCACTGTCGCTTACTTCCTGTCCTTCGTTCACCAGAATTGCCTGGACGACAAGGTATTCATTGACCTGTTCTTCTGTTGCAGCCTTAATGTCTTCCTCCGTCATAAACCCTTCCAGGAATTCCTCATATTCCATGCCCATCAATTCAGCATAGTTTTTATAACCGGTAACCGTATCCTCATAAAAGTAATCATAAAGCTTCTGCGGATAACCCTCAACAACAGCGTTTTCAATGGCCAAGGCCAAGGAGTTTTCCCCTGCTTCGGACTCAGAATCGTATTTCGCGTCCTCCTCCAGCTGCGCTCTGATAGACGCTTCATATTCTTCTACCGTTTTATAATCAGAAATTGATTTGACAAACTCCGCGTTATACTCAGGCCGGACAGCCTCGCTGATAGAATTGACGGTTACTGTAAATTCCGCTTCTTTCCCCACCAGCTCG
The DNA here is from genome assembly GCA_910585625.1 of uncultured Lachnospiraceae bacterium. GTDB lineage: Bacteria > Bacillota > Clostridia > Lachnospirales > Lachnospiraceae > Petralouisia. The sequence goes on from CAJUFQ010000004.1 coordinate 106,818, forward strand.
TCGTCATACTCTTCGGGGAACGTCATCTTGAACACCACGTTCTCCCCAGCTTTCTTACCTATGAGGTTCTCTTCAAACGCTTCTAAAAACTCCCCTGCGCCAAGCTCCAGCTCATACTCCTCGGCAGACCCGCCTTCAAATTCTTCTCCGTCAATCGTTCCTTTGAAATCAATGTTTATGCTGTCGCCGTCCTGCGCCCCGCGGTCTTTCACCTCACGGTACTCTGTGTTGTCATCCAATGCATATTCAATTTCGGTTTTTACATCCTCATCCTTAACCGCCAAGACCGCCGGGTATGTAACCTCCAGCCCTTTATAATCGCCTAGTTTCACATAATCGGACGGATTGAAGTCTAAGGGGTTGTCCGGATCCTCCTCTGATTTCTCCGACGATTCTCCGGCATTTTCCGCATCCGCATTTTCCGTGCTTTCTGCGCTGTCTTGTTTCTTGTCGTTACAGCCCGCCAGCATTAAGGATGCCGTCAGCGCCGCCAGTGCAAATATGTAACTTCTCTTTTTCATATCATGAACCTCCTGAAATAAATCCCATGTGATGTCAATCCGGGGGGCAGGCTGCTTGTCTCCAATCCCCCGGATTCCTGTTACTGGTATCAATGGTTTTAGCCGGTATAAGGCGCAAGCTCCAGCCGCACGAACCATCCCTGCTCATGGTCGCAAACCGGGCATTTCTGGGGAGCTTCCAGTCCCTCATGCACATGCCCGCAGTTTAAGCACATCCACTTTGTCTCCACTTTGGACACAAAAAGCTGGTTCGCTTCCAACAGCTGGGCAAATGCGCCAAACCTGTCCCCATGAATTTTTTCTATTTCCGCTATCATGCGGAACTTCGCAGCCGCTTTGCCAAAGCCTTCCTGCTGCGCTGTCTCCGCAAAATGCTTATACGCATCGTCATGCTCCTGGTACTCATTATGCTGCGCCATTTTCAGGAGTTCAGAAATGTTAGGGTTGATGTCAACCGGGTATGCACCGTCAACTTCGATATTTTCCCCCGCCAGCTCCTTGAGCTGTTCATAAAACTCCTGGGCATGTGCCTTTTCCTGCTCTGCCGTAAATTTGAATACATGCTCAATCACATAAAGCCCTTGCTTGTTTGCCTGTTCTGCCGCAAACGTATAGCGGTTCCTTGCCTGGCTCTCGCCGGCAAACGCGCGCATCAGGTTCTTCATCGTCTCGCTCTGCTTAAAATCCATTGCCATCCTATCTCCTGCCTTTCCTCATAATGAGAATAGCATATGCAGATTGGGGCATCTTATACGATGAAATATGTATTTTCCTGAACTTTTCAGTCTTAGCGCAGCTTAATCTGGCAGTCCGTCCTCATTTTCAGCGGACATTCATAGACATTTTCCGTACCGCTCTTCCCGATATAGGAAATCGGGCATTTCCTGCAGTCCCCATTTGTAAAATCCGAAGCGACTTCGAATTCAATCACCGCTTTCCGCATACCGCCCTTGGACTCTTCTGCCTGCTGGATGTTCTTCCAGCTCAATACCTGGTTACAGACACATTTATCTGTGCCCAGGGCAACCGCACGCCTGCAAGTCGGGCACGCATAATATGAATCTTCCGGCCCGCCGCTTATCTCTATTACCTCTACCGGGAACTGCCGTATTAATTCCGCCCTTAAATCATTGTTATTCATATTCAATCCTCCTGCTTTATTAAATGAAATGTTCCAATCTCTCGCCGTAGGTGAAAACGCCTGCCTCAATGCCCGTGGGAATCATCGCCGCTGCCGATAAGCACATCGCTGTTAAAAAACAGCTTGCTCAGGCTCATCATCAGCTGCGCCTGCTTCTTTATCCCCATCTCACGGAATGTCCTGTGCATAGACAGAAATGATTTCACTTTCGCCTTGTCAAGATCGTCTATCGTCTTGGCATTTGAGGAGACAAGGATGTCATATATGGTTTCCACTAATTCTTCACGCTCTTCCGCCGTCATAGACCGAATCCAGGAATTGACAGACTTCTCAAATTTCCTAGCGGAAACGCTGCGGTCGCCGACATACACAAAATGCGTCCTTTTTACAACCCAGGAAAATGGGTTATGCTGCAGGACGGAAGCGTTAAAACTGCATATCGTCTGATACTCGCCATGCTCCATCAATACTCCCACAATAGATGCTTCGGGGACAAAAGAAAAAATCCTTTCGCGGACTCCCAGATATATGCTGCTTTTCAGAAACTTCTCACTGAACCCTGGCCCATCATTGTTGTAGATGCAAAGGATATCCTTCTGGTACTCCGGCGCTAAATGCGTGCCTGCCCAGATTGCCAGATTCCCTCCTTTGGAATGCCCGCCAAGGCGCATAGGCATCCCGATGTCTTCCGCCACTTCCGCCGCATACTTTGCTGCTTCAATCTGCGAAGGTATCTCCTCTGTAAAACACATGTTTAAATCCTCTTTCCAGCCGACCAGAGTATTATCTGTCCCACGGAAAGAAAGGAACGCCGTCCCATCCGACAGACGGAACGTCACTGCCCCAAACTGGATTTCCCGCTCTTCCTCTGTTATGCTGGAAAAATGCGACACATCCATGTCCTTAAACCGGGGCGACAACGCTGCTCGCGCCGCCAAATCCACGACGGAACGCATCATGGCAAATGGCCCGTCAAATTTCATTTCATCCGACATTTCATTGATGGAATCCACCGCCGCCTGAAAACTTAGCGTCCTGCCATTCCGGGCAGAGGAGAAATCCAAATACGCAAACACGGATAGTATCAGGGCGTCGATTTCATTGAACGCACTCTGCTCAAACGTCAGGTCGCCGCGCCATTGCAGATAGTCAAAAACATCTGTTTTCTTCATATTAAACTGACTCCTCCTGGAAATGGAAGCGTAGGAATCCTAGCTAAATTATCGTTTTAATCATAATACAATCCGATTAATCTTGTCAATGATATTAAGCGGAACTATGACAAAATAATAAAAATTATTTCCGCCTTATTATATTCACGATTTGGGAATCCCATTCCCTTCTGTCAGCGCAGTTTTCGCCAGCCTGTCAGCCTCCTCGTTATATCTGTCTCCTGTGTGGGCGGCAATCTTGCGGTACGAAATGCGGATTTCCTTTCCGTTCTCTTTCATGAAAGCCGCATATTTCTGTGTCAGGTCGTTTTTCGCCTTCCATCCTCCAGTAGCCCACATTTCGATGCCCATATAGTCATAACAGATTTCCACTGCAGAATACCCATTCCTGACGCACCATTTAACGGCGAACATCGCCCCCAGCATTTCTCCGGCGACATTGCGCAGCGCGAGAGATTCGGGGTTATCGCCATTGCCGGATTTTTGCACTTTCCCGCCGTCAGGCGTAAGCATGACGCAGCCAAAAGAATACTTTCCAATCTTCTGGTCAAAGCTGCCGTCCACATACGCCACGACCTGATTCCCGGAAAAAACCTCTGTTTCGCCGGCTCCCATGCCATCGAGATACGCGCGTGCTTCTTCTTCCGTGGCAAAACCTCTGTATTCCGCGCCCGGATAACCGTCAACCGCCGCCTTGCAGGCCTCCCAGGAACTGTAAATGCCAGGCTGTTTTCCTCTTTTGACCGCATATAATTTTTTCTTCGCCATAATCCCTCCCCGAATCTTTCTCTGGCACAATCCGTTTCCCTAATCTTAACATGTATGAATTAAAATATCATGCTCGCCTTAAAAATGTGCCTCCTCTGGAAGCTAATATAGCACAAATCCATACGCAATACAATGCTTTTGTATTTTGAGTTCCTCCATTTTACAGTTCCATTTATTTACAACTTCCTAACATATTTGGTGTAATATATAATCATAGCAGAGGCACAAAGATTCGGCCCACCCGGCGCAACGAAGGAAAAGGAGGACACATGGCAAACATACTGATTGTCGAAGACGAAGAACCGATTAACCAATTAATCAAACAGAACCTTACGCTGTCCGGCCACATCTGCGACCAGCTTTATGACGGAAGGACGGCGAAACAGAAATTAGAATCCGGCGCGTCTTACGATCTGATTATCCTGGATGTGATGCTCCCTTATATTGACGGGTTCTCCCTAATGCAGTATGTCGGGGAGATTCCCGTTATCTTCCTCACAGCCAAAAGCCAGATTGCCGACAAGCTGACCGGGCTTGGCTCAGGGGCATGGGATTACCTGACAAAACCATTTGAAATGCTGGAACTGATTGCGCGCGTCCATCTTGTTCTGGTAAAAACACAGAAAGCAGACCAAAAAATATGTATCGGCCAAACAGAAATCGACTTAAAAGCCAGGAAGGCCATAGTGGACGGCGTGGAAGCTGAGCTGACCAGGCAGGAATTCGCGCTTCTGGAAATCCTCATCCTCAACCAAAATATCGCCCTGTCCAGGGAAAAACTTCTGGATCTGGCATGGGGATATGATTATATGGGCGACACGCGTACCGTCGACGTACATATTACAAAGCTGCGGAAAAAATTAAGCCTGGAACGCCATATAAAAACCATCTATAAGACGGGATACCGCCTGGAAATTGAAAAGGAGAAGTAAACGCGATGCGCATCTGGCAAAAAATCTATTTCGTAACCCTGCTGCTGTTCCTTGTGATGCTCAACGTCGGACTGTTTTTTGCGGCAAAATCCCTCTTTTCCTATAATCTGGCACAGGAGCAGAAAAAAGCAGAGACAGACTGTTTTTTTATCTGCCAGAACCTGGAACATGATTTTTCCATCCTGGAACGCAACGGACGCTACCGGGAAAATGTCGTCGCGCTTTTGTTTGGAAGCTACCAGGCTTACTACAAAAAACAGGATATCATTCTTTCTTTGGAAAAAACAGATAAAGCAGAAGCTTCTGTCCTCCGTTCTGAAGTCATCAAAGGTGGAAAGCAAGCGGAAATATTTGCAGAACGGAATCTTGGAGACCCCTATCAACTGTACCGCGTCTCATACCATAAACGCCTCGTGGATTTTGAAGCGGTCTGGGACGCTTTAAAACGGACGTTTGTAACCGTCAGCCTCGTAACGTCCATCCTGCTCTGCCTGATCCTTTATGTTTTAATGCGGCGGATGCTAAAGCCGCTTGGCAGGCTAAATGAAAGCGTGGCTCAAATTGCCAGGGGAGAATATGGGCAGACGGCTCCCTACAATAATCAGTCGGTTTGGGATAAAGATGAGATTTCCGAACTATCGCTAAACATAAATAAAATGTCCAGAACAATCCAACGGCAGATTGCGGACCTGGAAAAAGAAAGTGAAAAAAAGCAGCAACTGATGGACAATATGGCGCATGAGTTAAAGACGCCATTGACTTCGATTTACGGCTATGCAGAATATGTAAAGTATGCAAAAGCATCCGAAGAAGAAAAACTCGAAGGACTTACCTATATCATGGAAGAGAGCCGGAGGCTGGCTAAAATGAGCGAAATCATGCTCTCCATGCGACTGTATGAGAAAGAAAGTCCAGCGCCGGAAAAAGTCAGCCTGAACGCTGTAGCGACACATCTTGAAAAAACCCTGGCCGGAAAACTCCGGGAAAAAAGTCTGGCAATCCGCAGGGAATTTGAGACGGAAACGGCTTTCGCAGAAGAAACGTTGTTAATCAATCTGTTCCGCAATCTTTTGGAAAATGCCATCCGTGCAAGCCGCGCCGGGGATGACATCGTTTTCCGCACTTTCCGCAGAGAGGAAACGCAGATATTTGAAATTATCGACTTCGGCATCGGCATGGAAGAAACGGAACTGGAACGTATCACAGAAGCGTTTTACCGCGTGGATAAAGCCCGCTCCAGAAAAGACGGCGGCGTCGGGCTGGGGCTGTCCATTGCCAATCTGATTGTAAAAAAGCTAGGCGGTACGATGGCCTTTGCCTCCTCGCCTGGAAAAGGCACGAAAGCAACCGTTATTTTACAACACCCTAACAACAACGTAAAAAGCTTGTAATCTGACTGCGGTAACATATCTGTAACAGCAGGAAGCTGGAATACACTTCGCAGAAACTGCGGGAAAGAAGGTTGTTATGAAAAAGAAAAACTTATTTACAATCTGTGCAGCCTCCGGCCTCTGCCTGATTTTTGCCCTGGCTCTCGTATGGGGCATGAGCATTTATGCTGAAAAATCAGGAACACAGGAGTTTGAGCCGCAACCGGCGAAAAACGAATCGTCGGATATGATTACGGAACTTATGGCGGACGACAGCCAAACAGAGCCTGAGATAAACGACGGCAACAGAGATTCTGAGGCAAAAGACAACGCAGGACCTGCTGAGACGGAGGACGGCGCGGATGATACGGCAGCAGGCAGCACGGATAATGCGCCGGCAACGGACAGCACGGAGGATGGGCTTATAAATATCTGGAGGGCCATGTATGCGGAATACAAAAAGGATGGGAGCAGCTTGCAGTCCGGGCAGGAGGACGACGCATCCCTGCAAAGGATTCGCGCAGATGAAGCCGTACTGATCCTGCTGAAAGAAGTCAACCGTATTTATCCGCAGGACTCGCTGGCAGATTTAAAGATCAGCTACATGAGCCTGGAATGCAGCACGATACCCAACAGCAATATCGTATACTGGACGGGGAAATTGGAAAACGGGTATGGGCCGACAGATGCCGGGTATAGGTCGTATTCCTGCCAGATTGACTCCATAAGCGGAAAAATCGTATCATTCGGAAAATTCCGGCCGTATCAGAAAGACGTCGATTATACCGCAATCTCATGGACGGATGAGGAAATCAAAGAACAGGCGAAACAGCTGACTGAAAGGTATGACTTATCTCAGGGAGAAGAACTTGACTGGGAAAATGTGGAAATCTACAATGCTCAGGAAGAAATCAATTCTTTGAAACAGGAGTTTGAGGCGCGTCCAGACCTTAGCAGATGCATCCACAATGCGTTGAATTTTGAAAACTATTCTCTCTGCCTGGATTGGGAGACCGGGGAACTCGGCAATTATCTCTGGGTAGAACGGACTATGCCTTAAAAAGCCCCCGAAAAAAGCTTTCCGGCAATACGGAAGGGATAACGCCGGGACGGCAGGTTTTTCAGCCTGCCATTCCGGCCATAGTTTTTTCTCAAATCGCCTTTTTGATGCGCAAAATATTCTGCCCAGCCTTATACTCATAAGTAATCTCATCCATGCTCTTTTTTACCATATAAATCCCCAGCCCCCCAATTTCCCGCTCGTCTGCGGGCAGAGCCACATCGGGATCCCTCCTGGCAAGCGGGTCGTAAGCCATCCCGTTATCTATGAACGTCACCACAACCGAAAGAGGCTCTTGCACGACGTCTACGCGCACCGTAGCCTGCCCCACCTCCGGGTTATAGGCATAATGCGCAATATTGCCAAAGAGTTCGTCAATCGCGATGTCAATCTGAATCTGCGCCTTCATAGAGCAGCCCAATTCCTCCAGCTGCTCGTCGACAAACGCCGTTACCTTTGTTATGTTTTCCACCGTTGCATCAATCGTCAATTCCTTCATTTCTCATCCGCTCCCTATATTCCAGACATAACATAGTGATATCGTCAAACTGCGGCGCATCCCCCACAAAGCCATCTAGCTCCTCCTTCACCTTCACAAGCAGCCCTCGCGGCGGCAGGGACGCGTATTCTGCAAGCGTTTCTTTCAGCCGCTCCATGCCATAGAGCCTGCTGTCCTTGTCTGTTGCCTCCGTCACGCCGTCCGTATACTGAAACAGCCTGTCGCCGGGCGACAGCTGCATCGAGCCGCATTGGTAACGGATTCCCTCCATGCCTGCAAGGACGAAGCCCGCACGTATCTTGTATGGCTCAAAACTGCCGCCCTTTTTGCAGATAAAGGGAATCTCATGGCCAGCGTTCACAAAGGTAAACTCCCCGCTCACAAGATCCAGCACCCCTTCAAACGCCGTAATGAACAGCCCCTCGCTATTGGATTCGCATAACAAGTCGTTTACCTCTGTAAACACCTCGCCCAAATCCCTGCCAGGCTGCGTATGGTCTTTAATCAACGTCTTTCCAATCACCATGAACAAGGCTGCGGGTACGCCTTTTCCTGAAACGTCTGCCATGACAATGGCCAGATGCCTCTCATCCACCATGAAAAAGTCATAAAAGTCCCCGCCCACTTCTTTTGCCGGATTCATTGTAGCATAAATGTCAAATTCCGGACGGTCTGGAAATGCAGGGAATATGCTGGGCAGCATGTCAGCCTGAATCTGGGTGGCAATCGAAAGCTCCGCGCCAATACGCTCCTTCTCCGCCGTGACCGCAGTAAGGTTTTCTATATAAGCCATAATGTCTGTTTCCATTTTATTCACAGCCTTCGCCAATACGCCGATTTCATCTTTTTTCTGAATCGCTGACAATTTATCTGAGGGCGTATTTGTTTCTGCAAAACGCTTAGCTTCGTCCGTAACCGCCAGGATTGGGGTCAATATCTCCCGATAGAGGAACGCGCTGTAGGCAAGCAGGAACAAGAAAACGGCCACGAGAACGCCTAGCAGCACATCTTTCACATACGTGTTGCGGGCATTCTCCAGCCTTGTCATGGCCTTCTCCACGCCCAGGATTGCTACAATCTCTCCCTTAGAGTCATGTACCGCGATGCCTGCCGTCGTATGCGCGCCAGATTCTTCGGAATAAGAATAAAGATACTCTGTGGCGCGCTCTCCCTTGGTGATGATGTTGCGGACATTATTCACATATTTCTCTTCCACGCCGATAGCCGTATGGCCAAGCGGATAACGCTCAAACCCGCTGGCCGAATTCACCGCATCGTAGATATAAGTAAGCGTCCGGTAATCAGAAACATCCACCTTCGCCACATAAATCAACGTTGTGCCTGTGGCGTCCACCAATGCGTCCAGACGTCTTTCAATTTCTTTGTATTCTTCGTCTTGCTCTCCTGTGGAAAGGTATTCCTCAAACTTATCAGGATTCAGATAATTCGCCGCCGTCTCTGCAATCTCATAGGCTGAATCATTATACTGCTGTTCCAGGACAGAAGTAAATTCCCGGTAGCCAATAATGCTGATAATCGCTCCCAGCAAGATACCAAATATAATCACACCAAACGTCAGCTTTCCCGTAAGCCCTGTCACTCTCTTCTTCATTCCTACTTTTCCTTTCCGCCGCCCAATTTCTGCGAGGCAAAAAACGCTTTCTTTTCTGCCGTATCCAGAATGCAGATGCGCTTATTCTGCCCCATCGGCTTGCCGTCTGCCGCCAGCTGTTCCTCATAGCGGCCAAAGCTGCCCTCCCGCAGATAACAAATCTGCAGCCTGCCAATCTCGTTCATACTCCGGCACCCCTTATACTCGTAATTCACCCAGCAGAGGCAGTCATCTAACATCACCTCCGCCCCCAAAGGATCTATATCGGTGCATTCCAGGTAAAACAGATACCGCGGCAATACGTCCGACATATCTTCCTGCACGCAATATCCAATCACCTCACAGCGCATACGAGACCCAAACTGTCTGATTGCTTCCTCCAGCTGCTCCTGATTGCTTTTCTCCCCCGCTATATTAAGTACTTGGTTCTTACGGTAGCAGAACTTCACGACAGGCGCCTGCCCATACCAGCCGGTCACCTCCACCACATCCCCCATGCAGTATCGGTACAGCCCAGAATGGTTTGTAAACAAAAGCTCATACCGCTCCCCAATGTCCAGCTCCCACATAAATAAGGGCCGCCCATGCCCGGTTTCCTCCCCCTCTGCCGGAAGGAACTCAAAAAACCCTGCCTCCGGGAACAGGACATAACAATCCGGCACATCCATTTTCTCTGCAATGCCAAAGATTCCCTCCGACGCCGCATAAGCAAAGTGATGGATAGGAATATGGCCTGCGTACCCCTTCATCTTATCTGTATAATAAGAAAATGATTTTCCGCCGATTGCCAGCACATAGCGGACGTCCGGCCAAATCTTCGATACCATGCCTTCCCGCAGCTCTTTGTGGGAAAGGCGGCGCAGTTCCGTGGCTCGCAGAGTGTCCGGCGGCAGCTTCTCTTTTACATATTCCCGCCATTTCATGCTTAAAGCCACGCGCGCATCGACACTTCCATTCTCCATGTCCCGCAGCAAAAGTTCCCAGTTCCGCCAGATATAATCCATAACCCCTGCCACCCGGTTGATAAACACACCATGTATCGCGCGTAGTTTGCGTTCCGCCAGGGCAAACCGCACTTTGACATAGAGAAGGTCTTCCAGCGTATCTGGAAACAGCACCTCTTTGGGAACACAGTAATCCACCGCGTCAAACTGCCCGTCTCTGTCGAGCCATTGGTAGAGACAGCCGGAGCGGATACCGTTCATCACGCCATTTTCCATAAAGGTTTTGGCAAACTCCCCAATCTGGAAAATCTTGCCGAACACTTCACGCTCTGGCAGATTTTGGTAATATTCCCTCACCATGCCAAAGGGGACGCCGTAAGCATAAGCATACTGGATGTTAAACTCCTTCTCCGTAAGCGGCAGATACTTAGCCTCCCCGGTTGTGCCGGAACTGATACAGTAATAGACGGGCGGTTCCTGCGTCAGAAGATGCGTTTCGCCCTCAATCATGCGCAGGATGTACGCTTCATAATCCCTATAGGAAGAACACGGAACAAGCATTTGATATTCCCTGGCAGTCCTGATTGACGCAAAGCCATATTTCTTCCCATACACAGTATTACGGTTCTCATGTATAATATTGGCAAGCAGCTGTTCCTGCACAGATGCCGCCTGACCGGCAGTGTTCCTCAGGGAATCCAGTGTTTCCTGCCCCAGCTTTCCATACTCGGTTTTCATTCTTGCCTCCGTTTCCCTGTCAGATATAAATCTGGATGGTATTCATGCCAAATGTCCGCTGGTACATCGCCGCCTCCACCATATCCTCAATCATGCGAATCCCCATATACATATCATCTCCCTTCCCTGCCGCATCTTTCGCGCGGCGCAAAGGATTGAACTCCTTGCCGCTGTAACGGATACGGATGCCAATGACTCCCTCCAGGGAATACACCCGAAGGTCAAATTCCACACCCTCTTCCTGATTGGCTGACACAATAACTGTCATCAGTTCCTCCATCGCCAGGCTGACACGCATGACCTGTCTGGGAAGCATACCATTTTCTTCACAGAAAACCGTAATCTTGCTGCTGGCGTCACAGATATCCATATCCTCACCCCGGACAGAGAAGTTGATGACCCTGCCAGTCTCTTCCAGCGCATTATCCATCAGCAGGAAGCGTGAACGCCCGCTGCGCAGACGGCGGCTGATCCCAGTCGCAGCATACCACACGAGCAGCGTCAAGGCTTCGCCCCAGAACAGGAACCACCATGGATCCTGCTCCAACCGCCCCAGCAGAAACAAGCTTGTGCAGGGCATGAGAAACACGCGCAGCAAAATAATGCTATTTGCCCACATTTCATGTCCCGAGACATTATAATACCCTGACAAAATGCTGCAAAACAGTGCGGGAACCATGCCCAGCGACATACAAAAAAAAGCAAACCGCAAGGAAGCGGAAAGCCCATACGCATCTGCTATCAAATCGGCTCCCGCAAGTATCGCCACGCTAAACAACAGACAATAAGGCAGGCCGCTTTTTATCTGCCTCATCATCAGCAGGCGCGCGCTTTTATTGTCATGCTCCCCGCTGTAAATGCCGAGCATAGCGGACGCCGCCTGCGGCACTCCCCCGGTAACGCTTTCCTCAAACGCGCTGATGCAATTTACGGCTGTGAACGCTGCCACCAGCATACTGCCGCCGCTTTTCAGCAAAAGCGCATTTACCGCAGCTACGCGCAGCGTCTGAAACAAGTTATTCATGGCAGACGGACTGCCCGCCCGTACGATGCGCCTGATTGGCGCTCCCTTGCAGACGAAGCAGAACCCAAACGGAAAGCTGCTCTTTTTGTCGCAAAGCCACACAAACCCTAAGAGACAGGATGCCGCCGTCGCCATGACGCTGGCCAACGCAGCCCCGAACACTCCCAGCGGAACCACATACAAAAATAACAGATCCAGCAGGACATTCCCCACGCCCATGAGCAGCATCATCGCTGTGACCTGCCGATTCCTCCCATCCAGCCTTAAATACCAAAACGGAACATAAATGAGGATTTTCGGCAGTGTGCCTGACAGGGTCACGCCGGTATATTCCTCCACCAAAGGCGATACTGCCTCCTCGTAACATAACAGCCCCGCCAAAGGCTTTAGGCACAGCAGGCCGGCTGCTGTAATGAATACCGATGCCAGCACGCACCACGAGGCCGCCATTTTAAAAAGCTCCTGCGCCTTGCTGCTTTGGTTATTGCCGATAGCCTCCGATGCACAGATGGCAGTCCCTGACACGAGGAACGAACCCACAATGCACAAAACGAGGTAAACCGGAAGGCTGAAATTAATGGCAGCTAAGGCATCCGTTCCCAGGCGTTGCCCAACAAGGATACCATCTGCAAGAATATTGATGTTTCCGCTTAGTATGGACAACATGCAAGGAATCAGCGCTTTCCCATATGCTTTTTTCAGAAACTTCTCATTCTGCTCCAGTGAAACGGAGCCTGTCTGTCTGTCCATAAAATAGATTCCTTTACCTCTGCCTCAAATACAGTTCAGCCAAATCCAATCTACTGTTCAATCGTCAGGATGTCAGCAAAACCCGTGACTTCAAAAATTTCCATAATCGTCTCATTCACGCCGGTTACCTTCATGCTCCCTTGTAGATTCATTTTCTTTTGCGCCCCCAAAAGAATACGCAGCCCTGCGGATGACAGGTAATCTAACGCCGCCATATCAAATATCAGCTCCTTCACCCCCTCGAGGCTGTCTTCCAGAACCTTCTCCAAATCCGGCGCCGTTGTCGTGTCAAGCCTTCCCTCCAACGAAAGGCATAATTGGCTTCCACTTAACTTTTCTGTAATCTTCATACTTTACCTCTTTTCTTTAATCTCCTATATCTGCTTGCTCAAATTTGTTCCGTCTGAATATCCAGTTCAATCACCGTATTATTCATGTTCAGCACCCGCATATATTGAAAATCGGACGCCATCTTGCGAATCAGGGCGATTCCTCCCACCGTCACCGCCTCTTCCTCCTGCTGCCTATATTCCAAGGGATTAAAGGGTACGCCGTCATCCCGGATCCTCAACATATATTTGTCGTCCTGGATCGTAAAGCTGATGTCCATATAGTTCTTCCGGCCGCTGCAATAGCCATACTGTACGATATTGGAGGCAATTTCCTCCACGGCAAGCCCCAAGACATTCGCATTCCTTTGCGAAATGCGGTTATCCGCACAGAACAGGAATAGCTTTTCCCGAAAAGCAATGACCTCTTCCAGATTGCTCTCAATCGAGCAGTCCAAAAACTTCTCATCGGTAATCTGCGGCAGCATATAAACGCCCCCGGCCGCAAGCTTCCCTCTGCGCTGCCCCCAGATACGGTACAAGGCGCTGAGCAGTATAGTAACCGCCTCGCTTACCACTGCCATCAGGCACACGCCTTCTAACCCCCATATGAAAATCCCGGCAAGGCAAAAAGGCACTACCACCAGAAATCCCTGGAGGACGGTGACTACCGTGGACAGTCCTGGCTGCAGGATTGTCTGGTAATAAGACATCAGGAATTTATTGTATACATAGAACGGAAAACTGCAGGCAAAAATCCGCAACGCTATCTTGCAAAGTTCCAGCATATCCCCCTGGGTAATGCCAAAGAGTCCCGCCACCGCCTGGGGAACAGCCAGGAATACCAGCAGCAGGGCGGCAATGGCAAGATAGCTGTAGGCAAGTACCCTCCTGCAAAGGCTTTTGATTCCATAATAATCCCGTTCCCCATAAAGGATGCCCGCAATATTCTGTACCAGCCCGATAATCCCTCCCACGCAAAGTTCCGCAATCAATACCGCATTCGCGCAGACAGAGTACACCGCCATGGGATCGGTTCCCAGAACCCGCACAATCGCAGAATTGATAATTACGGACTTCAAGGCTGACATCAAGGTGAAAGCCGCGCTGGGTATCCCCGCCTTCGCCGCAAGCCCCGCATAGGCAAACAGCCGTTTCTCTGGTTTCTGCAGATGCAGCATCCTTTGTCTGGAACGGAAATAGAACAATACCGTCGCCATCCCCGCAAGATAGCCGATTATGGTGGAAAGCGCGCTTCCCGCCATTCCCAGGTGCAGCCACTGCAAGAACACAAAATCCAGGACCAGATTGACTACATTTGCGATGATGAACAGCGCGCTCCCAAGCTGCGGGTGGTTATCTGCATTCATGAAATAGCAAAAAATGATAGCGGCTGTCAGCACTGGGATGCCGGCAAAATTAACCATGATGTACGGTTCGGCAAGGGAAGACAGCGTCTCATTGCCTGAGAGCGCGATTGCCAGCATCTCCGGCAGGATTGGCGTAAACAATGCAAACAGTAAAGAAACAGCTACGCCGGATACCAGCGACGCACTGAACACCCCGCCGGCCTCCTCCATCTTGCGCTTCCCCAGAAGCACCGCTGCCTCTGCCGCCCCTCCCATGGCGAGCATCATGCCTGGCATCTGCAGCAGCAGCAGCACCGGCATGGATATCTCGATTGCCGCCATAGCGTCCGGCCCCAAGAGATTGCCCACAATCATGCCGTCCACCACATTGCCGAGCTGCATGGCGACCGTCATCAGCACCCCCGGCAAGATATACTGGTGGATTTTTTTGTTTATCAGAAACGCGTTTCTCTCCATATTGCCCTCCATAAATGCCAATCCCAGACACTGCTTTCCCCCGCCTTGTCGCTTCGTAAAGCATTAAATCCTGCCGTCAAAAAATCCTAAAGTCTCCAAAGCCTCCAGGGCATGCTTAAGGTATATCCCATCAGGCATCGGCCACTTGAACCCGAGGCGGTAAAGCGCCTTCGTCGTAAAGCTGTTATCCCCGTCAATGTATACGGTACTTTTGTCCTGGTCGCTGGACGCATAGGCAATCAAGCCGGATATCAGCTCATTCTTCCCTTCATCCGCCAACGCCTGCAGCAGGGACTGCTGGAACTCTTCATCACTGACCGTCTCCATAGGTATCCCTATCTGCCTCATCTGCTCAACCACATCCGCCATCTGTATCAAATAGCTGCTGTAAGCGTGGAATACGCTGAAACCGCCTGCAGCCCCTGCCAAATGTACAATCGCTTCCGCCGTTGCGTCAATCGGCGAGAATTCCGTCGGCAGATCCAGCATGGATACCGGGAATTTCCCGAGCGCCACATAGCCGCGCAAGGTGCGCATGAACCCATTGGTCACGGAATTAATCTGGAATTCCCCATCGCTGACACGGCTCATTAAGTTCCCTACACGGATGACCTTACCCTTCATTCCCTGTGCCACAGCTTCTAAAACTGCCTTTTCTGCGCGGAACTTGGTGTCAATATATTTGTTTGTCAGGCTCTGCCCAAAGAATAATTCGTTCTCATGCAGCTTCTTCTCCTGCGGGAATTTGCCTCCCACATTCTCCCCGGCTATGCTTACCGTGGAAATCTGTATCAGCTCACGCCCGGTCCTGCTGCATAAATGGATTAAATTGACCACGCCCTGGTAATTGACTTGTTCCAGGGTATCGTCCGCAGAAAAATGCTTGACGCAGGCCGCACAGTTGATGACCCGCTCAAACTCATACTGCTCTAAAGCGTCCACCTTCCCGGCATCCGTAATATCTCCTTCGATTAACTGGATCCGGCTGCCAAACAGCTCCTCATAAGGATTGCTGAAATAATAGACAAGCATGCTTTTCAGCCGTTTTTCCAGGGTGGGTGCCTTCCCTTTGCGGATCAGGCAGTAAATGGTATTATCCTCATGATCTATCATGTACTTTAAGATGTGCGCTCCTAAGAAGCCATTGGCTCCTGTCAGGAGGACGTCCCCCAGGGAGGATGGGCAGATATCATCTACAAACGCTGCGTCATTGCGGTTTAAGATCTGCTCCAGGGATCCTTGCCCTTCCCGTCCCTCCTCGCTGCCATTTTCAGCGCTGCTGCCCTGCTGCAGCTCCTGGATATGGCGTTCCAGTTCCAGCGGCGTCTTATAGTCAAACAAGTCTGCATAAGAGACCTGGATGCCTGCGCTCATACACTTCATTGCCACCTTGGATGCCGACAGGGAAGTCCCTCCATTTTCGAAGAAATCGTCCTCTATGCCGATGGAATCGACGCCCAGGGCCATCTCAAAGATTTCACACAGCTTACGCTGCAGCTCAGTACGCGGCTTCACATAATTCTTGTTCTCCACCGTGTATTCCGGTTCCGGAAGGGCGCGCTTGTTCACCTTGCCGTTATTGGTAAGCGGCAGCTCCGGCAGCTGCATCAGTACGCTCGGCACCATATAAGGCGTCAGGTACTTCTGCATGAAACAAGTCAGGTTCTGTTTCTCCACCTGGCTTTCCGCCACGAAATAGCCGCAGAGGAACTGGTTAGAATCTTTTTCCTTTACCAGCACCACGCTGGACTTCACCGTGGGGTAGCGGTTCATGACATTTTCAATCTCATCCAGCTCTACCCTGAGGCCACGCAATTTGACCTGGTTATCCATGCGTCCCATGAACTCAATCTTGCCATGGTGATTCCATTTTGCCAGATCGCCGCTGCGGTATGCCTTCCTGCCTTCAAACAGGATAAATTTATCCGCCGTCATCTCCGGCTTGCCCACATAGCCCCTGCCCACGCCGTCTCCGATAATCAGCAATTCGCCAGGCACGCCGGCAGGCAGGAGGTTGCGGTATTTGTCAATCATCACCATTTTGATATTCGCCATAGGCTTCCCGATGGTAATCTTATCCCCGGTCACCTGATCGAACGCGCAGCCAATCGTCGTCTCCGTAGGCCCATAGCCATTGAACGTAATGGCCTCTGTCCCCAGCGCCTGGATTTTTTCATAGAGGGCTTCCGGGAATGCCTCTGCGCCTACGTTAAATACCTTAATCTGTGACAATGCCTTTTTCATCTCCGGCATATCAATAATGTTTATCAAAAATGACGGCGTACAAGTCATCATATCCACGCCATTTTGAAGGATCAGGGAAGACAGCGCAAGCGGATTATGGATTTCCTCTTCATTTGCCATGCAGACGGTTACCCCATGGTAGAGGGGAATGCATTCCTCCAAGACGGACACGTCAAATGTAATGGCTGCAAACGCCAACGATACAGTGGCATTGTACACATAAGACTGCACTTCCACATTGAAGGGATTGTCGTCCACATAATTTACCAGGTTCCGGTGTTCAATCATCACGCCCTTAGGCTTTCCTGTGGAACCTGAAGTATAAATGCAGTAGCAGAGGTTCTCCGGGCGAATCTCCACGCCTGGATTCTCTGTATTGCCCCCGTCTGCCAGCAGTTCCTCCACTGTCAGCACTTTTGCCGACAGCTTTTGCAGCAGGAACTGCCGCTCCTTTGCCAGCTCCTGAGGCAGCAGCAGGAACTCTGCCTTGGAATCCTCCAGAATATAGCTAATCCTCTCGTCCGGATATTCCGGGTCGATAGGCAAAAATGCACCTCCTGCTTTCATAATGCCCTGCCTTGCAGCATAGACGTCCACCGTCCTGGGCAGGAGGACGCCGACCATCTGCTCTGTGGATAAGCCCAGCTCCAGCAAGCGGTTGGCAATCTTATTGGCGTTTTCATTGAGTTCACGGAAGGTAAGGCTCACGCCGTTAGCAATCACTGCCACTTTATCAGGATGCAGATTGGCCTGCCGCTCAAACAACACGTTTGCCGTGGTCTGCTCGACTCCATAATCCGTCTCGTTATAGCTGTCCAGCTCGTGGCGCGCCTCTTTGCTCACCATGCAGATTTCCTTTAACAGCTTCTTCTCCCGGAACTCCCTGACCGTCTCCACAAGGCTGTCTACCAGCCCGGCAATCGTGCGTTCCTCGTACATATCGCTTCTGTATTCCACCTGGTAGGAAAGTTCATTGCCATTGACAATCACGTCTATGGACAGCGGCGCCTTTGCCGTATCCAGGGACATTTCCTCCCTTGCGGCCTTTTCCCCGGCAATTTCTTCAAACTGGAAATTATCGCCCTGGAATGCAAACATCAGATCCGCCTTGATATTATATGCCCTGCTTATTTCCGCAAATGAATATATGTCGGCGTTCATGCTGTTCATCAGCTGCTCCCCGGTTTCCCTCAGATAGTCGCCGATTTCCTTTTCCCCATCCAGGTTACAATAAACCGGAAGCGTCTTGACCAACATGCTGACGGCGGTCGCCAGGCGGGAATCATTCCTGCCATTGTAAATGGTGGTGAAGACCGCCTCGTCCTTATAGACATACCGTCCGGTCACAAAACCGAACGCCGCCGTAAACAGCGCATTCAGTGTGATTTTCTGCTCCGCGCAGAACTGACGCAAAGCATCCATGTCCGTCTCCTGCGCCCTCTGGTATACGCCCAGCCCCGGCACATCCTCCCGGTGGTCTTTGGCCGGAAGGAAATCCGTATCGCATCCCGCAAAAATGGAGTCATAATATTCTTTGGCAAGCGCATAATCCGGCCCCTTAAGCGCCTTCTGCTCCACAAGAGCCGCCTCAAAGCCGCTGAATGTCTCTTTCTTCAGCGTTTCCCCACCATACGCCTGATTCATGTGATTCAGGAAAATGCCGCAGGACGTGCCATCACTGATGATGTGGTGGAACTCCAGGAAGAGATATTTCCCTTCCGGCGTATCAAACAGCTCAATCCGAAACAGCTGGTCTCCCAAAAGCTGGTAGGGCTTCACCAATTCTCCTTTATGTAATTCATCCAGTATCTTAACCTCCACTGGCAAATCGTCATTGCGCTTCTGCCAGATTTCACCGTCATCGTCCAGATACAGCGTGGTCTTGATATAAGGATGCGCCTCCACGGTATCCTCCGCCGCTTTTTTCAGCCGCTCCAAATCCACATTCTCCCCCAGCTGGAACAGGAATGGGATATTGTAAATGGTGCTGCCCGGATTAGCCGCGCATTCCACAAAGATGCCGTTCTGCGTCTGGGTCAGGGGGTACGCTTCCAGTTTATCAAACGCTTCCTCCCGGCCTGCGCCCATCAGGAACTGCTCTAACTTTTCTACTGTATCATGTTCTTTCAGATCCTTATTGCGGATTACCGCCCCCGCAAAGGCATCAGCAAGCAGCACGTTGAGCTTCACCGCACCGATAGAGGTTAGGCCCGCTTTGTAAATATCCGTATTCACGCCAAATTCCCGGTGGCCTATGACTTCTGCCACGCAATCAAAAATCTTTTGCTGCATCTCTCCTTGCGGCATGACCAAATCTTCCTGCTTACGTTCTGGTATCGGCAACGCCTTTTTATTCACCTTCTGGTTTTGGTTCAGCGGAATCTTGTCAATCTGCATCGTCACTGCCGGAACCATATAGGGCGGCTTGCTCTCTTCAATAAAGGCATTCATCGCTTCTACATCGACAGGCGTATCCGCCACCACATAAGCCGCAATATATTTACCGCCGGAAGCCTCGTCAAAAGCTGCTACAGTAGCGTCTTTGATGCCTGGGAAACGGCGGATAACTTCTTCCACCTCCGTCAGCTCAATACGGAATCCGCGGATTTTCACCTGGCCGTCCCGCCTGCCGATAAACTGAACATTGCCATCCGGCAGGAAGCGCACGATATCCCCAGTATGGTACATCCTGCTATACTCCTTCTGGCTGCAGAACGGATTGGCCGTATACACTTCCTCAGTTTTCTCCGGGCGGTTCAAGTAACCCCTGGATACCTGCGGGCCTGCAATGCACAGCTCACCCGGCACTCCTACCGGAACCCGCCTGCCCAGGCTGTCAAGGATATAGAGCTTGACGTTCGGTATCGCCTTGCCGATAGGCAACTCTTCCTCATATTCCTTTAACCGATATTCGGTCACGAAAACCGTGCATTCCGTTGGCCCATAAATATTTATATACGCCGTATCGCCCTCGGGTGCAAACGGAGCTAAGGCCTCCCCGCCCATCAGCAGGAACTGCAAATGGCTGTTCTTCATATTTGTGGCAAACGCCCGCCCAATCTGGGTCGTCATGAACGAATGGGTAATCCCCTGCTCCAGGAAATACCGGTTCAGTGCATACAAATCCAGGCGAATGGACTCATCAATGATATAGACTCCTCCTCCGGCGGTCAATACAGGGTACATATCCATCATACTGGCATCGAAACCATAGCTTGCATAGGCAGCGGATTTGCTTGCCTCCGATAATTTAAATCTCCTGCTGTAGAAGTCGCAGAATGCCGCTATATTCCCGTGTTCCAACATACAGCCTTTCGGCACTCCCGTAGACCCAGAGGTATAAAGCAGGATAAACAGATCCTCTGGCTTCGGCGGTTCCGGAAGCCCCTCCGCCTGCGGAAGGCTTGGGATATCTTTTGTCAGCAGAACCTTGCCCTTCCATTCCGGTACCAGCACAAGAAGCTCTTCCTCGGCAATCAGAAGCTGCGTTGCCGCATCCTCCATCATAAATGCCAGACGTTCCTTCGGATAGGAGGGATCCAGCGGCTGGTATGCTGCCCCCGCCTTGGAAACGCCAAGAGACGCAATCGCCATATATTCACATCTTGGAATCAGTACAGATACTACCTGTTCCCTGCCAATGCCAAGCCCTGCCACATAAGCGGCGAGGCGATCCGTCATTTCGTCAATCTGCGCATATGTATAGCTCCTGTCCATATAAACAACAGCCGTATGTTCCGGCGTCTTCTTTGCCTGTTCCCGGAAGCGGTCAATCACTGTCCTGCCTGCATCATAAGACATGGCAGTCTCATTGAAACGGTCTAAAATCTGGATATCAAGTTCAGACGTTAGTGAAATCTGCCACAACTCTTCACAGCTAACCATGCCCTTCAAGGTCTGCAGCATCATAGCCAACAGCCCCCTTACCGTCTCTTCCTTATATACATCCGTGCGGTATTCCAGCGAAACTTCGTAACCGGCCCTGCCTTTCATGACCATCACAGAAATATCTGCCTGCACATCCCCGGTAGGAAGCGGCTGCGCCGCATACCGTTTTCCATCCAACGTAAGGCCGCTCAGCATTTCCCCCTGATAAACGAACAGGATATCCGAGGCAATGCCGTAATCCCGGGACAATTCCGCAAACGAAATGCAGTCATGCCCCATCACCTCATAGAAATCTTTCTGGAACTCCCGCAGATACTCCTCCACGGAAACACGTTCTTCCCAAGACTGGTAAATTGGCAGCGTGCGCACGAACATTCCTGAGGACTGAGCCAATCTAACGTCATGCCTGCCATTGTCCACCGTACAGAACAGGCTCTTATTTTCCCCGCTGTATTTGCCAAGGGCATAAGAGAAAGCCCCCAGGAACAGTGTGTTTTCAGATATACCCTTCTGTCTGGCAAATTGTTCCGTTGCCATACAAGAAAGTTCCCCTCCCAAAGCCAGCCTGACCTCATTGCTTTGGACGCCGGAGTCTTTCTTTTTAAAATCCTTAATCAAGGTCTCCCCGAAATCCTCGCCCATAAGCTTGTTCCTGAAAAACTCCTGCGCCGCCTGATATTTTTTACTCTCCTTTAACGTCTCCTCGTAAACGGAAAGATCCATCAAGGAGATTTCCTCCGGCTTCGGCTCCTCTCCCCGGTAAAAACAGGAAACCTCATCTAAAAATACCTTGACCGATGTGCCGTCAAAGATAAGATGATGCACATCAAACAGGAAATAAAAACGTCCCTGGCACCGATGGAGCGCCATGCGGTACAATGGTTCCCCCTCCAAGGCGAACGGACGGATGAACGTCCGCTTCACGGCATCGATATCTTCCGTGTCCCAGTCTTCCACCTCTGCTTTTAAGAATTCCGGGTGCAGGCACATGACAGGCGTTCCCTTATGTAAGGAGATGTTGACGCCAAATGAAGGATGCATCGCCACGGCTTTTTTCACGGACTCCAGAAAACGCTCTTTGTCTAAGCTCCCAGGCAGCTCACAGCACATGGGGATGTTATACATTGTTGTTTCCGGGTCGTTGGCGCACTCCAGATAAACACCCAGCTGGGAATCGGTAAGCGGATATTCCTCCCTTTCCTCCGCCTTCCGTACCTGTGAAACCTCCTCCTGCGCCTCTTCCAAAAGGGACGCAATCTTCCCTGGCGTCCTGCCTGCCAGAACCATCTCCGGCGTAAGGGCCAAGCCCTCCAGATGTTCGGCCAGTTTCAGCACATTGATGGAATCTCCGCCCAGCTTAAAGAAATCATCTTCCGTGCCTACCCTGCCACAGCGAAGCACCGCTTCGAACCCACTGCAAAGCTGGCGTTCCGTTTGGTTCCTCGGCTCCCAGTACTGCGCCTTATATTCTTCCATGCCCGGAGGCGTCAGGACGGTACGGTCTAATTTGCCGTTCGCGTTTTTGGGCAGGCTGTCTAATCGCTTGAAGAAGCGGGGAATCATGTAATCCGGGAGGGAGCTTTTCAGATGGGCGCGTATCTGCTCCTCCGTGGCCTCCTGCCCTGCCACATAATAGCCGCAGAGATAATTCTGCCCATTCTCATCCTGGAACGCCTTGACCACGGCATTTTCCACATCCGGCACAGAAGCCATCCTCAGCTCTATCTCCCCGGTCTCCACACGCTGTCCATTAATTTTGACCATCCAGTCCTTACGGTTCACATAGAGGTAATTGCCATCCGGCAGTTTCTTTACTATATCCCCGGTATGCAGCAAAACCTCCCCATCTTCCTGCTTTATGAATGTCCGCGCGCTCTGCTCGGGCAGATTCAGGTAAGCGTCGGCAAAAATCCCCTTGATGCACAACTCACCCATTTCCCCTTCCGCAACTTCTTTCCCTTCTCCATCCAGCAGGAAAAAGGTAAGCCCGTCCACCGGCTTCCCAATAGGGGTATTTTCCATAGACTCCTTAATTTTGTAGCTGGTAACCAACGCCGCGCTCTCGCTCGAACCATAGATATTGTACAAGTCAAAACCGTCCCCTGCCAGCATGGATACACGTTCGCTGCCTGTCATCACCCTTTTCAGAGACGCGCTTTTGCTCTTAAACAAACGCAGCATCTGGGGGCTGATGAATGCACAGGTTATTTCTTTCTCTGCAAAATAATCTTCCATCAAACGGACGTCTTTGCGTGTCTCCTCCGGCAGGATATGTATGCAGCCGCCGCGGGACAGTAAGCTGTAATACTCCAGAACCAACACGACAAAGGACATCGGCGCCATCGCTGCCATCACGTCATCCTTCTCCATGAAAGCCGCTTTTCTGTTACGCCAGACCCCATGGGTGAAGCTCGCCATGCTGTGGGCAATCCCCTTGGGACGCCCGGTAGAACCAGAAGTATAGATTATCAGCGCACGGCTGCCATCCGCCAATGCCCACATTGGCGGGCACGGTTCATAATCATTCACGTCCGACAGCCATTCCTCATCAATGACTGCCGCTGCCTGGCAGTCCTCCCGGATAAAGTCGATACGTTCCTGGGGATATTCCGGCAGCACTGGCACGAATGCCGCGCCCGCTGCCATAATGCCGATTTCCGCCGCTATATATTCCATCCGCCTGCCCATGCACACCAGCACTGCCCTCTCGGACACTTCCTGCGTCTGCTTAAGCTTTGCCGCTATCTTACGGCTTAAGACATCAAGTTCCCGGTATGTCGTGCGCCTCTCACCATTGTAGTCTACCAACGCCACCCGCTCCGGGTATTGATAAACTATTTGCTGAAACTCATCCAAAAAACTCATTTATTTTCCTCCTTCTGGCTGAAACCATATTTTGTCGCCGACTTATGCCGGAAGGTTCAGAAGAACCCGCGTCACAAACTGCCCATTCTCCACAGTGAAATCTGACTGCCCCTCATAACGGGATACCGCCTTAATAATGCTGAACACGCCCATACCGCCGCCTCTGTCTGATTGGGGAATCCCCTTATGGAACAGCACTTCTCCGCCGCTCGTGTTGCGGCATTGAATAATTATTTTATTTCTTTTTTGGGCTATGTAAATGTTGATATCCTGTTCTTCCTTTCCGGAAGAGGCGCAGCCACGGATAGCATTCTCAAATATATTTGCCAATATCGCCACCCAGTCAATGTCACGCACGGGTAAATCCTCCGCTACCCGAACCTCCATCGCAACCTTAATATTCTGGTTCTCTGCCTTACAAGAATACACGGAAAGGATGCTGTTGACCGCGGGATTCCTACAGATATTCTTGGTTTTGCGGCGTTCCACATCCTCACTGTACTGTTCCAAGTAAGCAAGCAGCTCGTCAAGCTCCCCTTCCTTGACATACTCTTTAATCAAAAGCGTATGATGCCGCACGTCATGGCGGATGCGCACCGCCTCTTTTTCCGTTTCTCTCATCAAGTCCATCTGCCGATGCAGAAGCTGCTCATTCACCTCAAGCAGCTCTTTTTCTGCCTGATAATAATGCTCCTGCCCCAGATGGATATACAGATGAAGGATAGCATACTGCAAGGTTCCCGCCATGAAGAGGATTAGGAACGCGCGCACCATATTAAAAATTGAGAACCCCTGGAGGTTGGGCCAATATGCCATGATAGCGCCGAGCATCACTGATACAAAAAGCGTCACCGCACTGAACAAATCCATTTCTTGTATTAAAAAATCCACGCCATGAAGGAACTGCTTGCGGAACTTAAACCAGGTAAAGGAAAGAATCACTACCATACAAATAAAACGTACGAGAATATCTATCCACCGATTTCCCTGGAAGCCCCAGCGCGCCACATCCACACCGCAGAATGCGCATACGGAAAACATATAAAACGCCAAGGCCATTTTATACAGAGACAGATAAATTACCTCGCTGCTTACCAGGCTGCAGAACAGCCCAACCACCGGAAGCGTAGATATGGCCGCGAACTTGACAAAACTGGCTGTTCCAAGCTGATACCATACGCTGTAAACCGCTACCAATGACACTCCAAACGCCACATAACAATATATCGTTTTCTTCATCGAAAACCTGGGACGATCCAGCATCAGAAAAAAAGACAACATCAGACTGACACTCATGGCATTACGAAAAAACGCAACCCAAAATGAACCTCCTAGCATAGACACCACCTTCCCTCCGAATAATATTATTTACTATATCATTTCCAAAATCGGAATTGTGCAAGGTGGGATATTTGATGATTTTTGAGGGACAAAAAAGACCCTGCTCTTTCAAAGTTTCAGGGTCTTTTCTAAAGATTAGGCTTCTTGGCCTTTCAGTCAAAATAATAAGAAAAATATACTTTTTTGAACTCAGACGTTTTATTCCTGGGAATATAAATCGTGCTTCCATTGTCCATAATAATCTCCTCCCGCTCCACCGAAACGATATGGTTCATGTTCAGGATATAAGACCGCCCGCATCTGCCAAACTGGCTGAATCCTTCGAGCATTTCCCAGAGGCTCCCGGCCGTCATTCGGACCTTGTACTTCTCCGCCAGAAGATATAGGACCTGGTAGTTTTTCTGGGACTCACAATATACAATGTCATTCGGCTGGATCTGCCGAATCCCACCGGCAACCTTTATGGCAATCTGACTTTCCTTTATCTTATAACTCTGCCCTATTGCAGAATCCAAGGCACGGAAAAAACGTTCCTGGTTCAAGGGCTTCACAAGATACTGTATGGCGTCTACCCTATAGGCGTCTAACGCGAAGTCCGTTGAGGTTGTCAGGAAAATAATCGGCATGTCATGCCCCAGTCTGCGCATCTCCTTTGCCGCCTCAATTCCACTCATGCCGGACATGAAAATATCCAGCAGCAACAGGTCAGGCACATAATCCTCTTCTCTGACCCGCTCCAGCAACTCCTCCGCGCTGGCAAACCGCTCTACCTGATATACCAGCGTCTGCTTCACATCCCGGTACCGTATCAGAAAAGCTTCAATCCGGTCAAGCTCTTTTTCTTCGTCATCACACACTGCTATTATGTACAATATCTCTCACTTCCCTTAGCTTGTATTCAGCGTACCATTTTCTGTCTTTGCCGTTATCATAATTGTTACCCGAACTATTATATAGAGTATGGGGTCAAAAATCAACACCGTTATTTATTCCAATTTCAATGTTACTGAACCTGTTTTTCCGATACCGAAACCAAAATCTTTTCTTATCTCCCGCATATCCGTTCTATCAGGTTCTTCGTTCTTTCATCGATTTTCTCCAGGTTCCATTTCTTGACAGGGAGAATTTCCATTGTCTTTCTTGAGCTTGGCTTACGACACCATTCTCAATATAACTTTTTATGGCATGGCTTTTACCAATCTATATGGAACGCTGTAAGCGCCTGTTTATGGGTATTTCCGGCGTTTCTTCTTTTCATCCCAACTCACGAAAAACCGTAAAATCCCCAAAAAACGGTGTCAAAAATGGTGTCCGTTTCTTGGATGTGTGTCAAATAATAAGGGATAATAATTTGGCCGAATCCTAAAAAATGCGGTTGATTTTCAGATACAGAAATGTTATATTATAGAAAAGGAGCAGCCGCCCACAAGCGTGGTTAGCCTCTCAAATAAGCCTAAAGCCTACCTGAACCGCCAAGTACAAGGTAGGCTTGTTTATTTTCGCCTGTTGTTCCTATTATCCAAATAGGCAAGCAATGCAATCAGGAA
>CAJUFQ010000005.1 GCA_910585625.1 uncultured Lachnospiraceae bacterium
GTAGTGGGGCGACCTCTCTCAATACCCCGCAGCTTGCTGCGGGGTCGTTTATTAATGAGACAGAACTTGGTAAATTGTATATTTCATATCCAATGATTGAATCTATAAAGGATGTAGATATAAAAACAAAAGATTATAAAACATTATACATCTCATTAGATGAAATTTCTAAATATAAACAGGGTTTTTCCCATTATTCCGATTATAGCAATTATAGAATTATTGAGGAGAGGAATTGGCTCATTGCGTGCGATGCAAGTCGGAAACGAGCCAGCTTGTTGGTCAGGTTTGACAGTATATGTACATATGACTATTTCATACATAATTTGAATCAGGAAAAGCTGTATTTATATCAGAAACAGAATTATATCTATAATGGTCATTTTCTGTGTATTCTGAATTCTGTATCTCTTTTTCTGCTGGAATATTTTCAGGAAGATTTTTGGGACAGGGTAACAGTTATATGAGAGAGGGGTGGAGGAATCCCAATTTTTTTAGAGCTAAGATTTTTTATCTTATAGTGATTTATGTAAGAAAAGTTTGAGAAAAGAAAGCATAAAAAGACGCCGCAGAAAGAATCTGGGATATAGCCAAGGGGCAAGCCTGTTCTGCAGGCGTCCGGCAGCCTATTCCAACCTGCGGCGTCTTTTGGGTGGAGATTTAGAAGTCTGTCAGGTCAGCTGCGCGCCTCTCCAGGAAAGCAGTCATGCCTTCTGTCTTGTCATGGGTCGAGCAGGTGATGCCGAACAGGTTTGCTTCCATCTCTACAGCATTCTTGATGTCCATATCATAGCCATTGTTGATGGCAGCCTTAGCGATGGAGACAGCGTAGCTTCCCTTGGAGATAATCTTAGAAGCCATCTTCTTAGCGGTGTCCATCAGCTCTTCCTTGGCAACGACTTTGTTCACCAGACCGATACGGTATGCCTCTGCAGCATCAATGTTGTCACAGGTGAAAATCAGCTCTTTCGCGCGTCCCATGCCTACCAGGCGGGCAAGCCTCTGTGTTCCGCCAAATCCGGGAATGATGCCAAGACCGGTTTCCGGCTGTGCGAACGTAGCGTTGTCGGAAGCAATGCGGATGTCACAAGCCATGGCAATCTCGCATCCGCCGCCCAGTGCAAATCCGTTGACAGCGGCGATGGTAACCTGACGCATATTCATCAGCTTGAAGAACGGCTCTGCAGCCCTCATGCCGAATGCGCGGGCTTCTGCAGCAGAGAAGTTCACCATCTCAGCAATGTCAGCGCCGGCAACGAAAGACTTGAATGCGTTCTCTTTCTTGTCCGGGCCGCCGGTCAGGATTACAACCTTAACATCATCTCTTGCTTCGATTTCACTGAGGACAGTGTTCAGCTCGTCCAATGTCTCGCTGTTCAGTGCGTTCAGTGCGCCGGGCCTGCTGATTGTGAGGACGGCAATCTGGTCAGCTACGTCTAATTTTAAGTTATTCATGTGTGGAACCCTCCTAATAAAATATGTATTTGTAACTAAATTAAATATATAACTTTGATAAAAATTTGTCAAGAATAAACGGCTGTTTTTGCAGGCAGCAAGAAGGGAGGGAAGAGGATAAAGGACGGTCATGTAATTTAATTGTAAAAATCGAAAAATCATCTTGAAAGAAACTCTGGTATAGTGTTAAAATATAAAAAGTCACACGATGGCGAGCATAGTGAGCAGAGGCCGGCGCAGTGCTGTACCGGCAATGCAGGAATATTATAAAAGGAAATGCGAATCAAGAAACAAATAATTGGGACAGGAAAGCCGCTGGTCTGCGTGCCGGTGGTGGAAACAGAAGAAAACGGAATCTGTCAGGCAGCAGAACTTGCGGTACGGCAGGGGGCAGAGGCGCTGGAGTGGCGCATCGACTGGTTTACGCAGTCCAGGCAGTGGAATCAGGCAGAGAAGGTTTTGTGCAGGCTGCAGGAAATCTGCGGGGACGCCATTCTGCTGTGTACCTTCCGCAGCAAGCCTCAGGGCGGAGAGCAGGATATCACGCGGGAAGCCTATCAGGAACTTCTTAGGAACATTGCAAAAAGCAGGCGGGCCGATTTGCTGGATGTGGAGGTGTCGGAGCTTTCAGATCCTGCATCTGTAATCCGTATGCTCCATGAGGAAGGGCAGCGTGTGGTTGGCTCAAAGCATTATTTTTCCCATACGCCCAAGGTGGAACAGATGCTGCAGGATCTGAAAGGGATGCAGCAAGCAGAGGCGGATATCGGCAAGCTAGCGGTAATGCCTCACAGTCCGGCGGATGTGTTAAGGCTTCTGGAGGCAACCGTCCGGATGAAAGAAGAAAGCCCCGCGTATCCGCTGGTGACTATGGCGATGGGCGGTCTGGGGACAATCTCCCGTGTCGGCGGGCAGATATTCGGCTCTTGCATGACGTTTGCAAGCGTCGGGAAATCGTCTGCGCCAGGGCAGCTTCCTTTGGAGGAGGTCAAAGGGATTTTAAACAAACTATCAGAAAGCATGGAATAAAAGATGAAAAAAAGCAATATATACTTGATTGGATTCATGGGAACAGGGAAGACTACGGTATCCCATGCGCTTTCCAATCTGCTCGGCTATGAAGAGATTGATACGGATGCACGGATAGCGCATGGGCAGGGACAAAGCATCGCAGATATTTTTGAAATCCAGGGCGAGCAGGCATTCCGGGATATGGAGACGGAGCTTTTGCGGGAACTGGCAGGAGAAAGCCATAAGATTATTTCCTGTGGCGGCGGGATGGCTCTGCGGCAGGAGAATGCAGCCCTCATGCAGGCCAATGGCGTTGTCGTGTTGCTGACGGCTGAGCCGCGGACCGTCTTAGGCAGGGTGCAGGGCGATAATGGACGTCCTATTTTAAATGGGAACATGAATGAGGCGTATATCCGGCAGCTTTTGGCAGGGAGGATGCCTTATTATCAGGCGGCAGCTGAACTTGAGGAGGCCACAGATAATCTTTCCCCGGCAGAGATTGCAAGGGAGATTCAGAAAAAATTGAATTCTGGAAAAATTTGTTTTGATTTTTGAAAAAAAGTGTGCTATAATAACCTACGTTCGAAAAAATATGAAAAGCACCCATAGTTTAACGGATAAAACACCAGATTCCGGTTCTGGGGCTGGGGGTTCGATTCCCTCTGGGTGTATTTGGAACTATTGGATTGACTTCCCTGTCTGCAGAAATGCGACAGGAAGTTTTGCACATAGAGGGATTGTTTCCGCGCACAGGCGCAGGGATGCATCATAGATAAGGAGAAAAAATGGCTGATATGGAGAGGAAGCCTGAAGGCGGGCTTGATATAAATAAGATGGTAGAATTTTGTAAGAAAAACCTGAAATATATTGCAGGAGGGGTAGTAACGGTAGCCCTTGTTGCGGTATTGGCTGTAACGGCAGTGAACAAGCCGGGCAAGCAGGACAAGCCGGATGATAAGGAAGCAACGGTACAAGAAGAGGAGAAGAAGAATGACGCCGGGGACAGCAGCAGCGACGTCCAGGATGAAGCAGAAGATAACAAAAAAGAAGAGGAACAGGCAGACGCGTACCCTGAGATTACAGAGCTGCTCTCCACTTACTATAATTCTTATGCTTCAGGGGATTTGGACAAGCTGTCAGGCATTGCCAAGAAGCTTTCCGACATGGAGAAAGATTATATTAAGATGATGAATGAGCATGTGGAAAGTTATGATGACGTCTCCTGCACGGTAGCTGATGGGGCCAAAGAAGGGGCTTATATTGTCTGTGCAGTATATCAGATGAAGTTTGTCGGTGTGGATGAGACGCTTCCGGGCATGAATGTGTTTTATGTGCAGACGGACAAGAAAGGCGGGCTGTATGTAGACAACCTTTATAGTTCTTTTAACCGCGAGCTGAAAGAACAGAAAATGAAAAAGAAAGTCGTTAAGCTGATTGAAGAATTCGAAAAGAGCAAGGCTATCCAGAAGCTGCAGGACGAGGTGCAGGACGAATACGATAAGAAAGTGGCAGACAACGAGAAGCTGCAGAAGAAGCTGAATGAGATGGTAGATGCCATCGCGGATTGGAAGGATTCCTACACGCCGCCAGAAGAGGAAGAGCAGCCCGAGGAAGAGGAGCAGCAGCCGGAAGAGCCGGAGGCAATGGATGACGGAAATGCTGATGACGGAGCAGCCGATGATGGAAGTTCTGATGATGGAAATGCTGACGACGGCAGCACAGATGATGGAAGTTCTGATGATGGAAATGCTGACGACGGCAGCACAGATGATGGAAGTTCTGACGATGGGAATGGTTCGGGTTTGAATTATGTACCCGAAGGCAAGGTGCTTACAGCGAACGATGGCTATAACGTGCGCAAGTCCATGGATGAGTCCTCTGAGCTTGTAGGAACGACAGCAGTCGGCGACAGCATAACGGTTGTGCTGAGTTATGCGGAAGGCTGGACGAAGGTAGAGTGGAACGGAACTACAGGATATATCAGAACAGATTTGCTGTTGAATAATTAATGTCTATGATGATGAGAGAGAGGAATTGCCTGCATAGGCAGTTCCTTTTTCATTCCTGCCGCATAAAAAAAGAAAAATGCTTCACCCTAATGGTAAAACGATAAGCGTCTTCCTTTGCCGGTATTTTACATGCAGGCATGGGAACGCGCCGTTAGGAGGAAGCAATGCGCAATCATGAGGAAATCAACGTATTAAAAGAAACCAGGAAAAATGCATCGATGGCCGTGAATGCTATTGATGCGCTGATGGGGAAGATTTACAACCAGGAATTTGCCTATGAGCTGACAGCCGAGAGGGAGCGTTTCCGTGATTTTGAGCGGAGGGCAGAAGCCGGGCTGTGGGAACATGGGCTAGTGAGCCGTGATTCCGGCGTGCAGAAAGCCATGCTGTGGGGAAGCATCCAGGCAAATACGCTGATGAATATCAGCACCAATCATATGGCGGACATGGTAATTCAGGGAAACGCCAAGGGCATCGCGGAGCTTATGAAGACAAAACACAACAACAAAGCCAGCGGCAGTTTTGCCAATGAACTGGCAGAAGAGCTGATGGATTTTGAAGAAGAGAACATTGAGAGGCTGAAACGGTTTCTGTAGCCATACCCTGCTGACGGGTATGCGCGTACCATGGCCGTTGGCAGAAAGTGGGGAAAGCGATGGAAGGATCGGTTAGGATTAATAAGTATCTCAGCGAAGCCGGGGTTTGTTCCCGCAGGGAAGCGGACCGCCAGATTGAAGCAGGGCGTGTGGCCATAAACGGACGTCCGGCAGTGGCAGGGGACAAAGTGTCTCCCTCAGATGTGGTGATGTATGAGGGGAAGCTGGTTTCTAAAGAAGAGGAGGCCATCCTGCTTGCCGTAAATAAGCCGGCGGGCATCGTATGCACGTCTGAAAAGAGAGAAAAAGACAATATTGTGGATTACATCAATTATCCGAAACGTATCTATCCAATCGGGCGTCTGGACAAGACGTCCCATGGGCTGCTCCTTATGACGAACCAGGGGGAATTGGTAAATAAAATGATGCGCAGCGGGAATTACCATGAGAAAGAGTATATTGTCAAGGTGAACAAGGACGTCACGGACGAGTTCCTTCATGGAATGGCGAAAGGCGTGTATTTGGAAGAACTGCAGAAGACGACCAGGCCCTGCCTGGTGGAAAAGGTAGGGCGGCGCGTGTTCCGCATCATCCTGACCCAAGGCTTGAACCGGCAGATACGGCGGATGTGCGAGTCATTTCAATACCGGGTCATGGATTTGAAGCGGGTGCGTATCATGAATATCCGGCTTGGGGATTTGAAAGAAGGAGAATACCGCAAAGTGACGCGGGAAGAATGGCGTAAGCTGCAGGAGCAGATTAAGGGTTCCTCGAATGGGCCGGTACTTCCCAAATGGTAAAGTTTTGTGAATGAAGCGTAGGGAAAGGGTAAAAGTTATGGACAGGAATCAGGCAGGACGGAGGATAAAGGAGCTGAAAAACGAGCTGGAATACCACAGCGACCGTTATTATAATCAGGACGATCCTGAGATTAGCGACCATGAATACGACATGAAAATGCAGGAGCTGAAAAAGCTGGAGAAAGAATATCCAGAGCTGATTGCTGCAGATTCCCCCACGCAGAAAGTGGGAGGGACGGCGAAACGCGAGGCAGGGGTTCTGGTTGCGCATAATGTTCCAATGCTAAGCTTGCAGGACGTGTTTTCCAGGGAAGAAGTAGAAACGTTTGTGGAAGAGATGCAGCAGCAGCTGGAAAACCCGGAATTTGTGGTTGAGTATAAGATTGACGGCCTGTCGATGGCGCTCCGTTATGATCAGGGTGAGCTTGTGCTGGCGTTGACGCGCGGAGACGGGGTCAGCTTTGGCGAGGACGTGACTGCCAACGCCAAGGTAATCCCGGATGTCAGGAAGAAGCTGAAAGAACCTGTGGATTATCTGGAAATTCGCGGGGAAGTCTATATGAAAAATGCGGACTTTACGCGTGTCAATGAGATGCAGGAACTGAATGGGAAAAAGTCCTTTGCCAACCCGAGGAATTGTGCCGCTGGGACGCTGCGCCAGCTTGACAGCAAAGTGACCAAAGAGCGGGGGCTTTCCATGTTCGTATTCAATATACAGCAGATCCGAGGGATGGAGCTTCAGACCCATACCCAGGGATATGAATACCTGAAAAAGAATAAAATCCCGGTGATTGACGGTTACCGTGTGTGCAGGACGAAACAAGAGGTCTGGGACGCCATCAGTGCTATTGGTGAGAACCGGGGGAATCTTGGGTATGACATTGACGGTGCGGTCGTCAAAATCAATTCTTTGGCAGACAGGGAGAAACTGGGCGCAACCTCCAAAGTTCCCCGCTGGGCAGTGGCTTATAAATATCCCCCGGAAGAAAAGGAAACGACGCTGCTTGATATCGAACTGTCCGTTGGGCGGACGGGGAGGATTACGCCTACTGCGATTTTTGAGCCGGTACGCCTATGCGGAACCAGCGTGTCCCGGGCGACGCTGCATAACCAGGATTTTATTGATGAGCTGGATATTCGCATCGGTGATCGGATTTTGGTTTACAAATCAGGAGAAATCATCCCCAAGGTGCGTAGGGTGTTAAAAGAAAAGCGTCCACAAGGCGCTGTGCCGTACCATCTGCCAGAGACTTGCCCGGTGTGCGGGGCGAAGGCTCAGAGGGAGAAGGACACGGCGGATATCAAATGCACGTCGCCGAACTGCCCGGCTCAGCTGGAACGCCATATTATTAATTTCGTGGGCAGGGACGCCATGGATATCAAGGGTTTCGGGACGGTTTATATCGAAGAACTTGTGCGGCTTGGATATCTGCACGATATCGCGGATATTTATACGCTTCGGGAACACCGCGAGGAACTGATTGCGCAGGGAATTATCGGCAAGGAGAAAAACACCGATAAGTTACTGGACTCCATTGAGAAGTCAAAAGAAAATGACGCCAGCCGGCTGCTGACGGGCTTTGGCATCCCGAATGTAGGGAAAGCCGCCGCGAAAGCAATCCTGCGGGAATTCAGGTCAATCGACGCCTTGATGGAGGCAGATGGCGAAGCCTTACAGGGCGTCAATGACATTGGCGAGGTCAGCGCAGGCTGTATCCTGGAATTTTTTGCCAAGAAAGAAAACCAGCAGATTGTAGAACGTATGAGGTCATGCGGGGTAAACATGGAATGCAAAGAGCAGCAGGCAGGCAGTAAGTTCCAGGATATGACGTTTGTGATTACCGGGACGCTGCCTACGCTGGGGCGGAAGGAAGCTGCTGCGTTGATCGAAGCGCAGGGGGGCAAGGTATCCGGCTCTGTTTCCAAGAAAACCTCGGCGGTCCTGGCAGGGGAGAACGCCGGCAGTAAGCTGGCAAAGGCGCAAGAACTGGGCGTCCGGGTGATTTCAGAGGAAGAACTGCTGGAACTGCTAGGCTCTGAGTAACAGGGAAAGGTTTCAAAACTATAGATTCTAACAGAAAGAAGGAATGACTTATGCCGATTAAGGTTCAAAGCGGGTTGCCAGCAAGGGAGAAGCTAGAGCAGGAGAATGTGTTTACTATGGATGAAAACCGGGCGATGCATCAGGACATCCGGCCCATAGAAGTGGGAATCCTCAATCTGATGCCTCTGAAAGAAGACACAGAGCTGCAGATTCTGCGAGAGTTGTCCAATACGCCCCTGCAAGTGGACGTGACGTTCGTGGTGGTAAGCAGCCATGAGTCCCGCAACACATCCAGCAGCCATCTGAATAAGTTTTACAATACATTTGACGAAATCAAAGACCGCAAATTTGACGGTTTCATCATTACCGGCGCGCCGGTAGAGCAGATGGAATATGAGGAAGTGGATTACTGGGAGGAATTTGAGCGCATCTGCGAGTGGACGAAGACAAACGTGACTTCCACGATGCACCTCTGCTGGGGGGCGCAGGCCGGTCTTTACCATCACTATAAAATCCCCAAGTATATGCTGCAGGAGAAGATGTTCGGGATATTCGAGCATAAGGTCAGCAACCGCAAAACCCCGTTAGTGCGTGGGTTTGACGATTACTTCCTCGCGCCCCACTCACGCCATACGGAGGTGCGCAGGGCGGATATTGAGAAAGTCCCAGACCTGACAATCCTTGCCGAATCCCCGGAGGCTGGCGTGTTTCTTCTGATGGACGCCACCGGGAAGAAGGTTTTCGTGATGGGGCATCCGGAATATGACCGGGTCACCCTACATACGGAATACATGCGTGACAAAGAGAAGGGACTGGACATACAGATGCCGAAAAATTATTATGTAGAAAATGACTGCACCATCCGCCCGCGCTTGCAGTGGCGCGCCCATGCCAATGCTCTCTATTCGAACTGGATTAATTATTACGTCTATCAGGCGACGCCTTACACGTATACTGCGGTGCAGTCAAAACAGCCTAAATAGCGCATTTACGGTAGGTATCTTAGTGGCAGAGAGAAATCTCTGCCATATTTATATTGACATCTGACTTACTGTGACTTATACTGTGCTTGTTTGGTTAATACAGTTAGGGCAGGAGGAGGACAGTTGGAATTATTTATTAACAATCACACTAGCAAACCTATATACGGTCAAATATCAGATCAAATAAAAGCGTTGATAATGAGTGGTGAATTACAAGCGGGTGAAGCTATTCCATCTATTCGTTCAATGGCCAAATCACTTCATATCAGTGTTTTAACAGTACAAAAAGCATACGATAAATTACAAGCAGATGGCTTTATCGAAACTACTGCCGGAAAAGGCTGTTTTGTTTCGGCACAAAATCAAGATTTCTATTTGGAGGAACAGCAAAAAAAGATTGAAGAACATTTTAATGAAGCCATCGAGATTGCTCGGTCAAGTGGAATAAAATTAGATAAATTGATGGGACTTTTGTCAATGTTGTATGAGGAGGATTAAGAATGGATACAGCATTAACGATTGCAGGCTTGACAAAGAAATACAGTAATTTTACATTGGATAATATTTCTTTCAGTATACCATCTACTTTCTATTGTGGTGGCATTTGCACATCATCCCCATTTGCTGATTTTAGATGAAGCAACCAGCGGTCTCGACCCGATAGTACGAGAGGATATTTTAGATATGTTTTTAGAATTTGTGCAGGATGAAAAACATTCTATCTTGGTATCTTCTCATATCACAAGTGATTTGGAAAAAGTTGCTGATTACATTGTTTTTATCCACGCGGGAAAAATAATCTTTTGCAAGCCAAAAGACGAATTGCTCGAACACTATGGAATCATTAAATGTGGGGCAGCCCAGTTTGGTGCTATGGATAAAGATGATATTATAGCGTATCGCAAGCAAGATTATGAGTGGCAGATATTGGTTGCCGACAGAGAAAAAGCGGCTAAGAAATATCCAAAAGCAATGGTTATCGGTGCTACAATAGATGAGATTATGCTGCTTTATGTGAAAGGGGAAAAATAGTGAAAGGGTTAATTCGCAATAATTTTTATTCAATGGAAAACAATATAAAAATATCTTTTAGTATTGCATTGTTTTCAGCAGTTGTATCTTTCTTTGTGAAACAGGATGTCCTTATTCAAATGATTATAGCTATGCAATTATTTATCTTTATCGTGAATGTAGGTACTTCTCTTCATGCTGATGTAGTATCAAAATGGAACAAGTTTGAACTGACGTTACCTATAAAATCTAACGATATAATCAAAGCAAAATACATCTCATTTGCAATACTGATCCTGCTTGTTATTGTTATGGGAAGCATTACAGCTATTTATGCCTATGTCACGAGTGGTGTTTCAAATGTTCAATCTATATTTTACGGTTATGAGTTTGGCCTTACGCTTTCAGCAGCTACGGCAGGAATCATGTATCCGCTTATGCTGAAATTAGGAACAGAAAAAAATGAAATGATTATGATTTTATCTGCGATTGCAGCGGTAGGATTACTGGTCTTATTATCGGCCATTTTAACGCCGTTGACTGGCGAAGTGAACATGAAGCATCCCCTTGTAGGGATAGTGTCTTCCATAGTTGCAGTAGTGATATTTATCGGTTCATACTTTGTTTCCGTAAAAATATATCGACATAAAGAATTTAGTTAAACAGTTGAAGAAATGAGCCATACAATAAGAATGTTTTTTTAAGTAGCATACGGTGCAACTCTGTCAAAAGGGTTACACCGTTTTTTCGCTACGTTACAATTTGAAGTCTTGTGGATTGTTCCGTATTTCTTCCATCGTGGTAAGGATTTTTTTCGGTGGGAATATCAACATTCATGCAACCGGCTTTCAATTATGCAGAATCGTAGCGATGGAATATGATGATGAAATTTTGAAAATATGTTTGGAATCATGGGAGAAATTGGGATATAATCCTACAGTGGAACAAATAGAAAATGGATAATGAAATAATTGATTTTTTGTTGTAGATACAGATAAGGAAATAGTAAATGGTTCCAAATGTTATCTTGGAATCGTTGTTGCAATAGTGGATGATTCAGATACACCACAATTTGGGTTGCTTCTTGTATGTCATAAAAGTTATGAAATACTTTCTGATGATATGAATTAGGAGAAATATACTTGGAATAAATTGGTGGATAAAAAGACCGGGATGGCAGCGTCTCAAAACGCTTGCCATCCCAACTTTATCCCACAGTCCTAAAACATAAAACCGACAAAAATCAGAATCCCCTGCCATTTCCTGGCATCAGATATATTTCAGCTTTGCCATGGAATTGCCGCCGAACGCGCGGTCTATCGTCATGGACTGGACAGCTTTTTCAAACTTATTGTCCCGTATCAGCTCAGACTTGAATTCTTCGTAGTTCTTCACACTGGGGAGACTCAGCTGGCTGATGGAGACATTTACGTCCCCTGTCCCAACGCGTTCTCTGATTTCCGGGATGTTTACGGAAGGCATCTGTGGGGGCTGAGGTGGATCTAAGAGCAGCAGACGCCGGATTTCCTCAGGCGGTTTCTGCGATATCTCAAAGAGTTTTTTCACAGCCTCCAGGTGTTCGGCTTCCTCTTCACTGAGGGGGGCAGCAGCGGCCGGAGGTTCTTGCAGGGCCGTGCTGGGAACTGTTTCCGCGTCACTGGCAGAAGATTCTTGCAGGGGTGTGCTGGGAACTGTTTCTGCATCACTGGCAGGCGTAGCGGCCATAGATTCTTGTTGTGAGGCAGCTGCAGCTTCTCCGCTATTTTCTTTCTCCGCCTCCGCTTGCTTTTCCAGTTCCTTTTTGAATTCGTCATAGGCGTCCAGCGCGTCATTGGCTGATTTCAGCTGTTTCTTGTAAGACTCTAGGTTTTTCTCAGCGTCGGCTATCTGCTGCTGCAGAAGCTTTTTCTCCGTGGAATAGTTTTTCATGGGAGTTTTGCTGCCGGAAAGTTTGTCGGACGTTTCTTTGCCGGAGGAGGCGTTTTGTTTAGCTTTGGCCTTTGCCGACTTGGCTTCTGCTTCCGCCTTTGACTTCCGTTTTTGTTCTTCTGCCTTTATCTTTTTGAGGCGTTCCCGTGCATCGGAGATCTTCTTCTGCTCGGCGGGTATTTGTTTCTTTAATTCTGCTTTCTGCCGCTCGGCTATTTGCGCATTGATGCTTAGTTCCTGTTCTTTTTTGTGGATTTCCTCCGCGGCTTTGGCTTTCTTTTCTGCCTCTTCTTGTTCCTCGACTTGTTTTTTCGCTGCTTCCTGCGTGTTTCTGTCGCTGGTGATGATGCGCTCCACATATTCGGAGCTGCTTATATTTCCTTCCAGAAGTTCTTTCAGTTCTGGCGATAACCCATCGTCCAAAGAAGCGAGTGTGGCAATGATTTCAGCAGACATGCCGCGGACGGATGAATTGATTGTCTTAAGGATGGCGTCTGTATTGTCTAATTTTTCATCGAGGAAAGACTCGAAATCATCGTATAAGGTATCCAGCATATCATCCATGTCGGAGAGGTATTTGTCATATTCTGTTTCCACCAGATCCTGCCGTGCCTCTTCCAGTTCAACTTTCAGTCTCTGGATTTTTGCACGTGCCTCTTCGGTGCTGTTATTGTCGTATGCATACAGCTGTTTCTGCAAAGTGGCGATGCTCCTGGTTTTCTCAGCGATACGCTTCTGATATTCGTAAGCATTCTGTTCATCCTTCTTTAAATCTTTATATTTGTGGATGAGCCTGTCCAGGACGTCCAGCTGTGCATCGTACCCATCTTTTACCAGGCTGATGATGGAGCTTAAGGATTCTTCAGCGGAAAACTTGGAATCGCGCTGTGCATCTTGCAGTTCTCTCAGGCGTTCAATGACTGCTTCGTCGGCCAGAGACATTTCGCCTTTTTTCACCTTGTCCATGATGCTGGCGTATTCATCTGCATATGCCTTTGCCTGTGCAAGGTATGATTCATAGTTGGCTTTGTGAAGACCGAGGGCGGCGTTACCGAATTTTGTAAATTCTCCGGCGCTGTCATCCGTGAAATCATTATTTTCTTCCATCAGGCTAAGGTAATAATCAGCTTCGCTGTTCAGCCTTTGGGCGGTATTTAGCGAAGCGTCGAAGAAATCCCATTTTGCCTGGCGGATGGTGTTGCCAAGCTCGGCGGCGGAGAGGATGGATTCGTCAATGGCGTCCGTCACTTCCTGGATGGCGTCCTTCATGGAATGCCATTCCTCGGAATTCTTTTTGATCTGCCCATTGGCGACGGATTTTTCCAGAATCTTTTTCAGCGCGTCCCGCTTGCTGATGAGTTTCTTCTGCAGGGCGTCTTCAGCGGACAATAAGCCGTTGTAATATGCAAGGTTTGCTTTTTTCCCCTGCGCTTCATCCAAAGAAAGCTTGCCCTGCAGCTTTGCCTTTTTGCGGGCGTTTGCGGATATGCCGTAATCATGCCCAGCAGCGATGTTGCTGAATTTTTCTAAGGCAAGGCCGGCCTTTTCCTGTTTGGAGGAAGCGGCGTAAAGTTCGGCAGCGGCTTTGTCTGATTCAAGCGCCTCAAGATATGCGTTGTACTGCAGGCAGGCGTTATAGAGCCTGCCGTTGTCGTCGAGGCTGTAAGCTTTGTTCAGGATTTTCTCGCCTAGGGCTTTGCCTGATTTCACACGGTCTCGTATTTTTTTGAGGAACTTCTTGCCTGCCTTAGGATCCTTATAATTGTTCAGTTTCTTTTTGGCGTCTTTGAGGTTGTCTTTGTCGGCTTTTACGGCATTGTTGTAAGCTTTCCGGCGTTTGCCGATGTTGGCTGTTTTCTTGCCAATCAGGCTGTTCATTTTCTCTGGCTTGACGGCGTTGTCAATTTTCGCGTCGTACTGTTCGTCCGCGGCGTCGTAGGAAGCTATGGTTTTGTCGGCTTTTGCTTTTGGGAGGGCAGCGGCGGCTTTGGCGTTTTCCGTCATGGATTTTTTTAAGTCCTGCATAGTCTGGTTGTTTGCCTGTATCTTCAGATTGTATTCATACCAGGCTTCGGAGGTTTCCGCCACAGTTTTCTTAAGGTTTCTCAGTTCTTCATTCTGCTTTTTGAGATTGGAAATCTGGGACTGCAGGTTTTTGTTCATGGCATGATAGTTTCTTTTGCCTGCGGAAAATCCCCAAGCTTCTTTCATGTCAATTTTATTCTGAATCCGATTGTTTTTGGACTCCAGACGGGAGAAAAGTTTGTCGTATTTTGTCAGAAGCATCTCAAAATTGGCTTGTATGAGTTCCTTCTGGGTCTTTTTCAGTTCTTCCATTTTATCTTGGCATTGCTCTGCTTTTTGATGCCAGTTCGTGAAGTCGCGGATTTTTTGTTTCGTTTCGTCGTCTTCGACGGTTTCGAGGTTCATGCTCCCATCCCTGGCTTGCCGCGCGTACTTTTCTTCCAGTCCCACGCTGTTTGCCTGCGCGGTATATTTGACGTAAGCTTCGCGCTGCTTGTCAATCTCTTCTGTAATGCCGGAGATTGTTTTCTCATAATGCTTGCTTCTGTCAGTAAAGGACAGGAAGGTGTCTTCTGCTTTGGCCCGGACTTTGGCAATGGCTTTTTCAATCCGGGAAAGGGCGGTTTCGATAAAGTCGAAAGTTTCTTTGACGGTAGTCTTGGTTTCTTCTGAGGACGCTCCATTTGCTGATTGGCCTGTTGCCGAGGTACGGTTTGCCGTCGGGGCAGAGTTGTCTTTGATGCCCCTCATGAGGGCTTGTTTCTCCTTGCCGTGTTTCTCTGTTATGACCATAATGGCTTTTTCTCTGGACATTCCGTTTGTTCTTCGGAATCCGCGGTCATCGTACCCGCCTGTCAGATTGATGAATTCCATCGCGGCTTCTGCGCCGAAAAGCATACTGATTAAGTCGTCGAGTTCCGCTATGTCTCCGCTCAGGTCAAGTCCTGTGGAAGAGAAAGCGTTTTTCGCTTTGGCAGCTGCCAGGAAGGCATTAGTGACGCCGTCTGAGGCTCCTTCTTCCATCAGCAGCGCATTTATCTCCGCGATGCTTATATCAGCTGCTTCGCCTTTGGCAATCTTCAAAAGTTCCGTTTGCTGGCGGCTCGTGCTGTATTTCTGCGCCAGGGAGTCTTGCACGAGTTCCTCGGCATTTGACAAGCCGATGGATCTCAGCTGGCTGATATAGTAATCTTTTTCACTCTCCGTGAGGTTTGCCAGGAAGTTATTGTTCTTTATGTATGCGGTGGCAAGCTTGTTCGTCGCCTTTTGTACTTCTTCTATGGAAGAGGAGGCGCTGCCAAGGACGCTTTCGTAATTTTTCCATTCCGCTGTCTGTGCTTTCAGCCCATCATCCATGCCTGCAAGGACGTCTGCGCCGATAGCTTCCCCTGGATTCTGCTGCTTGGCAAGGAGGTTTTCAGAAAGCCCGGACATGCCTTGTTTCATGGCGGCAAGCTGGCTGGAAGATGAGACAAGGCTGTTGACTTTGCCGATGACATCCTCAATTTGGCCTACGTCGTTAGAACCTATTCCCAGCTGGGCAAGGAAGGAATCTGAGCCGCGTGTTTTCCGGAAGGAATCTAAGGTCAGCTGCCCGGTTTCAGCGAGGGAGAGAAGGTCGTCCTTGAGCGTTTTCAGGGAGCCGTTCTCTGTAGTGTCAAGAGCGTCCCAGGCCTCGGAGAAGGAGAGGGAATTGCTAAACCCTTGTGCGGCATCTGCGCAAGTATTCATCTCATTGCAGAATGTCTCCGCGTCTATATCGTTATCCTGGATTGCCTGGTGTAACTTGGGGTAGCTGACGGCTATTTTTTCAGGCGACAGGCTGTTTGTGGCTGCTATCTCAGCCAGTTCCTCTTTTGTTTTTTCTATATCTTCGGTGTTGAGTATATTTTCCACCTGGAGGGCATGCCATTTATCGGGGGCGGTATACTCATAGATTAGTCGGAGGGAATCCGAGATGGACTCATAAGTATCAATGAATCCTTTTTCAGAGGTCGTCAGCGAGTTGGGGTCTGCCTCCTGTTTCTCCGTGGCGTTCTTATACTCTTCCTGGAGGGCGAGTCGTTTCTCTTGGAGGTCAGAAATATTGTCCTCCAGCAACTGGGAGTAGGCGTCTGTCTCGTCAATATAAAACTGAAGGTCGCTTTCAATAGCTGCTTTGCTGCTGCTGTTACTTGCTGCTTTGTTAAGTTCTTCTTGTGCTTGCATCGCCAGTCCCTTGTTTTTGAGGTAAGCCGTGATATTGCTGGGGATGTTGTTTTTGTCTGCGGTTTCCGATGGCAGGTAGTTGTCTATGGCAATGCTCTCATTTATGCTGCTTTCTGAGGTTTTATGTTTGCCATACTGTGTATGGTAGGCGTCTACGGTCTTGTTTGCGGCTTCTTTTGAGGCCCGTTCCGCTCTTCCCGATTCAATGTCTTCCTGTGCCTGCAGCTCCTTTGTGGCTTCCTTTAGCTGTTCGAGCTGTTCTTTTTCGATGTAGGTCAGGCTGTCTTTGGCAAGGAGCGCGTCCATCTGCTGCGTCTGCATGGTAAGCTCTGTGCTGATATCCTCAAGTCTTGACTTTGCAGAACGATACTCCGAGACGGCATTGTCCATGGCCTCGTTTGCATTTTCCACACGGTGGACGTAGTTGTCTATGGCGGTGGCGGCAGCTTGGATTCCAGCCATGATGAGGAAGCCCGCCGCCATGTTGCCTGCCGCGGCAAGTGTCTGGAGCGCGGCTTTGCCAGTCTTGGCAGAGAGGGACGTATTTTCCATCGCCTCCCGGAAGCCCTGGGTTGTCAGTTCCCCATTCTTGCATGATTTTGCGTAATTGATGATTCTGTTGTCAATATTTTCCATCTGTTCCGCCAGGGCCTCTGCGCTCAACTGCGAGTTGTTGAACTGATCCTTGAATTTCTCAAACTGTGAGAATACTTCCGGCCCAGGAATTGTGTTCTTTTCATGGAACAGTTGGGCGAAGGTTCCGTTTCTGCCAAACAGGCGGTGTTTGCTATAATTATATATATTTATGAGGTTTTGCCATTTTTCCCTGACCTTATCCAGTGTGTTCCCGAACACGGTAAGCTGCCGATTGCTTGTTGAGAATATCGTACTGTCTGTATCAGCGTTGTGGAGACGCTGTCTGGAGGCAGCCTGCATAAAATGCCAGATTGTACATGGGATGGCGTGGCAAAATATCTGTTATTATGCTATAATGTAACTATTCAGCCCCCTGGAAATAGCAATTCAGAACGTTTAAATTTATTTGGAAACGGATGAATTGTTATTTCCAGGGAGGTGATAATCCCCTCAGCCACAGACAAAAGCCATGTCAAGGGAGTATGACAGCTTTGCTGGCATGTCTGTGGCTTGGGGTTCTAAATAGTTACGCTATTATTAAAAAAATGAGGTGAGTATATGGCAAAGGC
This sequence comes from uncultured Lachnospiraceae bacterium, assembly GCA_910585625.1. Lineage (GTDB taxonomy): Bacteria > Bacillota > Clostridia > Lachnospirales > Lachnospiraceae > Petralouisia. The sequence continues at coordinate 17,277 of CAJUFQ010000005.1, forward strand.
AAAATATTGTGAAAAATGCGGTCAAGTGTATTGCCCGTTCTTTTTGTGCAGGAAGTGCAACTTCTGCAAGACAAAATTGAAGGTGTTCCCAGAGGAGATGGAACAAAAATATAAGATTTTTGATGACAGCTGGATGGATATATGGGCACAGCTAGTTTCATATACAAATCTATCCGCCGTCTGCACGGTCAACGAGGAGTTGAGTCTCAGGGAGGAGCTGATTGCCCGTACTGATAACTTTGTCATGCATGAGCTTGCCGATAGCCCGCAGTTTTCCCCAGGGCTGCATGCAAGGCAGGTGCAGAAACGCCGCGAGCTGGATCGTAAATTTGCAGAAAGCACTTATAGGCGAAGCTGTGAAAAGTTCGCCAAGTCTCTTGCCCGCACGCAGGCAGGCGGGGGGCAGGGCGGCTATGTACCCAGATGCCCGGTCTGCGGCTCCGCGGACATCCAGAAAATCGCATTTGGCACGCGGGCCGTCAAGACGGCGGCATTTGGGGTTGCCGGAGCAGTTGACGATGCCGGAAAGACATACAAATGCGGTAATTGCGGGAGCAAGTTCTAGCTTGTAGCGTGCTTTTTTGTGTTTCTTGTCTGGGATTTCTGTGTTCTCTTTTCTTGCCGTTTCCACAATGCATGGGCAGGGGGCAAGGCCCTGCGTTTGCGCAGCCGTCTCACGGGCTGCCCTGCCATGCCAGGCAGTACCGAGCGCATCTTCAGCGGGCATCGTTGCATATGGCCCGCTGTGGGAGTTGTCGCTTCTGTGAGGGCTTGCCTCAGACTCTCTGAGGCCTGTCCCTGCGGATTCATCGAGCGTCACGTTGTTACGACCCGCGCCGCGTCGCCGCGGCGGGGGAGTAGTGATACGCTGCCATTACGCAGCCGTTGTACTTTGTTCCCGCATATTGTCCCTGTTGTTTATTTACCCTGTGTATCGCACATTCGGCGGCATGGAGACTCCGGTATCCCGGAGGATTCATGCCGCTGTCGGCATATTTTCCGGGGAATACGTTCCTTCCCTACCGACGTCTTTGAGTGAGGCGAGCAGGCCGGCCCCGAGGCCCGCGGAGCCGAGGGGGCCGAGAGCCTCCGTGACCTTGGCTATGGCGGAGAGGACGCCGTTCAGGCCTTCCAGGGCGGAGCCTATAACAGCAGGATCCGCGATGTTCACGATGACTTTTTCCCACGTTCCGGAAAGGCGGCTCATGGAGGCTTCCCAGGAGTCTGCAGCCAGCCCGGCCTGCGTAGCCAGGGAGCCTGCCCCGCCCGTGTATTCCTCAAGCATCTTTTCGTAAGCACCGAAGCTGCTTAAGAGGGCGTCCAGGGCTTCTGCCGACTGGGCGCTGCCCAAAGCCTCCAGCAGGCCGGAACGCCCCGGGCCATCCGGCCCGGACATGGAATATGCCTCCGACAGTTCCTTCAGCACGTCCATGGGGCTGCGCAGTGCGGCGGCGCCGTCCTCTGCATCCTGCAGCGACACGCCAAGCGTGCGGCAGGCGGCCTCAAATTCCCTGAGCCCTTCCGCGCTGACGCCCTTCCCCGCATCGGCCACCTGGCGGATGTTCAGCAGGATGCCTTCCAGGGAAGCGGCGGCTTCCTGCCCGCCCTGCCCGGCGGCGGAGGCAATCGTGCCGAGCGCGGCGGCAGCCTCGTCCGCCCCAAGGCCCAGGGAGGCTGCCAGCGGGGCTGCGAGGGACATGGCCTCCGCAAGCTCCGCCATGCCTACGGCATTGCGGCTGCTGATGGCGGCGGAGCCGTCGAGCAGCCCTGCCAGCCTGGTGACGGAGCCGCCGAGCTGGTATGCCCTGTCCGTGGCGGCGATATACTGGCCGGCGAGTTCCGCGGCCATGCCGCCTGCGCCCTGCAGCGCGAGGGACAGCCTGGCGAAGTCCTCCGCGTCCTCCCCATAGCCGGAGCGGTAAGCCTCGCGGACGGCCGCCAGGTAGTCCGCAGCCTCCTTCCCATAGGCCCCCGCCGCCTCATAGGCCTGGCTGCGCATCCTTTCCAGGTCGGAATCTGACAGCAGGCCGTCCTGCCTCCTGATGTCAGCCAGGAGCGCGCTGATTTCCTTAAGCCCGGAGATGGTCTCCAGGATACCTTGAATTAAATATCCCTTCATCCCTGTTCCCCCTTTCCTTTCCCGTTTGCGTTGCCTTCCGGCTGTGGGGCAGGGCTCAGGAGCAGCTGCTCCATGAGCCGCCAGAATGCGAGCCTGCATCTGGTTTGCGTTGCCTTGACCATGAGCCATCTGATAATCGTGACCATAAGTGTTTCCTCCTTTTCGCTGCCCGGCTGTAAGGGTGCGGCCTGTGCGGCAGACCCTCACGCCGGGGTATTTGTTGTGTGTTGTGGTATCTTGCTTTGCCTTGCTGTTTCGCCTGAGCGGCAAAACAGGATCTTTTGCCGTCTGCCATGGCATCCATGGCGGGCAGGGGCTGGAGCAGCAGCGTGGGATGCCCCTATCCTATATAGCTTAAATATGTACCCTGGTGGCAGGGCGTATATTGAGGTTTTGTTTCCGTCTGAGAGGGGATTTTTGTGAGTATTATCTAACCGTGAGAAAATGGATTCCTCAATTTGGTCTGTGCAGTCAGAGTCAATTTTTCAGGGGACAGGCTGTTCGCATTTTTATTCCCGCGAGCAATGAGCTAAGCAGCCGCGCTTGCGCGGGGATTTGACTGAAACTGGCCTACTGGGAAAAGTATAAAGCAAAGGAATTGGAATGACAGATTGACAGTGGATATTGCGAGCGTTTGATGATGTCGGACGGCAATAATCCTCTGTCATATCCCAGGCCGCTTCCACGAATATAGGCAGGGAAGTAAAGAAGCTTGAAGAATTAACGGAAATGATGGATGAGAATAATAATGCACAAAGACGTTGAGTATTTTTAGATGGTAGACAGCCCCTGGTAGGCTGTCCCTGTGCAATCATGCAGATATTAAATTTTACCATTCGCTGCCGCAGTGCCTGCAGTGCCACTGTTTATGAACCTTCCTCGAGAGAAGCCCCCACATGGCGACGGAGGCTGCTTTGGAAGAAGCGGAAATCTTCTGGATATTGCCTGAACCGCAGGTCGGGCATTTTGATATGTATTCATGTACCGTCCAGCTTTCCGGCCTTTGTGGAACAATCCGCTTGGTTATCTGCCTGCCGCAGATTTTGCAAGTTAAGTCCAGGCCTTCTTTCAACCTTAAGTAATCCTTGGAAATGTAATCAAACGAGTCATAAGGGATTCTCTTTGAAGTTCGGCAAGAAACGCATTGACACCAGACGTCCCTTAATTTTTTGTCTTCATATCTGTTTTCTGAATCAATAGAATAGAAATACACATCAGGGTGAGCAAGCTCTTCGTCCGTGGGGCGTTCCTCCACCGGGGCGTCGTCATCCAGAGAGCTGCCGCAGACGGGGCAGATGTTTTCATCGTCCTTCAGTTTTAAAAAGTCCTCGTTGAATGTGGAGCTGCAGTGAGTGCAGAGTATTGTCCTTCCCATAAGTGAAACCTCCCCTAATATTAGAATTACACTCTATTATAGCACTTTGCTGCATGGGGTGCAATGGATGGACAGATTCTTTCCGTTGGAATGTGCGAGTGCGGCATGGCGGGCAGGGGCTGGCGCAGCAGTGTGGGAATTGCCTATCCTATATAGCTTAAATATGTTCCCTGGGGGCAGGGCGTATATTGAGGTTTTGTTTCCGGCTGGTAGGAGGTTTTTGTGGATTTTATCTGATAGTGGGGAACTGGCTGTCATTGAGAAAGTTTTATTGGAATAGCGTGTATGTTTGTGGTAAAATAATGATGTTGAACAATTCAATCAAGCGAAATATGGAATGGGATAAATATGACAAAAAAAGGGAAGAAAACAGTCCTTCGGGTTATAACAGGTATAGGAATAGCTTTGATGATTATTTTAATCGTAGCGCTTGCATTATTTGGAAATGAATTGCGTTCCCTTGTGTCATTGAAAAAGGTTGATGCTTACGGAATGTATCAAATGACCTATTATGGCGATTATGGCTTTGATGAATTTCTGGAAATTGGCGCCAACAATGATGCGGACATTGAAGCTTTTGTAACAAAGAGGTTGTTGAAAGGATTGCCAATAAATTTGGGTGTGACAGGAGACGGCTGCACAGCTTTTGTTGTAAAAAATGAAAATGGCGACATTTTGTTTGGGAGAAATTTTGATTTTCTATATGCTCCGTCCTTACAACTCTATACTGCACCTGAGGATGGCTATGCTTCGGTTTCCACCGTCAATCTTGCCTTTGCGGGATATTCCGAGGACAATTTGCCCGATGGTTCGTTTTTAGATAGTTTCTTGACTTTGGCCGCGCCGTTTCTTTCCTTTGACGGAATGAATGAGAAAGGTCTTGCGATTGCCTTGCTTGCAGTGCCGGAGGCGGAAGCGCCATATAATCCAGATAAAATCACGTTAAATACCACCACGGCAATCCGCCTTGTACTTGATAAAGCGGCTACCGTGGAAGAAGCCATTGAATTGTTAAAACAATACAATATCTACTTTTCCGGGGGTATCGAGTGCCATTATTTGATTGCGGATGCAAGTGGACATTCTGTAATTGTGGAATATGTAAATCGGGAGCTTTGTGTCGTTGAAGCAGAGACAGGATATCAAATTGCTTCTAATTTTATTGCCTATGACGGATTAAATATTGGAGAAGGCTTTACGGAATTTGAACGCTATGACAGAGTGCAAAATGTAATAGAAGCGAATAACGGCATACTTGAAGCAGATCAGTCAACACAATTACTGGCTGACGTCGGCGTTTTTGACGGCGATATCGACAAACTGCAATGGAGCGTTCTTTATAATCTTACAACTGGCAATGGAGAGATTTTTGCAAGTCGGAAAACGAATAATATCATAGGATTTCATCTGGATATGGATAATTGATATTGACGTAGACCTCTCATTTGTTAAAAGAGTAAGAACATATAAATGGACTGACGAAGGGAAAAGGATGGTAAAGAGGTATGCCATAATTAAAATGTTAGGTCAATAGCTGAAAGGAAGAGGGAAATGATATGCAGATAAAATATTATGATATCGGGCTGAACCTGTTTTGCAAGCAGTTTCCAGAACCGGAAAAAATTATTGATGAGGCAGCCAGGGAGGGAGTTTGCTGTATCCTTACCGGGACAGACAGGAAAGAGAATAAGAAAATTGATGATTTTGTCAAGACGCATGATGCTTTCGGCACTGCCGGGATACATCCCCATAATGCAGACCGTGCAGCGAAGGAAGATTTTACTGCCATGGAGCAGATGCTGACGGCTAATAAGAAAATTGTTGCTGTGGGGGAGTGCGGCTTGGATTACGACAGGATGTTTTCTGGCAAGGAAAATCAGGTAAGATGTCTGGAGAAACACATAGTGCTTGCAGAAAAACTTAATCTGCCGTTATTTCTCCATGAGCGCAGCGCAGCGGATGACTTTGTGAAAAGGTTCAGGAAGCATCCTGATATTTGCCGGAAATCGGTCGTGCATTGTTTCACAGGGAATAAGGCAACCCTGGATAAATATCTCTCTATGGGATTTTCCATCGGGATTACCGGGTGGATTTGTGATGACCGCCGCGCGAAGGAGCTGCGTGAGGCGGTGCATATCATTCCGCTGGATCGGATTCTCGTGGAGACGGATGCGCCGTATCTGACGCCCAGGAATGTCCCGGGGCTTGGGAGGACGAATGTCCCGCAGAACATTCGGTATGTCGTCCGGGAATTGGCAAAATATATGAAGGTGTCAGAGGATGCGTTGATGGAACATGCAAGGGAGAATACGGAAAGGTTATTTCAGCTTGGATGACAAATTGCAGTGGCGGTTCTGTTTCAGACCGCCACTGTTTATTTGCATACGAAACGGACTATTCCGTATCGGAAGCGATGATGATGTCGAACAGCCTGGCATGTTCATCGCAGTATGGTTTCTGCAGCTTGTATTCCGCAGAATGCTTTCCATCCGGGGTCAGGGAAATCTCTACTGCCTCTGGATTGATCTGCGCCCTGGGAACATTGATTACGCCTGCATATACGGAATTCGTGTTGCAGGGATCGTGGAAGAGCGCATGGATAAGCAGTGATTTCACTGTCGGGATGCCGTCGGTCGTCTTCGTGACCTTGACAGCGTTGTCACTTTCTCTGTTGTACTGTACGAATGCGCGTCCGGCTGCGCCTTCCGGCAAGGTGATGGTCTTGCTTGCCGCGTCCAGAGTAAATTTGCCTTCCCCAGGGGTGGCAGATACTTCGTATGTCTTTCCGAACGTATTGTTTTCATTTATCACCTTCACGGTTTTTACTTCTGCGCCAGCAGCTCCGACAGGGATATATTTCAGTGTGGCAGTGCCGTCAGCGGCGATGTTGATGATTTCAGATACCGGGATGGTAATCTTGTTGTCCGCGTCGGCGACTTCCTTCTCGGAGCCGAACTGGGAAGCGGCAAGGTCGAGCGAGAACAGGCTGTTGGAAAAGCTGAATGTACCTGTCTGTGCTTTGTAGAAGGTCGCAATCTCTGCGCCCATCGCGTCAGTGACGGTTGTACCTTCGGCGGCGGTTTTTAAGCTCGGCTCTTCAATCTGCGTGTAACGTCCAGTCAGTTCGCTGGTAGCCAGGTCGTATTCCTCTACGGCTCTGATTTTCTCAAGTACTAATTCGTTTGGGTTAAACATAATAATTTCCTCCTTCATGGTTGTTTGGATTTTTTGTGGGCTGCCAAACATTTTTGGCAGCATGTCGTGACATGAAATCTGCAGATTTTATAATCAGGATAAAGAAGGGCTGCCTGGACTGGCAAAGAAACCCTATTATATCCTATGCAACTTTAATTTGTTCCCTGGCGCCAGGGTACAAATCGGATATCGTTTTCCGAATCGACGGCTTTTTTTGTATATTTTCATTCGCAGGCAGTTCCTGGGGGATTTTGCGGATGGATTCTGGATTGTGAAAGCAGGTGCTTATTGGTATAATAGGAAAAGAGGATTGTTGCCGGCTAATACGGAAATAGGAAAAGAGAGCGATTGCCTGAGGCAGTGTGGTTAACGGAAATAGGAAAAGAAGAATCGTTATGGAGAAATATAGACATAGAATGCAGTATGGAATGGAGGTATGGAAATGAAGAAGCCATTGCCGGTAGGTGTTGACAATTTTCAGAAAATGATGGAAGAGGGGTATTATTACGTTGACAAAACCTTGTTTATCAAAGAACTGCTGGATCTGAAGGGGGAGGTGAACTTATTTACCCGTCCCAGGCGTTTTGGAAAGACGCTGAATCTGAGCATGCTGCGGTATTTTTTTGAGGACACCGGCAATGCGGAAAAGAACCGGCAGAACAAAGAGCTTTTCCAGGGGTTAAAAATCATGGAGGCCGGAGAGGCGTATGCAGAATGCATGGGCATGTACCCAGTCATTAACCTGACGTTGAAATCGGCAAAGCAGCCTGTCTTTACATCGGCATATGGCAAGGTGTGGAACGCGCTTGCAGAAGAATTCCAGAGGCATCAGTATGTTTTGGAGAGCGGTAAACTGAGTGTGGATGATGTAATCATGTATCGGAAAATTGTAAGCGGGAAAGCGGAATATGACGATTATTCCGGGGTATTGAAATTTTTAAGCAAATGCCTCTGTCAGGTGTTTGGCAGGAAGACGGTCATCCTACTAGATAAAAGGTACAGCGAGCATTTCGGGTTTACGGAGGCAGAGGTTCTGCAGATGATGGGGGATTACGGTGCAAAGGGCCGTTTCCCGACAATGAAGGAATGGTATGACGGGTACACGTTCGGGAATACGGAGGTCTATAACCCCTGGAGCGTGATAAATTTTATGTATGACGTCTGTGCGGACATCCAAGCGTTTCCGCGCCCATATTGGATTAACACCAGCTCCAATGACATCATCAGGGAGCTGATTGCAAGGGCAGACCTTGAGACGAAGGGCCAGATAGAGCTGCTTCTTGATGGGGGGACGCTGGATATCCAGGTGCATGAGGAGGTCACGTATGGCGACATTCACGGTAGGGGGGAGAACCTGTGGAACATCCTTTGTTTCACTGGGTATCTGACCAAGGAGAGCGAGTATTTCAGGGAGTCTGCCGTCTTCCTGCGTGCCCGGATTCCCAACACGGAAGTGAAGACCATTTACCAGAACACCATTTTGGCCTGGCTGGAAGAAGTGATGGAGCGGGAGGACTTCCATGGCTTATACCGGGCGATGGAGGAGGGGGATGCCGTTCGCATGGGGGGAATCCTCTCGGGGCAGCTGTTCCAGACCATCAGCTTTTATGACAGCGCGGAGAACTTCTACCATGGCTTCCTGGCGGGGATTCTGAGCCAGAGCGAGGATTACCTGGTGAAGTCCAACCGTGAGTCTGGCAATGGGCGTTCCGACATCATGGCCAGAAGCCCATCCCTGCGGGGAAAGGCGTTTGTGCTGGAACTTAAGGTTTCGGGTTCCATTGACGAGCTGGAAGAGGATGCCGAGAAGGCCCTGAGGCAGATTTATGAAAAGAGATACATGGAAGAGCTGCGGTCGGAAGGGTATAAGACGGTCGGCTGCTATGGGGTGTCGTTTTACCGCAAAGACTGTGAGGTACGGTTTGGCGGGTTTTCAGCTTTTTGAATCAAGGCCAGGGCAGAACTGCTTGGGATAGGCGGATAGGGCGGCTGGGATAGCGGCACATTCCAATAAACCATAAAAAGCTCTTTGGTGTTTCAATAAAGGCTTTACACGAAAAAAGCACATTGGTATAATTAAATTACCGTTATAGACAGTTGATAGAAATTAGGTGATTATATGCCCAATACTCTTAAAGTAGCGAAGGATGCAATAGAACAATTTCAGAAGGTTCAGAAGCATATGTTGATAGCGAAAGAAGAGAATGCAACGAAAACATATGAGAGTTTAAAGGATGACTATTTATCTTTAAAAGCAATGCTCAACATAGCAGGCGTCAATCTCACTGACATTGACAAAATCAAAGAGTAGCAGCTCAAAAATTAACAATCATTTTAGACTTACTTCGGTGTAGGAAGTCACCTGATGATTATATGCATAAGATTTTTGGAATCAAGGCCAGGGCAGAGCCGCCTGGAGTAGGCGGCTCTGCCCTGGTTGTTGTTATGCCGTCCGTTTCCACATATAGCAAGTGATATACGGCTGCAGATTGTTGTGGGCAGTGCCGGAGCCCTGTTTGGAATGCGTATGGGCGGTGTTCATCGTTATCGTGTCCGCGGAATCGCCTGTTTCTTCCTGGTTGGCGGTGGCTTTCAGACGCTTAATATGTCCGCTGCCACTGAGTGTGGCATTGCCCCTGGCTTCAAATAGTTTCGGATTATTCATCCCGGCTCGTTCCAATGCATAGCAGCTGAACCCAAATGACGCCCCTGCGCTTGCATGGTCATGCTGGGGCATGTTGGCTACAGATAAGGCTACTGTCTTGGATCCGCCTGTCTTTTCGGAGTAACTGAATTCTGTTTCTGATTCAGATATCCCGACCGGAACCCTTCCGTTGCCCCAGCGAACCCACGTACCGCCGAACAGGGTGGAAGGGTTGGTGGAGTTGACGCTCATGTAGATGGAGCCAACGGGGTAGACTCTGTTTAATACGTCGTCTTCATAATTTCCCCAAATTCCCCAAGAAACGGAGGGGCTTCTGTATTGGTATTGATCACGTTTATAGATAAATATTTTGTGGTAATATGCATCGCCGTAGGAATTTATAGGGATTGCTATCTGCAATATTCTGTCATATGAATTTTTAAATACAATCAATCCATAATCGCTGTAGGAGGAATTCGGGGAATTGCTGCAATTTCTCATCAGATAATACCCCGGGGTTGTTTGGTCATTAAAGCTTCCGCCATTGATTGTCTTTCTGCTGATATAGCTATCCTTAATCACATTCCCGTCGCTGTCCTGCGTGGCTTTGGTTGCAGTGGCGGCGTTCCCGCCATATGCCACATGGGTGTTGCTGATAGTCGTGGAGATGGTGGGAAGGGCGGAGGCATTTACCGCCACTCCCCACCCCGAATGCCAGGAGGAAAAGCCGTAATTGCTGTATCCAAGGACGACGTCATGCACTTTCACTTGCGGGTAGTGCCATACTGTGGAGGCTTCCCCAATCGTTACCGCGCATTTGCTGCCGTCATGCCCGAACCTGACCGGGAGGTTTGCGTGGGAGGCCCCGGCTTTTCCGACACATACGGCAGTGCAGTTAAGCCACTGTGGGCCTCCTCCATAGTTGTAGCCTGAGAGGTGGTAATCTATGGATTCCCCGGTCGTGTACTCGTAAATGGATACTGTGAATTTTACCATGGTGTTTGTCCAGGAAACGGGCAACGATATTCTCAGGTAGCCTGTGGGTGAGTTGGTTGATACAAGAGTTCCATCATCCGGGTACGAGAGATACGAATTCTTTCCTGCATATGCAATCCCACCGGCAGGAGCCACGCTTCCGCTGAGGGTTCCTCCCGACAGTGCGAGCGCCCCGACATCTGCTGGCGTGAGGTTCACGTTTCCTTTCCGATAAGTTTTCTCGGCCTCGCCTTTCACGCCTGCCACGAGGCTTCCGGCCAGCACGTCCCATTTGCCGCCGGCAGTCTTGTAAACATTTGAGCCGGCCGGAATCGTGAGATTAGCTCCTTCCATAAAGTTCGCGTTCGTGATGAACTGGTCGGAGATGTTGTACATATCGCCCTCTCTGGCGTCTGCCAGGGCGGGAAGATTGGCAAATGCCACCGTACCCATTGGGCGCAACGCGCCGGAGAAGCTGTCGTGGATCTGCTTAGTTTTTTCATAAAATTCTTTTGCATTCGTGTAATAATATTTTGCATTGTCTTGCGTATCTGCTTGGTTGTTGGGTCTTTTCAGGCTGGTGCCTCCGACGGCATAGCTTTGGGAGAGCAATGCAGAGCCAGAAGCGGAAGCTGCGCTTTGGCTGGCAGAGGCTGCGCTTTGGCTGGCAGAAGCGGCAGAGTTGGAAGCAGCCGTTGCCTTGGCAGTCGCTGTGTTTGCATTTTTCTGCGTTTCCGTGCAATAGTATCTTGCATTGTCTGTTTCTTCATTTTCCCGGGTGCCAGTGCCTCCGACGGCATAGGACTTGGCTTGCGTAGCGCTTGCTTTAGCCGCCTCCGTTACTTCTTTGAAAGTCTGCTTTGCTTCCGCCAAGGCTTTGTCTAAGGCGTCGAATTGGTTGGAAGAAGTAATGCAGTCATTGGAATAAGAGCTTGCGATAATATTGACGTTCAGGTTCATGGTTGCAAAAGCATAGCTGTCGTCAGGCTTTTTGTCAATGCTTGAAGAAGAGCGGTCGGCTGACTCCTTCGCGGGATTGGCTGGAAGGCTATTGGAAGATGCGCCTTGCGGGTTATTTTTAGCGGCAAGCTCTGATTTTATAAATACAAGCTCTGCCGTCCCGTTTCCGGCGGCAAGGCAGGCGCCCTCTGGAATGGGTACGTCAATGGTGCCGTCATCGTTGATTGTGCAGTCTGTGAATATGTATCTTTTGTCCGGGGTCTCCATTTTAAAGAAGCAGCTTTGGCTGTTCTTGTCTGCATGGAACGGCTCGCCTCTGTCAGTCAGGCTGACACGGAGCAGAAAGCAGTTCTTTGTGTATTGCTTGATGTGTATGGTTTTGAGTTTGTTATAGCTGAGGTCTAACGTGATTTCATGTGTAAAAGTCATAATTTCTCCTTTCTTATAATCCCACCAGCATGATGGGAGAGTATCTGAGCGTTATGCCGCACGCCAGGTTGGCGGATATGCAGCTTTCCTCTGTCCCGTAATCCCGCTGGATCCTGGGGAAAATGAAGTTGAAGTCTGCCGCGATGTTATGGGCCGGATCGGAGGAAGAGATAATCTGCCGGGGGCCGTTGATGGTGATGGTTTCTGCGTTCCTGCAGTTTTTGATCTCGGTCGTCCGTCCATCCAGCGTCAGCGTAAACGTCCCTTCCTCTTGTATCTGGATTTCCAGGTCAGGATAAAGGTATCCTTCTGCATCGGAAAGGTTTGGGAAATATTTCTTTTCCGCTTCCAACTGGTTATTTATATCATAAGTGTTAAAATGGAAATCATAGGCGACCGCGTCATGGTAGGCATAAGGGGCGTCCGTATACATCGTAAGTTCCAGCCCGACAATCCTGCCGTTGCAATTAATCTGCTTGGCAGTGAAAGTGGCGTTCCAGTAAATGTCTGTGTAGCCATCCTGGGCAATCTTGAACGGATGGTAGGAGTCCCGGCAGAGCCACCGCTGTATCTCTGACAGCTGCGATGGGGATAAATACATATCTCCGGGGTTGTACCTCATGCAGGGGCTTTTGCAGATTTGGAAGGTGCAGCTGTAAGGGGCGTCGTAAGAGGACGCGTGCAGATGGAAGATATCGGAACCGCCCGGCTTTTCCTGGGCGTAAGTGATATCTGCGCCGGAAGATACGGTCTCCATGCCTGAGCTGCCGTCAAACGAGCAGACAATCATATGGAATTCTGATAATCTTTTTTGGTCGTATTCAAAATCTATCGCATACATATTTTATTCCTCCATAATAGCCATCAGCGGGAGGAGGGTTTTGGGCGATACCTTAATCCCGCATAATGCGTCCTTGGGGATTTTGCGGATATCGGCTTCTGCTTCTGAGGACAGCAGCTCCTCCATCTTTGCAGAGAAGGTTTTCGGTTCCGTGATTTCTACGCTCCCATCGTCAGACTGGCAGATGTTGCCGTCTGCGTCTCTTTTTGCATATTCCGTGACTAATTTGTTGCGTTTGGCGTCAATCACTCCCTTTGCCACTGCCAGCTCATTCATGTCTTTGGCAATGATGCAAGCGGAATCTAAGTCCAGTTCCGTGTCAGAAAGTTTTTCCAGAGAGTGAAGGATGTTTAAGATGTCAGTTGCTTTTAATTTCATAGATTAGTTCCTCCTTGAGTCATAAAACAGATGGCTTCATGCCATCCGCTGTTCTAAATCTGCGATGCGTTGTCTTAAAGTTTCATTTTCCAGGTAAAGCTTCTGGATCATGTGGGTGTTCCAGGAAGTGAATTCCGTGTAAATCAGCCCCATGGGGTCTTCGCAGCCGTTGAATTCTTCGTTGTCCGGGCTGCTTTTCATCTGCACGAAGCCGCCGAAATCTTTGGTGGTGAAGCCATGGGAGAGGAAGGCTTCTTTGACCTGCCCCGCTCCGAACCCGAAATGCATCCGGCCGGAAGATCCGTTGTTAAACCGGAAGGCGCAGGGGGTGAGAGCCAGGAATACCTCGTCGAATTCGTCTAACGGCCGGAAAGAATTTTTCAGGCGTTCGTCGGAGGTGACGGTGGCCCCGGAGGCAGAGCCTAAGGTGACGGAGCCTCCTTTGAGGATGAGGGCGCCATAGCTGCTATCTCCGACGGAAAGATTGTTATCCTTAAACCGCAGCAAGTTCTTATCGTCTGAGTTGGCAAATTTGTCCCCATATACTTTGCCGTTCATATCTATTCTGAATACGATGGTATCGTTATTTAAGATATCCAGTCCGTCCACCGTCATGGAAATGGAATTATGGGAGTATCTTTCTTCTACAAAAAAACCGACGCTTGTCGATCCTTTCTTATCGTTTGACGTGTTAAAACAGGTAATGCCTCCGTCTGAAAAAGTCGAGACGCCATAGGTACCATAGGAAAAGAGTTCGCCATCTTCAATCATTACGTAACATCCTTTTGACGTACCGTTAAACCGAAATCCGTCTGTTCCTAGGTAAATCCCTCCTCTATCCTTTTCTTTCAGGCCCGAGATGCCGTTATAAAAAGCAGAATCCGTAATGGTAAAACCGCCGATCTGCCCATTTTCTGAGAGGATTTCTCCACGGAAAGTACCGTCAACGGCGTCGACTGTCCCCCGGAAAAACCCGTCGGTGGCTTCAATCGTACCATGGAAAGAGCCGTCGGTAGCGTGTACAGTCCCGGTAAAAGAACCGTCGGTTGCTTCGACCGTACCATGGAAAGAGCCGTCGGTAGCGTGTACAGTCCCGGTAAAAGAGCCGTCGGTGGCGTGTACGGTTCCGGTCATATGCAGATTGCCATGTTCATCGCAATATAGGATGTCGTCATCTTGTGACGGAACAGCGCTGCATTTGGAAATCCGCAAGAGCCTGGAAGCATTGGGGTTGATGGTGACGGCATTTTTGCTGCTCCGCACACAAAGACCATCCATATCGAACGTAAGGGAGTTGTTCTTGTTGTAAATCCCCAGGTTTTCCCCGAGGATGAACCTTCCCACGATATTGTCAGCAATCACGCCGTAACCGGCCATTTCCTTTTCCGTCTCAGGGTCGTAATAATAATATCTGCCGATTGCGCTGTGGATGGTCTGCCAGCCGTCGTCGGTCAGGAAAAGCGCGTTGCGGTTGAGCTTCAGCTGGTGGCGGTCGTACCCGTCCGCAATGTCGTCATAGGCGCGGCAGAGGATGCCGTTGGCGTCCATGACGATTTCCTGCGTCAAAGAATCGTTGGCCAGTTTTGTTTTCGTGGCGTCCAGGCCGTTCTTAATCCAGTCGCTCACATACGCAGAGGCAGAGACGGCATGGCTCATCTGCTGTTTGAACGAAGAATAGGAGGAGGACAGGGAACTGGCTGTGCGGATGACAGACTCAAAGTCTGAAATCCCGTCGGCAGTCTTTGCCAGAGTCGAGAATTCCACGCTGATGGAAATCTGGTCTTCAAAGGTGAACTGGCAGGAAATCAGCCTCAGGTGGTAGACAGTCTCATCTACCATCATATGGATCCAGTTCCCCACCTGGAAATCTTTGGCGAAATCGCCGAATTCCGGGAGGGCAAGCAGGTTGTTGATTTCTGCGCTTACTTCATACTGCATATTCCCGGCTTTGAAGAGTTCCTTTTTTGCGGCGTCTAGGAGTTCTTGCGCCTTATCGAGGATTTGGGAATCGGTAAGCCCGCTGCTGATATAGCTGTCGTTTTGGTAGCTGTCTTCCCTTCGGTAGGAGCAGAATGCAGCCCACAGTTCATCGCCGAGGAAGGTCCTGAAATCCAGTTCCTTTCGTTCTGCCTCCTTTATGGCTCTCAGGCTCTCGGATATTTTCTTCACGGTTTCCAGCTGGCCGGCCTTAGAGGCAATTTCATCGGCAATGCATTTGATGCGCTTGTTGTATGGCTCATAGAATGTGTCATATAATTCCTTGCCCCCGGACGTTTCGGAACAGGCCTTTACTATGATTGCCAGGCAGTTCTGGAAAGAGGCCTCGATGCCGGAAAGGTAATCCATGTTGTATAATTTCAATTTCGTGGCAAATTCCGTCTCATCCAGTCCCATGTCTGTGATCGGCTTTGCATACCGATCTGCTTTTGCCAGTTCTTTCTCTAATTTCTGCTTTAGGAAGTTTTCCAGGTCGGAATTAACAGCCAAAGAGATTTCTGCCTGCCCGGAATGGCTCTTGTCTGCAAGTTCCGTCAGCCGGATTGTGCCGTGCCATGTGGTCTGCCCGTCTTGCTCGGAGAGGGAGGTATTTTCTGTTGAGATCCTATATAATGCAGTGTTGACATATATCCTGCAGTAATTTTCCACAGCCCGGTCTATGGACGTCAAGACGGACGTCTGGGCATAAGGAACGCTGATGGGGCTTAAATTCTCAGCAGTCAGCCTGGCAAGCGTGTCTTCCAGCGTTTCCTGTTCCGTGGCGATTGTGGGGAACATGGACGACTGCAGGAAGTAAGCAATGTCCGTGGCTTCGTTGAGATAACGGATGATGTTCTTGTAACCTTGCGCATAATGCTGCCCGGACGCCAGCGTTGTCTCTATGGGATGGAATCTGTCCCTGTCATTCCCGAATTCATCCTTATCGGGAAAGTTTTGGCTGATGCTGTTTACGATGGCGTTATAGCCGGCAACATCAGGCACAGCGAAGGGTTTGCGGTCGTATGAGTAGCCGTAACTGTCATTGTATCTGTCTATCACTGCAACAAGGCCTTGGGGCATGGAATTTTTTGCCTCCGGGGAAAAATAATAGATGTAGCTGCTTCCGCCGGGACTGAGGCTGGCAAGGGCGTCGGTGATGACGTCGTCCCCGCCCTTTACATGGAAACAGTTCTTAAGGGAATCCTTGTTGCTTTTGATGGAGGCTGAACGGGCAAGGTTGTCCTTTGAAATGTAGATGGACGTGTCCTTTCCGTAGGCGCCGCTGACGTCAGCCTGCCCGCATTCCGGGCATACGCCGGTAAACTCCCCGCGGTATCCGCATTTGCACGTATTGCATAAATCGTAGGCGTTGACGGTTCGGTCTGCCGCACGGAAAATGAACAGGCATTTGTACAGCTCGGCAACTTCGCCCATCAGCGTGTCGTAAACCGTTGTATTGGATATGGAAAATTCGTGCCAGGAGGACAGCTGTTTGAGGCTGTTGTCGATGTGGCCGACAGAGTAGTGGGAAGCCTTGTCCAGGATGCGGTGCAGGAGGGAGGAGGATTTCAGGATTCGCCGTCTCATTTCCAGCGTGGCTGCCCTGTCTTCGCCTCCATTCTCATTCATTACGGTGTATTTCTTGTCGCTGTCCCAGATGGCTTGGTACGCTGCCGTGTCGCTGGGGCTGCGGTAAAAGACGGTGGGGAAGTTGGGGTCGTAATCGTCCCTCGCGATGTCTGCTTCGGTGTTGATTTCAATGTCATAGAGGTTCACCTGTGACAGCTCCGACTCGCATAAGGAACGGCATGTCACTTTCTTCACGACTTCCAGGTCTTCTGTCTTTTCTGCCTGCATGTCAAAGTATTCTCCATATTCCGGAAGGCAGACGATGTTATAGTCGTTGACTTCCTCCCAGATATGGCTGTCTGTATCTGAGGCGTGTACCGTGAACGACAATTCGTTGGGTGAATTGAAATGCTTGGTATAGGTCAGGCCGTATGCCTTTACGGAGCCGATATTCTCATAATTCCGGCGTTTTATGACGACGGTAGGTATCTTGATGTTCAGGTTGTTCTTGTAAATCTTTTCTGCCATGATTTCTCCTTTCTAGGAGGAGAACTTGTCAGGCAAGTTCTCCAATCCAGTCTAATTGTTTGTTTGGTATTTCTTTGAGGTTTACCCCGAACCCGGAGTATCCGCTCTGTAAGAGCAGTTCCGCATTTTTGATTTTGGAAATCCGTTTTACGGAATCCATGAATGCATTGATCTTCATGTCCCAGACTTCGCTGTGGCTGTACTTGAAGCCTTCGCTGTTGACCATGGCGGAAACCATGTTCTGCAACGGGAAATGGAATGGCTTGCCTTTGTTCCGTAGGTATTCTTCCCTGGCGTCTTCAATGAGGATTGTTTTTGTCGCCTCATTTGCAGGGAGTTTCTCATCTTTGTGGATGAAATGCATCTGCCTCAGATAATCTGTGATTACGAGATAGGTGTATTCATCTATGATGATTTCCTCTTCCTGGATGTCGCCGGCGCAGTTCTTTCGGATGACCTGGCGCAGCAGCGGGGAGCCGTCCTCTTCGCGCTGCGTGGCCTGAAATTTTCTGAAATCCAGGTTCCCGAAGAGGATGGAAGTTTTTTCCTTTGGATAGATTGAGAATAGGAAGCCGCAGAACATCTCAAACGGCGTCAGCTTCGTGTAATCGATGCCCATGCTCCACAGCTGCCATATCATGGACTGCGGGGTTGCCGTCAGCTGGCAGACCATGGAATAATAGTCCCGTTCCCCATAGCTGCATATTTCATCCAGCGACGGCTGGTGGATTGTGATATGCCTTGAAATGGCAAAATCCTCTCCGCGGTATAACTTCAGTTCGTCATTTTCCAAAATTATCACCAACTTTCTTATTGTAAGCCAAAAGGTGTCAGATGCCTGCAGGCCGGCAGCAGGGCAGGGGCTTCGTAGCGGCAGCCCGCCCTGCCCTGTGTAACTTTAATTTGTACCCTGGCGTCAGCGTACAGATTGCCTGCTCATTTCCAGAATGACGTCCTTTTCTGCATGAAATCCTTGCTGGCCAGATTAGCGCCGACAGGTTTGCATGAAATCCCCGCTGGCCGAATCAGTGTCGGTAGAGCCTTGCCCTGCCGATGCCGTTCCCCATCGCGCTGGAGAGTACGGCTTGCGTGATGCATCTTGTGGTCTGCCCATTCTGGCATATTTCTTCCCGGAGCTGCTGTGCAAAGGCCTGCGGGTCGCTGACGCCGTTCATGGTGATGCCTCCAAGATCGATGCTTATGTTCTGCGTTCCTATGACGTTTTCTGCCGGCGGCGTCATGGCGGTGGGTTCCTGCAGGGAAGCCAGGGAAACGCCTTGCATCAGCGCGTAGGGGTCGTATACCCCGGCGATGCCGTTGCCTGCCTTACGGAAGATGGATTCGAGGATTTCATTTTCTGCAAAATACCCGCCGGGGTTTCTGAGTTCCTCTTCTTTTGCAGAATCCTTTAAGTCTTCCAGGGTTTTATTCTTGTTCTGGATTGACCATTCCAGACTCAATGGCTTTTGTAACGAATCTTTCCCTTCCAATACGTGTTTTTCAATGAGAAAGCCGTTAGAGGGATATTTTGGTTTTCTTTTCCTGCCGGAAGTTTTCTTGTTTTTTTGCTTTTTCTTGTCTTTCTTTTTAAAGGGGAGTTCCCGCTGGTGCATTTCACCTTCCAGGACTTGATTTTTGATGTTGCCGGTGTCTGGCGGCGTGGGGACGATGGCTGAATCTGCAACCGTTTTATCAGCGAGGTCGGAATTCGTCTGCAATCCTTTGATGAGGCCTTCCATCACGGAGCTTAAGCCACCGTCAATGGAGCGGAGGGTCTCGACGATTGCCTCGCTGCCAGATCCCAGTGTTTGGGAAATCCCTTCCAGGATGGCGTCAGTGTTGTCAAGCTTCCCTTCCAGGAAGGACTCCATGTCTTCATACATCTCGTCCAGCATGGTTTCCGTGTCGGACAGGTACTTGTCGTACTGCGTGTCCTTTAGGCCCTGCTTTGCGTCTGCAAGCTCCGTCTTGATTTTCTGGATTTTGGCGCGGTTTTCTTCCGTGTCGTCGTTTGCGGCGTATGCGTCCATGCGTTTCTGCAGGGTGGCAATGTCTTTTACTTTCTGCTCAATGGTGCGCTGGTATTCGTAGGCGTCTTTTTCGGAATGCATGAGTTCCTTATATTTGGAAATGAGTTCGCTTACTTTTTCAAGCTGTTTGTCATACACTTCCTGCAGGAGGCTTTTTCCCATCTGCAGTTCTTCCTGTGCCATGAGAATCATTTCCTGCTGCGCATCTTTCAGTTCGCGCATCCTGGCGATGACGTCGGTATCGCTGCCGTCCAGTTTGCCCTTGCGTATGCGCTTTTCCATCTTTTCGTACTTTTTCTGATATTGCTCTGCCTGGGCAAGATAAGAATCGTAGTTGTTTTTGCGGAGGGCGAGGGTCGCGTTCCCATAGTCTGTGAGGCTGCCGCTGTCTTTGGACACAAGTTCCTCGTCAGCCATACGGTCGATGTAATAGTCTGCCTCGGTGTTCACGCGTTTGAGCGTGTCCATGGCCTCGTCAAACAGATCCCATTTCAGGCTTTGGAGGGCTTTCTTGTAATTGAGGACAGACTGCGCCGCTTCATCGATGGCGTTGACCGTCCCGTCAATTTCCTGGGTCATCTGATACCACTGGGAAGAGCCTTTCTTGACTTTCCCGGATAAGGTAAGTTTGTCAAGCTGTTTCTGCAGGGCGTTCCTTTTCTGTATAAGTTTTTTCCGTATGCTTTCTGCGTTGGTAATCTGGGAATTATATAGTTTCTGGTTGTATTTCTTTTTGCCTCCGGCTTCGTTTATCCCTATCCGGGCGTTAAGGGACGTCTCCTTTTGTGTATTGTTATAGATTTTGTTGTCCCATTTGCCTGAATTGTTTGAGAATTTCTCAAGCCATAGGTCGGCAATGTCCGTCTTGGAAGTCTGGGCGAATAGAGCGGCGGCTTCCTTGTCTGCCAGGAACGCGTCCATATAAGCGTTGTACTTAGCGCAGGCGGCGAGGAGCTTGCCGTTATCGCTTAACTTTCCGGCTGCTTTGAGGAGGCTGCCGGGAAGTTTCTTCCCGGATTTTACGTGTGACCTGATTTTTTTCAGCAGCGTCTTGTTGTCAGCTGTCTGCTTAAATTTGTTCAGGACATTGGAGGCGTTTCGGACGCTCTTTTTGTCGTCGGCCACGGCTGCTTTGTAGGCGTCCTTCTGCTGGTTTATGTTGGCGATTTTGGCGTCGATAAGGGTGTTCTTCTTTTTCGCTTTTATGGTGTTGCCCATCTGCGCGTCCAGGAATTCGATGTTTGAATCATTCTTGGCGGTTTTCTTTTCTGCCTTTTGGGCGGCAAGGGCAGCGGCTTCCTTTGCCGTCTCAAATATGTTGGCTTTTAAGTCAATGACGGATTTGTTATTGGAGTCAATCCTTTCCTGGTATTCTTCCCAGGCTTCGGAGCCTTCAGAGACGGTTTTCTTAAGCTTCTCAAGTTCCTCGTTCATCGATTTGTAGTAGCCGATCTGCTTTACGCTGGACTTGTTTATCTGGGCGTAGCTTTTTGCAGATGGAGCCATGCCCCAGGCTTCCCGGCGTTCCATGTTGGCTTGTGCCCGGTCTTTGGCGCTTTCCGCCGCCGCGTTGCGCTTGTCGTAGTGTGTCAGCATGAGTTCGATGCTTTCCCTTGCAAGGGCTTCCTGTTCCGTTTTGAGGTCGGAGACGGCTTTTCCGCACGCAAGGGCTTTCTCATACCATTCCTTGTATTCCCGGATGCGCTGCTTTATCCCTTCGTCTTTCACGGTCCTGATTTCCGAGTCCCCGTTCTGCACCCAGATGGCGTAGTTTGCCTCCAGCCCGACGCTGTTTGCCTTGTCCATGTACTTGGCCTTGGCCTGCTCTTGGGCGTTGATTTCCTCCGTAATGGCAGAAAGTGCGGCTGCGTAAGTTTTGCCCCGGTCTGTGAAGGAGCGGAAGGCTTCTTTTGCCGCGGTTTTGACGTCCTCTAACCTGGATTTGATGCGGGATAGGGCAGTCTCGATGAAGTCAAAATCTTCCGGCGTTTCGGTCTTTTCGGGGGCGGGAGAGGAGGCGGCTGAGCCACCGGAGCCACTGCCAATATCAGTCGGGATGCTAGCAGCCTTGGCAGCTTTGTCCATTATGTTTAGGAAAGCTGCTTCCGGGGTAAGTTCCTCATAGGGATTTTTGGCATCTTTGTTAGTTAAAGACGCGGCAAACTCGGCAGCTAACCCGACGCCGCAGAATGCAGTTATCAGCTGTTTGAGTTGGGCTACTTTGTCTTTAGAGTTTAAGTTTTGTTCTGAGAATATCCTTTCTGACGCGATGCATTTAGCGATGGAACATCTGACTGCTTCGGATGCGTTAGCCTCCGTCAGAAGGTCTGCGGCGCTGTTTATCGTCTTTGCATTCACGTCGTCTTTGGTGAGAGCGAGGGCTTTCAGGCTTAATTCATGGATCTGGCATTTTTCCATGAGGCTCTGCTGCACAAGTTCTTCTGCGTTGTCTATGTTCATTGCCTGCAGCTGGCTGACATAATAGCCCTGGTTTGCCTCCGTGAGGTTTGCAAGGAAGTTGCTGCTCTTCATGTAGGCGGTGGCGAGCTTATTGGTGGCATCCTGGATTTCTTCGGTGGAAGAGGAGGCATTGCCGAGGACGGAGACGTAGTTGTCCCACTCTGCGGTCTGTGCCTTTAGCCCGGCATCCATGCCAGAGAACGTTGCTGCGCTGATGGCAGAGTCTGGATTCTGCTGTTTGGCCTGGAGATTCGCGGACAGCCCGGATATGCCTCTCTCCATGGAGGATAGCTGGTCTGTGGATGAGACAAGCGCGTTGATTTCGCTTACGATATCTTTGATTTCGTCCGTATCGTTTGGATTCAGTCCGAGCCGGGCGAGGAAGGATTCTGAGCCGTGGACGCTGAGGAAAGCTTCGGACGTCAGCTGCCCGGCCTTTGCGAGGGAGAGGTAGCTGTCTTTGAGCGAACTGGCGGAAACATCTTCCATGCTCGCGGTGTTCGTCCAGGCATCTGGGTTGTCGAGGGAGGCCCAGGCTTTGGAGAAGGAAGTTGTATCACGTGTGGCTTCTTTGTACCTTTTGGCAGCGTCGGCGGCATCGCTGGCCTCAGCTGCCACTTTATTCCAGGAATCAATTTCTTCGGTAGTATCAATGCCAAGCTCTGTAAATGTATCTTCTGTGCTGGATTTGGGGGTTCCGAACTTTTCAGACGCATCTTTTATCGCAGCGTCGTATTGGGCGGCGAGTTTCTCATCGGCCTCAAATCCCAGGTTCAGGCGTATCGTTTCGCTGTCCATCCCCAGTTTTTCCGCAATCTGTCTGGTGAATTGGTCAATGCTGGACTGGTTCGTTTCCGACAGATCGTCTGGGTTCAGTGCAAGCAGCCTGTTAAAGGCCTTTCCCACGGATTCCCGGCCGGAATCGTCCAGCTTCGTTAGCGGCAGAAGGATGTATTCAAATACCCATTCGTATGCGCCTCCCGTCTTTTCCATTTCGTATGCGATGTCGGAGTCGAGGCCGGAGACTATGTCGGCCGCGAGATCTTGTATCTCTTTTCCGAACGGCCCTTCCCCAAGGGATTGGAAGGTACTCTTTGATTTCATTGCCGCTGTCAGGGACGGGAGGAAGTCTTTCCAGGCCAGCTCTGCGTCCTGTTTCTTCGCAGCCTGTTCGTGGAACAGGTCGCCAATCTGTTCTCCGATGAGGCCTACCGTGCTTCCGGCCTGCGTCTTGATTCTATCCTGCAGCTGCTGCTGTTCCTCCGGGGTCAGCAGGAAGGTACTTAGGTAGAAGTCGAATCCTCCGCGGCTGTCTACCTCCATGAGCTTCCCGGGGTCTAAGGCGTCGGCAAGCTGCAGCTTGCGGTCTGTGCTGAGCGATTCGTAGAATTCTTGCATTGCTGCGTAAATCGCGTTGTAATATGCAGAGTCTGCTTTTTGTGAGAAATCGCCGGATACCCGGATGCCTTCTGACAGGTCGGACTGCCCTTCCATCAGCTTTCTTATGTTGTCCAGAGCTTCCTGTGACTCGTTGTATAGGGCGGCGTCTGCTTCAGCGTCTTTCATTCTTACGGACACGCCTGCAAATAAAGCGCCAAGGTCTTTGGAAATCTCGTAGCTGTTCAGTTCTTCCTCTGTTTCCAGCAGCTTTGCCAGCTCTTCGGAAGCCGTGCGTCCATCCTGCCCGAGCGAGAGGATAGCGTTCCCGTTCTCGTCCAGCG
Organism: uncultured Lachnospiraceae bacterium; assembly: GCA_910585625.1. Taxonomy (GTDB): domain Bacteria; phylum Bacillota; class Clostridia; order Lachnospirales; family Lachnospiraceae; genus Petralouisia. The sequence continues at coordinate 40,478 of CAJUFQ010000005.1, forward strand.
CGGTCCGGAGCGTGGGGAAGGCTTCTGCCAGCTGATTGGTGATGTCCAGGTAGGATTTGTAGTCTTCGTCTGAAAGAGAGAGATTGGCGTTGGTGGAGGTGTCGACGCCTCCAGACAGCTTCTCGTATTGCGCCCCAAGCTCCCGGGCGGCGTCTTTATGGGACTTGTAGCTGCTGTTGAGTCCATCGACCCTGGACTGTGCCTCGCTGGCCTTCTCAAGTGCAATCTCATCGGCATGGATCCAGCTGTCCATGGCGTTGGCGACAAGCTGTATCCCCTCTGCGACGGCCGTGAACAGGGCCATGTTGCCGATAGCCGCAAGCGACCGAAACGCCATGCTTCCGGCCTTGGCTGAGAAAGTCTGCGCCATAAGGGCCTCATTTTGGGCGAGGGCGGAGCTGCGGGCGGCCTGGTTGGCCCTGACCATGTCCTCCTGCGTCCGGATCTGCCCCTGCGTCTGCTGCCCCCACTTGGCAATCCATCTTTGGTTCTCGTCTAATCCGTCGGAATAGTCCGTCCAGGATATGATATTGTCTTGGACCAGCTTGTCCATAATATTCAATTCTTTTATCCATTTATCGAAGTCGAAAGTCCTTTCATCTATTTTAGGGTATAATGCATCGACGTTTTTCAGCTTCGGCTGTATGGATTCTTTGCTGGGGTACAGCCGCCTGAAGATGCTGGCGGGATTAGCCAGGCCATCGGCTGACTGGGAATCCCTGCCCAGGCCATCCAGCCTCCCGGCGATGGCAGCCCCAATCTCATCGAAGGAACGCCCGAACATCCCCCATCTGGAGCTTGCCTTGTCCATGCCGCTGCGGAACGTCTTGAATACCGTACTGTAGCCTGCTGGATGCAGGAAAAGCCATATGCAGCGGGAGGTATGCGCTAAGGCTGTGGACACCCCGGCTATTCTGTGGTAGAATGAACCTGAAAAAACAAGAGGAGGAGAGGGCTATAATGAGAATGCATTACTGTAAGAAATGTGGGAGGGTTGTCTTGAACAGTGAGGACGTCGATCCTCATTACTGTGATTACTGCCAGTCTGTCACGTATCCGGTGCCGGAGAAATATATGTATGAGGGCCATTCGACTATAATCCTTAACGATCAGAAACAGCTCCTGAGGGAGGAGCTGGTCATGACGTCCCCGGAGTTTGACGAATACCTCTACAGCCATCGGGACAGTGATCTGGCGGCGCGGAGGGCCCAGCTGGAGGCCCAGCTTGCCTATGGGAAGGCGGTATTGGAAGGCCGTGACAGGGGCAACCGCTTTGGCATCGAATGCCCGTACTGCCATGCCACGAACATACGCAAGATTTCGTTCCTGGGCAGGGCGGCGTCTGCCGGCCTGTTCGGCCTGGGCAGCAATAAGCTTGGCAAGCAGTGGCACTGCGACAGGTGCGGCAGCGACTTCTGACGGGGCTGCCGCGCCCCTGGTTTCCAGTCTCTGGGATTGCCATATTCTAAAGTTAGTCTGTCCTGGAGTACGGAGGGGAGGGCGTGCCGCCGTTATGGCGGCGCGCCTTTCCCTTTGTTTTGAGGACAGCTTCCACATTTCTGTTCTTTTGCCATTTCCACAATGCATGGGCAGGGGGGCAAGGCCCTGCATTTGCGCAGCCGTCTCACGGGCTGCCCTGCCATGCCAGGCAGTACCGAGCGCATCTTCAGCGGGCATCGTTGCATATGGCCCGCTGTGGGAGTTGTCGCTTCTGTGAGGGCTTGCCTCAGACTCTCTGAGGCCTGTCCCTGCGGATTCATCGAGCGTCACGTTGTTACGACCCGCGCCGCGTCGCCGCGGCGGGGGAGTAGTGATACGCTGCCATTACGCAGCCGTTGTACTTTGTTCCCGCATATTGTCCCTGTTGTTTATTTACCCTGTGTATCGCACATTCGGCGGCATGGAGACTCCGGTATCCCGGAGGACTCATGCCGCTGTCGGCATATCCATTGGGGAATACGTTCCTTCCCTACCGACGTCTTTGAGTGAGGCGAGCAGGCCCGCCCCGAGGCCGAGCGAGCCGAGGGGGCCGAGGGCCTCCGTGATCCCGGCGGTGGCGGAGAGGACGCCGTCCAGGGCGTCCAGGACGGAACTTACAGCGGCAGGGTCCGCGATGTTGCCGAGGGCCTCCTCCCATGTGCCGGAAAGGCGGCTCATGGAGGCTTCCCAGGAATCTGCCGCCAGCCCGGCCTGGGCTGACAGGGAGCCGACGCCTCCCGCGTAGTCCCCGAGCATCTTCTCGTAAGCGCCGTAGTTGCTTAAGAGGGCGTCCAGGGCTTCTGCCTGGGAGCCGCCTAAGGCCTCCGGCAGGCCGGAACGCCTGGGGTCATCCGGCCCGAGCGTGGAATACGCTTCCGACAGTTCCCCCAGCACGTCCATGGGGCTGCGCAGGGCAATGGCCCCGTCCCGTGTCTCTTCCAGCGACACGCCGAGCGAGCGGCAGGCGGCCTCGAATTCCCGGATCCCTTCCGCGCTGACGCCTTCCCCCTCGTCAGCAACTTGGCGGATGTTCAGCAGGATGCCTTCCAGGGAATCGGCGGCTTCCTGCCCGCCCTGCCCGGCGGCGGAGGCGATCGTGCCGAGCGCGGCGGCGGCCTCGTCCGCCCCAAGGCCCAGGGATGCTGCCAGCGGGCCTGCGAGTGACATGGCCTCCGTGAGTTCCGACAGACCGATGGCGTTGCGGCTGCTGACGGCGGCCGTGCCGTCGAGCAGCTCTGCCAGCCTGGCGACGGAGCCGCCTAGCTGGAATGCCCTGTCCGTGGCGGCGATGTACTGCCCGGCAAGCTCCGCGGCCATGCCGCCTGCGCCCTGTAGCGCGAGGGACAGCCTGGCGATTTCCTCCGCGTCGTCCCCGTAGCCGTAGCGGTAAGCGTCGCGGACGGCAGCCAGGTAGTCCGCCGCCTCCCTGCCATAGGCGTCTGCCGCCTCATAGGCCCGGCTGCGGATTCGTTCCAAATCAGGGCCTGCCAGCAGGCCGCCCTCCCTCCGGATGCCATCCAGGAGGGCGCTGATTTCCTTAAGCCCGGAGATGGCCTCCAGGATTCTTTGTATCAGATATCCCTTCATCGCTGCCCCTCCTTCCCTTTCCCCGGGGCGTCTTCTCCCGGCTGTGCGGCAGGCCCCAGGAGCAGCTGCTCCATGAGCTGCCAGAATGCGAGCCTGCATTTGGTTTGCGTTTTCTTGACTATGAGCCATCTGATGATCGTGACCATAAGTGTTTCCTCCTTTTCTCTGCCCGGCTGCAAGGGTGCGGCTATATGCCGGCATCCTGGGCCGGGGCTTTTCTGAGCTGTTTTGTGGTGTTTTGCTTTGTGTTGCCGTGCTGCCTGTACGGCGGGCAGGGGCGGATGCAGCAGCGTGGGACGCCCCTATCCTATGCAGCTTAAAAATGTACCCTGGGGGCAGGGTACAAATGGGGCCTTGGTTTCCGGCTGGGAGGGGATTTCTGTAGGTTTCTGCCTGGAAATGAGGGCTACAAGCATTATATTGAATACCGTACTGTAGCCTGCTGGACGCAGGAAAAGCCATATGCAGCGGGAGGCATGCGCCAGGGCTGTGGACACCCCGGCTATTCTGTGGTAGAATGAACCTGAAAAAACAAGAGGAGGAGAGGGCTATAATGAGAATGCATTACTGTAAGAAATGTGGGAGGGTTGTCTTGAACAGTGAGGACGTCGATCCTCATTACTGTGATTACTGCCAGTCTGTCACGTATCCGGTGCCGGAGAAATATATGTATGAGGGCCATTCGACTATAATCCTTAACGATCAGAAACAGCTCCTGAGGGAGGAGCTGGTCATGACGTCCCCGGAGTTTGACGAATACCTCTACAGCCATCGGGACAGTGATCTGGCGGCGCGGAGGGCCCAGCTGGAGGCCCAGCTTGCCTATGGGAAGGCGGTATTGGAAGGCCGTGACAGGGGCAACCGCTTTGGCATCGAATGCCCGTACTGCCATGCCACGAACATACGCAAGATTTCTTTCATGGGCAGGGCGGTGTCTGCCGGCCTGTTCGGCCTGGGCAGCAATAAGATTGGCAAGCAGTGGCACTGCGACAGGTGCGGCAGCGACTTCTGACGGGGCTGCCAGCGGGCCTGCGAGGGACATGGCCTTAAGCTCCGCCGCCTCATAGGCCTGGCTGCGCATCCTTTCCAGGTCGGAATCTGACAGCAGGCCGTCCTGCCTCCTGATGTCAGCCAGGAGCGCGCTGATTTCCTTAAGCCCGGAGATAGTCTCCTGGATACCTTGAATTAAATATTCCTTCATCCTTGTTCCCTCTTTCCTTTCCCGTGGGCGTTGCCTTCCGGCTGTGAGGCAGGACCCAGGAGCAGACGTTTTTCTTATTTTACGCTTTGCGGCGGGGCAGGATAAAAAGAAGAAACGCCGGAAATTCCCATAAACAGGCACTTACAGCGTTCCATAAAGATTGATAAAAGCCATACCATAAAATCTATTCGCTATCGTCCTGAATACCGTACTGTGAGTTTGCGTGTACTGGGGAGATACGCGCTTGATTTGCATTTTGGTTAGAGGTATTGATGAAAATAAAAAGGAGGCGGGATAATGATTATAAATAAAGATGTATATGCATGTCCGCAATGCAGACATTGGTTTTTTTGATACTTCTAAAGAGTACCATGCTTATTGTCCCGAATGCAAATGTAGTTTGGAATTTCTGGATAATGTGGATTGTGACTCGGAACAGGCAGAAAGGTTGAAAAACGCGCCGAAATATGACCCGACTCTGGACCCGGATAGCCCATATTATAAACCTGTCATAACGTGTCCGTATTGTTCTTCATCAGACACTTCCAAGATATCAATACTAAGCAGGACCTTGTCAGTAGATTTTTTTGGTATCGGGGGTAAAAAAATCGGCAAGCAGTGGCGCTGTAACAAGTGCGGCAGTGACTTCTGACCGTGATTGGCCAAATCCCTTGGGAAAAATCCGCTATGCTGCATATCTCCTTGCCGTTTCCACAATGCATGGGCAGGGGGCAAGGCCCTGCTGCGCATCGAGGAAACGGCAATCCAATACTCACTTTTGTCATAGATAACCATATTTATGTCCAGTCTTTTTTTCGGTACGATACAGCTCCGGCAGCCGTACATATCACTGTCAATATCCCAAGGATGAGCAGCTCTTTCCCATGCAGGCTTACGCTGTCTCCGGCAAAAGTCCCCTGCACGAGGTCGACGGCATAAGTCATCGGCAGAAAGCCGGAGATGTGCTTCATCGTATCAGGAAACAGCATATCAGGCATGGTCGCGCCGGACAGGAACAGCATGATAAAATAAAAGAGGTAGCAAAGCAGGCTGGTACTTTTCAGATCCTGGCAGATGGCTGTGAAGAAAAACCCCATGGAAAACATGGCTGCTATGGAGAGCAGTATGCTGGCAACAACGGATAGAAAAGAGCCGTTTATCTGTATGTTGTAAAGTAATTTCCCGGCAATAATCAAAATGGAAATTCCGGCAAGCGTCATCAGGAAGTTAACCAGTATCTGTGCGGAAAGGATGCTTTTTTTCCCGATTGGCGTGGCGTCAAATCTTTTATAGATTTTTTTCTCTTTATAACCAGCTAATGTCAGGGGCAGCGACATCAAGCCTGTGACCCCTGTCACCATGACGCTGTATGCCGGCACGGAAATATCCATCATCCTCATGTCTGCGCCATCGTAGACCGGCGTATTTCCGTAGATGCCGCCAAATAAGAGGAGCATCAGTATGGGAAACACTAACGTAAAGAAAAAGCTGAAGAAATCCCGTGCAAACAGCCGTAATTCCAAGCTGCAGATAACCATAAACCGTTTCATAATATCCCCTCCATCGTAAGTCCTGTTGTTTTTGGCGCAATCATCAAGTAGAGCTTTTCCAATGAGTAATTATCATTCCTTTCTTCTTGAGGCATCCGGCTTTTGGCATACTCCCGGAATCCCTTCTGTGTCCCGAAAAACTGCTGTTTCCCTTTTTCCAAATAGAGGATTTTGTCAGCGAGGGCTTCCACCTCGTCCAGATAGTGGGAGACCATGACGATTGCCACGCCGTTTTCCCTTATGGTTTCAAAGCCGGCCCACATATTCTGCCTTACTTCCGGGTCGAGTCCTGTTGTCAGTTCATCCAAAATTAAAAGCTTCGGACGCCCGATAAGGGAGAGCAGAATGGATAACCGCTGCTTTTCTCCGCCAGACAGTTTGTGGACTAGACATTTTCTTTTCCCGTCAAGGCCCAGCTGTGTCAGCAGCAGATTCCAGTCGGCCGGCCTGTCGTAAAAACTTGCGAACAGCCGACATTGTTCTTCTACCTTGATTTTCAGGGGATATTCCGCTTCCTGCAGCTGAACCCCCATCTCCTTATAGACCTCGCAGCGGCGCGTCCATGGGTCTTTCCCGAAAACCCGGATCAAGCCGCTGTCCGGTCTGCGTAAGCCTTCAACGCATTCTACGGCCGACGTCTTCCCAGAGCCGTTCTGCCCGATGACAGCCAAAATCTCTCCCGGTTTTACGCAGAAAGATACATCCTGGACGGCGCGTATATCTTTATATGCAAGATTCAGATGTTCCACTTGTATGATTGCCTGTGCCATACTAATTCCTCCTTAATCGATTGATGGCGTTATTTTATAATGATGCATGGAAATAAGCAATAAGATGCAAGAGAGTGGCAGCGCACAGTGTGCAAGAGGTCGGATTCCATGTCTGAAATGCACGCATCCTTCATGCCGTTATGGTATAATGTAGCCAGGCGCGAAAGTGGGAGAAGGAGGGACGGCCATGAAAGTTGAATGCAAAATCAGCGCGGATTACAAAGAGCCATATGCGGTTCTCTATCTAAACAGGATGACACAGGCGGTTGCAGGGATTATTTCAATGCTGGAAAAAGAAGAGGCTGATTCCCTGACAGTGGTGGCGACGAAAGAACGCAAGACTTATTTCATCAAGCCGGAAGACATATCTTTGGTGCGTACCGAAGGGAGGGAAATTGTCTGTTACGATGAGAGCAAAAACCGATATGTGCTGGATAAGCCCTTGTATGAATTGGAGCATATGCTTGACCTTCATTTTGTGCGTATTTCAAAATCAGCCATAGCGAATATCAGCCATATCAGCCATGTGGAGGCAAGCCTGAACGGCACAATGGAGTTGGTGATGAAGAATGGGATTACGGATTATATTTCCAGGAGTTTTCGCAAAGCTTTCAAAGAAAGGTTGGGATTAGGATGAAAGATACGGTAAAAATAGTGTGTAAATATGTATTGTCGGGTATTTCCCTGGGCTGCACTTCTTTTGTAATTATGTGTTTATCGTTTTTCATTGGAGGTGGGGAAGAGATGTTGGAAGAAATATGCAGGGATTTCGCGAGGCAGTCTGTCGGGGCGATGATTGTGGGGATTGCCTGCGGCGGGACAGCTGTTATCTACCAATTCAGGCGTCCGTCAGTGATGGTCAAGGTAATCATACATTTCTGCGTGGGGATGGGCGTTTTCTACCCGGTTGCGTTATATCTGGGCTGGATTCCTTTCTGCCCGGACAGGGTAATCATGACTGTCCTGCAGTTTTTATTTTCTTGCATTATTTTTACAATCATCTGGTTTTGTTTTTACCTGTTTAACAGAAATGAGGCAAAAAGGATCAATCAGAGGCTGCGCGAGCTTGGGCAGGACGGCGCCGGGAGCAAAAGCTGATTGAGGCTGCAACCTTCACGTTGCGCCTCAACCAGCTCACATTAATTTTGCCGGGAGAAAAGTGAGAGAAACGTCATCTCAGCCCCAGCAGCGACCGCCAGGTGTTCTTGCCGGCGGTAATCTCACCGTCAAAGATGCATCTGTTCGCTTTTTGGTATGCCCGGACGGCAGCGTCAAATTTAGGCCCGGCAATGCCGTCGGCAGCCCCGCAGCCATACCCCAAAGCGTTGAGGTATTTCTGGATGGGAGCGACTGCTGGATGCTTGCGGTTCTTTGTCTTAGAGACAGTGACTGTCTTTGACAGCGTCTCAGGCCCGGCAATGCCGTCTTTTTTCGCACCGATGGCTGCCTGGATGTCTCGGATGAATTGCTTTTTTGTGTAAGCGGGCGTTTTTTGCGAAGCAGCGCCGGTCTGGGCAGAAGCGGGCGCTTTTGAGGCAGGGAGGCCGTCATAAGCCGGGCGGCCGTAGCCCAGGATCCTGCTGTATGATTGGGTATAGCTTTTCTTGGCAACCCCTCCGCCGTTGTCAATGACCTGGCTTCCGCCGGATGTGTTGCCCTCAACGGTATGGACAGTTTCGCCTGAGGCGTCGACGACCAGCCCGATGTGGTTTGCCCCTGCGTGGCGCGTTCCCTTAAAAAAGACAATGTCGCCAACCCTGGGGGCGGATGTGTGGTACTGGTTTTTGGAGATGAAGTTCTGGCGGATTTCTTCACATGCCGCCGAAAACTTCCCGGCCAGTAATTGTTTTGCCGCCTTTTTTCCATATGCTTTGTTGAAAACCCAGCAAAGGAACATTGCGCACCATAAGTCAGGGTTCAATCCATACCATTTGCCGTATTTTGTATAGTTAGCAGAGCCTGCGTTCGCGGTCTTGCTCTCTAGCTGTGAGTCCGATTTCTTCTCCAGGTAACCGACCTCCTGCAATGCTGCCTGGACAGCTTTGTCAACTGTGTTTGCCATAATAGAGCCTCCTGTTTTGTAGAAAATGTGGTTAAGTTTCTTTTGTGTCATGTTCAATAAACTGTTTGAACAGCTGATGCATGCCGGTGCTGCCCAGGCCGCTTACCAGGCCGCTGAGCAGGATTTCGGGCGACAGCTTCCAGCCGCTGATCCACACTGCCAGGAAGACGCCAAGCAGTGCGACGACTGTGGGTATGTATTTATTGTCCACGTCGGCAATCCACTTTTTTATCGTGTAGCCAATACACAGGCAGATGCCGAAGACGACTGGAAGCGTGAACTGATTCAGGAATTCCATGATAGATCCCTCCTTTCGTTGTTTCTTTAGGATGCGTTGCATGTTACGTTTTTGCCATGATTTCTTCAACTGCAGATTTTATTTCGGGGTTGAAATTCTCCATATCGGATAAATCGCAGTGTTCCAATTCCTCCCTTGCCTTTTCCTTGTCTTGGGATATGGTATAGCCGTGGACTGCCAGGTAGATTTTGTAATGCTCTGACGTGTCTGTGATTGTCCGCCACGGCCGGAATCCTTTCTGCGCGAGGCAGGAGGCGCATACGTGGTAACCTGTCCCGCAGATTTTGCAGTAAGCGTTGATTTTGTTTGCCATAAGCCACCTCTTCTGTTTCGATTGTAAGTTTGTTTTGTTTCAGCTGTTTTTATGCAGTTCCCGGATGGAATCCTTGAAACGCCTGCTGAACTCGGCAGACAAAAACAGCATATCGCCAGACTTGATATAGCCGGCCAGATTTGATTTGTACTGTTCCGAAGGGACATATTCTGATGTTATCTTAAGTCCCGGAAACAGCTTCAGCTCGACAAAGTTTTCCTTGTCGCTGAACTTATCCTTCACCACGCCGCATAGTGAGTTGAGGATTTTCGCAACGTCACGTTTGGGGCAGCCGGTATCCTTGCTGATGAGGCCGATAAGCTCTTTTTGGTTGTAAAGCTTTTTGGTTTTTTCCAAGGTAACACCTCCTTTGCTGTGAATTTTTCTGCGGCCTGCAGCAGGGCGGGAGACTATGGTCTGGCAAATTCCTGCCCTATGCAGCTTCCATTTGTTCCTTAGGGTCAGGCGACAAATTGGCGGGCCATTTCCGAATGAATCATCTTTTTTGTGATTTTGAAGCCTATACCGAACAGCTGTATGTCTGTGCCAGGTTCCTCTAATTGGGCAATTTCAGATGCTGACTGGAGGATTGCTTTGCAGAAGCCGTCGTTCCCGCACAGGAACAGGATTTCTAAGAGCGTGTTTTTTATCTGGGAGTTTTCTTCAGCTTCCAGCGAAGACAATAATTTGTATAATGTGGAGAAGCCGATGTCTTCCTGGCCGAAATCTGTAATCAGCTGTTCCCGCAGGATAGAAGCCGCCTGGGCCTTATCCTCTTTGGAATCCAGGCAGCAGGCATAAATGCTTTTCCGGTCAGCGGTGTATTTTTTTACCCTGCTGCAGATTCGTTCAATCTGCGCGTGGTTCACGCCGGAAGTCCGGTATTTTGAATTGTCTAATATGGAGGCAAACGGTTTCCAGTCTTTCTTATAAGGATTCCTGATTCGGAATCCATTGACGATAGTCTGCAGATAATCCATGGAAGTATGGTATTTCTGATAGTGTTTCTTATCTGGATTGTAATAGCCTTTCTGGCGGGAAATATGGGAGAAGAAGTATGGCACCCTCTTCTTGCCTTTTAAAGGGTTCCCCAATTCGTCTTCTTCATATTCCCTGAGGAAGGGCTCGTATTTCATGCGCAGCTTGTCAAGCTCCCTGCTATTGTCTATGGCAAATTCTTTCTTGGCTTTATCGATTTCGATGCCGGACATCACGTCTAGCTGGCAGATGTCATAATATAAATCGCGGATATCTTCGTAACTTGCGCCTTGGTACATCCTGTCCCACAACAGAGAGTTCAGCTCCTGGGATAAATTTACAATCTCGCCAATCTTGTTCACGGAAATCTTGACATCCAGATCGGCCTGCTGTTCCGGCGTGTAATAGCGCTTCACCTTGCAGGCTGACACGAGGGAAGTCGGAGTCTTGAATACGCTGTAATTCCTTTTTGCCGCGCGGATAAGGATTTCATTATCGGTGAGCAATACGGTGTCGCTGTCAAAGTCCGCGCCGGACAGACGCTGCAGGACATTCTCGCCGATTGAGTTGATGCAGACGATTTCATCAGTCAGGTTAAAATAAGTGTCGATACGGGCGTTTGCGGAATTATGCGTAAGCCATACGTTTCCCATCGTCACATGGGGGCTTCTGCTTGCAAGCAAATCCCTGCCATATGGAAACCTTGTGCTATGTATGTTACCGCTTCCAATCTGGCTCTTCCCGTCAAATGCCCCGATGGATTGCAGCAGCATTTCCATGGGGTTTCCCAGCAGGGTGGAGTAGTTCCCATTGACATATACATGTCCGTTTTTGAGGTTTTTGTAGTATGCCTTTAACAGGTCAGTCAGGAAATCCCTGTAATATTTTGTTTCTGTAAATCGGTCATTGATGCACATCAGGCTGCGCACAACGTCATTCTTGTTGCGCATAGGATAGGTCAGGGTATCTGTGCTGCCGACGTCAGGGTACCTGATATAGGCCCTGACGACTTCCGGCCGGTCACGCAGCATCTGGGCAAATTCTAAAGACGGCTGTAGGAATTCCCGTACTTCCTCCTCTGCCATCTGCAGGGTATTGAGCAGTTGGTAATGGGTCTGCACCAGGCGGCCGCCGAAAAAAGGAGTCTTTTTTTCGTGCTTGACAATCCCGAACTCCGGGTACAGATGGTCAAGCCAATGGTCCCACGTATCGAATTTCAGGTATTTGATGCTGTTTGAGGTAGTGATGAGCTTTATGTCCTCGATTTTTTCCGCCCTAGTCTTTCCGTTCAGCATGGAGACATCGGTGATATGGTTATCCTTAAAAAACTGCTGGATATTGCAGTTGAAGCAGCAGGATTTGAACATCAGGTTGCGCAGCAGCAACATGCCGTATCTTTTATAATCCCCAAACAGCGAAACGTCCATTAGCGACTGGCCGTCCCAGATAGTGTTGGTTATCTCGCGGTTGGCTTCCATGGTCTTGAGCCAGCCGTCTTCGTCGTGCGTGGCAATGACGTCTTCTCGGAAAATGCTGTCATAATCGTCAATCAGCAGGATGTTTTCCGGCCGGATGGGCAGGGTGCCGATGATGCTGCTGGATGTGAGGGCAATATAGCTTTCATAAGCTGCCAGGTCGATTTCCTGCCCTGACTTTGCCTTAATCCCGCCGGAACTGAATTTTAACAGCGGTTTGAACAGCTTTTCGTTTACGAAAAGGCATTTGCCGACACGCGCCGAGCCAGCGGATCTTTTCATACGGCAGTATTTTATGCCGTCGCAGAAGAAGCCGTCCTGGTACAGTTCAGTCCTTAGCTGCGCGCTGGTCTTGATGGTTTTGGCCTTTCCCTGCATCTGATATTGCAGTTGGGTTTCCAGGAGTATGCTTTCATCTTTCTTGTCCCTGATTTCCACTAACTGACAGGCAAAAGGTTTGGGGACGTCTGCCCGGCAGTTTACTTTTTCTGCGACCCTGACGCCGATAATCTGGCCATTTTCATCTCTGGCGATGCAGTCTTCGAACTGCAGATCCTGGCAGCTATAGCCAAATTTCACGAAAGTATTCCAGTCAGCCTGGTTCCATTCTCTTACGCAATAGCGGAATGTGAGGTTGATGACGTTTGCGGAATACGTGTGCTTGGCGTCTTCGAAGCAAAAGCCTTTTCTCCTGTATTTCTTATAGTAGATGTCTGACAGCTCAAGGGAGTCAAGGCTGCAGTCCAGCGTGGAATTGAATTTTTGCAAGTCGTATTGCCCATCTGTGAGCTTTAAGCTGTATTCGCCTCGGGGTTCCCCCATGCGGTGCGAGCTTAAGAAAATGTCTCTGGCGTCTATGGATGGTATGTAAATTCCTGTGTTCATGAAGTGTTCCTCCTTTTTTCGTTGTATGGGCATTGTCTGTTCTTGTTATTTATTTCTGCATTTTTGCAAACAAATGTTCTGAAAGGGTATTGACAAATGAGAACAGACGTTCTATACTTACGAATACAACGAAGGATAAATTTCTGGGAGATGACAGTCATTTATGGTTCGCTGTATCATCATTAAGCAAAAGAAGGTATGGAAATGGAACAGATATTACATGCATATTATGAGGACAATGCAAGGAAGCTTCGCAGGACAGTCGATCGGTTATTGCTCAAATTTGGGGGCTTGTCGGACAGTGACAGAGACGATTTCTATTCGCTCGCCAATGAGGTGTTCGTGGATGCCATGAAGCGGTATGATGAGTCCCTGCCGTTCGAGTCTTTCTTATATTCCTGCCTGTCGAACAGGATTAAGACAGAGATGACTGGCAGGAACTGCCAGAAGCGCAGGGCAGACCGGTTGGCGCTTTCCCTTGATATGCCGGCAGGTGAGGAGGACGCTACAATCGGCGACATGATTGCAGGCAGCTGCAGCATTGAGCAGGAAGTCCTGGAAGCGGGGGAAGAGGGGTACAGCAGGCGCATGACTGCATACTTGAGCCGCCTTTCCAGCCTCCAGAGGAAGGTGCTGGGACTCCGCTGTGCGGGTTACCAGCCCAATGAGATCAGGGAAACATTACATATCACAAAAAGGCAGTATGCAGACTGCTATGCGGCTATCCATTCCTATCAGAATGTATCGTTGTTGTATTCCTGCGAGCAATGAGCCAAGCAGCCGCGCTTGCGCGGATATCTGGCTTCAGCGGGTAATGAGGAACATAACCATGTCTGCATGGATATTTGAGTGACAGCTGATTTGGATGAAGAGGAGGGGGTTATATGGCAAGACCGCGTAAACAGACGTATACGATGGACATGTATCTTAAGAAAATCAAAGACGGAGATATCGATAATAATGCAGACGTCCAGAGGCGTTTCGTGTGGAACAAAGAACAGATAAATGAATTGGTGGCGACTGTCCTCACGGACGAGTATATTCCGCCGATCATACTCGGGGAGGAAGATGGCTCGCAGCTGCATATCGCTGACGGAGGATGCAGGAGCGCGGCGCTTATCGAATTCCGGTATGGCAATTATAAGGTTACGTCAGCGATTGACGAGCCTATGATTCCATACAAGAAGAAAATCAAGGACAAGAAGGGCAATGTGACATGGGAAGATGCTGCGTTCAACATTAAGAATAAGACGTATGATAAGCTCCCGGATGAGCTTAAGAAGAAGTTCAACGAGTATCAGGTGGAGACGGTCATCCACGAGAACTGTGACAAGGGCAGGATTTCTAAGTATATTAAGAAATACAATAACCATACCCCTATGAACGTGGAGCAGAAAGCGTTCACTTACATTGACAGGTTTGCAGGGAATATCCGTGCAATTTTAGGCAGCCGGTTCTTCCTCGACCACAGCAATTATTCGGAACAGGAGAAGACAAGGGGCGTCATTGAGCGGGTCGTCATAGAGACGATTATGTGCATCAACCATTTTGACAGATGGAAGAAGCAGCCGAAAGCAATCTGCATATACCTCAACGACCATGCGACAGAAGAGGAGTTTGACAGGCTTGCCGCCCACCTCCGAAGGCTGGAAGATATCATCACGGACGATATCAAAAGCGTCTTCAACAAGAAGGATTCGTTTATCTTCCTCACGCTGTTTGACCGGTTCACGAAGTTAGGGGTCAGGGACGCCTTGTTTGCAGACTTCCTCAGGAAGTTCCAACAGGATTACAGAGCCGTCAGGAGGAATGAGCAGGGGCTGCTGTTTGATGAGATTGACAGGGACATGAGTACAAAGGACAAGGCGGTCGTCTCGGCGAAGCTTGGTATGCTGGAAGGGCTGATGCTGGAATTCCTTTCCTGTTATAAATATTGTAACAGTTCAGCCCATGCCATCCGCAAAGACGCCATACGGCGTTTTCCCGTTACTTGCAGTTAACTTTGCCCATTAAGTGGCGTTCTGCTCATCGCAAACATCATGTGTGCATTCTTGCCGGCATGATTTACCCATAATGTTTGCGATGGCGGAACTGTTACAAAATAATTACGAAAACAATGAGAATTTTGAGTTTCCCTATTTTTTACCTCAGCTAATATTTTAGTGCCAAAAGGTCTTGCTGCCTTTGGCAGCATAGACATCTTGCACAAAAAGTGTCTGGCAAGCTAGCGTTCCATAGCGCTTTTCTGTGCAGAGTGTTTCCATCACGTTGTGATGGAAACACTTCGGTACTATGAAACTAAAAAATGGGGAAACTCAAAGAATACCTTTGCAAAAAATGGATATTCTGCTATAATAATAGGACGAATAAGTTTAGGAGGCGTAATCATGGCGGAAGACAGGAAAGCGTATATGATAAAAGGAGATAATTTAGGAGAGGTGCGGATAGCAGATGAGGTGGTTGCCATCATCGCGGGCCTTGCAGCGACGGAAGTGGAGGGTGTAAGCTCCATGGCAGGCAACATTACGAAGGAACTGGTGAGCAAGCTGGGCATGAAGAACCTGTCTAAAGGAATCAAGGTAGAAGTGCAGGGTAATGTGGTGAGAGCGGATGTGGCATTGAATATCTGTTTTGGTTATGCGATTCCTGAGGTGTCTGCGAAGGTACAAGAGAGAGTGAAATCTGCCATTGAGAACATGACCGGCCTGGAAGTGAGCAGCGTCAATATCCGCATTGCCGGCGTGAATACGGAGAAGCACAAATAGGGAACCTTTAAAAGTAAAGACGAAAGCAAATAAGGGTGTCTTTTGGACACCCTTGTTTTATCTGGCAGGGATTGCTGCATTGCGGCCCGCGTGAGATTTTGCGGGCGAAACCCAACAGGAGGATCAGAATGAGCCGTAGAGAAATCAGGGAACAAGTTTTTAAGCTGTTGTTCCGCACGGATTTTCATAAGGAAGAGGAACTTAAGGAACAGCAGGAGCTGTTTTTGGAGGAATTAGGACAGGAGGACAAGGATACCGCATATATACAGCACAAATGCGAAGAAATCATAAGCCGCGTTGCAGAGATTGACGCCATGGTCAACGAGGTGGCGCAGGGATGGAAAACCAGCCGTATGGGCAAGGTGGACCTGACCTTGATTCGCCTTGCCGTGTATGAGATGAAGTTTGAAGAGGATGTTCCGGCGGGCGTGGCAATCAATGAGGCGGTGGAGCTGGCCAAGAGTTATGGCACGGATGATTCATCTTCTTTTGTAAACGGTATACTTGCGAAGCTGGTATGATGAAAAATGTATATTCCGTAGGCCAAGTTAACGCCTACATTAAAAATATGTTCACCCAGGATTTCATGATGAACCGGATTTATGTCAAAGGTGAGGTATCTAACTGCAAATACCATACGTCGGGGCATATCTATTTTACCCTCAAGGATGGAACAAGCGCGCTGAATGCCGTCTTGTTCGCAGGAAACCGCAAGGGGCTGGCGTTTCCTATGAAGAATGGGGATGATGTTATTGTGCTGGGTTCTGTTTCCGTATATGAGCGGGATGGGAAATACCAGCTCTATGCCCAGGAAATACTTTTGGATGGCGCAGGGCTTTTATACCAAAGGTTTGAGGCATTGAAGCAGGAGCTGGAAGAAATGGGGATGTTTGCGGAGGAATATAAGCAGCCAATTCCCAAATATATAAAGACGCTTGGTATCGTGACCGCGCCTACCGGCGCGGCAATCCGGGATATCCAGAACATCAGCAGCCGGAGGAATCCTTATGTGCAGGCAATCCTTTATCCTGCGCTTGTCCAGGGAGAGGGCGCAGCCGCAAGCATTGTCAATGGCATCCATGCTTTGGAACAGCTTGGCGTGGATGTGATGATTGTAGGCAGGGGCGGAGGATCCATGGAAGACCTTTGGGCTTTTAATGAGGAGGCCGTGGCACGGGCTATTTTTGAATGTTCGGTGCCTGTCATATCGGCAGTGGGCCATGAGACAGATATCACGATCGCTGATTATGTGGCAGACTTGCGGGCGCCGACGCCCTCGGCGGCAGCGGAGCTTGCGGTATATGACGTCCGCCAGCTGCAGGGACAGCTCCTTACCGTACAGATGGAACTGAACCGCAGAATCAGTGAGAAGCTGGAACGCTGCCGGGAGAAGCTGGGGCAGTTTGAGCGGGATCTTCGGCTTTTAAGCCCGGCCAGCCAGATTAATGAAAAGCGGCAGGCAGCTGCAGACCTGGAAGACAGGCTGCAGATTATGATGGAGCAGCGGCTTACGGAGGCCCGGCATCAGCTGGAGCTGTATGCCGGGAAGCTGGATGCGCTGTCACCGGCAAAGAAGCTGAGCCAAGGTTATGCGTTCATAGCAGACAGTATGGGCAGGGGCGTTTCTGACGTCGCTAACTTGCAGCAGGGCGATTTCCTGCAAGTCCATATGCGCAACGGCAGGGTAAAAGCACAGGTGTGTGAGATTGAGAGAACGAGGTGAAAGGGACATGGAGAATAACGAACAGCAGGAGGCAACTCTGGAGGAGGTTTTTCAGGAGCTTTCGTCCATCATAGAGAAAATGCAGGAGCGGGAAGTGACCCTTGAGGAATCCTTTTCCCTCTATGAACAGGGAATCCGTAAATTAGGGATTTGCAATGAGAAGATAGACAGCGTAGAGAAGAAAATGCTCCTGCTGAACCAGCAGGGAGAACTGGAGGCATTTGATGAATAAAGAGTTCAAGGAAGAGGCGGCAGGACGCACGCAGCAGATTCAGGCAGTGGTTGAGAAGTATCTGCCGAAGGAGGAGGGCTGCCAGAAAACCGTGATTGAGGCCATGAATTACAGTGTGCGGGCGGGAGGGAAACGGCTGCGCCCCATGCTGATGTGGGAAACTTATCGGATGTTTGGCGGCAGATCCCAGGTTATAGAGCCGTTCATGGCAGCGATTGAGATGATACATACATATTCGCTGGTGCATGACGACCTCCCTGCAATGGATAATGACGAATACCGCAGAGGGAAGAAGACCACCCATGCGCAGTATGGCGAGGCAATGGGAATCCTTGCAGGCGACGGGCTTTTGAATTATGCGTTTGAGACAGCCGCGGAGGCATTTGCCCTTGAGCCGGGAAATCTGCAGATTGGCAAGGCATTGTCCGTGCTTGCGCAGAAAGCAGGCATCCATGGGATGCTGGGCGGGCAGTGCGTGGATGTGGAGTCTGAGGGCAGTCCGGTGACGGAGGAGACGCTGCGTTTTATTTACCACCTGAAGACTGGGGCGTTGCTGGAGGCTTCCATGCTGGTTGGGGCCATCCTTGCCGGGGCTACCCAGGGTGAGCAGAAGAAGGTGGAGCAGGCGGCAGGCGAGTTAGGGCTTGCTTTCCAGATACAAGACGATGTCCTTGACGTCACCGGCACGACAGAAGATTTGGGCAAACCGGTCGGCAGTGATGAGAAGAACCACAAGACCACATGGGTGACGCTGTTTGGCGTGGAGCAGGCGAAGCGGGACGTAGAAGAATTGTCGAAACACAGCGTAGCGTTGATGGACGCGCTGGTAGTGAAAAATGAATTTCTTACCCAGCTTATGCTGGAATTAATTCACAGAGACAAATGACAGGAGATGATATTTCCTATGGTTATGGAGAAGATAAAGGGAGCCAATGACATCAAGAAACTGGACAGGGGGCAGCTTGCGGAACTGGCAGATGAAATCCGCGAGTTCCTGATTCAGAAAGTATCAGAAAACGGCGGGCATCTGGCTTCCAATTTGGGTACGGTGGAGCTTACAATGGCTCTGCATTTGGTATTTCAGCTGCCGCAGGATAAGATTATCTGGGACGTTGGGCATCAGTCTTATACGCATAAGATTCTTACCGGCAGGAAGGAAGGGTTTGAGCATTTACGCAAGTATGGCGGCATGAGCGGCTTTCCCAAGCGCAAAGAAAGCACTTGCGATTGTTTCGATACCGGACACAGCTCTACCTCTATTTCAGCAGGGCTGGGATATGCGGAGGCGCGGGAAATCACCGGAGGGCATTTTAAAGTGGTTTCCGTGATTGGGGACGGTGCGATGACTGGAGGCATGGCATATGAGGCGCTGAACAATGCCTCCCGCCTGAAGACAAATTTCATTATTGTACTGAATGATAACAATATGTCAATTTCTGAGAATGTAGGGGGGCTTTCGCGGCATCTGGGAAATCTGCGGACGGCAGACGCTTATCAGGGGTTGAAAGAGGGAGTGACGAACTCCCTGAATAAGATTCCCGTTTTCGGGGAACGTATCGTAACGCGTATCCGCCGCACGAAAAGCGGGATCAAACAACTGGTAATCCCAGGGATGTTGTTTGAGAATATGGGAATCACATATTTAGGCCCGGTGGACGGCCATGACATCGGGGCTATGAAGCGGGTGTTCCAGGAAGCGTCGAAAGTCAACGGCGCGGTAATCGTTCATGTACTGACGAAAAAGGGCAAGGGTTATCTGCCGGCGGAACGCCATCCGGCAAGATTCCATGGCGCAGAGCCTTTTGAGATAGAAACCGGGCTGCCATTGAAACGCAGGACATCTGCGAATTATACAGACATTTTCTCCACAGTAATGCGTAAGCTCGGGGAGCGTGATGAGAAGATTGTGGCAATCACGGCAGCGATGAAAGACGGCACAGGATTGAAGCGGTTCCATAATTTGTTCCCGGAGCGTTTTTTTGATGTGGGGATTGCCGAGGGCCATGCCGTGACATTTGCGGCAGGGCTGGCTGCGGCAGGGCTTAAGCCGGTGGTTGCCGTGTACTCTTCGTTCCTGCAGCGTGCATATGACCAAATCCTCCATGACGTCTGCACCCAGGACTTGCCGGTAGTGTTTGCCATTGACCGGGCAGGGCTTGTAGGAAGTGATGGAGAGACCCACCAGGGCATTTTCGATCTTTCTTATCTGTCGTCTATACCGAATATGAGCATCATGGCGCCCAAGAACAAATGGGAACTTTCTGATATGCTGAAATTTGCCATGAATTTTGGGCATCCGATAGCAATCCGCTATCCCAGAGGCAAGGCATATGATGGGCTGAAAGAATTCCGGGAAGAAATCGCCTATGGCAAGAGTGAAGTTATCTGCCGGGAGCAGGAAATCGCATTGCTTGCCGTGGGGAGCATGGTAGAGACAGCCAAACAGGTGCATGAGCTGCTGAAATCCATGGGGTATTTCTGTTCCTTAGTTAATGTCCGTTTTGTGAAACCATTGGATGCGGGGCTGCTCGACGAGCTTTCCAAAGACCATGACCTGTTGGTGACAATGGAGGAAAATGTCTCAAGCGGCGGCTTTGGGGAACATGTGGTGCAGTATTTTAACGACAAAAGTACGGGTAAGAAGCCTAGGATACAAAATATAGCGATAGATGATATTTATGTAGAGCATGGGAATGTGGAGATTCTCAGGAAAGCGCTCAGCCTCGACGCAGAATCCGTGGTGAGGCGGATTGTGGCAGGGTATGTGCGCAAATAGCCAGCAAGAAAGGTAATTGTATGAAAGAACGATTGGATGTGCTGTTAGTGCAGCGCGGACTTGCCCCCTCCCGGGAGAAAGCAAAAGCCATGATTATGGAAGGCAATGTGTTTGTGTCAGGCCAGCGGGAGGATAAAGCCGGCAGCTCTTTTGACGAGAAGGCGGAGATTGAAGTCCGGGGGAATACTTTGAAATATGTAAGCCGCGGAGGACTTAAGCTGGAGAAAGCGATTAACCATTTTGGGATTGACCTGACAGGACTGGTCTGCATGGATATCGGCGCGTCTACCGGCGGTTTTACGGATTGTATGCTGCAGAATGGGGCAAGTAAGGTCTATGCAGTGGATGTAGGCTATGGGCAGTTCGCCTGGACATTGCGGCAAGATCCCAGGGTAGTGTGCATGGAGAAGACGAACATCCGCTATGTGTTACCAGATGACATCGGGGATGCGCTGGATTTCGCATCGGCAGACGTGTCTTTCATTTCCCTGGAGAAGGTAATCCCTGCCGCCCGGGAATTGCTGTCACCCTCGGGCGAGATGGTATGCCTGATTAAGCCGCAGTTTGAGGCAGGGCGGGAAAAAGTAGGGAAGAAGGGCGTGGTGCGCGACCCGAAGGTACATATTGAGGTGATTGAGAGAATCCTTGCATTTGTGCAGGAAATGGGATTCACGGTAAAGAATCTGGATTTTTCGCCGATTAAGGGGCCGGAGGGAAATATTGAATACCTTGTCCATATTCAGAAAGGCTTTGGGAGCCGGGAAGGCATAGTGGATGTAGCGCAGCTGGTTGCGAAAGCGCATGGAACTCTGTAAGGGAATGAGGAAAGGGCATTATTGTTATGAACCATTTTTACATTATTGTGAATCCCAGGCGGGATCGGCAGTTAAAGCTTACAAAAGAGATTCAGCGTTTCATACTGGCTAATGGCGGGACATGCGATTACCAGGTTAACAGGGAAGAAGAGGGGATGACGTTTGAAGAGGGCAGGATTCCGGAGGATACAGAATGCATCCTGGTCGTAGGCGGGGATGGCACTTTGCTGCGGGCAGCGCGGAACATGGCGGAACGGAACATTCCGCTGATTGGGATTAACACCGGGCATGTAGGGTATCTCTGCGAGCTTGAGGAAGCGACGGCAATCCAGGGTATCCGGCAGTTGCTGGAGGGGGAGGAGTATGTCGTGGAAAAGCGGATGCTCTTATCAGGAAGATGCATCGGCACGGCTGGATCAGGCGGAGAGCGGCTTGCGCTCAACGATATCGTCATCCACCGTTGCGGGGCTTTGCAAGTCTTGGATCTTGTCATTTCTGTAAATGGGGAATATCTGAATACATACAGTGCGGACGGCATCATTATTGCCACGCCTACCGGCTCAACGGCATACAGCATGTCGGCAGGAGGGCCTATCGTAGACCCGAAAGCAGAGTTGCTTGTAGTGACGCCTATCAGCCCGCATACGCTGAATGCAAAAAGCATTGTCCTGGGCGCTGAAGATGAGATTACTGTTGAGGTGCAGGCGCGCAGCGGAGGCCAGGAGGAAAAGGCGGAAATCAGTTTTGACGGGGCCGCGGTAGGGGCTCTGAAAGCAGGCGAGCAGATTGCCGTGCGGAAAGCGCAGGCTTCCACGGGAATCCTGAAATTGAGCCGCCTGAGTTTCCTGGAAAGGCTCAGGAAGAAACTGCAGGGATACAGCTTGTAATTCAGGGAACAGGAAAAATCATGGGCATTTGTCCTGTGCATTGGAGGATACGATGAAATCGAGACGTCACGCGAAGATTTTGGAGATTATTACGAAATATAACATTGAGACACAGGAGGAATTGTCGGACTGCCTGGAGCGGGAAGGATTTCATGTTACGCAGGCAACTGTCTCGAGGGACATCCGGCAATTAAAGCTTACGAAAGTGGCGGGGGCGTCTGGGAGGCAGAAATATGTGGCGTTAGGTGATAACCAGCCGGATATGAGCGAAAAGTATATCCGTATTTTCCAGAATGGGTTTGCCTCCATGGATATGGCGCAGAATATCCTGGTAATTAAGACGGCGGCCGGCATGGCGATGGCAGTCGCGGCTGCGCTTGACGCCATGGACTGTGATGAGATTGTGGGCAGCATTGCCGGGGATGATACGATTATGTGCGCGGTGCGCACCGTGGAAGACACCGAGCGGCTGATGGAACGGCTGCGCAGGATAGTCTCTGGTGGGCCTGTGTAAACATATACATTGCCAATGAGAGAGTAGAAGGAGAATCTATATGTTAGTAAGTCTGCATGTAAAAAACCTGGCACTGCTGGAGGAAGCCGAGGTGGAGTTCGGGCGTGGCCTGAATATCCTTTCTGGCGAGACAGGGGCGGGGAAATCCATTATCATTGGTTCCATCAACCTGGCCCTGGGGGAGAAAGTGCCTAAGGAGATGCTGCGGGAGCAGGCAGAGTATGCACTGGTGGAACTGGTCTTTCGCGTAGAGGATGAGAAGCAGGAAAAGCAGCTGCAGGAGATGGACATTTATCCTGAAAACGGCGAAGTCATCATGTCCAGGAAGATTACAGCGTCAAGGAGCGTAGGAAAGATTAATTCTGAGACAGTGTCTGCTTCCTGCATGAGGAACGTCGCTTCCCTGCTCATTGACATTCATGGACAGCATGAGCATCAGTCCCTGCTCCACAAGAAGAAACATTTGGAAATTTTGGATGAATTTGCCGGAGCAAAGCTGAATGCGAAAAAGGAAATCCTCAGAAACTGTTATCAGAAGTACCAAAAAGCCTTGGAAGAGCAGAAACAGGCTTTGCAAGATCAGGAGGGAAGGGAGCGCGAGCTTTCGTTCCTGGAATATGAAATCAAAGAAATTCAAGAGGCAGGACTGGTTCCCGGTGAGGATGAATCATTGGAGCTTGCTTATCGGAAGATGGCAAACAGCCGCAGGATTATGGAAGCTGCGGGCAATGCCTATGAGATGACTGGCGGGGAAGCAAGCGCCACGGAGCAGATTGGGCGTGCGCTCCATGAACTGCAGTCGGCGGCGGAGTATGATCCGGCAATGGGGGAACTGAGCGGGCAGCTGGAAGAGATAGATAATCTGCTGAACGATTTTAACAGGGAACTGTCTGGCTATATTTCAGATGGGGAATTTGACGAGGAGGCTTTTTTTGAGACAGAGAAACGCCTGGATACCGTAAACCGCTTGAAGGACAAGTTTGGCGGAAGCATTGAGGCGGTGCTTCAGGCCAAAGAGGAAAAAGAAATCCGGTTTGGGCATCTTAAGGATTTTGAGGAATATTTTGCCCAGCTTTCGGGACGGCTGAAAGAAGCGGAGGAGGAGCTGGCGGCAGTTTCCGCCGAAGTATCGCAGCTGCGTCAGAAATCAGCCAAGAAGCTGGCAAAGCTGGTGAAAGGTGCGTTGGTGGATCTGAATTTCCTGGACGTAGAGTTTGTCATGGAATTTACCGACGCCGGGAAATATACGGCCAACGGCAGGGATGAGGCAGAGTTCCTGATTTCCACCAACCCTGGAGAACCTTTGAAACCCCTGGGCAAAGTGGCTTCCGGGGGAGAACTGAGCAGGGTCATGCTGGCAATTAAGACAATTCTGGCGGAGAGCGACCAGATTGGAACTTTGATTTTTGATGAGATAGATGCAGGAATCAGCGGTCGTACAGCGCAGATGGTGGCGGAAAAAATGAACGTCATAGGAAAGAGCCATCAGGTAATCTGTATTACCCACCTCCCTCAGATTGCTGCAATGGCGGATTCCCATTTTCTCATCAGCAAACAAGTGGTAAAAAACGGTACTTTTTCCAATATCGTGCTTTTGGAGGAAGAAGACAGCGTCACGGAGCTTGCGCGGATGCTGGGCGGCGTGAAGATTACGGACACAGTCCTGGAAAGCGCGAAGGAGATGAAGGAACTGGCGGATGCCGCCAAAGAATCCGGAAAAAAGGCATAGGTGCGCGTTACGCTGTTTAGCTTAAAATCTATAGGGTTTGGAGTATGTTTCTTGTAAGACGGCAGATACTAACATTGATATGAAGCAGGAATATAAAAATTCGTTTTAGGGAGGTGATTCCGTGCAAGCACAGGTTTTGCAAGGCATACTGCTGCCGTTTTTAGGGACGGTGCTTGGATCTGCCTGCGTGCTGTTTATGAGGAACAATCTGAATCATTTAGTGCAGAGGGCATTGACCGGGTTTGCGGCTGGGGTCATGGTAGCGGCATCCATCTGGAGCCTGTTAGTGCCTGCCATGGAGCGTTCTGCATCCATGGGTCAGTGGGCCTTTGTACCGGCCGCAGCCGGTTTCTGGATAGGCATCCTTTTCTTATTGCTTTTGGATCGGACAATCCCCCATCTGCATATGAACAGCAGTAAGGCAGAAGGGCCAAGGAGCAGGCTTCCCAAGACGACAATGCTGGTGCTTGCGGTGACACTCCATAACTTGCCGGAGGGCATGGCGGTAGGCGTAGTTTATGCCGGATGGCTTTCCGGGGATGCTGGGATTACGGCTATGGGCGCGCTGGCGCTTTCCCTGGGTATTGCCATACAGAATTTCCCGGAGGGCGCGATTATATCCATGCCTTTGCGTGCGGAAGGGACAAGCAGGAAGAAGGCATTTTTTTCTGGCGCGGTTTCTGGCGCAGTAGAGCCGGCAGGAGCTGCGCTGACTATTTTAGCGGCTGAACAGGCGGTTCCGCTTTTGCCATACCTTCTGAGTTTTGCAGCCGGGGCCATGGTCTATGTAGTCGTGGAGGAACTGATTCCAGAGACGTCCCAGGGGAGGCATTCTAATCTGGGGACGGTTCTGTTTGCGCTTGGATTTACGGTTATGATGGCTTTGGATGTGGCCCTGGGATGACGGGGATGGGAGGATTTTTGAAAAAATTGCATGATTGCAAAAAATCCCAGATTGAAAACAGAAGAATTTCACATACTAAAAAAGATTTCAAGTCATCTTGAAATTTTTTGAGAGGGTGTGTGAGAAGTTGAAAG
Organism: uncultured Lachnospiraceae bacterium; assembly: GCA_910585625.1. GTDB lineage: Bacteria > Bacillota > Clostridia > Lachnospirales > Lachnospiraceae > Petralouisia. The sequence continues at coordinate 65,555 of CAJUFQ010000005.1, forward strand.
AACAGAAAAGAAAAAAGATGCGGTATCAAAGGTGGATTGCCCGCGCCAGTTTGATAGCAGGCTTCTGCTGGGGCGTATTTTTTACTTATACTGTCTTTGCAGAAGCCATACCAGATACAATCCATATCAAGAAGGGCGAGGCGGAGATGTTTGATTTCCATGTGCCTGTTACCGGAGAGTTACAACAGGAGGGCATGGAAGTGTTTGGCAACCAGTCCCCTGTGGTAGAGAAAGAAAAGATTACGCTGGACTTGAACAAAAGTTTTTCCCTGAAATCACAGGAACAGGGGAAATATCATATGTCTTGCAAGCTGCTGGGGCTGTTCCATATCAAGGACGTCTCTGTGGAGGTCATAGAACAGGAGCAAGTCGTCCCTTGCGGGGTTCCGGTAGGCATTTATGTGAAGACGGATGGTATCATGATTGTCGGTACCGGCGCAATCGTAGGAAATGACGGCATGAGCCATGAGCCGGCGGCGAACCTTGTGAAAAGCGGCGATTATGTCAAGACTGTCAACGATGAAATCGTAGCGAATAAAGAAGATTTGATTCAAAAAATCAACCAGTGTCAGGGGGAACCTGTGATACTGGGTGTTTTGCGAGAAGAAGAATATATCCAACTGAAAGTGGAGCCGGTAGAGACGGAGGAGAACGAATATAAACTGGGGATTTGGGTGAGGGATGACCTTGCCGGCGTTGGGACGCTGACGTTTTACGATGCCCAGGGAAATTATGGCGCCCTCGGCCATCCGGTCAGCGATATGGATACGGGGCTAAAGGTCAGCCTGAATGAAGGCATCTTGTATGAGGCCGAGATTGCAGGGATTACCAAAGGCGAGAAAGGGAATCCGGGTGAAATTTCCGGAGTCATTACCTACTTAGACCAGTATAAGCTGGGAACGGTGGAGGAAAACAGCAATGTTGGCATTTATGGTAAGCTTGAGCGCGTACCCAAGGAGGAAAAGGAGAATGCATATTTTCCGATTACCTTGAAGCAGAATATAGCAAAAGGAGAAGCAACCATTATTTCTTCCGTATCCGGCGAACAGAAAGAATACAGCATCCGTATCCTGGATTTTGATTATAACAGCGAAAATAAGGGAATTTTGTTTCAGGTCACAGATCCAGAACTTTTAAACCTTACCGGTGGCGTCATCCAGGGCATGAGCGGTTCGCCGATTATCCAGAATGGCGCAGTCATAGGAGCCGTGACCCACGTTTTTGTCCAGGACTCCACTAAGGGATATGGGATATTTATTGAAAATATGCTCGAGCATTGAGCCAGGTAATGATGAAATCTCCATGCCTTTCTGCTGCTAGCAGTAAGAAAGGCATGGAGATTTTAGATTTATGTGGCGAAAGCCACACACCGGATGGATGCATAGCATTCATCCGGTGCCTGGCTCAATGATAGTATAAGCACGGCGTAGGCAGGAAGGTGAAGGAGCTTTGCAGGCTAGCTTGCCGGAGGCACGCTCTTCTTTTTCTGCGTGATGCCCGGCGAAAGCCGGACATCGGGGAATCGCGTAGCGATTAACCGATGCTGACCTGAATAAGTAAGGATTAATGTATTCATTGCTAATCAGTTTTAATGATAAAAATTTGTAGTTGAAAAGAATTCTATACTGCAAATTATAGAATGTTATATTACAATGAAATTCGTAAATTGAGTACATTAAACACTTGAAAGGAGAAAATTATGGAATTCGTTGATGAAATAAAAGAATTTCTGGATGTGCAGAAAAAAGAAACTGGAGAAGCAACTACAAAGACATAGAAAAGCAAAATATATGCGTTTTATGAATTTGTTTCCTTAGAACTTAGAGAAATGGATGTCACATATATCTGTTTCTTGAATGTGATGGATAAGGGTAAATTATTACAGAGTGTAGAATATTACGTAAAGGTAGGTAATCTTAAAAGCAGGGCTGCAGTAGATATTTACTTTTCTGTAATAGGGAATTTTTTAAATTTCTTTCAAAAAAATATGGAAAAACAAATGATTATTTTCAGGATAGCATAAAAAATCAAGAATTTAAAGATGCATTTGAGAGAAAGATAAAGGAATTAGACTTACGAGATTCTGATACACAAGAGCCAATAGGCAGAGAAATGGCGGAGAAGATTTTAAAAGAGTGTGATAAATTGATTGATGGAATAGATATCGAAAAAATATTGAGGAAAGATAGAGGGGTATATTCCAGTTATATATCTTCTCTGATAGTTAAATTGGTTTTAGCTTATGGATTGAAAAATGAAGCTATTAGAAAATTAAAAATTAAAGACTATAATGATCAATTAAATGATTTAATAATTAACAATTATAGGGTTCATTTGCCGGATGGACTTGCAATGCAAATGAAAAAGTATAAAGAAATTCGCAAAAGATTCTTAGAAAAATATCAGTTTGAAAGCGAACGTTTATTTTTTGACGATTATGATATAGAGAAAGAATTAGATAATACAAAAATGTTTATCGTACTAAAAAAAGTAATGGGGAATATGCAGGCAGGAGGAGTGGCTAAATACGCTATTATTCAACTTTTGAGAGATGGAATACCAGCGTATATTGTTAGTGACTTTACCAGTTATAAAGAAGATGTTTTAGATTATTGTCAAAAACAGGTAGATGCGGAGAGGGGTTTATCCTTATTAAGTGAAAAAAGTAGAATATTAGATTCTGTACTGCGAAAAAGTGACTTTTTTAATGATATGTAGCCGGTGTATTTTGAAGGGAAAAAGGTGACATTTTATGACTATAAAAGATATTATATCCGGTGAATCAGAGTATATTGAGTTTAAACAGGAAGTTCCGAAAAAAAGTGAAGTTTATATGAAAACGGTAGTTGTATTTGCAAATGGCAGTGGGGGAAAAATTGTGTTTGGTGTAGAAGACAGTACATTTAAAGTGCCGGGAATCAACCAGGAGGATGCTTTCTCTATAATGGATGGAATTACTTCGGCAATCTGTGACAGTTGTACGCCGATGATAATGCCAATTGTGACATTGGCCTCTATTGAGGAAAAGGTTGTAATTGTGGTAAATATAATGCCAGGCAGTCAGCGTCCATATTATCTAACTGCAAAAGGAAAAGAAAATGGAACTTATATACGAGTGTCAGGAACTACCAGACCAGCGGATTCGTTTGTGCTTAAGGAATTATAATTTGAGGGTGTCAATCGGTGTTTTGACCAGACCTATGCAGCATCAGAAGCAAGTGTTACAGAGGATGAAATTAACCGTTTGTGTGATAGGATGTATCAATATGCGGTGGAACATTGTAATCCTGCGGAGGCGTCAGAGAGAATTTATCGCCCGACAAAACAAAATTTATTAAGTTGGGGATTTTTAGTTAAACAGGGGGATAAGTGTTATCCAACAAATGCTTTCCTACTTATGACAAGTAATTTGTTTCCGCAGGCAACAATTCAATGTGCTGTATTTAAGGGAAGAGACAGGGATGTATTTATTGATCGGAGGGAGTACGATGGAGATATTGTCACACAATTGGATGCGGCATATGAGTATGTCCTGCGCAATATAAATATGGGTTCGGAGATTAATGGATTATACAGAACCGATATGTATGAACTACCAACAGAATGTATCAGGGAGATGATTTGTAATGCTGTGGTTCATCGGAGCTATCTGCATCCCTCAAGTATACAAGTGGCAGTGTAGGATGATTGTGTGGAAGTGACTTCTCCGGGGATGCTGTTTGGCAGTTTGAGATTGAAAGATATAAGAGAAGGAATTTCCATACCAAGGAATCGGGCATTGGTATATGCGTTTACTTATATGAATATTATGGAGCATTGGGGTAGCGGGATTCCAAGGATTATCAGACGATGCTGAGAAATTGGGTTAGAAGAACCGGAATTAATGGAAATCGCAGGAAGTTTTCGCATAAACTTATTCCGTTTTTCGAATAAAACCAGAATTGGAAAAAGTACGGATAAAATGCAAAAAAGTACGGATAAGTACGGATAAAACGAAAAAAAGTACGGAAAAAATAAAGAAAAGTACGGATAAAACACAAAAAGGTATGGAAAAAGTACAGAAAAGTACGGATAAATCAAATGACAATTATAAAAAGATTATTCAGTATATAGAGGAAAGAGGGGCAATAACGAATAAGGAAGTTCAGGGTCTGCTGAATGTAAAAGATTCCCGCGCATTAAAAATCTTAAAAGAACTGGTAGAGGCAGAGGTGTTGAAAAAAGAAGGTAAATTGAAAAGAAGCCATTACAAATTGAAGTAATTTTGCAATTTTTGCTGATTGCAAGGAATTTTACCGAAGCTATCACGCTTCCGCTTCTGCTTATTGTGATTACAGTGAAGACAAAGATAGAACAGGAACAGAATATTTCCTGTTTGTCTAGAAAAATGGTAGATATTAATCTTCATATCAGATATAATGAAGAAAAAAATTTGGATGTATTGTTTTAAAAAGAGGGATAACAGGAAAGATTTCTTGGTTATTTATGGGATTTTGGATAGAAAGGGAAAAATCTGACAAATCCAGTGTGTATGCATGTACGCAGCGGCTGCTTGCCTACAATTCCAATAAGTATAGAAGGGGGTGCGCTTACAGAGGAATAGACGGCGGCTTTGTTTGGTTATAGGACATTGCCGAAATAGGATGATTATTATGAGTTAAAGTCAGGAATATTTGAGGATTGTGCAAACGGATATGCGATTGGAGAGTATAAGAAACGCCCCAATATGTTTGGCGCGTATCTAAGAATGGTTGAGGGGACAAAAGATGAGAAATGATTACTATAATTATATTAAAAAGAATGTAAGGATACAAGATGTTTGCCAAAAGCTAGGAATTCCCGTTTATAGGCAGGGCAGCGTAGATATGTGCAGATGTCCTTTTCATGATGATAATACGCCATCTATGGCAATATATGATGACCATGTCTATTGTCATGCTTGTCATAAACGATGGGATAATCTTAATTTAGTTGGAGAAAAATTAGATTTGGATTTTGACAGACAAGTTGAATGGATGGAAAAAAATTTTCCAGAGCTTCTGTCTGAAAAAACATCTAAAATAAAAGATAAGGAAAAAGTACTCGCTCGAAGCGGTTACGAGATTGCCTATAAAGTTTATGAAGATATGTCCGAAGAGGAAGATAATGCTTTAAAACAATATGCAGAAAATCGTAAGTTTGAGAAAGATTTTTTGGCGGAACGCGGTATATTTTTTGCAAAAGGGAAAAAGATAAAAAATCGTTATGCCTTGGGCGAAGATGAAAACATAGAAGAAAAGGGTAAACTTGAAAATTGCCAGATTTTAATTAAACAACCCTGGCAGATAGGAAATATTAATGACCATTATGCAGATTACTATGCAAACGATGGTATAATTTTTACCATTCGCGACAGAAAGCAACGAATACAAGGGTTTGCGCAACGCGTATTGGGGAATCAGAAGCCCAAATATAAATTTACGAAGAGATTACCTAAAAAGACAATTCTGTATAGGATAGATGAGTTTGAAAACAGAATCAGGAAAGAAAAAAAGGATAGACTAATAGACGTATATCTTGTTGAAGGATTATTCGATGCTCTTCAGATAGAAAGACTTGGAGGCTATGCTCTTGCAGTCATGGGAAGCCAGCTAACAAAAACACAGACGGTAGAATTGGAAAATATTCTGCAAGAACACCAGAGACCTGTTTCTATACATATTTTTATGGATAACGACGAGTCGGGACAGAAAGGGAATCTGCAGACATTGAGGAATCTGTGGAGCAGAAAATTTTTCAGAAAATGCTATATAGATATTATTGTTCCGTTACAAGGAAAGGATCCCGATGAATGGATTCGAATGGAAGAAAAAACAAATATAAAAAAATATCTTCCATTTGAATACTTGATTTATAATTTCTTGCCGGATAGAGAGGATGAGGAAGCTGAAAGAGTTAAAGATACGAAAGAGAGTTTTGAAAAGTTAAGTATAGAAAAAAAGATTTTATGTTTAAGCAGAACGACCCATTGGCTTTCACAAAAGTATTGGACAGATATTTTTGGAATATATGCTACGTCAGATGCAGATAATAATGATTATTTTCTATCGCGAATCAAGGCATATATTGGGGAGGCAAAACTTGAAGATTCAAGTATAGTTTATGAAAGGGCGGACTCTTTTCAATTTCAGTTGGCTTTGCAAGTGGCGCATACTAGTTATGAAAGAGAGGCATTGCCTCTTGATGAATTAACCTGGCGTCGGATTCAAGCTTGTGCAGATGCATTTTTTTCATATTTTAGAGAAGTTCTTCAAAGAGGAAATACTTTAAATATTCCGTTGTTAACGATGCAGTTTCCTAAAAAAACAAATGAAGAACGGAAAAAATCAATATATATTCATGAACGTCTGATTCTTCAACAATATGTTTTAAATGAAATGCTTGGGGAGGGGCAGAATGGCTATGAGTATTATGTTCCGGCTGTACGTTATAATAAAGAGAACAATAGCATTTATACGACAACAGGCAATGGGGTCAGGGAAACGGTAAGTTTCGCTTACCAGATAGATATGGAGGTATTGTTACGGGATGGCAATACAAATCATGGAATGTTTCGTAACTATTATGGATGTTGGAAAGCATATATCCAATATATTCAGGATGGGATACAGAAGCTGGATTCTGATCGCATTTATAGGATAAAATTAGATATTCGAAAGTTTTATGATAATATACCGCAATATTGTGTAAGAAGAGTGGTTTTTCCGGCGTTATTAGAAGCTCTTAGGGCTGATTCTGAGAGATTCTTGGCATTTCGGGAAAAAGAGATAGAGAATGATGTAAATGCCCTGGCAGAAAGAGTGACAGATTGGATTTTAGGAGAGTTATTTGAAAAGCAATATTATGATTCTGAAAATGGAATTGTAACTGAAAAAGAAGAAGCATTGATAGGGATTCCGCAGGGACCTAATCTTTCAGCATACATTGCCAATATTATCCTTTTTGACATGGATACTAAAGTTTTGAAAATGGTCGACGAAGTCAATGAAAGTGCGAAGGAAGGTAAAATAATCATTCGGTATGCGCGATATGTAGACGATATGATTATAGTATCTACCGATGCGGATGCATTGCTCGAAATGAAGGATTTGATATCTAGTGAACTATATGATATGGGATTGCTGCTTAGCCCCAAGACAGATAGGGAAGATGGCGTTTCTAAGAAGGAAGCGCTTTCATGGACAACGGATCAAAAAGGTGGTTTGGGAGTTTCTGCTGTATTTGACTTTCCTGATGATACATTGGAGGATATGCTGGATGAATTTGATGCTTGCGAAGTGACTGATCGGAGAAGTGCGCTGAAGCTTTTAGAAAGTGCGCTTTTTGCTGTGGACAAGGAAGCGCTTATGGACAAGACGTATCAGGAACATCTTTTGAAGATTCTTTTTCAAACTGAGCAGATTCGTTTTACAGATATGGTGCGAATAGCAGAATTGCTGTTGGTGAAGATTAGCGCTGAAGATGAAGCCGGGGCGCTAAGAAATATATACGATAAATTCATTGAGCTTTGGACGTTTGGAAAAAAATCAAGTCCCAAAGATTCCCTGTTTTGGGAGGAGGGAATCGAGCTGTTTACATTTATAGAAGGATGTAATAAAGTTTTAAAAAGGAAAGTCGATTCCGTTCGTGCAAAAGAGCGTTTTGATTTATGGAGAAATGCAAAAAAGGCAATCCAAGCATGTTGGCAAACAGGATTTTTAGAGAAAGCACAAGAACTATTAGAGACAAAGAGGATATTGAGAAAAAACCAATGGATATTGAAATTACGGATAACGGAAATTCAGTGCCGCCTAAGGGCAGAGGGTTATAAGACAACAGGAAATTGTAAAGTTAAGGAACATAATGTGTTTAGCAATCGTTGGCAATACGCTTTATTGGAACAGGAAAAAGAATTTTCCTTTGAGCCATTTCCAGGAGAAAAGGAAGAAGAATTAGTGGGAATTTTTCATTATTCGGCTTTTTATTTGGGAAGGGTGTCAAACAAGGGGGAATATGAGGAAATAAGAAGAGCTATATGGCAAAGTAAACATCACATTTTTGCTCAGGACAACACAAGAATTTTAAGCTGTTGTTTAATAGATTGGTTTCAGAAAAGAAAAGAGGAAAACGTAGAGAAAGAAAGAATAAAAACTACTCTGCTTACGCTATTGAATCTGTTAAGAGATGACGTAAAGGCTGAGATACTTAGCGAACTTTCCCATTATAGGGAATATATGTTTCGTGGGGAACAGGAAAAATTAAAGACTTGCCTGCCGGTTGTACCAGGGGTTGGATATCCAGGAATGATTGCTGAAACAATATCCAATGAAGATGAAAGTCGTATTATGAAGAGGGTAGATTTTGTACGATTTCCCAATATAAATCCGCAAAATTGGCAAGAGGAGATTAATCATGAATATCCTTTGTTTTCGATAGCTGTGGAAGATGGTTATGTTGATTTAGAATCATTATTTAATGAAAGTTCTCAAGAAGAGTTTCCCATAAGGATGATTTTGAGAATATATAAAAAACTTTCTGAATGTATACAAAAAATACAGATTCAGAATGCCACGCAATCAGTGGCGCTGTCAAAGAAAAATGTGTTTGTAAAAAAAGAAGTAGATTCCGAAGAGATTTCTATCATACTTTATTTCTACCTGTTACCAAGGGAAAATATAGGGAGCGGTGTCCTGCTGAGTGAAGGAACAGGTAGGTTTGCATTCAGGCCGTTACATGAATTGGGAAGTTTTTTCTGGGAAGCGGGGTATCTTTTAAAAGATGTATGCCGCTTTGACACGTTGCGCTTGAAATATGAGAATGATGAAATTAAGGAAGAAAAAGCAGATCAAATTAAAATGATGGAATATACATTTCATCGTCTAACAGGTGAAAGCGTAAATGTTGGAAATGCACCACGGAGCATTCATTCTTATGAACGCTCCGTGGAGAGGGCAATTAAACGTACAGAAGTTTTTCTTTCAGCCTCTGGACATAGGGATGTATTATTAGAGGAAAATGCAGCGGTAGATTCTTTTATCAGCCAACGAATGCGGAGAGCGGAGTATCATTACCGTCCGGCAGAATGTAGTTATTGTGTGGCAGTCTGGGCAAAAGGATATCTAAGAAAGCGATTTGATGCATTAATGAATTTAACCAAAAAAAATGGGGTGAGACTAGATATAAAACATTCTGCAAAGAGAAGAGTTCCGAAGTCATATCTTGTTTTAGCGGATTACATAGAAACACTATCTGATATTGTTAATGAAGAACAAGGAGAGGAATTTCAGGGTCTTCAAGTATTAGCGTGCGGCCTTCGGTCTGATGCAGTTTTAATGCAATTACGAATGCAAGTATTGGAAATTATTGATTCCCTCAGCGTGGAACGAAGAAATCAGTTGAAAAAGCATAAAGAAGAATTGCCAGTTACTGTTTTGGGATTGGAAGATGAACAAGAACTTTGGATGGAGGATTGTTCAGTTATAGAAATTTTAGATAATGTATTGGATGGGAAAAATGATAAAAGAATCAGTAAGATAACGCACCTTGGATGGTTAGTTCTGCTTGAGTGGGTGTTGGAGCATGAAATGACAGATGAATCCCTACAAGCTTTTTCTGTTGAGATAAAAAAGTGGGTTCATATGATTCTGAACGATACCCAAAATGATAAACTAGAGTTTCCATTTGAAGAAATGAATTCTTTATTAGAACTTTGGACTTGTAAATTTACAGATACGCTGTTTGAGTTTTTTGAGAAGATTGATACAGAGCTGGGTATAGAGGTTAAAGTCAGACGTTCAGAGTTTCATTATCAAAAAAGAGGTAAGGTTTATATTCTGTTAGACGGTCAGGCTTTAGAAAAACCAGAGTATTTTTTGTCTTACAGCAAGCTAAATAATGGATGGATTGATATAGAACAGGCAGACACGAATTCTGACAAAAAGGTTTTTTCACAGAGTATCAGAAAAGGAAAAACAGTGGGGCTTTCTGTCGTGGAAGTGCGTTTGGGGAAAATGCTTCAGAGAGCGGAAGAGCAAGAAAGTCTGGGAAAAGAAACAGAGACAGAAAATAATGAGATTTCAGAACTGAATAATTCTCTTGAAAACTTTGAAAAACAGGAAAATGTATTTTCAGAAGGAGAACAAATTATATTAGAAGAGGGAGGAGGAAATTCAGAAAATAGAGTTCAGGAGACAGGAGAGATAGAATATAAGAGAAATGAGGAAGGCTTAGATACAGATGATTTTATGACTGAAATAAGAATGTGGCAGGAAACAAGTTGGAAACAGCGGCACAGTAATTTTACTAATCCAGTTCGTATTGCACTGTTTCAATTCGAAACGAAAAGCAGTTATTATCATCCCTGTGTAGAATGCTGTGAATACAAAGAGAAAAGCAAAGTTGGTGAAATTAGGCAAAGCTGCCATGAATTTCGCAGAAGAAAACTTTTGGAAAATGTTCTTCAGATTTGCGAATCAATGGAAGTAGATATATTATTGTTACCAGAATATTCTGTTCGTCCAGAAACCGTAGAATTTCTATGGCGCAAAATAGGAAGAGATAAGGAATATCATTTTTCAGTATGGGCAGGTACTTTTCGGATTCCTTGGGATTATAAATTTCAAATGGAGCCTTTTAAAGATTTGGTTGGAAAGAATAATTATTTCCATGCTGCAGTCTTGCCTGTAATCATGCCGGAAAGTGAAAAAGTATATTGCTCCAGAGTGAAAAAATATCCTTCCATTACGTTAAAGGAAGATATTAATCCGACTCCTGCAATGGATGATAATTTTCGGCCTATAGCAGAACGGTTTTCATATGATTATAGTCAGGATGGCCATATCTGGATTGCGGAAGAACAAGCAAGGAAAAATTTTGGGCGAGAAGGATTTGGTGATGCGAGGGACAGTGTGACAGAATTGATCTGTGCGGAACTTTTTGCTTTGTCATCACCGGGGAATCTGCTCAGTTTTGCAGATGAATCTTTGAGATTATACTGTAATTATGGAGGAGGAATGTCTCCGCAGGATATTGAAAGTTACCTGGAAAAAATGATGGAAGATATTCGGATGTATGGGGAAAGGATATCGCTTTATCGTAAAAAAGGGTCGGGAAAAAGAAGACCCATTGTTTTGGTTCCAGCTTGTACTACGCGCGCGGCGGATTATTATGTGCTGGGGCAGGCGAATTACTTAGGTTCAGGCGCTAATATGGTGTTTTGCAATGGGGCTGGAGAATTGGCGAGGGGAGGAAGCTGCTTTATTGGGCAGAATTCTTGGGATAATGAAAAGGAACGAAAAAAGAGAAGGAGAGGGATTGAATATGAGGTTCCAAATTGTTACCATGGAGTATATCCCGGGATTTATATGCAGACATCGGATATGTCGGGCAGAGGAGGGCTTGGCTCTGAGGAACAGGCGCTTTTAGTGTGTGATTTGTCACCGGATATGGATAAAAGACAGCCAAATCCAGAGACGATGAAACATTCTTTAGAAGTGGTTGCACATATACCAATTTTGGAGGAACGCATCTATGGTAAAGAATGCATAAAGAGGTGCAAATATGCAGAGAAAAGCTTCTTGGCTGAAAAAATTTTAAAACAGCAGGAGGTATCAAGACAGGACAACCAAAAATGGATTAGGCAGATTTATGAAACTTTAAAACTATATGACGAAGGAAGTAAAAATTCGGCTTTTGATCAGAATCCATCCAAAGTAGCTGAAAGCTTGATAGAATTAGGAGAAAAATATCATTCAGAGTGGCTAAAAGAACGTGGCAAACGGTATTTGAAGGGGTACAAACTGTTTCCACGTAACAAGCGAGCAGAGACAGCGCTGGATTGGTCTTATGTGGAAATTGATTATAAAGAGTTTTTAGCATCGGATGGGTACACTCTGTTTGTGCCGGATAAAGATATTGAAAAACAGGGGAATGATGAATAAAAAACGAGTACAGACAGGCATATCTTAGGATAATATAGGTGGTACGCTAACATGACGCGCACGCGTTCATGACATTTTGTGCAAAATTAGGAAAAGGAATCCTTCAAGCCATTTTTGGCTAAAGGGATTCCTTCTTTTTTTGCCGCGAAGACGACACGTTTCGACACGATATACAATAATACAATTATTATAATATATGTAACGATAGCATTGGGTTCCAAATCCGACATGATTCGTCTTGGAGGGAAAGAGGGCGAAATGTTTTGTCGAAATCCGAAGAAATCTTTTCCTTGAAGGAAGTATTGGATATGATATAATTCTTATCGAAGAAGTTTTTGAGGGAAAAAGTAAATTATTAGGAGGATATACTGTGGAAAAATTAAATGTAGCGATTGCGGATGACAATGAAAGAATGCTGCAGGCATTGGGTGAAATCGTCAGGAGTGACGAGGAGCTTCAGGTTGTCGGCACAGCGAAAGACGGAGAAGAAGCGTATGAAATGATAAGGAGAAAAGAACCTGACGTAGTCCTTCTGGATATTGTAATGCCAAAATTAGACGGATTGACGGTGATGGACAAGATACGAAATGACAAAAACATGAAAAAACACCCGGCATTTATCATGATTTCCGCCATTGGGCAGGAGAAAGTCACAGAGGACGCATTTGCGCTGGGTGCAGATTACTATATTATGAAGCCCTTTGACAATGATGTCGTACTTAATAGGATTAAGCATGTGAGAAACATAGAACGGCGCAGGGTCAGTGAGGTACGGAAGGTCAATGCATACGAAAAAAGCCAGGAACTGGAGGGCAGGAACCTGGAGAGCGACGTGACGAACATTATCCATGAGATTGGCGTCCCGGCGCATATTAAGGGTTACCAATACCTAAGGGAGGCTATCATTATGTCAGTGACAGATATGGAAATGCTTAATTCCATCACGAAAATCCTCTATCCGGGAATCGCCAAGAAGTACCAGACTACGCCAAGCCGCGTGGAACGGGCAATCCGGCATGCGATAGAAGTGGCATGGAGCCGCGGCAAGATGGATACGATTGACGATTTATTTGGGTATACCATCCACAATGGAAAAGGAAAACCGACAAATTCTGAATTTATAGCTTTAATTGCGGATAAAATTCGGTTAGAATATAAGCTGAGAGAGTAATAGACCCGCACGGGGTGCGGGGAAAAGTTTGGAGGTTTTCATATGAGAAAAATACTCTTTGCAGCATCCGAGGGAAATCCTTTTATTAAGACAGGCGGGCTTGCCGATGTGGTGGGCGCCTTGCCGAAATACCTGGATTGCAAGAAATTTGACGTCAGGGTCATCCTGCCGAAATATCTGTGCATTCCCGAAGAAGCAAGACAGAAGCTGTCGCATGTGACAGAATTTTATGCGGATATGCCGAGAGGGAAAGAGTACATAGGGATTGATAAGGTAAAAGTGGATGGGATTACTTATTACTTTATTGATAATGAACATTATTTTGCAGGGGACAGCCCTTACCATGAGATTTTCCAAGATGTAAACAAATTTGCATTTTACTCCAGGGCAGTATTGGCAAGTCTCCCTAAGATAAAGTTCAGCCCAGACATTATTCATTGTCACGATTGGCAGGCTGCGCTGATTCCGGTATTCTTGAAAGAATTTTATGGACAGGATTCGTTTTATCAGAAGACAAAGACGGTTCTGACTATCCATAACCAGAAGTTCCAGGGACGATGGCGCATCGATGACATAGAAAACTGCCGGGATCTTTCGAAAGACTGCCGCTATAAGGCGATGGAGGCTTATCATGAGACGAATTTCCTGAAAGCAGGGGTCATCTACGCAGACAAGGTTACGACCGTCAGCGAGACTTATGCGCAAGAAATCCAGACCCCGGCGGGTGGGGAAGGACTGGACGGCGTGATGCGTGAGGCGTCCGGGAAGCTGGTGGGCATTGTAAATGGGATTGACGTGGAAGAATACGACCCCATGACTGACACGGCGCTAGCTGCGTCTTTCGGAGTCAGGAGAATGTCAGGGAAGAAGAAAGATAAGAAAGCATTGCAGCGTGAGCTGGGGCTTGGGCAGGACAGCTCTGCCATGCTGATTGGCATCGTCTCCCGCTTAACGGAACAGAAGGGGTTCGACCTTGTAAACCGTATCATGGAAGAGATGATGAATACCATGAATGTACAGGTGGCAGTCCTGGGCACAGGGGAAGACCGTTTTCAGAAGTCATTCCAATATTTTGCCGGAAAATATGCCGGCAGGGTCTCGGCGACAATCGGATACAGCGAGGAGCGCGCCCACAAGATTTATGGCGGTGCAGATGCCTTCCTGATGCCGTCACAGTTTGAACCCTGCGGCTTGAGCCAGCTGATCAGTATGCGCTATGGTACCGTTCCCATCGTGCGGGAGACCGGGGGGCTGAATGATACGGTGGAAGCTTATAATGAGATTTGGCAGACAGGGACAGGGTTCAGCTTTGCCAATTACGATGCCCAGGAGATGCTGATGATTATCCGCTATGCGTATGATGTGTTTATGAACCATCCTAAGGAGTGGCGGATGATGATGAAACGCTGCATGAATGCAGACCACTCCTGGCAGAATTCCGCAGGGAAATACGAGAAGATGTATTTGGATCTTCTGGGATAGCCTGCCGGAATTCTGCCAGGAGGGAATCAGCATAGCAGATTTTCTACATAGCCGGGAGGAATCAGCACAGGCCTTTCTGGCTTGCCAGGGAAAGACGTTTAAAATGTCAGGCGGGAGACGCTGTCTTCATTGTGGGAGTAAAAATAAATGGAATCGGAGAGGATTTCATCTTGTGCTACTTCCGTGAGATTGACTTCGCGGACAATCTCGCATAGGCTGTGCGGATTTTCTATGAATGAGGAAGGAATGAGTATGATTTCGTGGATGCTGCTGGGAAGAATGTAGAGATCGTCTGCAAGGTTTTGGGAAATTTCTTGCAGCACGTCGGGATAAAGGATGCAGCAGGCGCCGAAAAGGCACTGCTTGTTCGTAAGTACGTACATAGGCATGGCATCGTCTGCCGGCGGCGCCGGGTTCTCCTGGCCGCTATAAGGAAGCTTGGTGCGTCCGGGAAAAAGCAAATTGGCCAGGGAATCGCAGTTCCATGGGAGCAGGCGCGGCGTATTCTGCTGGGCGAAGAGCAGGAGCGAGTCTTTGGAAATCCCCCATAGATTAAGATGGCTGTTATGGATGAGGATGGATGCGTTTTCCTGCGCGAAACCAGGAACCAGGCAGTAGAATACAATTGCGAGATCCAGATAGGCGAAATGGGGAATGTCCGGCAGAATATCCCGGTTGCGTTGATAATGGATTAGCTTATAGGCAATTTGCGGACGCACCTTATCCAGACAGGTAAAAAAGGATGTGTCAATTTTGTTTGTGAAACGGCGCAGACTGTAATGCTGGACAATCTGCCGGCAGATTTCCGGGAGAGATACGCCGTGCTGATACTGCTGGAAGAATTCTTCCAGGTAAATGGTAGGAGAAATGTTGCTGCCAGGTTCCAGGATTGTCAGCCCATATAATGACAGGCAGTTATTGTGGGAATAGGAACCAACAGATATCTGGGTGTTGGCAGGGAAGCTTCCTTGAAGATCGGCAAGTAGCTGCTGTTTGAATGAATCGAATGAATCGTTTGGCATAGATACCTCCTGCGCTGTGCTGGCAGTAGCAGGAAAAGCCCACACGGAATGTGTGGACTTTAGTGTAGCATGTTTGGCTGGGAAATGCAATGGCAGGATCTGAAATTAATGATTATCTTGTAACAGTTCAGCCCACGCCATTCGCAAAGACGCCATACGGCGTTTTCCCGCTGCTTTGCAGCTAACTTTGCTCATAAGATGGCGTTCTGCCCATCGCTTGCATTATGTGTTCATTCATGCAAGCATGATTCACCCATAATGTCTGCGATGGCTGAACTGTTACACTATCCTGCGGATTTGATTTCCTTCCAGTATAAGTTGTAACGCATGGTTGCCTCGTCGTCCAGAGATTTGAAGACTTCGCAGTTGTCCAGTGTCTCTTTGGGCGGGAAGATGGTGGAGTTTTCCTGCAGTTCCGGATCTAAAGATTCCTTCACTTTCGTATTGGGCGTCGCATAGTACACATAGTCAAAATTTAGTAACGCGATGTCTTCCCGGCAGAGAAAATCCAGGAATTTTTCTGCATTCTCCGTGTGTTTGGCAGTCTTGGGCATGAACCAGGAGTCAATCCACATATTGGAACCCTCCTTGGGCACCGAAAAGGCCAGCTTATCATTGTATTCGAGCGCAAGCCCTGCCTCGCCGGAGTAGACCAAGGCCATTGCAGCATTTTCTGCAATCATCTCGTCTTGGGCTTCATCCACCAGATAAGAGTAGACCAGGGGTTTCTGCTCAATCAGAAGTTTTTGCGCCTCACGTAGCATTCCATCGTCAGTCGTGTTCAGAGAGAAGCCGAGGCGTTTCTGAGCGGCCATGAAGGAGTCGCGGACGGAATCTGCCATGATAATTTTGCCGGCATATTTTTCATCCCATAGGATGTCCCAGGAACTTACCTCTGACTCATCTACCATTTCCTTATTGTAAAGGATGCCCACTGTGCCGAAAAAGTAAGGCAGCGTATATTTATTTTCTGGGTCGAAGGATTTGGAGAAATCAAAATATGCCGGGTCAATGTTCTCTGCAAGGGGAATATTTCCAAAATCCAGTTCCAGCACTTCTCCCTCGTTTATGAGTTTTTCTATCATATAATCTGAAGTGCAAATCAGGTCATAGTCGATGGCCCCTGCTTTATATTTTGTGTACATGTTTTCCGGCGTGATGTATTCTTCGTATTCCACTTTGATGCCGGTCTCTTCCTCAAAGGTGTCTAATATTTCTGGTTCAATGTATTTTCCGTAGTTGAGGATTGTCAGGGTATTAGGGTCGTCTTTGGCACAGCCTGTCAGGATGCCGCAGGCAAATGCCATGCCGAAGAAAATCAGCAACGTCTTTTTCATAGGAACCTCCTTTATGCTTTTGCAGTTAAATATTGTCCTTGCGCGCGGCAGGCCTGAAATTCATGAACAGGAGCAGAATCAGCGCAATCATAAACAGGATTGTGGACAGGGCATACATTTCCGGCCGGATGCCTTTGCGCATTTCTGTGTAAATCATGGTGGACAATGTATTAATGCCGGCTCCTTTCGTGAAGTAAGTGACGGAAAAATCGTCGAGTGACATCGTCATTGCCATGAGGAAGCCGGAGAGTACCCCGGGCAGGATCTGCGGCCAGGTAATCTTAAAAAAAGCATAGAGGGGCGTTGCGCCCAAATCCAGCGCGGCTTCATAGGTGGTGCGGCTTTGCTGCTTCAGTTTGGGCAGGACATTTAAAATCACATAAGGGATGTTAAACGTAATATGTGCAATCAGCACAGTCCCCAGCCCCAGGCGGGTAAAGCGCACGAACAGGAGCATCATGGATATGCCGGTCACGATATCGGCATTGAGCAGGGGGATGTTCGTGGCCCCAAGCATCACAGTCTTTCCCCGGGCCCTCATGGCATCTATGCCCAGGGCGGCAAGCGTGCCAAGCAACGTGGCAAGCAATGCCGATGCCAGGGAGACGAATATCGTAGTGTAAAATGCTTCCATGATTGCACTGTTGGTAAACAGCTCTTTGTACCAGCGCAAGGTGAACCCCCCCCACACCACCTTGGCTTTGGAGTTATTGAAAGACAGCACAATCAGTACCATGATAGGGAGGTATAAAAATAAGAAGATTATCAGCAAGTAAATCCGTTCCGCAGACTTTTTCATCATGTGAAAGAGCCACCTCCTTCATCTCCATGTGAATTCATCAGCGCCATGCTGGCGATGACGAAGACCATCAGCACGACGGAAAGACCGGAGCCTAGATTCCAGTTGTATTCCTGCATGAATGCCTGTTCAATAACATTCCCAATCAGCAGGACTTTGCCACCGCCCAGAAGGTCTGAGACGGCAAAGGAAGTCAGCGCTGGGACAAAGACCATAATGATGCCGCTGACGACGCCGGACATGGTCAGGGGGACGATAATCTTAAAGAAAATCGTAAGGTTTCCTGCCCCTAAATCTTTTGCGGCCTCAATGACGTCTGGCTGGATACGCGCCATGGCGTTGTAGATGGGCAGGACCATAAACGGCAAAAAATCATATACCATGCAGAAAACCACGGCCTTCGGCGTGTTCAGGATGTCAAGCCCCGGTATGCCCATCATGCCAAGCAGGGAATTGATGACGCCGTGATTGGAAAGCAGCAGACGCCAGGCAAGGATGCGCAGCATGAAGTTCATCCACATAGGCAGGATGAAAACAAAAACGATAAATCCCTGGCTTTTTGTTTTCATGCCGTTTAAAATCATGGCAAGCGGGTAAGAAAGTACCAGGCAGATTGCCGTGCAGGCCAATGCAAGCTTCAAGGAAAGCGCCAGCGCTTTCAGATGCACGGAGAAAGTTATGGAAGTCACATTCAGCAGGGAAAAATGCCCGCTGGTGGTAGTGAACGCATAGTAAAGAATCATAATTGTGGGCAGCAGGATAAACCCTGCCATCCATAGAATGTAGGGGCCAGCCAGAAGCTGGCGTTTCAAATTACGCATCTGATTCCACCGCCTTTTCGTCATTGGATTCCGGTTTGTTCATAATCTGGATATTGAATGGGTCTACCCAAATCCCCACATGAGAGCCCACCGGGTGCATCTGGGTAGCGTGTACCAGCCATTCATAGCCGTTAGCCATCACGTCCATCTCCCAGTGTACGCCTTTAAAAATCAGGGAGGTCACGTCGCCTTGCAATATGCCCTTTTCAGGAGAGACTAACTCTACATCTTCCGGGCGGATGACTGCATCTACCGGGGTGTTGTTCCCAAAGCCTTCATCCACGCAAGGAAAATCAACATTTAGGATTTGCACCAGACGGTCATGGAGCATGGTACCGTTTATAATGTTACTCTCACCGATAAAATCTGCCACGAAAGCATTCGTCGGTTCGTTGTAAATGTCCTCCGGCGTGCCAATCTGCTGGATGTAGCCCTGGTTCATGACCACAATCGTGTCAGACATGGTAAGGGCTTCCTCCTGATCGTGCGTCACGTAAACAAAGGTGATGCCCAGCTCATTTTTCAGCCGGATCAGCTCATACTGCATATCCTGCCGCAGCTTTAAGTCTAAGGCGCCCAGAGGTTCATCCAGAAGAAGCACTTTTGGTTCGTTGACGATGGCGCGGGCGATGGCAATCCGCTGCTGCTGCCCGCCGCTCAGAGAGTCTACGGTACGGTTTTCAAAGCCGTCCAGGTTAACCAGCTTCAGCGCATAACGGATTTTATCTGCAATATAGGCCTTGCTTTTCTTGCGTATCTTTAAGCCAAAGGCAATGTTTTCTGCGATGGACATATGAGGGAAGAGGGCATACTTCTGGAATACCGTATTGAGCTGCCGTTCGTTGGGGGCGAGGTCTGTGATGTCCCTGCCGTCAAAGATGACGTTTCCAGCATCCGGCGTCTCAAAGCCGCCGATAATCCTGAGTGTTGTGGTTTTTCCGCAGCCGGAAGGCCCAAGCAGCGTGAGGAATTCATTTTCCCGGATATATAAATTCAAGTCATCCAGCACCATCTGTCCGTCAAATGTTTTGGAAATGTGCTGTAAATCAATCAATCGTTTGCTCATGGCAGTGTCCTCCTAAAAAATGGGGGGAGTGGAAATCCACAGAATGGATGCCTCCCGCTCGCTGCAGTTTTCGATATAGTGTTTCTTCCCGGCTATGAAATAGAAGGATTCCCCTTGCCTTACCGTGAAAGAGCGGGTTCCGTAGAACAGCCTGACGTTGCCTTTTAACACATAACCGAATTCTTCCGCCTCATGCGGGAGCTGGGTCTTGGAAACGCCGTGTGGCTCCAGAGTCATCAGAACCGGCTCCATGGCGTTCTTCTGTGCATTGGGGACAAGCCATTTGATCTGGTGGCGGAGTTCCTCCATGTCCTTGATGAAATAATCCTCCTGGCGGAATACAATTTGCTCTGGTTCCCGGTCAGTGAAGAATTCCGCAGGGGTCGTGCCCAGGCATTGGATGATGTCCAGCAGCGTGCCCACGGAGGGAGAGGTCAGGTTACGTTCCAGCTGGGAGATAAAGCCTTTGGATAGTTCGCTGCGGTCAGCAAGTTCCTGTTGTGTCAGTCCGTACTGGATGCGCAGCTCTTTCATGCGGTGTCCGATGTCCATAAGGAGCCTCCTTTGCGTCACGGCAGATAAATAGTAGATAAAAGTAATAATGATTTTTTTGTTTAATAATGATAAACAAACTATATTATAATGAGAAATTAAGAAAAGTCAATAGGGGGAAGAAAAAAAGAGCGCAAATCTTATCACGATGCGTGATAAAGTCTGCGCTTTCTGCTGTGATTTGTTCCATCGGTTAAGAAGGGGCGGAACCGAAAGGGCTGAAATTTAATGAGGCCGTTTTTGCCGCACCTTAAAATATTGCACGAATATTAAAAAAATCCACTAAATGCCATCTGGTATCATGAAAATTGCACAAAAAGAAGGGAGGGAAATAGGAAATCTTTAAAAAACCAACTAACAACAGAAGATATTATATTGATTTTTTCCAGCAAAATGAGATAATGGTATTACAGTCATAACGTATGCTTTTTTATCTGGACGGCGTATATCGTCTGAAAAATCTCGGGAAGAAGAGAGGAGGGATAATTGCCTGAGGAATTGAGGGTTGAGCAATCCGCTGAAATATTATCTCGGATGGCTAGGTCTCCATGAAAAAGTTACGTTGTAACCATACCATTGTGCGAAGCACATGTATAGTGCTGCCGGGCATTATGCAGTGTGGTACGCAGAGGAAAGCATGATATGGCGTTCGGCCTGCGAAGCGCATGGTATCAAATTAAGGTGCGTGGCACCAAGGAAAGGGATGCAAGCATATGAAAAAGAAAATTCTGTCAGGCATTTTGGCGTTTTCCATGTTATTTGGGATGGCTTCGCCGATGCCGATGACAGTATCAGCCGAGGAAGCGGGAGCTGCCGGAGGGGCTGAAGCGAAGGAGATTGTGCTGGAGAAAAGCACAAAAGGGAATCCAATCGCAGGGTTTGATGAGCAAAATAATCTTATCTATGCGGGAGACCCGTCTATCCTGGTAGACGGAGATACGGTGTATCTGTATGTCGGGCATGACGACCGTGCAGGCGGAGGCAGTTACTACATGCCGGATTATCTCTGTTACTCTACCAAGGACATGAAGAACTGGACATACCATGGCGTGATTATGGATATGAAAAGCGTGTCATGGGCAACCGACGATTCTGCCTGGGCGGCACAGGTTATTAAGTATCAGGGCAAGTACTACCTATTATACTGTGCGGAGAGAAAAAGCGGAGGCAAGGCGGTAGCGGCTGCAGTTTCAGATGAACCGACGAAGGGATTTGTGGACACAGGGATCTTAATCAATCCTGACCAGACGAACACGGCAACTTACGTGTTAGAAGATGGGAAGACTGTCAAGGAGAAGTATAACCAGAACAAACATTCCAATGGAGAATCTTTTGGCTGGGAGGATATCGACCCGACAGCGTGGATTGAGTCTGCAGAAGACAGCAAGGACGGGAAAGAGCATGTCTACATGGCTTGGGGCAACACTTACCCATGGATGTGTGAGCTGGAAATTGATGGCGACAATGTAAAAGTGAAAGACCAGGATGGGGATGGACAGATAACGCAGGGAATCGATAAGGATCTCTGGTATCAGGACATTTCCGGCATACCTGCAATCGCTTCAAATGGCAATCAAAAGGACGTGGTGACTTTCACCGAAGCGCCGTATCTGTACCGCAGGCAGGATGACAAAGGGACATATTACGGTGATTATTATCTGTTCTACGCTACGCATTGGCGTGAGGAGATGGGTTATGCAAGGACGTCTGACATTACCAGCAATAAGTGGGTGCATGGCGGTGTAATCATGGAGCCTACGGCAACTTCCGACACGAACCATCCAGCCGTGTTTGACTTCCAGGGGCATACATATTTCATTTATCACAATGGATCCCTTGGGGCAGGAATGGGGCAGCGCCGTGTTATTTGCGTGGAGGAGTTGTTCTTTAACGAAGACGGTTCTATTAAATATATTCAGGAAACATCCACAGGGCTTACCGGGGTTTCCAGCCAGATTCTGGACTCCGCCGGCAATCCGATTGCCCATGAAAATTTCAATAACAGCCTGCTTGACAGCGAGTATTCAGTGGCTAAGAAGGGCATCAACCCTAAGAGGGTCAGCGTGAATAAGAATGCGGATACGGCTGATGCAACGTGGGAGATTGAGCCGGGCAAGTCTGATAAGACGAAAGAGTCCTATGTCAGCATTGAGTCTTACAATAAGCCGGGAACTTACCTGAGGGTAGTGGAGCAGGAAAGCGGCTATGGCGTGACTCTTGAGCATGATATCAATGGCAATAACAAGGCCGATAACACTGGCAAGACGGAAGAGTCTGAGAGCATGACATTCCGTACTTTGGAAGGATTTGCCGGAAACGGCGTTACATTCGAGAGCGTGAAATATCCTGGATATTACCTGACATCCAGGAATGGGGTATTGACGGTCAGCGATAAGCCGGAAAAAGCTGAATGCACTTTTACGGTTTCTAACGGGCAGGCCCTGACAGCCCCGGTATCCTCAGTCTCCGTACAGAAGACGAAGAGGACGTATGAGCAGGGCGAGGCAGTCAGTGAGGATGACATCCGTATTACGGTCAATTATGAAAATGGGACTGCCAGATTCCGCAGAGGCGGTTTCACGACGAACGCGGCCTCCATTGACACCAGCAAGGCAGGAAACCAGACGCTTACGGTATCTTATAAGGAAGACGGAAAAGATTATGAGAGCAGCATCACGCTGACAGTCCTGGCAAAACAGCCGGCCATTGAGAAAGACATCACGCCGGCGAAGGATCTTCCGAAGAAGAACAGCGTCCGCACGGTTGGAGCTTTGAAATATAAGGTCACCAAAGTGGATGAATATAACACGGACGGAACGAATGGGACTGTCACGGTGACTGGAATGGCAAGCGGAGCCAAGTACAGCAAGGCAGCCTCCGTCAAAATACCGGATACGGTAAAGATTGACGGATACACCTTCAAGGTAAAAGCGGTTGCGGCTAAGGCGTTCCAAAAGAAAGGGACGTTGAAGACGATTACCATCGGCAGCAACGTCACCAGCATCGGCAAGGACGCGATTAAGGGCATCAACAATAAAGCAACCATTAAGATACCATCTGCAAGGTATAATGCAGTGAAGAAGCTTCTGACAAGCAAAGTGGGTTATAAGAAATCCATGAAGCTAAAGAAGATTTGACGTAACATACCCGCCTGGAAAGCCAGGCAAAAATAAAATTTCTACACGGAAGGGAGAAATTCAAAATGAGATTTAAGAAGTTAGTAAGCGGACTGCTTGCATGCGCCCTGGTAGCAACTTCCGTATTTACCGGAGATGTGGCTACAGCGAAAGCAGAACAGACGGCGGAGCCGGCAGCAGAAATCGTATCAGGAGATCCGGTACCGATGGCCACCTATAATTTTGATGTTTCAGGCGACAACGGTACTCCGACATTGGGAGAGGGCGTGGAGGCGCTTACGTTAGGATCTGCCGGAGCTGCTACAGTAGAAAGCACTGATTTTGTAGACGGAAGGACAGAGGTAGCCGGTAATAAGGCAGTAAATCTTGGCGGAAAGTTTGGACTGAGGCTGCCCCAGAAAAATATCGGAGCCAATTATACGGTTTCCATGTGGGTAAAGAGAACGGATGATATAGCGAACAATTTCCAGCCGGTTTTGTGGCTTGGAGAGGGAGCTCAGTATATTGCGGCGGCAGGCGCATGGCATGAAGGCGCTCCCGGGACAACAACGAGTGACTGTATCATGTGGGGCGGCGGACTTATCGCCAGTGAAGAACCTAGATTTACCTTGGCAAAGGATCAGTGGGAAATGCTGACAATTTCACAGCATGGTAAAAGTGTAAGCCTCTATAAGAATGGGAAATGCCTCAGCACGATAGCAAAAGATAACCTTTTGCAGGCATTAGATGGTGAGAACAAGCAGATTTATATTGGTGTGAATCCCCACGAAGCAGACGGCCTTTTTAAAGGGGTTATTGACGATGTCAGCGTTTACAACCAGACGTTGACAGACGACCAGGTATACAGATTGTACGCCGGTAAGGGAGAAAAGGATTTATTTACGGAAGGAACGCTCTCCCTTGATCCGAACGAACCTTTCAGAGTAATGAAGGGAAAAACAAAGACGGTTTCAGCAACGATTCCTAGCGGTGTTTCCAAAGAAAATGTAACGGTCAGCTTTGAATCAAACAAGCCCGAGTTCGCAACGGTTGATGCAAAGACTGGTGTAGTCACAGGAGTTGCAGCAGGAACAGCCACCATCACGGCGACCGCTACCTATAAGGACAGTACGGTACAGCCAAAGACCGCAACGGTTGATGTCACGGTAGAAGAGTCTAAGGGCAATGCACTTGCCGTAGATTACGATTTCGCGAATTCTACAGGTAAGTTATTGAAAGATATTTCCGGAAATGGCCATGATGCAACCATCCATGGCGCCGAGGCTAAATTTGAAAATGGCGCTTTAGTCTTCCATGGCGGTAAAAGCAACGCGGCAGATCCTGATTATGTAGATCTTCCCATAGGCATCTTAGAGAGCCTGGACGATCCGGAGCAGTTTACTATTGAAGTAGAATTTTCCAAGACGGATGATGTTTTGAACGCGTGGCTGTTCTGCTTAGGCGCGACACCTTCGAATCCTGGATATAACTATCTGTTCCTTTCTCCGAATTTTGAGAATACAAAGTTAAGGTCAGGAATCAGAGGAAACAGTGGTACTGGCACAGCTACAGAAAAGTTATTTAATACTTCCAGCGTTCCGGAAAAGGGTAAGTCCTATACGGTATACATGGTATTCGATCAGGGAAAGATTTCTCTTTATTGGAATGGAATTAAGATTCAGGGCGAGGGTGGAAAAGAATTCCTGGACTCTGGCTACAGCCTGATGGAAGATGTTGTAAAGAATGGCTGTAAAGGGGACTATGCGAAGATTTTAGGTTATATCGGAAAGTCCTGCTGGTCGCCGGACGAGTATTATAAAGGAACAGTTTCCAAATTTAAGATTCACAATAAAGTAATGACGGACGATGAAGTTGCAGAAACCTTCTCAGAGACATTTAATAAAATTTTTAAGGCAGATATAGAGAAGAATCTCTTAGGAGACAAGAATGAAGCAATGGATAAAGTTCTTTACAATCTTCCATTGCCGACTAATTATGAAGGCGCTGCAATTACCTGGACTTCCAATAAGCCGGAAGTAATCACGACAGACGGTACGGTAAACAACCAGGCGGCAAACACAGATGTGGAATTAACGGCGACAGTGGTATCTGGAAAGCTCACAGGTACGGCAACATTCAAATTTACGGTTCTGCCGGCAGACAGATCGAGTCTTGCGGAGCCGGTAGAAAATGCAAAGAAAGCCAAAGAAGACCCATTCCGTTCTGACAAATCCAAAGCAGAACTTGAGAGCTTGATTGCAAAAGCTGCGACTGTCAACCAGTCTGGCATCGAAAAACTGATTGCTGATATTAACAGAGCGATTGAAAAAGCTGATTACAGCCCGCTTTACATGAATCCGTTTACGGAAATCGCAGACGACTTCAACCCGGCAATCAGCGACATGATTACCTTAAGCCCGAACAAGACGGCAACTGTGAAGAAAGACGGTATTGAGGTTCCGGCAACTGTGAAAGACGCTGTGGAAATTACATACGAGTCTCTGGCTCCCGAGGTTGCCACGGTAGATGAAAACGGTACGGTTACCGGCAAGACTGTAGGGTATGCGATGATTGTTACCAAATTGTCTGCAAAATACGATCAGTTTACGCTGGAGTACTACACTCTGGTTAAGGTTGACTTGAATATGAACGGTGTGAAAGCATCTGCCAAGGCTGCTTCTCTTGCCAAAGGCAAGACGACAACGGTTAAGCTCACGATTCCGAAGGAAATCAGCGATCTGAAACCGACCAAGACTTACCGTGCGACCGGAGCTGTTTCTGTCAATAAGACTACCGGAAAGATTACTGCAAAATCTGCAGGAACAGGAAAAGTCTATGTGAAGGTCAGCGCAGCCGGAAAGAGCATTACCAAGTCATTCAACGTCAACGTTGGCGAACTGACAGGCCCGGCTACCGTGAAGGTGAAGAAATCTATTACCTTGAAAGTGAAAGGCCTGAAAGGGAAAGTGGCATGGTCTCTGGATAAGAAGGGCAAAAAACTTGCAACGATTAAGAACGGTAAGCTGACTGCCAAGAAGAAAGCAGGAAAAGTAAAAGTGACGGCGAAGGTTGGCAAGGTAACAATGACCAAGACCATTACAATTAAGAAGAAATAGGAAATGACAAACAGGAGGTAAGTCATTATGAAACGTAAAATCATAAATATGGTACTTGCCGCTTGTCTTGCCACAGGCGTGGCGGTCGGCTCTCTGCCGACTGCCGGCCTTGGAGTGAAGGCGGCGGTAAATCCCTATGAGGCTGTCAAGGATGGCCTGGTCATCCGGGAATCCGAGATTAACCAGCTCCTGACAGAAGATCTCACGCTCCCGACAACAGTGAATGGCATGGACGGAGCGACCGTTGAGTATAGCGTCAAGGAAGAAGACGCGAAGTACGTGAGCCTTGACGGCAATACCTTAAAGGTTACACGGCCACAGCCGGAAGAGCCTGACTATAAGTTCACGCTGACAGCTACGGTAACTCCTCCGGCAGGCGTGGAGGTAACATCAACGGACGGTAAATTAAAGAAGGAATTCCCCCTGACTATCCGCGCAGGGTTGTCTGAGGACGACTATGCAGGCTATGTGTATGTGTGCTTTGCAGATAAGTTACTTAATCCCGTGACAGATAAGGATAATGGATATAGAGATGTGCAGCAGATTCATTTCTTCCTTAGTGAAGATGGGTTAAACTGGACTGCATTGAACGGTTTAAATCCGATATTTAAGACAGGTACAGATTATACAAATTTGATTGAGAGCTATGGAGGCAATAGTGCCAATTACAAATTAGTATCAGGGGCTGATATCAAGAACACTAGGACTGGTGACGCGTCAGTGTTGTTCCCATTTGAAGGAGAGGATCAGGGCGTCCGCGATCCCTATCTGCTTCGGGGTTGTAAGAAGGACGGCAGCGATTCTAATAAGGTATGGCTTCTTGCTACCGATTTGAATACCATGGCAGAAAAGTATGGCGGAAACAAAACGAATAATACAGTAGGCAACTGGGGGACAATGACCACGGACGGCAAGGGAAGCACTTATCTTTTCATCTATGAGACGGAAGATTGGGTACACTGGACGAGACGTTATGTGGATATGGGGTCGGAAGTCAATGCATGTATGGCATGGGCGCCGGAAGCAATTTATAACCCAGTGAAAGACAATTATCTGGTATATTGGTCAGCACGTACTACTGTGGACGGCAGGGCAAGAGACCGCTTGTATTGTAATGAGACGAGTGATTTTGTGAAGTTTGGCCCCACGAAGTTGTATGAGCAGGAGCCGTTTTATGAGAATTATTTGCCCAATGGCGTAGATAAGGCTGACGATGGTTATGGGAACATTGATACTTCGCAGCTTTGGGTAGCAGAGACAAAAGAAGACGGAACAACTAATCCTTATGGCACATTATTCCGCCTTGTAAAGGATGAGACGAATAATCATATTGAGCTTATGAGCGCAAAAACAGTGTTGGATTCCCGGTATGAGGGAGCGGAAAACCAGGCTGCTTATTACGCAACAGATGCTACCAGGATTACGCCGTATACCGATGCGGCAGGTAATACATTTGCTGATTTAGCATCTATCAATGCCCTTTCAGACCCAACACATATTAAGACAGCGGAAGTTGTGTATAATTGGTTTAAAAATGAATCTGTCGGTAACCATTTCACAAAAATTTCCCAGAAAGATATGGAAAAATACAGTGGTGCGTTTGAGGGAGCAACTTTATTTAAATTTATAGACCGTGACGAATGGTGTGTGATGATTGATAATTATGGTGATATGTCTGTTCGTTACGAGCCGTATCTTACGACGGATTTATCCAAGCCTGACAGCATCGTGAAAGCTGCTGCCGGAACTTATGGACGTACCGGCGGTGATGTAGGAACCCATGGCGGCATGATTCCGATTACAGTCAAAGAGTATAACACGTTGATTGATACTTACAATGCTGACAGCTCTGTTTCCAATTACCACAAGATTGACTATATCTCGGTGGACAGCAGGAAGTTTGATGCGAAGAGGGAAGAGCTGAAACAGGCGGCGGTAAGCAATGAGTACACGGACAGCATGAAGGCGCAGATGACGAAGCTGGCAGAAACAGAGCAGGCATTCAAGACTTCGGCGGATGTTGACGCATTGGTAAAACGTGCAGACAAACTGCTTGCGAACAAGACGGTTGAAGTTCCTGAAATGCAGGCTGGCAACGTGTACCTGGATGAAGAGGCAGTCACAATTTGCACCAAGGCGACAGAAGGCTTGAAGAAGACGGCGACAATCCACGCTGAGGCGGATATCGACAGCCAGACTTCCAAGATTACCTTCAAGAGCGATAAGCCTGCCATCGCATCGGTAAACCCGACGACAGGCGTAGTGACAGCGAAGAAGGCAGGAAGCGCAAAAATCACGGCAACTGCACCTGGCGGTGCAAAGGCAGTCTGCAAGGTGACCGTTAAGGGAGTGCCGAGTAAGATTACGCTGAACAATAAAAAGGCAAAGCAGACTGTGAGCTTGAAAGTGAAGAAGACATTCCAGATTAAGGTGAATATCCCGAGCGGGACTGTCTGCTCCAAGTTCAACTACAAGTGTGATAAGCCTAAGATTGTTTCCGTTGCTAAGTCTGGCGGAAACACGATGAAAGTTACTGCAAAGAAAGCTGGAACGGCGAAGATTACGGTAACCGCTGCAAATAACAGCAAGGCGAAAGCAGTACTTACTGTGAAAGTCTCTAAGAAATAGCAGTGAGGCAAAGCGTGTGGTTGCTGCAGCAATGACGATACAGAAAGCAACAGTTGCGGATTAATTTATGAATCCATCCCCGGCGGGTATTTGAAAATGCCTGGCCGGGGATTTCTTGTCTTATTAGGAAAGACCTTGTCATGCTAAAGCAGGAAAGCGCCTTCTTATAAGACAAAAAATAATATGCGTACTTTGTTCTAGGAAAAATACTTTCAAAGAATGGGCGAGTCTGATATGATATAAGGAAGGCAGTCAAATATTAACAAACAGGAGGAACAAAATCATGTTGCAGGCAGGAGTAAAAGGATATCAGGAGATTATGGTTACAGCAGAAGATACAGCTAAGGTGTACAAGAGCGGCACGCTGGATGTACTGGCAACCCCTCGGATGGCGGCGCTGATGGAGGAGACGGCCTGGAAGAGCGTTTCCAATCTGCTGGATGAAGGGATGGGGACAGTGGGAATCCGTCTTGAATTGGATCACCTTGCCCCGACGCCAATCGGCATGAAGGTTTATTGTGAGTCGGCGCTGGAGAAAGTGGATGGGAGGAAACTGACATTTTCCATCACGGCAAAGGATGAACAGGGGGACATAGGGAAAGCGGTACATGAGCGTTTCATCATAGAGGAAGAGAAGTTCCAGAACAAGGCGGATCAGAAAAACAAGAATTAGCTGGAAATCAGGAGGAAAAAGCCTTTACTTCTATGGAAAATAATGTAATACTTGTTACAACTTTTATGTATGTTCATCTGAAGGAGGTATATGAGATGAGGGAATTAAGTAAGAAACTATTGGGTATTATGTTGGCAATCACCATGGTAGTGGCAACGATGTCTCCGCTGGAAGGTCTGGCTGCAAACGGAGGAGTGGGCAAGGACATGTCCACGGAGGCATTGGACAGCCAGTCGGCAGGAGCTGGTTCAGATGTGACGCAGGACGATGGGACGGCCGGAGACGTGACGCAGGATGATGGGGATGTGACGCAGGATGACGGAGAGGAAGAGGTTCCGTCGTATGATATCAATATGCCGGTGATTGAGAGCTTTGAGTTTGCAGAAAATGGAAGAGAGCTTAAGGTAAGCGACACGCTCCACTTTACGATGTCAGCTTATGATGCGGACAGCGGAATCAGCTCCATCTATGTTTATGTGAGTTGTGATGGAAACGGAAATGGTGGATATGTTTCCTTTGAAAAAAGCGAGGAAGGGAATCTGTATACGGGTACACTGCCTTGTAGCGAGCTGAGTGGCAGCGAGTTCCGCGTTTCTGAAATCAGGGTAGAAGATAAAGCTGGAAATTATGTGACTTGGGATACGTGGGACAGTGAAAGCGGGCAATCGCTTTATACCTTCACCTTAGATTACCAAAGCGTCATTGAGGAACAGAAAGTATTTGTCTCCAATTTCCGTATGCATGCGGAGGCCTCAAACGAGGATGGGAAATTGCGGACAGGGGATACCGTAACCTTTATGGCAGACGTCAGATGCGATGATGAAAAGATAACGGGCGTTGATTCACGTTTGGATGGGTATGCAGGCAATATTGGGAGATCTGAATATCTGGATGTTTCCTATGATGAGGCTGCCCAGAAGTTAACCGGGACGTTTACGGTCACGGATGAGACCTATCCTACAGAGTGGCATTGGGAATATGTCTATGTAAGTACGGAGTCAGGAAAATCTTATTTCTTTCATCCGTTGTCTTTGGAACCGGACGCAGATGTAAAGTTTGAAGTCGTTCAGGAGGATTTTGATACAGAGCCTCCGGTCATAGAGAGCATAAGCGTCGACAAAAACGGCCAGTTTGTCAGAGCGGGGGATGTCGTCACTCTGACGGTGAAGGTGAGAGAGGAGCATCCGGGATATGCATATGCATATTTTACTCCACAAGTGACGAATGTTTCTGTTTCTATTGGCTATGTTGCTATGGAGTATAATACGGTCATGAGCGCATATATTGGATCGGTTACCATTACAGAAGATATGTATCCATGTGAGTGGGCGCTTACGGAATTATATATAGAAGATGAAAAAAGAAACGTTGCGAATTTGTATGAGTTTCAGAACGATTATTCTGAGACCTTGCCCTGGTATTTTAATGTAAAGCCGGGGAATACATTCCGCGAAGATACGAAAAAAGTAACCTTTGATTTTTATGGGTTCGCAGAGCAGGGGGACGGAAGCTATCAGGCAGACGCTTTGATATGCAGCCAGACGGTTGAGAACGTGGGACGGAGAACTTCATTGAAAGAGTTAGGCGTAACCTTCCCGCAGCCAGCGGAGGGAGTTACTGCAGAGTGGAGGCGCGGGGGTCCCTGGTGGGATGTCGGCGCGTCAGTAGATGAGAATACCGTATTGCTGTTTAACAGCGCTTCTGATATGACATATACATTTTCTGCTACTTATGATAAGGTGTGTGCGAATGTTTCTCTGACCTACATGGCGAAGGACAGCGGGCAGAAGACTGTCATGATACCGTTGTTTGTTGACAAGGGCGCGACATACAAGAAGGTGCTGGATGCGTTAACGCTGCCGGAGGATGCGGAAACCGAGGCGTTTGGCGGAAGTTTTGAACTGCTTTACAGCGACGACTATTTTAATGAGAACACGCAGGTAGATGGCAAATCTTGTTACTTGGATGCGCAGCCAAAGTACAAGGACTGCCAGGTGGCATGGAACCTGAGGTATATGGGGCAGGATGGCAAGGAAAAATCTGAGGTTATCAATAAATCATACCTCAAAGGGACAAAGCTTGACGATGCGCTGGCAGATCTGGAGAAGCCGGAGGATGCCGCAGGGGCAGAATTCGAGGCCTGGTTTTTGGAAAGCCCTGGCGTAGGAGAAATATCCCAGTCCATGCAGAGACTGGACGTGGTGGCGGTATACCGTGGAAAGACTACGGTGGATGCAGTTTATACATATCGCGGGGAAGAAGGAGAAATAATTTCTGAAAGCGGCATGGTCCTCATGGATGGGGAAAATCTCACAGACGCGCAGATTCAGGGCGAGGCTTCCGAGGCATTCAAAGATGTGAAGCATTATGAAGGGCTGGGGCTGTCGGAATGGACGAGCGTCATTGGAGTGAACCAGCCGAGATATAAGACGGTCGAGTTCCAGGCGTTATACCAGAATTGCGTGCTGATATTCAAATATCCTGACGGCTCCATTCAATATGTTGTCCGGGACAAAGGCGCACAATACACGCTTCCGACAGAGTATGGAACGTATAAGGACATTGTCTGGGAAGGATTTGCGCAAGGCGAGACAGTGACGGTTCAGGAGGACAGGGAATTCATTGTCAAAGACTACAAGCACCAGGGCGGAGAGCAGGAAGGGCCGCAGGGGGTAAGGCTTCCGGATGATGAGATTGCCAAAATAACGGAAAAGATTGAAACGGCAGAGGAAGGGGCTACGATTACAATCGATATGTTAGAGGCCACCGTTGTACCCAAAGAGGTATTGGAGGCAATCAAAGGGAAGTCTATTGAAATCGTGCTTGACATGGGAGATTACAGCTGGACAATCGGCGGCACAGAAGTGCTGGCGACAAAACTAAGAGATATCGATTTGGAAGTGAAGGTCGGAGCAAATACAGTACCTTCCGGCATTGTATCTTCCCTGGCCGGGGAGAAACCTACTACCCAGCTTTCCCTGACCCATAATGGAGATTTCGGCTTCCG
The DNA here is from genome assembly GCA_910585625.1 of uncultured Lachnospiraceae bacterium. Classification (GTDB taxonomy): domain Bacteria; phylum Bacillota; class Clostridia; order Lachnospirales; family Lachnospiraceae; genus Petralouisia. The sequence goes on from CAJUFQ010000005.1 coordinate 98,302, forward strand.
GGCAGATTTGACCGTGAACCTGGGCAGTGAGAACAGCGGCGGTACCGGGAATCTGTATTATTATGACAGCTCTGGAAAATTGATTTTCATGAATTCCGGGAAGATAGGGGAAGATGGAAGCACGACCTTGTCGTTCTCCCATGCATCTGATTATGTCATTGTCATTGAAAAGGCGGGCGCGCCGGACGACCCCAAAGAGGATGGGACAGAAGGAAGCGGCGGCGATAACGAAAACGGCGACGGGAAAGAAGATGGAACAGAGGAGAATGGAGGAGACGAAGAAGACGGAAACGGGGGAGACGAAGAAGATGGAAACGGGGGAGATAAAGAAGGCGGCAGCAAACCCAAAGATGATGGCAAGAAGGATGGAAAAGGGCAGACAGCTGATATCGAAAAGAGGGATAGCCGTGTCACGACCGAGCCTGCCGGTGTAAGAACAGACGTACCGTACAGAAAAAGTCCTAAGACAGGGGAATATTAAATGATGAAACTGGAAAAGAAGCAGATTTTATCGGCCCTGGCAGTCCTGTGCTTTGGCACAGCGGTTTTCTTTGTGAATCTTGCTGCCGGGGGCGAAGGCATTGCAGGAAATGCGGCGGGTTCGGTACAACTGACAGCGGATTTGTCTGTGGATGATATAAAGGAGGCGGAGGAATCCGGGGAAGTCAGGATAGATTTTGCTGAGCTGAAAGCGCGGAACCAGGATGTGTATGCATGGATTACGGTTCCAGGAACCAGGGTTGATTATCCCATCCTGCAGAAAGGGGATTCTGAGGATCCATATGATGATTATTACCTTAACCATACGATGGATTTGGCGGAAGGTTTTCCAGGATCTATATATTCCCACGCTGCCAGCCGCATGGATTTTATGGATTCGGTCACGGTTTTGTATGGACATAATTTGAAAGACGGCGGTATGTTCAGCAGCCTTCATGAATTTGAGGATGAGGATTTTTTTGAGGAAAACCGTCAGGTAATTATTTATATGCCGGACAGTACGGTTACATACGAAATCATCGCGGCAGTGGATTTTTCAGATGTTTTCATCCCTTATACATATGACTTCTCAGATTCTGCACAAGTCAGCCGGTATCTTGCCGATGTGGAGGGGTGTGAAGGGAATTTCAGGGAAGGGGTGGAAGTTTCAGAAGATGATAAAATCCTTACCCTGTCCACTTGCTATAGCGGCCGGGATGACAGGCGTTTCCTGATTGTAGCTGTGATGTCAGAAAACATACGGCTGGAATGAGAGCCGGACAATAGAAAGATGCAATGCCCTAAGGAAGAAAGGGCGTTGCATCTTTTGTCATTCTATAGGAAAGACGTCAGGTGAGAGAGGGTGTTCTTTACATAATCTGCAATTTATGGTAAGGTAAGTAACAGCAAGAATTCTTATATCAAATCTAACAGGTTTTTGCCTGGTCAGTGCGGTATTCCCGCAAGAATCTTAGCTTAAAAAATCTTATAGCAGGAGGAGCGTCTATGGATAAAGACAGACAGCGAATTCTAAAGGAATTAATCCCGGCAGAGTATAAGCTCAATTTAAGCGATTTTGCATTGTTCTTATCAGTTATGAAGAGTTTGACATGGAGATGCAGAATGATAGCAGAGGAGATGACCTTACAAAACGGTCAAGGTTCTACCAGGCGCTTCTGGACGTTCCTATCCTGAAATCGGGAAAGGAGACCAAGTACCGGGATTTGCCGTTTTCTGTAATTATTTTTATCACGCAGGATGATATATGGAAGGAGGATTTGGCGAAATATACTTTCACGGAGCAATGCGAGGAAGTGCAGGGTTTGCGCCTGAAGGATGGGACGGCCAAGATTTTCTTAAATATGACCAGCAAAAATGGTTCCAAAGAATTGGTAAGTCTGTTAAGATATATGAAAGACAGCAGATTAGACAATCCGGAAATTATAATCAAGGATGAAAGGATTGTGGAATTGGACAGAATTGTAAGGGAAGTTAAAGAAAGTGAGGAATGGGAGGCGTTTCAGATGGATATTATGGAATATGCAATGGAAAGAGGAATCAAGCAGGGGATAGAAAGAGGAATTGAGCAGGGGATAGAAAGAGGAATCAAGCAGGGAAAGGAGAGGCTTAATTTACTGAACAAAAGGCTTCTGGAGGAAGACCGGTTTGACGATCTTAAAAGGAGCATAGAGGACGAAGGGTACCAGAAGAAGCTATACGAAGAATTTGGATTGTAAAATGGCTGGCATTACGAATAGGTTATGAGCAAAAGATATTGCTAAATAAGAAAAAAAACTGGAAATTTCCCAGAAACTCTGTTAAAATAAAGATAATTATGCAGATAAGGGAAAGGAGCATTGAATATGGCAGAATCTATGGAAGATTACAAAGAAGAGCTGGAGGCGTCTTTCCGTGAGATTAAGGAAGGCGACATTATTTCAGGGGTCGTGCTGAGCGTGACGGAAGAAGAAGTGACGCTGGATTTGAAATATTATACGCAGGGAGTCATTAAAGTAGAAGACCTGAGCAATGACCCCAACTTCCAGGCGATGGAAGAGGTACATCCGGGGGATGTCATCCAGGGAACGGTGGTACGTCTTGACGATGGACAAGGCAATATCCAGCTTTCTAAAAAGGAGGCGAATGATTTGCTTGCTTGGGAGAAGCTGAATACATATCTGGAGGAGAAGACAGAGCTTTCCGTGAAGATTGCGGGGATTGTTCCTAGCGGCGTGGTTGCTTATGTAGAGGGCATCCGCGGATTCATACCGGCTTCCCAGCTGGATTTATCTTATGTGGAAGCGACAGAGGACTGGCTTGGCAGGGAAGTGCAGGCAAGGGTCATTACCGTGGAGGAGTCCAAGAAGAAGCTGGTTCTGTCCGTGAAGGTTATCCTGAGAGAGAAACAGCAGGAGGAGCATGACCGTAAGATTAGGAACATGGTTCCCGGCACTGTGACAGAGGGGACGGTAGAGTCATTGATGCCTTATGGGGGTTTTGTCGATTTGGGAGACGGCGTCAGCGGGCTGGTGCATATTTCCCAGATTTCCCAGAAACGTATTGGCAAGCCATCCGAGGTGCTAAGCGTGGGGCAGAAGGTAAAGGTTAAGATACTGAACACCAACGACAATAAAGTGAGCCTCAGCATGAAGGCGCTGGAAGAAGAGATGGTGGATGTGGAGAATACAAAAGAGGCAGAAGAATATATATCCAATGAGAGAGCATCTACAAGTTTAGCGGATTTACTGGCAGGAATAAAATTATAGAGAAAAGGAGTCAAGTCTATGCAAGTAAAGGCAATACAAGCTACTGATGCTGCCGGCAACCAGACCGCGGCATCTGCAGTGGGGCAGAGCGGGGATTTCTCCTCTTATCTGCAGACCACGGCATCGTTGGAAGAAATTTTTACGCAAGCGGCGCAGAAGTATAATGTGCCGAAGAACCTGATTAAAGCTATCGCTAAGGCGGAGTCTGATTTTAATCCTAATGCCACTTCCGGAGCAGGGGCGCAGGGAATCATGCAGCTTATGCCTGCAACGGCAAGAGAGCTGGGCGTTACGGATTCTTACGACCCATACCAGAACATTATGGGGGGGACGAAATATATCAGCCAGATGCTGGCAAAATATGACGGTAATGTGAGCCTTGCCTTGGCCGCATATAATGCAGGGAGCAATAATGTGGCAAAATACGGCGGTATCCCTCCCTTCAAGGAGACGCAGAATTATGTGGTGAAAGTCACCGGATACATGAATGAAGGCATTGAGGTTCCCAACGCTTCCTATAGCATCAATGCTGATGGCAGCGTGGCAGCGGCTTCTGTGCAGGAAGTGGAAGACAGCTATTACCAGAGCATTCTCGAACAGCTTTTCTCTTATGAGGAATATCTGAAATTCATAGACATGTATATGAAGCTCCAGGAAGCAGAGCAGAAAGAAATCAAGCAGGAGCAGCAGGAGAACGAGGAGAAGAAGGATGGTTCCTATTATGCGTTTCAGGAACTGCGCTACAGCCCGACTGTGATGAATTTGCTGGGACAGTAGTCAGGAGACGGTGATGGAGACAATCAAGATAAAGTATTTTACTGAGGACATAGACAGGCTGGCTTATATTGATGGGAAGTCAGACTGGATTGACCTGAGGGCAAGTGAGACGGTAGAGCTGAAAGCCGGGGAGTTCAAGCTGATTCCGTTGGGCGTGGCAATGCAGTTGCCGTCAGGATATGAGGCGCATGTGGTGCCCCGGAGTTCGACTTTTAAGAATTACGGAGTCCTGCAGGTGAACAGCTGCGGCGTGATAGACGGGAGCTATTGCGGGAATGAGGATATGTGGCGGATGCCAGTGTATGCCACGAGGGATACGGTCATCCGTAAGAACGACAGAATCTGCCAGTTCCGCATTATGGAGAACCAGCCGCATATCATTTTTGAGGAGGCAGATTCCTTGGACAATGAGAACCGCGGTGGTTTTGGGACGACCGGGGTACAATAACCGCCCTATGGAACAAAGGAACGAAAAGAATCCCTGCAGCCAGTCTTGGCTGCAGGGATTTTTGTGTGTCACGAGATACCTCTGACGCCGGATTTATTTATCCTTGCGGAGAACTAAATGCTGTGGCAGGCCGTTAACCATGAATGGCTGGTAGTCTCCCTGGATTAGCGGCTCGATATAGTTGATGAATTCATCTGTCACATAGTTGCCATCCTTGTTCATCCAGGAACGCGGAACGACTTTCTCGTGGTTTGCAATTCGGTGTACGTCGTAGATGCCGGCTGCGCTCTGGTAAGGATCGTCAGAAATACGGTCAATAACAACCATCTTGCCGGTGTCTCCTTCGTCTGCGGCCTTGACAGCGGCACCGCCTACCATGAAAGCTTCGTCAATATCTACACGGGAAGCCATATGGGAAGCGCTTCTCTGCAGTGTGGAGAATTCGACGCTGCGGGTCTTGCAGCCGATTTCTGCGCCGAGGAAGCTTGCAAGATATGCGGCAGTTCCCTGGAGCTGCTTATGGCCGAAAGCATCTACATACTCACCGCCGCCGGAAAGCTCGCAGACATATCTGCCGTCCGCCAGCTTAATGCCCTCAGATACGGCAATGACGATGGATTTCTTCTTTTCTAATAAATCTTTGACGGTCTGCAGGAATTTGTCAATGTCAAAAACAGATTCCGGCAGATAGATGGCATCCGGCCCTTCGCATTCTTCTGTCTTGGCGAGGGCAGTAGCGCCTGTCAGCCACCCTGCGTTGCGCCCCATGACTTCAATGATGGTAATCATTTCTTTGTTGTAAGTAAGGCCGAGGGCGTCGCGGATAATCTCCTTGGTGGAAGCCGCAATATACTTGGCAGCGCTTCCGAAGCCAGGGGTGTGGTCTGTCAGGGCCAAATCGTTATCTATGGTCTTGGGTACGCCGAGGAATTTCTGGGAATGCCCTTTGACGATTGCATAGTCGGATAATTTCTTGATGGTGTCCATGGAATCGTTACCGCCGATGTAGATGAAGGTTTCGATATCCAGCTTGTCCATGATTTCAAAAAGCTTTTCATAGATTTCCGGGTTTTCGTGGATTTCCGGCAGCTTGTAGCGGCAGGAACCCAGAAAAGCGGAGGGTGTGCGCTTTAACAGCTCAATGTCTATGTCTGAATGGATTTGGGTGGATAAATCTACATACTGCTCATCCAACAATCCCTGGACGCCGTGCAGCATGCCATATACTTTATCAAAGCCTCTTTCCTTTGCGGTTTTGTACACGCCTGCCAGGCTGGAATTGATTACGGAAGTGGGCCCTCCTGACTGTCCTACAATAATGTTACGTTTCTTGCCCATGATAATAGGTCCTCCTCTATAAGTTTAATTTTTCTTCTTATTATAACTAAAGTGCCGGGAATTTACAACCCGAATTATTTTTGGGTTTCCTTATTATTTAGTTTCATAGTACCAAAAGGTTTCCATCACAACGTGATGGAAACACTTTGCACAGAAAAGCGCTATGGAACGCTAGCTTTCCAGACACTTTTTGTGCAAGATGTCTATGCTGCCAAAGGCAACAAGACCTTTTGGTACTAAAATATTAGCTGATATAAAAAATGGGGAAACTTAAAGAATTATTATTTGCGTTATTCGCCAAACAATAATCTGTCAGATTGCTTAAAAATTCCTAGGATTTTCGTTAAATTGACGAGGCTATGGGAAAAAGGATTTTATTCTTGGCGGATGTGACAAGAAAGGATTTCTGTTTTTGTTAGGTTGTCTGGTGGTATTTCTCCGGGAAATTTGGTACTATATTTTCATAAGATTTCTGCAGGGCAGGCAAACTAAATTTTAGGAGGTAATTTTTAAAATGGCGAGTTTATCATTAAAGCACATCGGAAAGAAATATCCTAACGGATTTGAGGCGGTTAAGGACTTTAACCTTGAAATTGAAGACAAAGAATTTATCATTTTCGTAGGCCCATCAGGGTGCGGAAAGTCGACGACTCTCCGTATGGTGGCAGGCCTGGAGGAGATTTCTTCCGGTGAGCTTTCCATTGATGGCAAGATTGTGAACGATGTGGAGCCTAAGGACAGAGATATCGCGATGGTGTTCCAGAACTACGCGTTGTACCCGCATATGACGGTATTTGACAACATGGCGTTCGGCTTAAAGCTGAGGAAGGTTCCTAAGCCGGAAATCAAGAAAAAAGTAGAAGAGGCAGCTAAAATCCTTGATTTGGATAAATTGTTAGACCGTAAGCCGAAGGCTTTGTCCGGCGGGCAGAGACAGCGTGTAGCCATGGGTCGTGCAATCGTCCGTGAGCCGAAGGTATTCCTGATGGATGAGCCGCTTTCTAACCTGGACGCGAAGCTGCGTGTGCAGATGCGTGCGGAGATTGCCTCCCTGCATCAGAGGCTGGGCGCAACCATCATTTATGTAACGCATGACCAGGTAGAGGCAATGACCCTCGGAACTAGGATTGTCGTTCTCAAAGACGGCGTTATCCAGCAGGTGGATTCTCCTCAGAAGTTATACAATGAGCCGGATAATCTGTTTGTGGCTGGGTTTATCGGATCGCCGCAGATGAATTTCCTGGATGCGACTTGCAAGGTGGAAGGTGAGAACGTTTCCCTTAAATTTGGAGAAAATACAATCGTTCTGCCTCCTGCAAAAGGCAAGAAGCTGATTGCCGGCGGTTACAATGGCAAGACCGTTGTCCTCGGCATCCGTCCGGAGGATATCGATGATTCCCAGATTGCGCTTGAGACCCATAAAGACGGCGTTTTCAGTACAAAGGTTACCGGCTACGAGCTGCTTGGCTCAGAGGTGCTGTTATATTACACCATCAATGGCTCAAGCATGACGGCGAAAGTTGATTCAAGGACAGCTGCGCGCCTTGGTGATTCCATTAAGCTTGCGATGGATATTGAGAAAGTCCATGTGTTTGACAAAGAAACAGAATTGACAATCACCCACTAGTTCGGTAAGATGGTGATGTAGCACAAATATACGGAGGCAGTACAGTGATGTGCTGCCTCCGTTTCTTTTCAGAGAGGGACCTATGTTATCGAATCATAAATTGCAAGTTACTTTGGAGGAAATTAAGGAGATTTCCCGGATTGATTTAGCGTTATTTTCGGAGAAGGGAAAGCTTCAGGCAGCCACATATGAGCCGGGAGAGGATATGGAAGGGGCAATCTGCCATTTTGCAGAATCCATGGCAGAGAGCCAGATGCTTGCCGGCTGTCATTTTTTTAAGGTATATATTGAGAATGAGTTGGAGTATGTTCTGCTGGCGCGTGCCGTTAGTGAGGAAGCATACATGATTGGGCGGCTTGCCGTGTGCCAGGTACGCAGCCTGGTCTGCGCGTACCGGGAGCAGTTTGACCGCAATAGCTTCATCCAGAATGTGGTGCTGGGCAATATGCTGGTCGTGGATATGTATAATAAAGCGAAGAAGCTTCATATCGAAGCTGCACAGAGAGTCGTGTTTGTCATTGAAGTGGCAGGGAAAAAGGACAGCATCGTGGTGGAGACGGTGAGAAGCATGTTTGTCGATTCGACGAAGGATTTCGTGACAGAGGTAGACGAGCAGTCGGTTGTTTTGGTGAAGGACGTGCGGGACATGGAATCCGAGGAAGATCTGGCAGGGATGGCCAAGATGCTTGTGGACAACCTCCATGCGGAAGCTATGGTAAAAGTCAGGGTGGGGTATGGCAACCGGGTGAATCTGCTTCCCGAGATTGCACGCTCTTATCAGGAGGCAAAGCTGGCGCTGGAGGTAGGGCGCATTTTTTATATAGAAGAAGATATGGTATCCTATGGTAATCTTGGCATTGGACGCCTGATTTACCAGCTTCCGGCAAGCCTCTGCGAGATGTTCCTCAAGGAAGTGTTTGGGGAGAAGATCCCGGCGTCTTTTGACGAGGAGCTGATGATTACAATTAACAAATTCTTCGAAAATAACTTGAATATTTCTGAGACGGCAAGACAGCTCTATGTACATCGCAACACATTGGTTTACCGTTTGGAGCGCATTGAGAAGTCATTGGGGCTGGACGTGCGTACTTTTGAGGATGCCATGCTGTTTAAGATAGCGATGATGGTCATTTCCCATATGGATTATCAGAAGGGGCTGGAGGGGGAGAAGCCGGAAGGCAAGAAATAGTCAGATAAATATTAGGCGAGGTTTTATGAAACTTACCTGAATCCTGAACCTGAGCCTGAATTTTTGTTGTACCGATGTGGTTCGTGGCAGAAAACGGCGTGTTTGTGCCATAGGCTAAAGATATGGAAGAAAAAGCCGATATCTTATATAAGGTATTATTTAAGTTCGTGAGCAATGAGGAAAATAGCCATGTTTACATGGATATTTGGTAGAGGTATGGTTAATCAGGAATCAGGAGTCGGTGCGGACTTGTCTGCTTTACTTCCGCAAGCAATGAGCCGAGCAGCCGCGATTGCGCGGATATTTAGCGAATGCTGCGAGGTATTTGACTCAGAAAAGGAGTGAGATTTTATGAAAATAAACAATTTGGCGGGTGTGGATACCGTTGTCAACACAAATAATCGGGAACAGGTACAGGATCGGGAGAATGTGCAGCAGGAAGCCAATGGCAAGGTGAAGAACGGAGCGGTCAAAGGTTCTGAACTGAATCTCATCCAAGACCCGATTGAGGAGAAGAAGAAAAAGGCTATGGAAGAGGCCATGGAGTTTATTAAGAATCAGTTTAAGACCGATCAGAACATCGATGATGTATTAGATGAGTGCCATGATTCAATCAAAACCAGCAAGGCAGTTGCCGAGGAGGCTTCTAAGGAGCTTGTAGACATTGAGAAGCGCAAGGAAGAGCTTGGGGAGATGTATGCAGATAAGGAGGATGAGGAATACAAGACGCGCCTTTCAGAGCTTGACAAGGAAGCTTCCCATTGGAGGTCACAGTATGAGGGCGCCCATAAGGTAATCGCAGCGGCTACAAAGGGCATCAAGGGAATCAAGCAGGAGGCTTTGAAGCATCATGGGATGGTAGATGCAGGAAAGCTTGCGGAGGCCAGCCTTAAGGCTACCAGCGATGAGATTATAGGTATGCTCAAGAATGAGGCAATCGAAAAGGTTGACGAGGATATGGAAGAGGTTATCGAGGAAGCTAAAGAGGCGAAAGAAGAGAAAGTCAAGGAAGATGCGGAGCTGGAAGAAATCCGTATTGAGAGAGAGAAACAAGCACAGGAGATTGAGGAGGAGCTGGAGAAAGCGAAGCAACAGGCAAAGAACAGCGTTTATGTCCCAGATAAAATTGACGTAAGGGAATTAATGAACCGGCAGCAGGAAATTGTGAAGAACACGGAGCGTATTTTGGAGGAGCAGAAGCTGCTGGAAGAGGATATCAAGGGGATGATGATGGATTCCCTGCTATAAGATACATAGGACGGTTATTACCTGAAAGAAATTATATAAGGAGGAATGGAAGCTCTGTGCGGGATATGCCTGCACAGGGCTTTTTGAGGGTAAGATGGGAAGAAATAAAAAGATGTTTTTTAGGAGCAGGCAGGATAAGGCGCGTCTGAGCCCATCCTTAAATGTGCGGCGGATAGGCGTGATTTTGCTGGCGCTGCTGCTGATGTTTGGAATGCCGGGCTGCGGAGGCTTGGAGGAGTACAAAGACCTTGTGGCAGATTTGGAACGTCTGGCAGATGAAATTGAGCCAGAGGGCGATAACGGGAATCACGGTCAGGAAAACCAGGCTGGGAATCTGGGGCAAGGGAGAGAATCTGCCTGTCCGGAGGGGACATTGGAGGTGCATTTCCTCGATGTGGGACAGGGGGACGCAACCTTGGTGCGGCAGGGGGAACATGCCATGCTTATTGACGGAGGGGACAACAGTAAAGGGACGGCAGTTCAGTCTTATCTTCAGGCGCAGGGGATTGAGTATCTGGATTATGTCATCGGGACGCACCCGGATGCAGATCATGTGGGCGGGCTTGATGTAGTACTGTACAAATTTTCCTGGGGGCAGGTAATCCTGCCGGATGCTGAGAAAGATACCAAGACGTATCAGGATGTGCTGAAAGTCATCAAAGATAAGAATCAGAAGATAACGAGGCCGGCCGTAGGCGATACATATGCGCTGGGGACAGCGGAATTTACGGTGATTGCCCCGGTAGAAGAAGACTACGGCGACAGCTGGAATGATTACTCTGTGGGAATCCTCCTGAATTTTGGCGAAAACCGCTTTGTATTTACCGGGGATGCGGAAGAGGAGGCAGAACAGGATATGCTGGAGGAAGGGCTGGATCTGTCAGCGGATGTGCTTAAGGCAGCACATCATGGAAGCGATACGGCGAATACCGTGCCTTTTCTGGAAGCGGTCAGCCCGGAATTTGCTGTGATAAGCTGTGGGGAGGATAACCGCTATGGGCATCCTAGGGCAGAAGTGCTTAACCATTTGCGCAGCATGGGCATTAAAGTATACCGCACGGACGAGCAGGGGACGGTTGTGGCCGTTTCAGATGGAAAGACGATTACCTGGAATTGCTCTCCGAGCGAGAGCTGGAAAGCCGGAGAACCGAAATAAGGAGGAAATATGGAGACGGAAGCTGAGGTATTGGGGTATGATGAGGTATTGGCCTATCTGGAAGAAATCGCAAAGAGCGGAAGCATCCTGGGGCTTGAGAGTATGAGGAATCTGATGAGGGAACTGGGCAATGTGCAGGAAAAACTCAGGTTCATTCATGTGGCAGGGACGAACGGCAAGGGTTCTGTATGCGCCATGATTGCCACCATCCTCAGGCAGGCCGGAATCCGGGAAGGCAAATACACTTCTCCGGCAGTATTTGGCAGGATGGAGCAGTATCAGGTTGCAGGAAAGGATATCAGCATCCCGGAATTTGTTTCGGTGGTGTCAGAAGTGCGAGAAGCGTGTGAAAGGCTGGTGGCAGGGGGCAAGGCGCAGCCCACTCTGTTTGAAGTGGAGACAGCGGCGGCGTTTCTTTATTTCCATCGCCAAAAATGTCAGGTCGTAGTATTGGAAACGGGAATGGGGGGCGCGACAGACGCCACGAATATTATCAGACGCCCGCTGGTCAGCGTCATTACATCCATCAGCATGGATCATATGAAATTCCTGGGAGACGATTTGCGGCAGATTGCGCGGATGAAGGCTGGGATTATCAAAGAGGGATGCCCAGTTGTGGCAGTGAAACCGAACCAGGAAGAGGTCAGGAGGATTATTGAGACGGAATGCCGCAGGAAACATGCTACCCTCACATACAGTGAAGCCAAGAGGGTAGGAGAGGTTCATTACTGTCGGGAAGGGAATGAAATGCGGCTATGCTTCTCGTATCCGCCCGGGAGCATGGATGAGGCGTCGCTGTCCATGCTGGGGGGCTACCAGATAGAGAATGCAGCCTGTGCCATAGAGACGGCAAAGGTTTTGCAGGACGCGGGACTTGGAATAACAGAAAAGGATGTGCGGGAAGGGCTTGGCCAGGCGCGCTGGGAAGGGCGTTTTTCCGTGCTTTGCCAAAATCCGCTGTTTGTAATGGATGGGGCGCATAACGCGGGCGCGGCGGAAAAATTGCGGGAAACTTTGAAAAGGGGTTTTACAAATCGCCGAATTATTTATATAATAGGAGTACTTGCAGATAAGGCGCATGAGGAGATGTTACGGATAATGCTCCCGCTGGCGAGCCTTGTATATACAGTTACGCCGAATCACCCAAGGGCCATGGATGGACAGGCACTGGCGGCGGAAGCAGGGAGGTACCATAAGCACGTTTCCTGCTGCCCGACAGTCCGGCAGGCTGTGGAAGAGGCATTTTCTGTTGCCGGCGGGGAGGATATGGTGCTTGCATTTGGTTCCCTGTCCTATCTGAGAGAATTGCGCGAAGCCGTCAGGGAGCAGAATGGCAAGAAGCTGCCCTGAAAAAAAGCAGGAAGCTGTTAAGGAGAAATGGTGGTTATGGTAGATAAGGGAAAAATCAGGCAGGCGGTAACCCTCTTGTTAGAGGGAATCGGGGAGGACTGCAGCAGGGAGGGCCTGTTGGAGACGCCGGATCGGATTGCGCGGATGTATGAGGAAATTTTTGAGGGGATGGATCGTTCGCCGAAAGAGGCGCTTGGTAAGACGTTCGAGGCTGCGGGCAACGGGATGGTCTTGGAGAAAGATATTGTTTTTTATTCCATCTGCGAGCATCATCTGCTGCCTTTTTATGGGAAGGCGCACGTCGCCTATCTGCCGCAAGGAAGGGTGGCAGGATTGAGCAAGCTGGCAAGGACGGTAGAGATTTATGCACGCCGTCCGCAAATTCAGGAACGGATGACGGCGCAGATTGCGGATGCTCTGATGGAGCATTTAAAGCCCAAGGGTGCGATGGTGGTCTTGGAAGCGGAACATATGTGCATGACGATGCGTGGCGTGAGGAAGCCTGGCACGCAGACGGTCACAACAGCTGTGCGGGGGGAATTTATGGAAAAACCACGCCTGCAGGAAGAGTTTTGGCGGATGCTGGGGCGTTGATTGCCATAGGCAAATGAGGATTTGATATGCAGAAGAATGTAACAAATATGAAGATTGGGGAACGGACATTCCAGGTGGCGGAGTCTGCCTATGTGATGGGTATATTGAATGTGACCCCGGATTCTTTTTCGGACGGCGGCAAGTTCATCAGCACAGAGTCGGCTCTTAGGCAGGCGGAGAAGATGGTGGATGAGGGCGCGGATATCATAGACGTTGGCGGCGAATCCACCAGGCCAGGTTATCAGAAGATAAGTGATGAGGAAGAAATCCAGAGGACGGCACATATTATAGAACTTATAAAAACAAGATTTGATATTCCGGTATCCATAGATACTTATAAGGGCAAGGTGGCCCTGGCAGCTTTGCAGGCAGGGGCAGATTTGGTCAATGATATCTGGGGGCTGAAATATGACAGGAATCTTGCAAAAGTAATTGCAGAAGCCGGCGTGCCTTGCTGCCTGATGCATAACAGGGAGCAGGCTGTCTACTATAACTTTATGGAGGATGTGAAATCAGACCTCAGGGAGAGCTTGGAGATTGCGGGCGAGGCAGGGATTGCGCAAGATAAGATTATACTGGATCCCGGCGTGGGGTTTGGCAAGACATATGAGCATAACCTGCAAATTATTTATAAATTAAAGGAACTTAAAACCTTCGGCTGTCCTGTCCTTTTAGGGGCATCGCGCAAGTCTGTGGTTGGCATCGCTTTAGATTTGCCTGTGGAAGAGCGATTGGAAGGGACATTAGCCATTACGGTACTGGGCGTCATGGCAGGCTGTGCTTTTGTGCGGGTTCATGACGTGCTGGCAAATAAGCGTGCGATTCAGATGGCAGAGGCAGTCCGGGAGGGGTGGAAGGGTTGAGCAATTGCAAGGCAGAGCTGTTTGGGGAAGGATGGAAACGTATGAAAGAGTGGGAATCAGACAGGATTCATATCAGGAATCTGGAGGTGTTTGGCCGACATGGGGTGTTCCCGGAAGAAAACCGCCTGGGACAAAAATTCACTATTAATGCAGTATTATATATCTCTACCAGGGAGGCAGGATTAAAAGATGATTTGACAAAATCTGTGCATTATGGGGAAGTCTCACATTACCTTACCAGCTATATGAAAGAACATACCTGCCAGCTTATCGAGGCTGCGGCAGAGCAGATGGTGAGGGCTGTGCTTCTGCGCTTTCCAGCTGTGGAGAAGGTTACGCTGGAGCTTTCAAAACCCTGGGCGCCAATCGGCCTTCCGCTGGAAGCAGTCTCCGTGGAGATTACACGCGGCTGGCATCGCGCCTATATTGCGGTGGGTTCTAATCTGGGGGATCGGGAAGGATATATCCGTCGGGGCATCCAGTCATTGAATGCCAGGGAAGATTGCGTGGTGGAGCGCGTATCGGGATTGATTGTTACCAAGCCTTATGGCGTGGAGGAACAGCCGGATTTCCTGAACGGGATGATTGAGGTTCGGACGCTGCTGTTTCCGGAAGAGCTGCTGGATGCGCTTCACAGTGTGGAGCAGGAGGCTGACCGGGAGCGCAAAATCCATTGGGGGCCAAGAACCTTAGATCTGGATATAATTTTTTATGATGATTGCGTAGTGGATATGGAGCGTCTTAGCATTCCCCATCCGGATATGGGAAACCGGGAATTTGTGCTGAAGCCTCTTGCGGAGCTTGCTCCGTATCTGCGCCATCCATTGACTGGAAAGACGGTGGGGCAGATGCTTAGCGAACTTTCAGAGCCATGAAAGAAAACGCATAGGCGGAGGCTGGCTAAAAGTAAGGTTTAGCCATGGAAAATAGTAAGGCGGTTAAGAGGGACGGGCATATGGAGCAGGGATATTATGCATATGAGAAAACGGACAGTGGGATTTGCATCTTGCGTTGTTACGGCAGCAGCGGGAGCGTGGTGATACCTGAGGAATTGGATGGACTTCCGGTGACGGAGGTTTCGGCTTATGCATTTGCGGCGGAAATGGAAGGGGAGCCGGAAAATACCAGTGGGTTTCCCTGCATTTGCGGTGACAGGCTGGAAGAGCTGTGCCTGCCCCAGACCGTCCGTCGGTTAGGGCGTTACATTTTTTATAATTGCCTGCGGCTGCAGAAACTGTCTCTTTACAGCAGCCTTGCCTTCATGGGCGCCGGCGCTTTTACCGGATGTGAGAATCTTGCCTTCCTGACAATGCGTCAGTTGGAAGGCAAGTCCTGCCTCAGGGAAATCCTGCAGGATTTGAAGCAGAAGGTGACGGTGGAGTGTTACCGTGCCCGGAAGAAGCCGGGGGCAGGCGATACGGAGGATAGGCCAGAAGAGTGGGAGTTATATTGCCGGTTGGTTTATCCGGAGTTTTTTGAGGAGGCAGTGGAAAATACGCCTGCACGGATTATCTCGACCCAGACGCATGGCATGGGCATCCAGTACCGCAATGCGTTCCGTAATACGCAAGTGGTCTTTGAGGAATATGACGGCCTTTTTGCGACAGGGAAATATAATATTGATTTAAACTGTGTGGCGGAGATGGCGCTTTCGAGGCTTCGCTATCCTTTTTCCTTGGAAGAGAAGGCAAAGGAAGATTATGCCGCATGGTTGGCGGAACATTTGCAGGAGGCGGCTTTCTTCCTTCTGGAGGAGCAGGATATGGGAAGCCTGCGTTGGCTGGCGGAAACATTTGCGGCGGATCTTGGCCAGATGGAGCTGCTGCTGTCTGAGGCAAAACGGCAGGAGGCGGCGGAAGCGGTCAGCATGCTTATGGATGTCAGGCGCCGAAGGTTCCCTGCGGGGAAAAAGAGGTTCTGTCTGTAAGGAGGGCATATGTTTGAAGAGCGACTGTTGGAAAACATAGATATCTGCAACGAAATATTGTCTGGCTGCCGCAGTGAGCTGTATCTGAACATGCGCTTCTTAGATGTTGCTTTAAGCAGCCTGCGCCCAGAGCCGTCTATGGAACTTGGGCGTGTGGCGACGGACGGGCGCGTGTTCCGGTATAACCTGGAATACCTGATGGAGCAGTACCGTCAGGGCAATGTTTGGGTGAACCGCTGTTATCTGCACAGTATGTTCCACTGCCTCTTCGGGCATATATGGAATCCCAGAGGTGCGCAGGACAGGCAGCTGTGGAATCTGGCCTGTGACATTGCTGTGGAGTCTGTCATTGACAGCCTGCCCTGCCGCTGCCTGAGGGGCCCTTCTAAGCCTTATCGGCGTGCAGTTTATCAAGGGCTGGAGAAGAAACTGGCGGTACTTAATGGAGAAGGGATATTTTATTTGCTGCAAGATGCGGGGCTTGACGCCCGTGCCGTGGCGCGGATGATCCGGGAGTTTGCCGTGGACGAGCATTTCCTATGGGAACAAGGAGGGCAGGAGAGTCCTATGCCCATGGAACAGCAGAATCAGTGGAAAGACATCCGGGATAAGATGGAGACAGAGCTTGACACATTTTCCAAGGAATCAGCAGAGGATTCGAAAGGGCTTCGGGAACAGATTCATGTGGAAAACCGCGAACGCTATGACTACCGTGAATTCTTAAAAAAATTCTGCGTGCTGAAAGAGGAAATGCAGATAGACATGGATAGCTTTGATTATATTTTCTACCATTACGGCATGGAATTGTATGGGAATATGCCGTTGATTGAGCATCTGGAGACCCGGGAAGTCCAGAAGATAGAAGATTTTGTCATTGTCATCGATACCTCTATGTCTTGCAAAGCTGTGCTTGTGCAGAAATTCCTGGAGGAAACTTACAGCATTCTAAGCCAGTCCGAGTCCTTTTACCGTAGGTTCTGCGTCCATATCATCCAGTGTGATGAGCGCGTGCAGACGGATACTGTGATTGAGAATGGAAAGCAGCTGCAGCAGTACATGGAAGGTTTTCAGGTGCAGGGCATGGGGGGGACGGATTTCCGGCCGGCGTTTGCTTACGTCAGCGCGTTGCTGGCAAAAAAAGCTTTCCATAAGCTGCGGGGGCTGATATATTTTACGGACGGCTACGGGACGTTCCCGCTGAAAAAGCCGCAGTATGATACGGCGTTTGTGTTTTTGCGGGCGGATTACCAGGATGCAGACGTGCCGCCCTGGGCGATAAAACTGATACTTGGAGAGACTGATTTGGAGGTTGGCTCATGAACATTAAACGGACGAAGCAGGAAATTAAGGATACCATTGAGGCTTATCTGAGGAAGGATGCTTATGGGATGTATGAGATTCCCCCAATCCGTCAGCGTCCTGTCTTGCTGCTGGGTTCGCCGGGCATCGGCAAGACGCAGATTATGGAGCAGATTTCGAAAGAGTGCGGGATTGGGCTGGTGGCCTATACCATTACGCACCATACCCGGCAGAGCGCGATTGGGCTTCCGTTCATTTCCCAAAAACAGTATCATGGGCAGGAGTTTGCCGTCACGGAATATACGATGAGTGAAATTGTGGCGGCCGTCTATGAGAAGATGGAGCAGACGGGGCTGTCTGAGGGCATTCTGTTTCTTGATGAAATTAATTGTGTGTCGGAGACGCTTGCTCCTGCGATGCTGCAGTTTCTGCAGTGTAAGTCGTTTGGCAACCATAAGATTCCGCATGGGTGGATTATTGTTGCGGCAGGGAATCCGCCGGAGTATAATAAATCTGTGCGGGAGTTTGACGTGGTGACAATGGATAGGGTGAAAAAGATTGAAGTAGAGGCGGATTTCGGGGTATGGAAGGAGTATGCCTATGAGCAAGGGCTGCATGGGGCGGTCATCTCTTACCTGAACACGAAAAAGCAGAATTTCTACCAGATGGAGACGACGGTAGACGGCAGAAATTTTGCAACGCCCAGAGGCTGGGAGGATCTCTCGAATCTGATTCAGGTATATGAAAAACTCGGGAAATCCGTAGACCGGGAAGTTGCAGCGCAGTATATCCAGTTCCCGAAGATAGCTAAGGATTTTGCAAATTATCTGGAGCTGTATTATAAATACCGCACGGATTACCAGATTGAGGAAATCCTGAAAGGAAATCTGGACGAGCTTTTGCTGAAAAAGATTGCGCACGCTTCCTTTGATGAACGCCTTAGCGTGTTGGGGCTTTTGGTTTCCAGGGTCGGAGAGGCCCTGAAAGCTTCCGTGCAGGAAGAAGCTTATGTGGAGGAGCTGTTTGCTGTCTTGGCTGAGTATAAGGGATTGTTGGCGGAAGTCACAGAAGGACTGGACGGACAGCAACTTTACCAAAATCTTTATATGAAATATAATCTGGATTATACGAATAAAAAGAAGGCGGAACTAGTGGGCAGGGAGAAAGACCAGGTATGCCAGAGAGTCTTGGCTTTCCTGGAACGTTTCGGGCAGGAACTGACGCTTGGGAATATCCGGGAGGCGGAGGATGCCTTTGCCCATGTGAAGGAACTCTTTGCGCATGACAGGGATGCGTATGAGCGACAGCAGCAGGATGCATTGCAAATTGTTGAAAGCGTATTTGATTTTTTGGAGGGGGCATTTGGTAACAGTCAGGAAATGGTAATGTTCATTACGGAATTAAATTCCAATGCATACTGTGTCAGTTTCCTGCAGGACTGTGAATGCGAGCGGTATTACCAATATAACAAGGAACTTCTGTTTGACGAGAAGCGACGTAAGCTGCTGGAACGGATGGGATAGGGCAAGGAATGATTATCCTGTCAGAAAAGCCGAACAAATGATGAAACAGGTGTCTGTCCGGGAATTTCGGGGAAGGTTAAGTTTTACCAGGAATTGCCGATATAAATAACAGCTATGGAGGGCGCTTGTTTCTATGGAAAGATGGGAATGAGCGTTCTTTTTTATCTTAAATTTAGAAAAGACCTTACAGATAGTATAGGAAAGGAGACGCCATGACAGACAGATTACAGAACATTAGCGGCAATGGAAACGGATATTTTTCTCAGGCGGTTGCTGATTATGCAGCACGGATGAAGCCGGAGGAGAAGCAGGGGGAAGGAAGGCCGAAGACCATCGGCGAATTTTCCAAGGATGAATGGGAAAATCTCCTGGATAAGGTGGACAATGCGATTGAAGACTATAAAGAAGATTTAAAAGAACGAAAGGAAGAAGCGTTCGATAAGCAGAAGAAGCAAAGGGAAGCTTATGCTTTGGGGTGCGGCGAGAACAAGGACAGGCAGTATGAAGAACAAGTGATGTTAGACAACGGCAGCTTCCGCACCATCCGTTTTATGAAGGTTGAAGGGATGGAATCAGAATCTTCCACTTTGCCGGAGCAGCCGGATATTAAGGATACGATTGAGGATATGGTGGCAGATGAAGCAATCAAGAAGCTGTTGTACAAGGGCAACCGGGCTCCGTATTCTCTTTTGGCGGATGAAGGGGGCGTCGTGAAATACAATGGCGTGGAGTTCCGATGCGACTATGAGAATAACCGCATTTGCCTGGGGGATGTTTCGAACCCCAAGAATTGCATTACGGTTTCTCTGGAACGGGGCGGGTGTCTGGTATTTAACCGGGAGAATATTGACGATCTGGTGAAAGCAATCAGCATGTTTTCCCCGGAGGACATTAATCGGATTATGCGCGCCATTGCCCAGGATGCTAAACTAAAGCAGATTAAAATGCAGATTGAGGATGAGACCAGCGGCATTGAGGTGCTGGAGAAGCCTGAGGAGGAAGAAAAAATAAATGGATCCAAGAGACAGAATGAACAGCCCGATTTTTAAATCCTTTCACATCATTTACCCGGTTTTTATCTATTTTGTAGCGACGAACCTCAGCATGTCGCTGTTCACGATGCTTGCGGTTTTCCTGGGGGCCGATCCCCAAGAACAGTATATGTCCCTGCAGACGGCTTCCGTGGCGGTGACGATTCCCTTTATTGCGCGCCATTACCAGAAAGACAGGAACGAACCTACGGTGTTCTGGGAGCATATGGACATGGAGATTGCGCAGAAGCCGGCGGCAGTGAGGGCCTGGAATGGCGTGCTGATGTTTTTGGCTGGAGCCGCCGTGGGGGTGGCGTTGAATAATTTGCTGATTTTGAGCGGGCTGCAAGAGATTTCCCAGGGGTATCAGGAAATAAACCGGCAGCTTTTTTCAGGCGGCATACTCTTTGAACTTTTGGGGGCCTGCCTGCTGACGCCCTTCCTGGAAGAGCTTCTGTACCGTGGCGTAGTGTACGGAAGGCTCTGTGACCTGATGATTTTGGATAATGAGGAAAAGACCAGCCAGGGGAAGAAGCGCGAGCGGGTAAGCAGGATGTTGGCCATGGTGATTTCCGCGTTGTTGTTTGGCGTGCTTCACATGAATCTGGTGCAGTTTATCTATGCTGCGCTGCTGGGCGTCCTCCTGGCATGGTTTGTGGAAAAGGCGGGGCATTTTTATGGGGCGTTCCTGGCGCACATGGGTGCGAACCTTATGGCGGTGCTGCGCGTGGAGACGCCTATGTTTTCCTGGATGAAACAAGGGGAGGCGTCTTTTTATGCAGCCACAGCCGCAGCTGCAGCCGCAGGGGTTTTGCTTGTGGTTGTGGTTCAGGCTGTTTCAGTAGGCGGGAAGAGGAAAGGCGAGGCCATGGAATGATGATTGGAAAAGGATTGGCATTATGGAAAAGAATCTGACGACTGGCAGCGTGTTCCGCAACATTGTGCAATTTTCGCTGCCTTATCTCTTATCTTATTTTCTGCAGACCCTATATGGGATGGCGGATTTGTTCATTATTGGGCAGTTCGATGGAGTAGGCGATATCACGGCAGTGTCTATCGGCAGCCAGGTCATGCATATGCTGACAGTGATGATTGTCGGGCTTGCGATGGGCGCTACGGTGAGTATAGGCAAAGCAGTCGGGGCAGATCGTCCAGAGCGCGCTTCAGCTGCGGTCGGCAATACCGTTACGTTGTTTATGGGGGTGGCTGTTTTCTGCATGGCCATGCTTTTGTGCCTGGTAGATCCTATTGTGACGCTGATATCCACGCCGGAGGAGGCTGTGCCGGGTACCGTTACATATCTTGCCATCTGTTTTGCTGGGATTCCTTTTATCACAGCCTACAATATTATAAGTTCTATATTCCGGGGGCTTGGCGATTCCAAAAGCCCCATGTATTTCATTGCGGTATCTTGTGGGGCAAACATAGCGTTGGACTATCTGTTTATTGGCGCATTCCGCTTGGGCGCAGCGGGTGCGGCGTTAGGGACTACTTTATCCCAGACCGTCAGCGTGGTTCTGGCTTTGCTTGTGGTTCTCAGGCGGAGGGCTGGACTGAAGCTGGACAGGAAGCATTTTAAGCCGCAGGCGCAGGTGATGGGACAGATTCTGAAAGTTGGCGTTCCGGTGGCGTTGCAGGACGGATTTATCCAGATTGCGTTTATTGTGATTACTGTGATAGCCAACCGCAGGGGCCTGAATGATGCGGCGGCGGTGGGGATTGTGGAAAAAATCATCGGGGTTGTGTTCCTGGTACCTTCGACCATGTTGTCGACAGTCTCAGCCCTGTCTGCGCAGAATGTCGGCGCAGGGAAGCATGAGCGTGCAGCCCAGACCTTACGCTATGCGGTTCTTATGACGGCAGGATATGGGATCGTGGTCTCTGTCCTTACCCAGTTCATTGCCGAGCCGGCAGTAGGGGTGTTTACGGAAGATGCAGCAGTCATTTTGCTTGGAGGGCAGTATCTGAGAGGATATATCTGGGACTGCATCTTTGCAGGCGTGCATTTTTCTTTCAGTGGGTATTTCTGCGCTTATGGCATGTCGGGAATCTCATTCCTGCATAATTTCCTGTCCATTGTCTGTGTACGCATTCCGGGTGCGTTCCTGGCGTCAAAGTATTTTGCGGGAACATTGTTCCCTATGGGGCTTGCCGCGCCGGGAGGTTCTTTGCTGTCCGTATTTATCTGCGCGGCGGCTTTTTGCTGGATGAGGCGGCGGAATGCTGATGGGAGGGTGACATGACTACCAGGGAAGAAGCATTGGCATATGGCATGTCGTTTCGGAATGCTTATACAGATAGGCCTTTCCATGATGATAACTGGGTGCTGGTTCGTTGTAAGAAGAACAAAAAAGCGTTCTTGTGGACTTATGAGTACGAAGGGCAAATGCGTATTAATATTAAGACGGATCCGGAGTGGCGGGATTTCTGGCGGGATGCTTTTCCGGCAGTCCTGCCGGGATACCACCAGAACAAGGAACATTGGAATACTGTAATATTGGATGGCACTGTCCCGGATGAAACCCTCAAAAAGATGATTGCGGAAAGTTATGAGCTGGTTGCAGGGAGGAAAAATAGTGTGCCAAAGACAAGGAGGGCGGAATAGAAATGGGATTTTCAGGAGCGATTTTTGATATGGACGGGGTATTGTTTGATACGGAACGGTTGTATCAGCAGACCTGGCATGAGCTTGCAAAAGAATGTGGAGTACAGCTGGGCAGCGGATTCTTGCAGGCGATTACCGGAACCAGCGGGGCGCATATGCACCATATGCTTGAAGAATATTACCATGTTTCGGATGGCGCGGCCCTTGCGGGAGAATGTATGGGCAGGATGAGGGAGAAGTTATCTGTGCGTGTCCCGGTGAAAAAAGGGGTTCGGGAAATACTGGGATTTTTTAAGGAGCAAGGCATCCCGATAGCGATTGCCAGCAGCAGCCTTCCGCAGCAGATTGAGGCGAATTTGCAGAAGTCAGAGTTGCGTAGTTTTTTTAGTGAAGTGGTCAGCGGCACAGAGGTGGAGCATGGGAAGCCTGCGCCCGATATTTTCTTGCGCGCCGCCGGGCGGCTCATGTGCAGGCCGCAGGAATGCTTTGTGTTCGAGGACAGCGAAAATGGCGTAAAAGCAGGGTATGCCGCGGGCTGTGCGACGATTATGGTGCCGGATCTGATAGAACCGTCTCCCGCCATCTTGAAGTTCTGTACCCGGGTTTGTACGGATCTTTTGGTGGCGAGGGAGGAAGTGTTAGGTATTTTAAACAAGGAATAACGTTTAGGGTATGTTTATAATCGTCTATGATGCTAAGGTTCGAAGCAGATTTCGCATAAATTTCCAACGGAGCAGTTTTTACTTGAAAAGAGAAGAAATAATCGACTGAATTGGTCGAGAAAAAGCAAACGAGGTATATTTGAAGCAATAATAGTTGCCCTATTTGTTTGGAAGGAGGTATGGTCATGCAGAAACAATATAATTTATATTAAACGTGTCTTTTTGACTGCGATTGGAAATGAGATGTCTGAAAAAGTTAAAAAAGTGATGCATGATATTGAGCTAGAGATAGAAAGATATGAAGAGGACAATGGAGGAGCGGACGATGTTGCGGGTTATTCGGAAATAGAGGAATTGCTTGAGGAAGAACAGTTGGAGGATGAAATAGAAATTGGTTAAATGGGGTGTCGTTCAATCATCGAATTTGATGATTTTGCGACACCCCTTGATTCTTTGGGGATTTCATGCATAAGGAAACGGTTTTTCCGTCAATAGTTTCAGATGGATTAAGCAGTTCCGATGGAAAATGAAAAAATTATTTCTGGAAATATCCTTTATAATTGTTCTAAACACGATGCTTTTGAGAAAAAACAATAATAATTATCTAATAATTTAAAGCACAAACCATAAATAATCTTATTATCAGATAATTATAAGAAAAAAACAGTTTACAAGAAAGAAAAAAAGGTGTATAGTATCTTGCAGAGCAGTACTTTACCGTAGCAAAGCAACAGCGGCTGGAATCGCGGCGGCACAAGCGCAGGGATTTCGCTGTCAGGAATATAGCAGGGAGGAATGAGAGAATGCAGGAGACGAAACAGAGAGCAATGGGATTATACGATCCAAGATTCGAACATGATAACTGCGGGATTGGCGCAGTTGTGAATATCAAAGGCATTAAGACCCATGGGACAGTGGAAAATGCATTGAAGATTGTAGAGAATCTGAAACATAGGGCTGGAAAAGATGCAGAGGGCAAGACCGGGGACGGCGTGGGCATCCTCCTGCAGATTTCCCATAAGTTTTTTAAGAAGGCGGCGCAGCAGGCAGGGATTACCTTGGGAGACGAGAGGGATTACGGAATCGGCATGTTTTTCTTTTCTCAGGATGAACTGAAACGCAACCAGGCGAAGAAGATGTTTGAGGTGATTGTCAAGAAAGAAGGCATGGAATTCCTGGGGTGGCGGCAGGTTCCGATTGCGCCTGAAAAACTGGGACAGAAAGCCGTGGACTGCATGCCTTATATCATGCAAGGGTTTGTGAAGCGTCCGGGTCAGGTGGAGAAAGGGTTGGATTTTGACCGCAAATTATACGTGGCGCGCCGTGTATTTGAGCAGTCCAACGATGACACGTATGTGGTTTCACTGTCCAGCAGGACGATTGTCTATAAAGGCATGTTCCTCGTGGAGCAGCTGCGTCAGTTCTTTGCGGATCTGCAGGACAAGGATTACGAGTCAGCGATAGCGACCGTGCATTCCAGGTTTTCTACAAACACGAATCCAAGCTGGGAGCGTGCGCACCCCAACCGTTTCATTGTGCATAACGGGGAAATCAACACCATCCGCGGGAATGCGGACAAAATGCTGGCGCGTGAGGAGACCATGGAATCCGAGCATCTGCGTGGGGAACTGCAGAAAGTGCTTCCGGTAGTAAATGCGGAAGGTTCCGATTCCGCAAGGCTTGACAATACATTGGAATTCTTGGTCATGAGCGGCATGGATCTGCCTCTGGCGGTGATGATTACCATCCCGGAGCCTTGGGCGAACAATGCGCTGATGAGCCAGAAGAAGAAGGATTTCTACCAATATTATGCGACGATGATGGAACCGTGGGACGGCCCGGCATCCATCCTATTCAGCGATGGTGATATTTTGGGGGCGGTTCTTGACCGCAACGGCCTGCGTCCTTCTCGTTACTATATTACAGATGACGATTATTTAGTCCTTTCCTCGGAAGTGGGCGTACTGGAAATCCCGCCTACGAAAGTTGTGGTGAAAGAACGCCTGCGCCCCGGGAAAATGCTTTTGGTGGACACTGTGCAAGGCAGGGTCATCGACGATGATGAACTCAAGGAAAAATATGCCGGCAGGCGGCCGTATGGCGAGTGGCTTGACCGCAACCTGATCAATCTTGCAGACTTAAAGATTCCTAACCAGAGGGTGCCGGAGTACTCGAAGGAAGAACGCCAGAGGCTGCAGAAGGCATTCGGCTATACCTATGAGTCTTTGAAAGAGTCCATTCTTCCCATGGCAAAAAATGGAGGGGAAGCCACTGCGGCCATGGGTATTGATACCCCTCTGGCGGCTTTGGCAGGAGACCACCAACCGTTGTTCAACTATTTCAAACAAAAATTTGCTCAGGTGACGAACCCGCCGATTGATTCCATCCGCGAAGAGGTAGTCACAAGCACTACGGTGTATATCGGGGAGGATGGCAACCTCTTGGAGGAGAAGCCGTTAAACTGCCAGGTGCTGAAAGTCAATAACCCAATTCTCACCAATACAGATTTGATGAAGATTAAATCCATGAAGGCAGAGGGATTCCAGGTGGCGGAAATTTCCATTACCTATTATAAGAATACCAGCCTGGAGAAGGCGGTTGACCGCCTGTTCGTGGAGGCAGACCGTGCCTACCGGGATGGGGCGAATATCCTCATCCTGTCTGACCGCAGCGTGGATGAGAACCATGTGCCCATCCCTTCGCTGCTGGCAGTTTCTGCATTGCAGCAGTATCTGATTAAGACAAAGAAACGGACGGCGCTTGCTATGATTTTGGAGTCCGGGGAGCCGCGGGAGGTGCATCATTTTGCGACTTTGCTTGGCTATGGCGCGTGCGCCATCAACCCCTACCTGGCGCAGGATACCGTCAAGCAGTTGATAGACGAGCATATGCTGGACAAAGACTACTATGCGGCAGTGGAGGATTACAATAACGCGATTGTCCATGGTATTGTGAAGATTGCGGCAAAGATGGGCATTTCTACCATTCAGTCTTACCAGGGCGCGAAAATTTTTGAGGCAATCGGCATCAGTGCGGATGTGATTAATAAATATTTTACAGACACCGTGAGCCGTATTGGCGGGATTACGTTAAAGGATATCGAGCAGGATGTGGACGCCTTACATTCCAGCGCCTACGACCCGTTAGGGTTGGAAACGGATCTTACGCTTGAGAGCCGCGGGCGGCATAAGATGAGGAGCGGAGCGGACAGCCACCTCTATAACCCGCTGACCATCCATCTTCTGCAGGAGTCTACGAAGCGTGGCGATTACCAGCTGTTTAAACAATATACGCAAGCGGCGGATAAGCAGGAGAAAGACGCCAACATCCGGGGGATGATGACGTTCAAATATCCGAAAAAGGGCATTGCGATTGAGGAAGTGGAGAGCGTGGATTCTATTGTGACGCGTTTTAAGACGGGAGCCATGTCTTACGGCTCTATTTCCCAGGAAGCGCATGAGACATTGGCCATTGCCATGAACCGCCTCCATGGGAAATCCAACAGCGGGGAGGGCGGCGAGAGCCCGGAACGTCTGGTGCCGGATAGGAATGGCGTCAACCGCTGCTCGGCAATCAAACAGGTAGCGTCTGGCCGGTTCGGCGTTACCAGCCAGTACCTGGTAAGCGCGCAGGAGATCCAGATTAAGATGGCGCAGGGAGCTAAGCCCGGGGAGGGCGGGCATCTGCCTGGGCAGAAGGTATATCCCTGGATTGCCAAAACCAGGCTTTCGACGCCAGGCGTGTCTTTGATTTCACCGCCGCCCCATCATGATATTTATTCGATTGAGGATTTGGAGCAGCTGATTTATGATTTGAAGAATTCAAACAGGCAGGCAAGGATTACCGTAAAATTGGTGTCGGAAGCTGGCGTGGGTACGGTAGCGGCAGGCGTGGCGAAGGCCGGAGCGCAGGTGGTGCTGATTTCCGGCTATGACGGAGGAACAGGGGCTGCGCCCTCAAGCTCCATACACAACGCCGGGCTTCCCTGGGAGCTGGGGCTTTCTGAGACGCACCAGACCCTGATGATGAACGGCCTGCGCAATAAAGTGCGCATTGAGACGGACGGCAAGCTGATGACCGGGCGCGATGTAGCGGTAGCTGCCATGCTTGGCGCGGAGGAATTTGGCTTTGCCACGGCTCCGCTGGTAACTATGGGCTGCGTGATGATGCGCGTCTGCAACCTCGATACTTGTCCGGCAGGCATTGCAACCCAGAACCCAGAGCTTCGCAAACGTTTTGCGGGCAAGCCGGAATATGTCATTAATTTCATGCGCTTTATCGCGGAAGAGCTGCGGGAATATATGGCAAAGTTAGGGGTCCGCACTGTGGATGAGCTGGTAGGCAGGAGCGATCTGCTGAAAGTCCGGGATGACCTCAGCGAGAGGGAAAAGGAATTGGATTTGTCTAAAATTCTAGACAATCCCTTTGCAGGGCCGAAAGCGAAAGTCATTTTTGACCCCAAACAGGTCTATGACTTTGAATTGGAGAAGACAAAGGACGAGAAAATACTCTTAAAACAACTGAAAATGGCGTTGGAAAACGGTCAGAGGCGTAGTCTTGACGTGGAGGTCACCAATACGGATCGTTCCTTTGGCACGATATTTGGTTCGGAGATTACCAGGCGTTATGTGGACAGCCTGGAGGAAGATACCTTCCTTATTAAATGTACTGGCGCCGGCGGCCAGAGCTTTGGGGCATTTATCCCTAAGGGGCTTACGCTGGAACTTGTCGGGGACAGCAATGACTATTTTGGCAAAGGATTATCCGGTGGCAAGCTGGTTGTGTACCCTCCTACCGGGGTGAAGTTCAGGCAGGATGAAAATATCATTATCGGGAATGTCGCGCTGTATGGCGCAACCAGCGGGAAGGCGTTCATCAACGGTGTTGCGGGAGAGCGTTTCTGTGTGCGCAATTCCGGTGCGAATGCGGTCGTGGAAGGAGTCGGCGACCATGGATGTGAATATATGACGGGCGGCAGGGTAGTCGTCCTTGGCAAAACCGGGAAGAATTTTGCGGCTGGTATGAGCGGCGGAATTGTGTATGTGCTGGATGAGGGGAACGATTTGTACACGAGGATTAACAAAGAAATGGTATTCTCCCAGGAAATTACATCCAAGTATGACGTGATGGAATTGAAAGATATGATTAAGGAACATGTTGCGCTGACAAATTCCCAGAAGGGCAAGGAGGTTCTTAACAATTTTAGTGAATATCTTCCGAAGTTCAAAAAAATCGTGCCCTATGACTATAACCGCATGATGATGGCTATTGTGCAGATGGAAGAAAAAGGCCTTAGCTCCGAACAGGCACAGATTGAAGCGTTTTATGCTGCTATGAATCTGGCATGAATTGGCATGAGGAGGGATTCGGCGAAGCGGGGAGAAGCCCAGATACCTTGTGCCGGAATCTCAGACAAGAAACAGGGAGAAGCCAAGATGCCTTGTGCCGGGATTTCAGAGAAGAAGCAGGGAGTAGACCAGATGCTTTGTGCCGGGATCTCAGAGAAGAAGCTGGGAGGAACCCTGGCGCGATAAATTTAGCTAATCAAAAATTAAGGGAGGTATTTACCATGGGAAAACCAACAGGATTTATGGATTATAAAAGACAGACGGCAGAGGCGGCAGCTCCGTTGGAGAGAATTAAGAATTTTGATGAGTTCCATACGCCTCTGCCCAAAGAGGAGCAGCAGGAACAGGGCGCGCGCTGCATGGCTTGCGGGGTTCCGTTCTGCCAGTCGGGTATGGAGATTATGGGCATGACTTCCGGGTGTCCCCTGCACAACCTTGTGCCGGAGTGGAATGACCTTGTATATACCGGGAATTGGGAACAGGCGTACAGCCGTTTGAAGAAGACAAATAACTTCCCGGAGTTTACCGCCCGGGTATGCCCTGCGCTTTGTGAGGCAGCGTGTACTTGTGGGAACTATGGGGACGCTGTTTCCGTGAAGGAGAACGAATTTGGGATTATTGAAAATGCCTATGAGCAGGGGTTTGCCAAAGCGCGTCCGCCGAAAGTCCGCACGGGTAAGAAAGTGGCGGTTATCGGCTCTGGCCCGGCGGGGCTGGCTGCGGCGGATCAGCTCAACAAACGCGGCCATCTGGTGACGGTGTATGAGCGCGATGACCGTGTCGGCGGGCTTCTGATGTATGGGATTCCCAATATGAAGCTGGAGAAGCATGTCGTTGAGCGCAAGGTTAAGATAATGGAGGAAGAAGGCGTGCAATTCCTTACGGGCATAAATGTGGGGAAAGACGTCAAAGCTGCGAAGCTCCTGAATGATTATGATAGGGTCATCCTTGCTTGCGGGGCCAAGGCCCCCAGGGACATTAAGGCACCCGGCAGGGATGCCAAAGGCATTTATTTTGCCGTGGATTTCCTGGCTGCGACGACCAAGAGCCTGCTCGATTCCGAGCTGAAAGATAACAAGTATGTGTCGGCAAAGGGCAAGCGCGTGGTGATTATCGGTGGCGGCGATACCGGGAATGACTGTGTGGGGACTTCCATCCGCCATGGCGCGGCGTCCGTGGCGCAGCTTGAGATGATGCCGAAAGCGCCGGATGCACGTGCCGAGAACAACCCATGGCCAGAGTGGCCGAAGGTCTGCAAGACCGATTACGGCCAGGAAGAGGCAATCGCTGTGTTCGGGCATGATCCGCGGATTTATCAGACTACGGTCAAGGAGTTCCTGAAGGACAAGAATGGCAAGCTTTGCGGATTGGTCACGGTAAAACTGGAGGGCCGGAAGGATGAGAAGACTGGACGCATGGTAATGGCCGAAGTGCCAGGCAGCGAGCATAAGATGGACGCAGACCTGGTGCTGATAGCGGCTGGGTTCCTAGGCGCGGAAAAATACGTCGCGGATGCGTTCGGCGTTGCCCTTAATGAGCGTACGAACGTTAAGACGGAAACAGGGCATTATGCTACCGAGGTGAAGGATGTGTTTACTGCCGGTGACATGCACAGAGGGCAGTCTCTGGTTGTGTGGGCGATTCGCGAGGGCCGGGAGGCTGCGAGGGAAGTGGATGAGAGCCTTATGGGGTATACGAATCTTAAGGTATAAAATGTAATGTCGTTTGCGAAATACAAGCAGAAAGAAGTATAAAGGCGGAGAGTGTGAAGGCGCTCTTCGCTTTTGTCGGTTAAAATTCAGAGAAGAAGTTTTCCTATATTTTGATATTTATTGAGTAGAATTTATTCCGTCCGGCAAAGAGGGAAGTTTTCATGTTTAAATGGATACTTGAACGAAGATAGAAGAAAAGTATACTGTTTTTACCCATGAAATAAATATAATATGGGGTGGAAAACCCCTTAACATAACTTAAATAATTGAATAAAATGAAGAAAATGTGAAGATGAGGAATTACCATGGCTTATAAAGAGATTTCAGATGGTTTTCTAAAAGAATATCCAGATTATAAAAGCGATATTGATAATTTCAAAGAATATTTGGAAAGATATTGGAAATAGTCTTTGTCTGGGGAACCATTTCGTGTTTTGCTAAAGGGCATAGATGTTGAATTTATATTGAAAAGCTTAATTTATAATGTAGAGGAAATAGAGAGATATAAAAGTAAGGCAAAAGCAAAACGTTATGCCACGGTAATTGGGCAATTCTTTACCTATGTTAGGAAAAACACAGATATTGCTAATTCTGAATTGTATGATGCGATTTCCTTTAGTCGTTTACGAGAAGATTCTTATATGAATCGAATGGTTATGTATATTGAAAAATGTGGGAAGCTCGCGGGTGTTGTTGAGCAAGAGGCATTGATGTTAAGCCAAGCTGAAATAATTCTTAGGTGGTCCAATGAACAGCTTGATGAATGGGAATGGGATGATTCGACAAAGTTTAGGAAGGCAATGGCGGCTCTGGGAATAAAAATGATGATGCTTTATGGGATTACATATCGTGAGCTGAGAAAAATCAAATGGGAGCAGTATGATAAATATTATGGATTTATAGTTGTCAACGGATTCGAACTTCGTCTGCCGCCGAAATTATCAATACAAATGCAGAGAATGAACCAGTTTGTGTCAGCCAAGAGAATTAATAACAAGGATGGATTGTTATTTGTTGACCGTGCAGGGCAACCGTGGGCAGAGATAACATCGTATTCTGGAATACCAGATTATCTGGGGGCATTAATTGGTGTTACAAGTGTTACAAGTGTAATTAAATATGGTATAGGGCAGCTTCTGAAGGCTGGATTAAGCGATTCAGTCATCAAAAAAATGACGGGTGCAAGCGAAAAGCTTATCCAAGGCTGTTTGATGCATAATGAGTTGAAAAAAATTATTAATAACAAATTGGTCATGGTAGAGATGTATTATGAATTTTAACTAAGGTTCTAAAACATGAGATGCTTCAGGATTTGCATGAAGATAGGGAATACGAAATTTCGGAGAGGCGGAGAGGGTAAAAATGTTAATTGCAGATAAGCGGGATTACAGAAAGGGATATACCAAGCATTATGGATTATACAAAAAGCTTAACGATGGGTAAGCTTCCATAAGGAAGTTAAAACTAAAACACTTTGTAATCAGCCAAAATGATTGGATTGTAGGCAAATTTAATTCATATGGAGGAATTACAAAATGAACGAATCATTATTTAAACAGTTAGGTGGCGCATATCACGAAGAAAATGGGTATCTGATTCCAGATTTATTATTGCCCGCCGAAGAAGAACAGCCAATAGGCATATGGGGACAGCGGCATCTAGATTATTTGAAGCAATATTGCAAAGTTACATACACCAATCTTCTTACAAGTGGCAAGCTGAATGCTTATCTTATCAGCATTGACAGACAGGCGCAGGAACGCTTTGAAAGGCTCATAGAGGGCATGAAACAAGCACAGGGCATAACGGAACAGCTAAAATCTGAAAATGCCTTAGAATGGGTAGGACAGTTAGGCAACATAAGAGCTTGTGCAAGGGAGATTGTAAATAAGGAAATCATTTTTGCATAAGTGGACAAAAGCGGCAGGGAGAAATCTCTGTCGCTTTTGTAATGTCAAGAATTTTATGGATTTTGCAAATAAGTGATTTCTGCGCTATGTCAAATTATGACTATTGCATAAATTAAAGAATAGTGCTAAAATAGTTATTGACTTCAAGTCAATAACTAAATACAAAGGAGGTGCAATCACATTTGGCTAGACCCGTAAAAAAGACACCAGAGGAATGGAGAAAAGAAATCCTAAATGCTGCCCAAAACT
>CAJUFQ010000006.1 GCA_910585625.1 uncultured Lachnospiraceae bacterium
GCTTTACTTTTTTACTGCCGTAAAGGTTATCGTTCCTGCGTTCAAAATACTCATGGTAGGACTGCACCAGATACATCAGCGCCCGGATAAGAATGTTCATCGTCCAAGTGGTCTGAGCCTCCGTCAAAATCATAATTTTGTCCCCTACTATGAAGCCCAAATCATTATAGCACGCATCCACTAATACGTTTTTGATTGTGATGTCCTTTAATTCATCTTCCGTAGTTTCTGTGTCTTCTGGGTGGAGCGCCCGGTATAACTGAATCAGGTATTTCTTATCCTGGAATAAATTCGTAAAAAGGCTGTCCTTAATCGTATATTTCGCAATATCTGTTTTTTCCATTCCTTCTTCCTTTCATCCCCGCCTTTTCAGCGGGGAAGTAATTAGGTGTCATCTTGGTTTCATTATACAGAAAAACCATCCTATATTCAAGGGTGGTTCCTCGCTTGTTCATTAGATAATACCGTTTCCAAGCCTGACACATTTTTCATGAGTGACACAATTTCTGACACTAAATTTTTGTGAATTTACGCTTTTTTATGAGCGAAGATGAAAAGACAAAATGCCGGAAATCCCCAGAAATAGGAACTTACGGCACTCTGCATAGACAAATGAAAGCCACAACATAATAAGCATAGGGAACTACGCATTTTCGGGCTGCACGGCGCTGAGCAGCCTGGCACTGCCGGAAAGCCTGGAAAGCATGGGCTATTATGTGATAGAGAGTACAGCAATCAGCAGTATAACAATACCTAAGAACGTGTCATCAAGTGATTATAGCGGTTCTTATAATGGCGCATTGGCAAACTGCAAGAGCCTGACCGAAGTGGTTTTTGAAAGCGGGATGACGAAGATACCTGACTACATATGTGCAATCGGGGCATATACCAGTTACATCACGAAAGTAGTCATCCCGGAAAGCGTGAAGGAGATTGGAGATTACGCTTTCTACAAATGCGACAACATGACCATCTACGGCTGCAAGAACTCCTACGCGGAATCTTATGCCATCACGGAGAGCATACCATTCGTGTCCGTAGCGATTGCCAAGAATGCATCCGCAGACGACGTCCTGAAAAAGATGCAGAAAATACATTATATTCCAAGGACAGCCTATACCGTTACAGCGCCCCGCAGCTGGTGTGCCTGGATGACGGCTCCATGCTCCTTCTATGGATTGATGACAATGGGGATAAGTCAGACGTCAACAAGACATCCTGGAGGTCGATGAGGAATCCGATACAATCCATGGCAATGCCGCGCTCCGTGTCATGAATTTTACGGATACGGAAGACCTGACGGTAGGCAAAGGGGCTTATTATGACAGAGCTGCCCTGATGCCTGGCGTGACGCTGCCATTGAATTTCAGCGTCACGAATAATGGGACGAAAGCGGTTTCAGAAATTCATGTAGATATCTTGGACAGCAGCGATGCCGTCTTGCAGAGCGGGACAGTATCGTGTGTGGTCGGCGTTGGAGAAACGGCGGATGTAAGCTATAATTATACGCTGCCGGCAGTATTGGAGAATCAGGCGGTCACCATCAAGGCCTATACGGAAAATGAGACGAAACTTACAGATAACACAGTATCTTTGAAAATCGGGCTGGCAGATGTGGCGGTAGGGAATATGTACCTCAGCGGGAATAGCGGCTCGGCGGCATTAAAAGGCGAGATAGCAAACCTTGGCTGTAAAGATGCGTCCGATGTGACCGTGACGGTATACGACGCCAATGAAGAAGGAGACGTCATTGGTACGATAGAAAAGATTCCGCTGAGCCAGAAAGAAACAACATTGGGCAAAGGGCAGACATTGCTTCTGGATGCCGTAATCACGCCGAATGAGGCGGAAGACAAGCAGCTTAAATGGAGTTCCAGCGATATCAATGTCGCATCCATGGAAAACGGGCTGGTTACTGCCATCGGCGCGGGAACCGCAACCATCATGGCGGAAAGCATGGATGGGAGCAACGTCAAGGCAAGCTGCAGGGTCACGGTGACAGACAAGGCAGAAAAACGTGTGCAGGAGTTTGCAGGGACTAAGAGCTACAGCAAGGCCTATGGAGACGCAGGGTTTAAGCTGGATACAAAATTTTTTGTTTAGATACGGACTTTTAAGACAGTAAAAGCTAATGGGAAATCAGTAAAGCTTTATTCAGGCTGGTCTAAAGTAAAGGTGGTCAGAACTTTAAAGTGAATGATATACCAAAGGCTCCCCGGAAACTAATTTCCACTCATTCAGACAGAAAACCCGTGCATTTTTCATGGTTTTTTGTTAAAATAGAAGCGGAAGGGTAAGAAAGGAGATATCTGGATGAAAAGTAAGATGAAAAGGCTATTGAAAGGTACTGCGGCATCTATCTTGGCTGGCAGCCTGTTCCTGCAGGGTCTTGGCGGGAGCATGGCGGAAGTTTCCGCAGTCGGGAAGGCGTCTCCCATGGCAAAGCAGGGGACGGTGCTGTGTGAGGAAGGGTTTGAGTCAGGGAATACCGGGAAATGGGCTGCCAAGGAAGGGGCCTCTATTTCTGCAGAGACGGACAGTCCAAGGAGCGGCAAATACTGCATGAAGATTTCCGGCAGGACGATGGCGGCTTCCGGTGCGAAGCTGGAAATCGGGAATATGCTGCGAGAAGACCATTATCTGTCAGTCTCCGCCTATGCGAAATATGTGTCTGGGCCGGATAAGAAGAAGATTCAGATAACGCTATTTTGCGGCGGGAAATATTATACTCTGGCAGGCAAGGAGCTTGCGCGGAACGAATGGGGAGAATTGTCCGGGAGCATGGCTGTCCCCAGCGGGGCAGATTTGTCAGACGCCATACTGTTTTTCGAGACGCCATGGACGCAGAATCCGACGGCGGAACAAGATCTGATGGACATTTACGTGGACGACACGGCGGTTACGCTCCATGCGTTTTGTGATACCAGCAGCTATCCGTCTTTGAAGGAGCTGTATAAGAGCCAGTTCCTCATCGGGCTTGCCGTGCCTGACAAGGTGCTGAATACGCCGGTATATAGCAGGCTGTTTGAACAGCAGTGCAGCAGCATGACCATGGAAAATGAGATGAAGCCTGCATATATCATGGATGAAGCGGCAAGCAAAGGCAATTTGGGAGAATACAAAGAGCATGTGGCCCTGAATTTCCAATCCTACAAAAATGGGCTGGAATATGCCAGGAAGCATGGGATTGCTGTGCGCGGGCATACGCTGGTCTGGCATTCCCAGACGCCGGACTGGTTCTTCTATGAGGGCTATGACGTTTCCGGGGAGCTGGCAGGCAGGGAGCTGATGCTAAAGCGTATGGAGAACTACATTAAAGAGGTCATTGCCTGGACAGAGGAGAATTATCCTGGCGTGATATATGCTTGGGACGTGGTCAATGAAGCCGTGGCGGATTACTTTGGGGCAGGGGCGGCGCCCATGCGGCAGGAAGACAGCCTCTGGTATCAGACTATCGGGGAAGATTTCGTGCAGCAGGCATTTGCCTATGCCAGGAAATATACAAAGCAGTATGCCAATGGGCGTAGCGTTAAGCTGTTTTACAATGACTATAACGAATATTTCCCTGCCAAGCGCGATGGGATTGTCGCGCTCCTAAAGCCAATCAAAGAAGCCGGGAACCTTGACGGGGTAGGTATGCAGAGCCATTTTGATACAAAACACCCCCTGGAAGGCGACAGCGGCTACATGACGGCAGTACGCAAGTTCCGGGACGAGCTTGGGACGGAAATCCATGTGACAGAGCTGGATATCGGGATTGCCGAGGGCGATACAGAAGAGTCCCAAGGCGTTTATTACCAGAAATTTATGGAAGCCCTGCTGAAAGAAAAGAAAGCCGGGGCAAACATCACGAGCGTGACGTTTTGGGGACTTACGGACGGCTTGTCCTGGCGTCCGGGAGAGGACTGCCTGCTGTTTCGCGACGACTTAAGCAGGAAGCCTGCGTTTGAAGGGGTTGTCAAGGCAATCGGCAGCACGGAAGACGTTATCCGTAAAATCAACGGCATTGGGGACGTCGCTTACACAGAAGCGTGCAAGGCAAAAATTGCGGAGGCAAGGGACAGCTATGACGGACTGACCGACGCTCAAAAAACGCTTGTACCGGCGGAAATCCTGCGCATCTTGGAAGATGCGGAGACAGAGTACCGAAGGTTGGAAGAAGCGGGCCAGAATCCTCCGCCGGTGGAGAAAGCCACGCTTCGCGAAGAGCATATTGCAAAGATTCCGGCGCAGGCTTATACGGGGAAGCCGGCGGAACCCAAGGTCACTGTAACTTACAGCGGAAAGGAGCTGGAGGAAGGCAAGGACTATACGGTAAGCTATAAAAACAATATCCAAATCGGCCAGGCGGCTGCAGTGATTACCGGGACAGGCGATTACCAAGGGACAGCAGAGAAAAGCTTTGCCATTACCGTGAAAAAGAACCAGGTGCATGTGGTTGGCGATTATAAGTACAAAATTACCGACGCAAAGACAAATGGCAAAGGGACGGTTGCACTCATAGGGCCTAAGAGCAGCGCAGCAGGGAAACGCTTAAAGAAAATCAGCGTACTGTCTGCCGTGAGCATCGGCGGCAAGAAATTCAATGTGACGTCTGTGGGGAACGCGGCATTTAAAGGCTGTGCCAATGCCGCAGATATTATAATAGGAAAGAATGTGAAGACAATCGGGGATTCTGCGTTCCATGGCTGCACGAAAGCAACGGACGTGACCGTCGGGGGCAGCGTCACCAAAATTGGCGCGAAAGCGTTCTATAACTGTAAGAAACTCAGGAAAATTGCCATTAAGACCACGAAACTGAAATCTGTCGGCAAAAATGCGCTAAAGAATATCCATGCAAAAGCAGTGATTCAGGCGCCGAAAAGCAAGCTCAAAGCTTATCGGAAGCTGCTGAAATCCAAGGGACAGAAGAAGGGGGTAAAGATTTCTCTTTGACAAAACTTTACCACAGTGCTATACTGAACAGAGGTGCAAGATTGCAATGGGAAAGCCTGACAGCTTTTCTCGCTTTATGAAATGAGGTGGAATGAGTGGCAGTGAAACAGGCAGATATAGATAAAGTCCGCGCGTCCGTTTCAGGGCAGCTGGGAAACAGGGTCATGATACAGTTGGACAGGGGGCGTAACAGAGTTGACATTCAGGAAGGCGTCATTCAGGGAGCATATCCTTCGGTATTTACCATTCTGGTAGACGATGAGAACCAGAAAAGGCCATCACAGCTTCTTTCTTTTAGCTATGCAGATGTGCTTACAAGAGATGTAAGAATGAAATTGTGTTAAGTATGACGGAATAAAACACTCCGATTCTGAATAGAATGTACCAATATTCAGATAGGAGTGTTTTTATTTTGGATTTAGCGAAAAGATATATACATATGAACCGGGAAAAAGGAAAAGCTGTGACACAGGTCACGCTGGATGACGATTTCAATGTGCCGGATATGAAGCCGGACCTGATACGGATTATTCAGGACAAAGGGGAGCTGAAGCTGGATGAGACGACCATCACCCAAGATCATGTCTGGCTGAAAGGCGTGCTGAAATTTTCCCTTCTGTACCGCAGCGACCAGGAAGACGGCAAGATAAACACCATGAGCGGGGAAATCCCATTTCAGGAGAGCCTGGCCATAGACGGCGCCAATGAGTATGACACCGCAAAAATGAGCTGGGAGATGGAAGACCTTTCCATTGGGATCATCAATTCACGGAAGCTGAGCGTCAAGGCATTGGTGACCCTTCATGCCGTGATAGACGAAATCTATGACGAGGAATTGGTCACGGGCGTAGGACAGGAAGAGGGCGTGCAGATTTTAGGACAGACCTTGTCCGCGATGGAACTGTTTTTAGCTAAGAAAGATACATTCCGCTTTAAGGAGGAAATCATGCTGCCCTCTAACAAGCCGAACATCCGGCAGATGCTGTGGAGGAGCGTGCAGCTGCGGGGGGTGGAAATGCGTCTTGTGGAGCAGCAGCTGAACATCAAAGGGGAGGCGTTGGTGTTTGCCCTCTATGAGGGAGAAGATGAAGAAGAGCATCTGCAGTGGATGGAGACGGCGCTGCCATTTAGCGGGGTAATTGGCTGCAGCGGCTGCAGTGAGGACATGATTGCAGACGTATCTTATGACGTGGCAGCCATAGAGCTGGAAGTGAAGCCGGATTACGATGGGGAAGAGCGGATGCTGCATTTAGAACTGGTGCTGGATCTGGAGATAAAGATATTTAAGGAAGAAGAGACACAGGTAGTCGCCGACCTTTATGTGGTCAATGAGAAGTGGACGCCCCGGTACCAAGAGGCAGTGTTTGAAAAGCTGCTCATCCACAATGCTTCCAAATGTAAAATCTCAGATAAAATCAGCATTGACGGCAACCAGGAACCGATTCTGCAGATTTGTGCCAGCGAAGGATATGCCGTGGCAGAGCAGGCAGAAATCGTGGAGGATGGCATACAAGTGGAAGGAACCCTCCAGGTTACAATCCTTTATGTGACCTCAGATGACCGTATGCCGGTCGCTTCCGTCAGGAATATCCTGCCGTTCCACTATCTGATTGAGGCGCCGGGCATCCACGCAGGCTGCCGTTATCATCTGCAGACCGGGATTGACCAGCTTACCACCGTGATGACTGACAGCAGCCAGGTAGAGGTTAAAGCAGTTCTGAACTTAAACTGCATCGTCTTTGAGCAGCAGAATATCCAAAAGATTACGGAGGTGGAGCAGGAGCCTCTGGATATGGAAGCGTTGCAGGAAAGCCCGGGAATCATCGGCTATATTGCCAAAGACGGCGACCAGCTGTGGGACATTGCCAAGGAAAATTTCACGACGATTGCTGAAATCGTAAAGACGAACCAGCTTTCCTCGGAGCAGATCAAAGCCGGGGATAAGATTCTCATAATTAAGACTGTCGGATAGGGCAAAGAGGGGAAGGGAACTCCCCAATTCACATGCTTGAGATTAATTACAACAGAAATTAAGTTCTTTCATGCAAAGCAACTTAATTTCTGTTATAATATGATACAGTACCTTGCAGGAAATCATGTTCTTCTTGCAGGAATAGATAAAAGAGGTGGACAAACGTGCAGACGATAAAAATTTTTCTGGCATCATCGGTTGTGGAATTTAAGAGGGAACGTCAGGAACTGGCCGCATTTGTCAGTTTCATAAACAATAAAAGCGTCAAGAGAGACATCTTTCTGGAAATAAGAATGTGTGAAGAACTAAGCAATGCTATGGCATTGGAGCGAAAGCAGGATGAATATAACGAGTACATAAGAGAAAGCGATTTTGTGCTCATACTGATTGGCAAGACGGTGGGGCAATATACAATTGAGGAATTCGATGTGGCATGGGAACATTTCCAAAAACATGGAAAACCGGATATTTTTACATATTTCAGAGAGTTCCCGCAGGGAGAACAAGTGCAGGAGAGCGTTCTTACTTTCAAGGAGCGGCTGGACAAGCAGTTGGGACATTATTACAGCCAATATACAGATTTGGATACGGTTAAAGTAGAGTTTTTGCAGGAAATGTATGACAACGCGCTGGAACTGCGGGATGGGTATTTGTTTTTGGACGAACAGCAGGTGCTGGCTGTGGAGGATGTGCCGTTTTATAAAGATGCCTTACAGCGGAAGAGGGAACGGAAAAAAGAACTGGATGAGGAATATGCTGCGCTTATGCCCAGACTGGCCCAGGCTCCGTCGGAGGAGGGTCTGTCCAGCAGGAAAGAGGAACTTGTGCGGGAAAGAGCAGCGCTTCAGAGAATGATATACCAGATGGAGACGGATTTGTTCCAGGAACGTCAGGAGATGGTGCAGAAACGGCGGTTGGGGATGCACATGAACTGGCGTGAAAAAAAGGCGGCGGAGTGGGTGGATAAGGGGGATTATGAAAGCGCCAAGAACATTTTGCGGGATGTGCAATGGGAGGAGGAAATCGAGCAGTCTGAAAAGCGGATGAAGTTGTTCGGCGAAGAGCAGGGGCAACGGCAGTTGGTGGAAATCCGCAGATATATTTATGGGAAAAGACTGTTGATTTCCTATCTGAAAATAACGGGATTAGACCGGGATAGCGTGGAGGAAATCAAAGCCATATATGAGAACATTACGGAAAAAGCGTTTAAATACCAAATGGAACACAAAGTTCTGCAGGAATACGCAGAGTTTCTGATAGGGCAGAACTGTGCAGAACAAGGGATAGCCGTGGCGGAGAAGCTGCGGCAGCGCTATAAAAATGATGAGAAAACGCTGACGAAACATAAGGCGGAGTTTCTTCTGTGGCTGGCGGATCGGTACAGTGATGTTAAGCAAGGGAAAAAGTCCAAACAGTGTATTTCAGAGGCTTTGGAAATCCTTCCCTTACTATATAATGACCTTGAAAGGGAGGGGCTGACAGCCTTGGCGGATGTAAAGATGGCATATTGTCTGCGTATAATGCGGCAGGTGAAGGAAGCGAAGAAATGGAGCAGGGAGGCTTTGGAACTAAGCGCCGGGTTAGCTGAGCAGAATCCGCAGGATGATACATTGCGCTGGATTTTAGGTGAGACCAGACTAAATTTTGTTTATCAATTGAGGTACATGGGGAAATCGACAGAAGCAGAAAGAGATTGTCGGAAGGCTGTAGAAATTTATGAAGACCTGGCAGGAAATTATCCTTCCAACCCTTCCTGGTGCAGCCTGTTTCCTGAGCGAGAGGATATGGCTTATGGACTGCAGAAGAGTTATAATTTGCTTGCAATCATAATGGAAAAAACGAAACGAGAGAAAGAAGCAGAGAGCCTGTATCGGAAAGCTTTGGAAACCGCGCGTTCCATTGCCGGCAGAAATCCTCTCAGCAAGGAGGAGCTTATGGCTCTAGTGTGCCGGAACCTTGCAACGCTATTAGATAAAAAGGGAAATCAGCGGGAATTGCTTTTGGAAGCGGATAGCCTGTATCAGGAATCCAAGAAGATTTACACATCTCTGTTTAAAAGAAACCCTCAATGTTACAGGGATAAAGCGGCGCAAATCCATTCTATATATGTGGATTTCCTGAACAGGATGAGACAGTGGGGTTTTTACGAAAATGATAGGGTTTATTATTATGATAATATGGAGTATGATACTCTGTGTGATTATATTCTGGATACTTATTTTTGTGCCATAGAATTTTATCCGGATACTTATTTTTATGCCATGGATTTTTATGCCATGGATCTTTATTCGGAAGCAAAGATGGGCAAGGACGAATGGGGAAAAAGAAAAAGCGAACCACTGGCGTCGCTTTACAGGGATACAGCAAGTTTCTATTGGAATAACAGGGCTAAGTTATCTTCTAACTATCATATGGGTTTTTATGACGTGACGGAGTGGTTTGAAAGAGCGATTGATATATACAGCCAATTGGCTAAGGATAGTAAGGGCAAACCGCAAGAACATTATGCATATCAGGAAGCAAAGATCTGCCTTGAACTGGCTCATATTTTATATCAGCAGCATAATTCTAGCGAAGACTTCGAGCTCTACTCCGCCAGGGGCGAAGTAAACGAAGAAATCAAAGAAATAGAACCCTTGTATGAGCTGGCCGTGGACATCTTTGAATGTCTGTATGAGAAGAATCCTACCGAAGAGCTGCAGAAGAAGCTTCTCGAAGGTTATCGCGGATGGACACAGATGATGAAGCGAAGGCAGCAGTCTCAAGAATTGGATGAGATATGTAGGGAAACCCGTGAAATGGAAAATCAGGAAAGATGGAAGCAGAGACGCAACCAGATAAGCATCATGCTACGCAACCAGAGAAGCAACAAGACACGCAACCAGGAGGAAAACCACAATGAATGAACATGAGAATATAAATGATAAGAGAAATGTGAAAGTTTTATACGGCGGGGAGGCAGCAATCCAGTACCATCTGTATCAATATCCCCTATACCGTTTCCTGTCCGATGGGGACGAATCGCTGAACATCCTGGTGGTTGGTTTTGGGAATTATGGACAGAAATTTCTGGACATCTGCCTGCAAATCGGGCAGGTAAGGAAAAAGAATCTGCGTGTGACGGTCATATCGGATGACAGCGCAGATGAAGAGCGGTATCTGGCAGGGCGGCCGGAGCTGGCGGACTTTTATAAGATTGTGGACAAGGATACCAAAGAGGATGCGGGCGGCGAACAGGAGAATGGGGAGGATGGTACGCCAACGGATTTTGGCGGCGTCTATGGAACCATCATTTTTGAGGTTGCAAAGCTGGAGAGGGATAACCAGAAAGCCAATGCGGATATCCTGGAAAACCATGTGATGTGCGAGCACTACGATACGCATTATGTATTTATTGCATTAGGGGAGGATTTGTTGAATCAGAGTGCGGCAAAAGCCTGTGAAAGCGTGGTTGACAGCCTGGAACTGCAGTGTATGGTAAGCTATGTGCAGGCGGAGGAAAGCGCTCTGCCTGAGGAGAAAGACAATCT
Source organism: uncultured Lachnospiraceae bacterium (assembly GCA_910585625.1). Taxonomy (GTDB): domain Bacteria; phylum Bacillota; class Clostridia; order Lachnospirales; family Lachnospiraceae; genus Petralouisia. The sequence continues at coordinate 10,438 of CAJUFQ010000006.1, forward strand.
GTGTCCGGTCTTTGTTAATGAGGACGTCAGAAAACTGCCATTGTATCCTGAGTTTGAGAGAATGGCGTTCAATACACACCTTATCTGGGAAAAAAGCCTGAATGCAGATTACCGGCAGGTCCGCGCGGAATTCCGCAAGTCCTACAATTACTATTCCTGTTTATCGCATGTCCTGTCTTTGAAGTATAAACTCTACCATGCGGGTATCGACTTGGAACATGGCAGTTTGGAAGAAGCGGCAAAAATATTTCAGGAGAAAGTGCTGGGAGATGGCGAAACGTGTGCCGAACTGAAAAATGAACTGATATGGATGGAACACCGCAGATGGGTGACGGAGAAGCTATGCAAGGGATGGAGGCGGATTTCCAACCTCAGGGACTGCCCAAATGGAGGCATGAAAGATGAGAGGAGGAAACGCCATGTGTGTATCCTGCCAAGCAGCCCCAACCAGGATCTTGCGGCTGAATATAAGAAAAACCCTGATTTTTGGGACAAGGCCTCAGAAAGTAAATTAAATAAACTGGACGAACTGGACCGTATGTCGGTAAGGCTGCACAGGCTGTTTGTGAAAGAAGCAGAACGAGTCAGAAAAGAAAATCTGCTCAACAGCAGGAATTTTGCCATTATCCGGGATTTGGCGGAAAAGGATCAGGAGGCGCTGACCGCTTTCCAGGAGTGGTTTGTATGCCTGAAAGATATCTGGAACGGTGGAAGCAGTAAAGTCTGGCTTTATAAGGGACTGAAAAATAATTTGCTGCGGGCAGCAGAAAACATGGCGGATATAGATAGGAAATCCATAAAAGAGCAGATTAAGGCGTTGGAAACAAGATTTTATCCGGTGTTGGCCAGTATGGAATACCGGGATTATAAACTGGATGACGTGGCGTTGGTGGAGAATATTCCTTTTGTGCTGACGTATACAAATTCCTTGTATCTTGCAGTCCCCTTTGTGTCAAGCAGCGATAACTCGAAGATATTCCAAAATGTAGCCTCCGCCACAATCAGCAATCCTGCACGTATCTTGTATCTTTGCGTGGTAGAAGAAGAAAGCGATGTGCAAGGGATAAAGGAGACGATACCTTATGTCATGGCTTATCTGAACCGCAAACATGTGCGGGCGAAAGTGGAATTTGTGATTGCGCTTGCAGATGGGCTGTTATCCTGTGCGCAGCAAGCCCTGGAGGGCGTAGAAGGACAGTATAAAGAGAGGATAAAACAGGTGAAATATATAACCGCGCCGACAGAAGAAGAAATGCCTGCAATGCTGGAAGAATACCTGGCAGGGAGGAAGAAGCGGAGAAAGGCATTTGTGCTGGAGCGCAATAAGACCGCGCTTTCAGCGCTCATGGAAGGAGCAGGGATTTACCGGAGATTTCCCAACTTCCGGTTCGATTCTGCCGCCATGAAGTTCCGTTCGCTGTCCCGGTGCGATTTGCTTGGCTATATCAGCAAATCCCCTTACCTTACTGTGGCGGATATGGTGTCCCTGCGGCGTTCTGGCTGCAGAATCAGCAGGCAGCCGGAATTTTTTGCCGAGTACCAGGAATTGTGGGAGGAATATAGTAAGAATCCAGGAACCTGGAAAGCGCTCTGCAGATATCTGGGGGATTATGCAGAGAAATATGGGATTATCGCATCTTTTAAGCGCAAAGATAACAGTCAGAAAGAGCAGGAATATCAGGAATACCAGTATATCCTTCCGTTTTCCTGCCGAAGAAGCGCTGCCAAGGTGGTAGGATTCCTGAAAGAAAACAAGTTTGTGGAAGCGCGGAGCAAGGTGTACCGTTATACGACGGATTCCTGTAAAATTGTTATTGTGGACAGGTGCGGCTGCCGCAAAGAATATGACAGGCTGTTTGCGAATATCTACGCCCTGATGGATCCGGACGCCATAGATGTGTTTCTGAATACAAAGGAACATGCCGTGAAGGTTGCCTTTGATAATCTGCAGGTTTCCGACGTTTCTATTGAAGACCACAGTGGGAAATGCAGGCATTTATTGAGTTTTTTTCAGAAGCTTGGATATGTCATCAACTTGGAAGTTGGGGAAAGGAACGGTAATAACATAAGCATTAGCTTCACATATGCCACAAGGCAGATAAAGGAGCTACTGACCAAAGGGGGGAGGATGCTCGAAGTATATTTGTACCATAAAGTCAGGGAATCCGGACTGTTTGACGATGTCATGAGCGGTTTTGAGATTGAATGGGAGGATAGCCCGGAGAATAAGAATGAGTTTGACTGCATTCTTACCAAAGGGTTCCAGACGGTTTTTGTAGAGTGCAAGGCTGTGAAGATGATGGAACAGGATTATTACTATAAATTGAAAGTGCTGGCGGAACATTTCGGTATCAATGTGATTATGGTGATGCTGCGGGAGACTCAGGAAAAGAGTTACCATGATACGGCAAAACTGAACAAAAATCAGGAGGAGCGCGGGAAGAAGCTGAATATTATTACAGTGCGAAAGCGGGAGGAAATTGAACATATTGATGAGACGCTGCTGAAAATAGTAAATGGGACTTATGCGGCAGAGGATTGAGGCAGGCACAGAAAGGGGCGCAGATATGTACGAACCAAAACCAATCGATACAAGCAACGTCACGCTTCCGGCAAAGCTGCTTGCCTTGACAGAGCAGCTGGCAGAAAATGTGCATGACGTGTGGGCAATGGGCAGAATTGCGGAGGGCTGGACTTATGGGAAGGTAAAGGACGTGGAAAGGAAGAAGACGCCGCAGCTTATTCCCTATTTGGAGCTGCCGGAAGAGGAGAAGCAGTATGACAGGAATACGGCGCTGGAAACATTGAAGATGATAATTAAGATGGGATACAAGATAGAAAAGGAGGATGCATGATGTTAAAAGTCTTCTGGGTTGCTTTTTCTCTCGAGAAGTATTAGAATAATTATATTAAAGGTATGCACGATTGTTTTGAATGGAAGGAGAAAACATGGCAAAGAAGAAACTTTTGGCGGCAGCGCTTGCCGCAGTGGTCATGGTAACGACAGCCGCAGGCAGCATGATGCCGGGCAGCGTTGTTAAGGCAGCGGGAGAACCCGTGGAGACCACAATCGAGAAGACCGAGGTGTCTAACCCCATCCTCGGCAGGGACAGCAACGGAGACTTACTGTACGGAGGCGACCCCTCAGTGCTGATAGACGGCGACACGCTCTATCTGTATACCGGGCGCGACAGCTCCACGCAGGAATCCTACTATATGCTGGAGTGGCAGTGCTACTCCACGAAGGATCTGAAGACGTGGACAAATGAGGGCGTAATCATGAAAGCGGACAAGCAGTCCATCCCCTGGGCCAATACCGGCACGGACGCCTGGGCAGGCCAGATTGAGAAGTATAATGGGAAATATTACTTCTACTACTGCACCTGGGATAAGAATGCCAATGACAATGATTCAAACGGCAAGCAGTCTATCGGCGTGGCAGTCTCTGATTCCCCGACCGGGCCGTTTGTGGATAAGGGGGAGCCGTTGGTTAGCGGGACAGTCACGACGCCTGAGAGCAGCGGATGGAATGACATCGACCCTACTGTGTGGGTGGAAAAGGATGAGCAGGGCCAGGAACACCGTTACCTCTCCTGGGGCAATGGCAAAGTCTTCGCCTGCGAGCTGAATGAGGATATGATTTCAGTTAAGGACATTAACGGCGATGGTAAGATTACGTTTGGCATCCAGAAAAATGGGGCGACCTCTGCGACAGCGGATATCATTGAGCTGAATGCAGATGGGCTTACGTTTACAGAAGCCCCCTGGATTTACCGCAGGAAAGACGCGGAAGGCAAGCCAGCAGGGCCGTATTACCTGTTCTATGCATATGGATGGCGGGAACAGATGGCGTACGCCACCACTGATAACCTGTTAGACGGTCAGCTGAAATTTGGCAGCGTGCTTATGCCTCCGGCAACAACTTCCAACACCAACCATATGGCAGTCTTTGACTTCCAGGGCAAGACATACTTCATTTACCATAATGGTTCTTTGCCCGGTGGAAGCGGGTTCCGGCGCACGGCGTGCATTACGGAGCTTCACTTTAACGAGGATGGGAGCGTCCGGGAAATCCCAGAGACGGCAATCGGCATCACCGGGGACAGCCCCTATATCTTATATAGCAATGCCGGACGCGTCATCTCCCATGAGCATTTCATTAACTCCAGCGCGGATGGGGATTATCCTTATACGGATATTGCAGTCGGTACCTACTACCAGCCAGAGAAGCTGGACGCCAGCTGGGCATTCGTGGACGGCAAGGCAGACCCGGGCAAGGCTTCCTATGTGTCCATCCAGTCGGAGAATAAGCCAGGTTTATACCTGACGGTCAACGATGACAGCACAGTCGTATTGGCGCAAGACGCCAAATACAGTGTGGAAAATAACAAGATTAAGGCAGACGAGGCTTGTGCCAAGGCGCAGACTTTCCGCACGGTAAAGGGCCTGACAGATTCAGAGAAAGCCATTTCCTTTGAGAGCATTGCCAAGCCGGGGAATTACCTCAGCATGGACGGTAAGGGAGGGCTTATCGTGAAGCCGCTGGCTTCGTGCGATGCGAGTGCCGACTTTTATCTGAACAACCCGCCTTCCGGCTCTGGTTCGGAGAAGCCCGGAACGAAGAACGATGTGACGTCTTTGAAAATTGACGGTAAGGACGTGGCAAAGAACGGGTTTACCTATGACTATGAGGTTCCGTTTGGGACGGAGTCGGTGCAGCTGGCAATCGAGACGCAGGATGCGAAAGGGTTTGTCACAGTGGATGGGAAGCTGCGTGACGACCTTGCAGGCATAACCGTCCCGCTGAACGGCATCCATACCAAGGTCACTGTCGGTGTCTTTTCTGAGGATAAGAGGCCGCGGGCAACTTACACCGTGATAATTAAGAAGAATGCTACGGTAGAAACTTATTCCACCCCGCTCAAGACATTCAGCTTCGAGGATGGGCTGGATGGAGCTATTACGGTTCAAAAAGGGAATTCTGGCGACACGCCGGTGCAGGCAAATTTTACGCCTGAATATGTAGAAGGCGCCAATGGCGGCAAGGCTGTCCGCCTGCCGGGTTCTTATGGACTGAAACTCTGCGACGCCGCCGGGATTGGCGAGAACTATTCTATCTCCTACTGGATGAAGCCGGAAGTCCTTGGCGGGGACGTCGACCCGACGCTTGCCGCCGGGACGTTCAACCCTAAACAGTACTGGCTGAACCTTACGTTTGTCAGGTCAATCTGGTCGAACGACGGGAATTTCATTGATGATGCCGGTACGCTCAGTTACGAAAAGGATAAGTGGCAGCTTGTCACACTGACGGTCAGCGGTAATAAAGCAAAGCTCTATGTGAATGGCGAGAAAAAGGGAGACGGTTCTATCGCCTCCAACATCATGGGCCAGGAAAACGCGGCGGTCTATTTTGGCGTCAATGCCTGGGACGCTTATTTTACAGGAGTCGTGGATGAGGTGAAGATTTATAACAGTACGCTGGATGAGGCGGAAGTCCTGGCAATCGCCTCTGCGGAGAGCAAAAAGCCGGAGGAAGCGCCGCAGCCGGACCCAACCGCCCCGGTTCCGGGAGGGACATTCGGGGATGATGGGGTGACGCTTCCGCCGGAAGAAACCACAGATCCTGAGCTGCCAACGCAGCCGTCTATCAAGAAGGTAACAGTGAAGGCTGCGAACCAGAAAGCAGGCGTTAAGACAGTTTACCTGAAAAAAGGAGCAAAAGTCACGTTAGCCGCTACCGTGACCGGAACCGGCAAGTTCAGCAAGACGGTGGAGTGGGGTACTTCCAAGCCAGGCGTGGCGTCCGTGAAGAAAGGCGTTGTCACAGCCAAGAAATCCGGCACGGCGAAAATTACCGTGAACGCCAAGGCGGATAAGAAAAAGAAAGCGGCAATCACCGTGAAAGTATCTAATAAAGCGGTGGCTAATAAGAAGCTGGTGTTAAAGGATAAGAAGAAGACCCTCAAGAAGGGCAAAACGTATACGGTGGCAATCAAATCCATGACGAGCAAGACCACGGACGCCGTGACCTATAAGAGTTCTAAGGGCAGCGTTGCCCCAGTTGACAAATATGGCGTCGTGACAGCGAAGAAGCCGGGGAAGGCTACCATCACTGTCAAGTGTGGAAAGAAGAGCGCGAAGCTGGAGATAACAGTGAAAAAATAACAGACAGACAAAACAGCGGCTTTCCGGCGTGGGGCAATCCCTGCCGGAAAGCCGTTAATTTTCCGAATCATTTATGTTCGTGCGACAGCCCCCTTTGGTACTAGGAAACTAAAAAATGGGTAAACTCAAAAACATTCCTTTGTTGCCATTAAGCCCGGATGGTGTTATAATCACGTTACAAGAGCGCATGGGAGAGGAGGCAGAATATGAAATCGAAGAAGCTGATTGCCGCATTGTTGATAGTTGTTATGGGAACTACGCAATTTACGGTCGCTTTGGCGGACAAGAAGTCCGATGCGGAGAACAAGAAACAGGAGGCGGAGGATAACCTTAAGTCAAAGCAGAATGAGATTGACAATATAGAGCAGGAGCAGGCGTATCTTCAGTCAGAGATTGACGCCTTGGACGCGGAGCTTGTAAATGTGATTTTGGAGCTTTCTACTTTAGAGGAGGAGCTTGCCATCAAGCAGGACGAGCTGGCGCAGACAGAAGAACAGTTAAAGCAGGCGAAGAAGGATGAGAAGAACCAGTATGAGTCGATGAAGCTGAGGATCCGCTTCATGTACGAGAAGGGCGACAGCGCCATGCTCACCAGCATCCTGGAGTCTAAGAGCATTGCGGAGCTGTTAAACCGTGTGGAGTATGTCAATGAAGTATATGATTACGATCGGAATCTGCTGACGGAATACAAAAACACGAAGGAACAAGTGGCTGCGCTGACAAAGCAGCAGAAACAGGAGATTGCCGCGCTTGAGCAGAAGCAGGAGGAATTTAAGGTAGCGGAAGCTAATTACCGTGCTACGATTGACCGCAAACAGGGCGAGGTGGCGAATTTCGGAGAGATGCTGCAGGAGGCGCAGGCTCTGGCTGCGCAGTATCAGGATACCATCAATGCGCAGAACGAAATCATTGCCCAGGAAAATGAGAGGATAGAGCGTGAACGCCGGCAGCGCGAGGAACAGGAACGCCTAGCGCGCGCAGAGCGGGAACGTCAGGAACAGATACGCCAGAACACTATCAGCAGCGGTGCGAATGGCAATTCCGGCGGGAACAGCACAGGCGGGAATTCCGGGGGAGGAAATGCAGGCAGTCCGTCTGGAGGCGGGGGCAGCCAAAACGGCAGTTCCGGAGGTTCTGGCGGAGATTCCGGCAGCGGGGGAGGCCAAGATCCGGGCTATTCTACCGGAGTCAGCGGCAGCGCAGTTGTGCAGTATGCCCTGGGCTTTGTGGGCAACCCTTATGTATGGGGCGGCAAAGACCCCAATACAGGGGCGGATTGCAGCGGATTTACCAGCTATGTGTATGCGCATTTCGGCATCAGTATCCCCAGCTATTCCTATTCCCAGCGTTCCGTGGGAAGGGAAGTCAGTTATGCGAATGCAAAGCCGGGAGATTTGATTTGTTATTCCGGGCATGTGGCAATCTATATGGGAAATGGCCAGATAGTACATGCCAAGGGGACTGCATATGGGATTGTGGCGTATGACAGTGCCACGTACCGCAGCATTGTCACTGTGCGGCGTGTGTTGTAAGGAATGATGTATGTTTGGCAGACGCCTATGGAGTGTTTATGCGTGCCGGCAGGCTGCATAAAAAGCGTTCCATGTGACGGCGTTTATATTAATATAGGAAGAATCAGGTTTTCAGGAGGGATGGAAGATGGACATTAAGACATTGCAGAAGGATATGGTCGCAGCCATGAAAGCAAAGGACAAGGGTAGGAAAGACGCGATTTCCGCATTGGTGTCGGCAGTCAAGAAGGTAGCCATTGATGAGGGCTGCAGGGAGGACATACCGGAATCCTTGGTGGACCGTGTGATATTAAAGGAGTTAAAGACTGCGAAGGAGCAGCTGGACACTTGCCCCAAGGACCGCACAGATTTGCTGGAAGAATATCAGCTGCGCCATGATGTGATAAAAGAATATGCGCCGGCGATGATGTCCGCAGAGGAGGTAGAGTCCTACATTAAAGAGAAATTTGCAGAAGTTGTTGCAACGAAGAACAAAGGGCAGATTATGAAAGCGGTCATGGCGGAGTTAAAGGGCAAGGCAGACGGAAAAGTAATCAATCAGGTCGTGGCGGGGCTGTGTCAGTGACGATTACGCTGCCGGATAAAGTAAAATATATCATAGGCGTCCTGGAAGCATCAGGTCATGAGGCTTTTGCAGTTGGCGGCTGCGTGCGGGATTCCATCCTTGGGCGTCAGCCGGGAGACTGGGACATAACCACCTCGGCTTCCCCCAATGAGGTTAAAGGACTGTTCCCCAAGACGGCCGATACTGGGATTCAGCATGGGACAGTCACTGTGATGGCAGAGAAAGAAGGATTTGAAGTGACCACCTACCGCATTGACGGGGAGTATGAAGACTGCAGGCATCCCCGGGAAGTCACATTCACTTCTGATTTGGAGGAGGACTTAAAGCGGAGGGATTTTACCATTAATGCGATGGCGTACAATGAATCCCATGGGCTTGTTGATATATTCGGAGGCATCCGTGACTTAGAGAGGCAGATTATCCGCTGTGTGGGGGATCCGGTTCACCGTTTTACGGAAGACGCCCTGCGCATGATGCGCGCCGTGCGGTTTTCCGCGCAGCTTGGCTTTGACATTGAGGATGGGACGAGGGCGGCAGTCACACAGCTTGCCCAGAGCCTCAAGGGAATCAGTGCAGAGCGGATCCAGGCGGAACTGGTGAAGATTTTGATTTCCGGCCATCCAGAGGAAATGCGCACCGTTTATGAGACTGGGATGAGCCGGGTGTTCCTGCCGGAATTTGACGACATGATGCAGACGCCGCAGAACAATCCCTTCCACTGCTATAATGTGGGGGAGCATACAATCGCCGCAATGCAGAATATCCGCAGCGATAAAGTTCTGCGTCTGACGATGCTTTTGCACGATGTGGCAAAGCCTGTCTGCAAGAAGATGGACAGCGCGGGTATCTTCCATTTTTACGGACATGCCAAAGCAGGGGCAGAGATGTCAAGGATGATTCTGCGTCGGCTGAAATTTGACAATGATACGATATCCAGGGTTACGGCGCTCGTGACCTGGCATGACAGCCTGCCCGATTTAAAAGAGGCTTCGGTTCGCCGGGCCATCCACCGCGTGGGACTTTTGCAGTATCCGGCGTTGTTTGAAGTGGCGCGTGCAGACGCCATGGCAAAGAGCAATTATCAGCGGGAAGAAAAGCTTGCCCAGATTCGCAGATACCAGGAAATTTATGAAGGCATCATGGCAAAACGCCAGTGCCTGACGGTCAGGGATCTTGCCGTGACAGGCAATGACCTGATTGCGCTCGGTATGAAACCGGGCAAAGGGATAGGCAGCATGCTGCAGGATTTACTGATGCATGTGCTGGAACACCCGGAAGATAATACGCCGGAAATTTTGCTTAATCTGGCTGAAAGACAACAAAAACCAGAATAGATTGCAGCCTCTTCACATATGATAGAAAGACACAAGAAATGGATTTGTGAATATCATGGTGGAGGGGTTTATGTGTATAATCGAGAAAATCTGATTCTGGAGCAGTATCCGTTTGAAGTGAGGCAGACTTTCAAAGGCAGAGGAGCCTTGCTTTGCGATTCCAGTGAGGGATTAAAAATTTTAAAAGAATACAGAGGTTCAGAGGGCAGGGCAGATTTTCTTTACCAGCTGCTGCAGTTTTTGGAAGAGCAGGGCCAGGGGCATGTGGACTGCATTGTGCGGACAGCGGAAGAAAAGACGTTGGCGCGGGATGTGGACGGGACGGCCTACTTTGTGCGGGACTGGTATGACGGCAGGGAGTGTGATACCAAGAGCCGTGAGGATATTCTGCGCGCCATCCGCCATCTTGCAGGGATACATAGCATTTTGAGGACTTTTCCGGATGAAATCCCGGACTACCTTCAGGTTCAGGACGATAGCCTGCTTCTGGAAAATGAGCGGCATACGAAGGAATTGAAAAAAGTCCGCAATTTCATTTCTGCGCGAAAAAAGAAAAATGATTTCGAGATGGAATTCCTGCGCAGTTTTGACGCGTTCTATCACAAGGCGAGGAGCGTAGTCGATTTGCAGAGGAATCTATTGGGCCAGAACAGGGAATCGCAGGAAACAGAAAGTATTTACGGTATCTGCCATGGGGACTATAACCAGCATAATGTGCTTTTTTTGCGCCATGGGATTGCCGTGCTGAATTTTGAAAAAGCTTCTTATGACGTGCAGGCAGCGGATTTGGCAAATTTCATGCGTAAGATTCTGGAGAAACATAATTGGAATATGGGGCTTGGCATGGATATGTTAAAGGCATATAATAATGTCAGGAAATTAAGCCATCAGGAAATGGCGCAGCTCTATATCCGCCTTGCTTACCCTGAGAAATTCTGGAAGATTGCCAACCATTATTTTAATACGAGTAAGGCATGGGTATGCGGGCGGAATTTGGAGAAACTGGAAAAATTCATTTCGCAGAACGAATCCAGAGAGAATTTTCTGCATCTTATTGGGACTTCCTGTGAAATCCCCGTGGGATAATCCCCAGGCAGGGCGCTTCTCTTTGGATGCCGTGCCTGGGAGAAAAGCACCGCTATAGGTGGGAGCAACGGTTAGGAGGAATTCATTTGCAAAAGAGGAATTTATTTATTTTGTTGCTGATCCTGCTGTCTGCAGCGTTTGCGGCAGGCTGCGGGGGAGGGGAAAGAAGGATTACGGATGGCAGCGAAGTCTATGTAAAGAGAGAAGCTGCCGACACGCAGGAAGAAATAGAGGAAGATACAGAGGCCGAGGTTGTGGAGGAAATCTATGCCGTCACGGCAGTTGACATGGAGCGCAAGATTTTAACGTTGCGGAATTGTGAAAATGCCGTGGAAGTTCCTTATCACTATACCGGGGGAACTTATATCCGGGACAAATATGGCAAAGATATGACGGTAAGCCAGCTTTCCATCGGGGAGCTGGTTACGATTGAGCGGCAGGGGGAGAAACTCAGCGTTGTCCAGGTTTCTGCGGATGCGTTTTCTTATGACGATCTGCATAATTTCACGCTGGATCAGGAGATGCAGTCCCTGACAGTAGGCAGCAGCATTTACTACTTTAACAATAGCCTTTTGGCATATTATAAAGGCAGCCCGATACCTCTGTCGGAACTCAGCGAGCAGGATACGGTATGCATTAAGGGGGTCGGGCAGCAGATTTACACGCTTCAGGTTACGAACGGCCACGGCGTCGTAGTCCTGGAAAATGTGGAGCTGTTCCTGGGCGGCTATATTACGATTGGAAATGTGCTTTCACAGAAAATTACGCCTCAGATGCGGATTGAGATAGCGGAGGGAACATATCTCCTCTCGGTGGCGAACAATGGATACGGCGGCGGCCGGGAAATCACAGTGGAGGCAGACAAGGAAACTAAGGTAAATTTGGACGAGCTGAAAGGGGAAGGGCCGAAGCTCTGCCAGATACAGTTTGAAGTGAAGACGGAAAATGCCCAGTTGTTCCTGGATGGGGAGCAGATAGATACTGCCCAGCCTATTCAGGTAAGCTATGGCGTCCATAAGCTGAGTGCGAAAGCGGAGGGTTATGTAGATTGGGTGAAGACGCTGATTGTGAATTCTGCGACGGCGAAGATTGTAGTTGAACTTACCACGGTGGAGGATGCTGAGAAGGAAGAGACGATTTCCACGGCCAACCCCTCAGGAAGCAGCACGAATAATAACGGCAGCGGTACGAATACAAATACAAACGGTACGAACCGTAATAATTATTACCGCCCGTCACTAAATAATAATAACAGCAATAATAACAACAACAGTAACAACAATAATAACAACGGCAACAATAATAACAACAGCAATAACAATAATAACAGCAATAATAATAACAACAGCAATAATAACAATAACAGCAACAATAACAATAATAACAACAATAACAGCAATAATAATAACAACAGCAATAATAACAATAACAGCAACAATAACAATAATAACAACAATAACAGCAACAATAATAATAACAACAGCAACAATAATAATAATAACAGCAACAACAATAATAACAATAATAACAACAATAACAACAATAACAGCAACAACAATAATAACAATAATAATAACAATAATAACAACAATAACAACAATAACAACAACAATAACAACAATAACAACAACAATAATAACAATAACAATAATAACAACGGCAACAATAATAACAACAGCAATAACAATAACAACAGCAACAACAATAATAACAATAATAATAACAGCAGCAATAACAACAATAATAACAGCAACTAGTTTCAGTCCCGGCAAGTGGCGGGCGTATGGAAATTAATACTAATTCCGGGCCAAAAAACAGTTGAGAAAAATTACCCTATGAAGTATGATAGAGGTATAGTATGCATGAACAGTGAAAGGTAAGGAGGAAAAACATGGATTACAAAGAACTTTACAACCAATGGCTGGACAACCCCTATTTCGACGAGGAGACTAAGGAAGAGCTGCGGGGCATCGCCAATGATGAGAAAGAAATCGAGGAACGTTTTTATATGGATTTGGAGTTCGGCACGGCAGGCCTTCGGGGTGTGATTGGCGCAGGAACGAACCGCATGAATATCTATACCGTGCGTAAGGCAACGCAGGGCCTCGCTAATTATATTGCCTCTGTCAATGGTCAGGCAAAGGGCGTGGCGATTGCTTTCGATTCCAGGAGGATGTCCCCGGAATTTGCTGACGAAGCAGCTCTCTGCCTGGCAGCCAATGGGATTAAGGCGTATGTGTTTGAATCGTTAAGGCCTACGCCGGAACTCTCTTATGCAGTACGCAAGCTGGGATGCATCGCAGGGATTAATATCACCGCGAGCCACAACCCGCCAGAATACAATGGCTATAAGGTATATTGGGAGGACGGAGCCCAGATTACCCCGCCTCACGACAAAGGCATTATGGATGAAGTTAAGAAAGTTACCGATTATGCTACCGTTAAGACGATGGGCAAAGATGAGGCAAAGGCCCAGGGGCTTTATGTGAATATTGGGAAAGATATCGACGATCCTTATATAGAAGAGTTAAAGAAGCTTGTGCTTCGCCAGGACTGTATTGACGAAACAGCAAAAGACCTGAAAGTTGTATATTCCCCGCTGCATGGGACAGGCAATATCCCGGTGCGCCGCGTGCTGAAAGAACTTGGCTTTGAACATGTCTATGTGGTGCCGGAACAGGAACTGCCGGACGGCGAGTTCCCGACCGTCAGCTATCCGAACCCAGAAGCAGAAGAAGCTTTTCAGCTGGGGTTAAAGCTTGCAAAGGAAGTGGATGCGGACTTAGTGCTTGCCACCGACCCGGATGCAGACCGTCTTGGCGTCTATGTGAAGGATGCAAAGACCGGGGAGTACCACTGCCTGACCGGCAATATGTCGGGATGCCTGATTGGCGACTACATTATCAGCCAGAGGAAAGCACAGAAGGGACTTCCACAGGACGGAGCTTTCGTGAAATCCATCGTTTCCACCAATATGGCGGACGCGATTGCTAAATATTATGGGATTGCCCTGGTGGAAGTGCTGACTGGATTCAAGTTCATCGGCCAGAAAATCCTTGAATTCGAAAAGACCGGCAAAGGCACTTATCTCTTTGGCATGGAGGAAAGTTATGGATGCCTGACGGGGACTTATGCGAGGGACAAGGATGCGGTAGTGGCTTCCATGGCATTGTGCGAGGCAGCAGCATACTATAAGACGAAAGGCATGACCTTGTGGGATGCAATGATTGCCATGTATGAGCGTTATGGGTATTATAAGGATGACGTGAAATCAATCACCTTGAAGGGCATTGAAGGGCTTGAGAAAATCCAGCAGATCATGAATACCCTTAGGGAGAACGCACCGGCAGCGATTGGCGGCTATCAGGTAGTTTCCGCAAGAGATTACAAGGCGGACACCATTAAGGATATGGCGACTGGTTCTGTGGTTCCGACCGGGCTTCCAAGTTCCAATGTGCTTTACTATGACCTGACAGACGACGCTTGGGTATGCGTGCGGCCCTCCGGCACGGAGCCTAAAGTGAAGCTGTATTATGGCGTGAAAGGAACCTCCCTTGAAGACGCCGATAAGAAATCCGCAGAGCTTGGAAAAGAAGTCCTTGCCATGATTGATAAAATATAGAATCTTCTTGACAAACAGTATAAAAACAAGTATAAATATGTTTGTAGGCAATTTTTAGGAGTAATTTTAACGAAAATTGGGAACGGTTACTTAATAGAAATTGAACCGCATGATTATTGAAAAGAAAAGAATCTCGAGGAGGAATTTTGTCATGAACAAAGCAGAACTTGTTGCAGCCATGGCTGACAAGACCGGATTATCTAAAAAAGACGCGGAGAAGGCATTGAAGGCCTTTACAGACGTCGTAGCGGAAGAACTGAAAAAGGGAGAGAAAATCCAGTTGGTTGGGTTTGGTACATTCGAAGTTTCTGAAAGGGCTGCCAGGACGGGCAGGAATCCCCAGACGGGCAAGGAGATGAACATTCCGGCTTCCAAGGCTCCTAAATTTAAGGCAGGCAAGGCTTTAAAGGATATGATTAACTAATTGACGATGGTGTTTGGATTATCAGAGAGGACTTTCCTTACGGGAGTCCTCTTTTTTAGACAGGAAAGGAATCAGTATGAGAGTAGACAAATTTTTAAAGGTATCGCGGCTGATTAAGCGCAGGAGCGTGGCCAATGAGGCCTGCGACGCAGGGCGCGTGCAAGTCAACGGCAAGGTAGCCAAGGCGTCTCAGGACGTCAAGGCAGGGGACGTCATCGAAATCGGGTTCGGCACGAAAAACGTGAAAGTTGAAGTCCTGGCAGTACAGGATACGAGCAAGAAGGAAGAGGCAAAAGAGCTGTTCCGTTATCTGTAAAACAAAAGGCATAAAATCATACCTCCTTCATATATTTAAAAAGGACATACTTGATCCGGGATATATGGAAGGAGGTTTTTGGATGGAAGAGAAAGCAGGGACAGGAAATGCCCGGAATATCCATAAAGTCGTGATTTCTAACCGAAAGAGCGGGGTGCTGAGCGGCGTCATTGACGTACTTTCCTTTGACGTGGGGGAAATCCTGCTGGAGACAGAGCTTGGCATGTTAATGATAAAGGGGAACGACCTTCATGTGAACCGCCTGACGCTGGAAAAAGGGGAGATAGACATTGAGGGTAAGATTGACAGCTTCACTTATTCTGATGTAAAAGCAGCCTCGAAAAAGAATGAATCCTTATTGGGAAGATTGTTTAAATAATGGAGATTAGTGCGGGAATTTTAAAAGAAACAGATGTGCTTTTGGCGGCTTTCGCAATGGGCGTGCTGCTGTTGTGCGCCTATGATGTGCTGCGGGTGGCCCGCAGGATTGTGCCTCACAAAATGTGGCTGGTCGGTGCGGAAGACCTGATTTTCTGGATTGGCAGCGGGGTAGCGTTGTTTGCCATGTTGTATCGGGAAAACAGCGGTTACATACGCGGATTTGTGATTGGAGGGGTCCTTGCAGGTATGCTGCTGTATAACCTGATCCTCAGCGCCTGGGTCGTGGCAGGCAGCGTGTTCCTGCTGGAAAAAATACTGTTTGTCCTAAGCCGGCCCCTGGTATGGACAGCCCGTCTGCTAAAAAGGCCGGTAGGGTTTGCGGGGGAGAAGATAAAAAAACTTCTGAGGTTTCTGAAAAAAGAATTGAAAAAGTTTTGGAAAACAGTTAAAATGGGAATATGTAAGCTTTAATCCCCGCCGCAGGCGGAACTTGAGTATGAAAGGAACTATTATGGAGAAGCGCAACGAGGCAAGGAAGGCAGGGGCGCATAGGACCCGGATGAGGAGGAAACGGAGACAGAATAAGTCTTCGGTGCTGTGCATTGCTTTGATCTCACTTATGCTGCTGGGCGTGATGGCTGTCCAGATTCTTTCCTTGTATGGCAGGAACCAGGTTTACGAGGTGAAGGAAGAGGAACTGCAGGCACAGCTGGAATCAGAGCAGCAGCGGCAGCAAGAGCTGAAAGAGTATGAAGAGTACGTGAAGACGAAAGATTACATAGAGCAGACGGCCAAGTCAAAACTGGGCCTGGTGTACCCCGATGAGATTATTTTTAAGGAAAAAGAGAAGGATGATTAAGGCGCAGGCGTTGAATATCCTGAACAGCTGAAAGCCCTTAGAATCGTCATAAACAGCGGTTCTAAGGGATTTTTTGTCTAAAAGTTTTCCAAAACCTGCCCCCGATTTGACAAACATTTCAAAGCCCCCTTTATTATAATAACTCCTGCACGCAGGAAGCGGCAGAAAAAGGAGGACGGAATGATGAACAAATCGAGATGGAAAGAAATCGTGTTATATGTTTTGGCAATCGTCGTGGCAAAAGCAGAATTTGCGGGGTGCTATCCCCTGATTCCCAGTTTTTTTGCGGCGGCATATATGGAAGAAGTGAACAGGACGCTGCTTCTGGTGTTCAGTATTTTTGGCATGGCTCTTTTGGTGCCGGTGCAGGCGATGGCAAAATACACGATGGTGATGCTGGTCACCGGCGTGGCCATTAAAATGGTTGAGTGGGCGTATAAGAGCTGCCGCAGCTATATAGGGGCGGCGGCAGCCGGAATCAGCGTGCTTCTGCTGACCGCGGCGGGGGAGGCGCTGCAGGTCAGGAGGCGCGGCGTGCCCTGGATGGGCGTGATGGAAGCGGTCTTCGTGACAGCTGCGGTTATCCTGCTCTGCCCAGTCCTCCACCGGATGTTGGAGGATGGGATGATGCCGCTGCGCTGGCGGAACGATGCGGATCCGCGGACGCCGGAGCATGGAGAGAAGCTGCAGACATATGCAAAATCCTTTAGCGGGCTTTCTCAGATTTTTTCCCATATGGAGCGGTTCAAAGGCGATTTTGAGCCAGAGGAAATGGGCAGGATGCAGCAGGAACTGACTGGGAAAATCTGCATGGACTGTGAACAGTGCGCAATCTGTTGGCAGGAGGAATCAAGCCCCATGTATGAGCTGTTTTTCCGTCTCTTCCATTCTATAGAGAAGCGGGGGACTGCGGAAGAGGATGTACACCGGGAGCTGGCGGGCTACTGCCCTTATTCGGACAGTGTTGTTGAGGAGGCGGTCGGCGTTTTCGAAAAGGCAAAGCTGAACCTTGCATGGTACAACCGTCTGCTGGAAAACCGTGGAATCATTGCGGAACAGCTGGACGCCATGGCATACATCATGGAAGACTGTGCCAGGGAGTACCGTGATATCAGCCAGCAGGAGGCTCGGCTTCTTGCCGCGGTCAAATACCGCCTCAAGGAACGGGGCGTCCAGACCAGGGAAATCCACCTCTATCAGAGGCAGAATGGGAAAATGTCGCTGCAGGTGAAAGCGGCCTCCAAGTGGGGCAACTGTGTGCCGGTGAAAGAATTGGCCAAGGCGGCAAGCCAGGGGCTGAAACGGGATATGGTACCGGGAAAATATACCCATACGCTGATTGGTAAGGAAGAGTCGTTCCTTACATTTGAGGAGGATACCTTGTTCCACACGCTGCAAGGCGTGGCGAGGCTCACGAAGGATCATGCCCAGGTATCGGGAGACAGCTTTTCTTTTCTGAATCTGGAAGGCGGCGAGTGCGTCATGGCTCTGTCCGACGGCATGGGATCGGGAATCAACGCTTGTAAGGAAAGTGAAATGGTGATAGAGTTAATAGAGAAGTTTCTGGAATCCGGCTTCCAGAAGGAGACTGCAATCCGCATGATGAATTCGGCAATGGTTATCCAGGGCGAGGATGGCATTTTTTCTACCGTGGATATGGCGTCTATGGATCTCTACACAGGTATGTGCGAATTTTTCAAGATTGGCGCGGCAGCCACATTCATCAAGCATGAAGACAACGTGGAGTGCATTTCTTCGGCAAGCCTGCCGGCAGGCATATTCCAGCAGATAGAGATTGAGAAGACCAGCCGGCAGCTGAAAGACGGGGAGTTTGTCGTGCTTCTGACGGACGGCGTGCTGGACTATCTCAGGGTCCCCATGCCGGAGGACACGATGCGGGAAATCTTAGACACGATTGAGACGAACAACCCGGGGCAGATGGCGAAGCAGATCCTGGAGCGAATCCTGCTGTTCACGGCCGGCAAGGTGCCGGATGATATGACCGTGCTGGTAGCCGGAATCTGGGAAAAATAGCAGGCAAAACAGGCGGGGACAATTCTGCGCTGCCCTCATGGGACAGGGATTAGCAGTTACAGGAGATAAAGATGATAAAGAAAATAAGAAATTTTATAGAAGAGTATCATATGGTAGAAAAGGAAGACTGTGTCCTGGCGGCGGTATCCGGAGGGGCGGACTCCGTCTGCCTGCTGCTTTTGCTGCATACGCTTCGTGAAGAACTGGGGTTTTCGCTTTGCGCGGTTCATGTAGAACATGGGATACGCGGGGAGGAGAGCCTGCGTGACGTCAGGTTTGTGGAAGAAATATGCAAGACATATGGGATTCCCTGCAGAATCTGCCATTGCCGGGCAGCGGAATATGCCAGCGAGAAGAAGCTGACATTGGAAGAAGCGGCAAGAGAGCTTCGGTATCGGTTATTCCGTGAAACAGCAGAGGAGTTTGGGGCAAATAAGACGGCGGTGGCGCATAATCAGAATGACTGCGCGGAAACGATGCTGTTCCATTTGGCAAGAGGCAGCGGCCTCAAAGGACTTTGCGGAATCCAGCCGGTGCGCGGGCAGGTTATCCGGCCGCTTTTGTGCGTCAGCCGGCAGGAGATAGAAAGATATCTCACGGAAAAAGGGCAGGCATTCTGTGTTGACAGGACGAACCAGGATGTGCTATATACCAGGAATAAGATCCGCCATCAGGTGCTTCCCCTGCTTACACAGATTAATGAAAATGCCGTCCTGCATATGAACCAGGCGGCAGGCGTTGTGGCGGAGGCCGCAGAACTGGTCAGCCGGTTAAGCGCGCAGGCGGCAAAAAAGTATGTCAGTTCCTGTGAAGATGGACTTTGCATTCAGCAGGGACTGCTTGGGGAACTTCCGGTCATCCAAAAGGAGGTCCTGCACCATGCCCTGGCAGAGGCGGCAGGGAGCAGCAAAGACATATCGAACGTCCATGTACTGCAGCTTTTGACGTTGTTTGCCCGCCAGAGCGGGAAAGCGGCTGATTTTCCTTATGGGGTCTGTGCCAGACGGACATATGAAGGCTTGTTGCTTGTGGCAGGCAACGCGGAGGATAAGCAGGCGGCTGTTTGGGAACTGCCGGTGGAAGGGAAGCTTGTGCTTCCTTCTTATGGTTATGAGATACGCACGCGAATTTTGCAAAATATTCCTCAAAATGAAGAAATTCCCAAAAAAATATATACGAAATGGTTTGACTATGATAAAATAAAAGGTACTATGCGATTGAGAACACGGCGGGAACAGGATTTTCTGGTAATTAACAGGGAAGGGAGCCGGAAAAAGTTAAAGAAATATTTTGTCGATGAGAAGATACCGGGATATCGGCGAGACAGTACCCTGCTCCTGGCAGACGAAACCCACATTCTTTGGGTTATCGGCTATCGCATCAGTGAGGACATCAAAGTTACAGAACATACCAAAAGAATCTTAGAGATACGTGTAAATGGAGGAAAAAAGTGTGAGTGAAAAGGTTCGCGTCTTGATTTCAGAAGAGAAGATAGAGAAGAGAATCTGTGAGATGGGAAAAGAAATCAGTGAATTTTATCAGGGAGAGCCGGTCCATCTGGTAAGCGTCCTTAAGGGCGGCGTATTTTTTACCTGTGAGCTGGCAAAGCGGCTGAGCATACCGGTTTCCATTGATTTCATGTCTGTGTCCAGTTATGGGGACGGCACCAAATCCAGCGGAGTGGTGAAAGTTGTCAAGGATTTGGATGAGGCTATCGAGGGCAGGCATGTGTTGGTGGTTGAGGATATTGTGGACTCAGGCAGGACATTGAGCTATCTGCTTGAGAATTTAAGGAGCAGGAAACCGAAGAGCCTGCATCTTTGCACGCTGTTAGATAAGCCGGAACGCCGGGTGACAGATGTGCATGTGGATTATACCGGGTTTGAGATACCGGATGAATTTGTTGTGGGTTATGGACTTGATTATATGCAGCATTACCGCAACCTTCCTTATATTGGGGTTGTAGATTTGGATGCTTAGAATAGAAAGGAGATCGGAAATAGGCGATGAATAATCAAAGACGTTACCGGGCATTCGGCATATACATCGCAGTGATTGTCATTCTGGCATTGCTGTGGATATTGCGCGATAGTTCGTCCGGTTTTGGACAGAATTCTGTTTATACTTATGGACAGTTTGAGCAGGATTTGGAAAATGAGAACGTGGTATCCGTCGTTGTCTCCCAGAACCGGGAAGTGCCCAGCGGCGAGGCGAGCGTGACGCTTAAGGGGGAATCAAAGAATGTTTCCCGGACACTGCATGTGTCGGACGTCAATGCTCTGCAGGAGACCATGAAATCGTATGATTTCAAAAACTATGCGGTGCAGGATATGCCGGAGGAAAACTGGCTGATATCCATACTCCCTACCCTGATTCTGTTTGGCGTGCTGTTTGTCTTCTATATTATGATGACGAACCACGCAGCGGCATCTTCCGGGGGCGGTGGCAAGATGATGAATTTCGGCAAGAGCCGCGCCAAAATGACGACGGATGAGAACAAGAAGATTAACTTTGGCAATGTCGCAGGACTGAAAGAAGAAAAAGAAGAGCTGGAAGAGCTGGTTGATTTCCTGCGCGCCCCACGGAAATATACGAAGCTGGGAGCGAGGATTCCCAAGGGTGTCCTTTTGGTAGGGCCTCCGGGAACCGGTAAGACGCTGCTTGCTAAGGCGGTTGCCGGGGAAGCTGGCGTTCCGTTTTTCAGCATTTCAGGCTCTGATTTCGTGGAAATGTTTGTCGGCGTGGGAGCTTCCCGTGTCCGTGATTTGTTTGAGGAGGCCAAGAAGAATGCCCCTTGCATTGTGTTCATTGATGAGATTGACGCGGTGGCAAGGCGGCGTGGCACCGGAATGGGCGGCGGACATGATGAACGTGAGCAGACCTTGAATCAGCTGTTGGTGGAGATGGATGGTTTTGGGGTCAACGAAGGGATTATCGTGATGGCGGCCACGAACCGTGTGGATATTTTGGATCCTGCAATCATGCGTCCCGGACGTTTCGACCGCAAAGTGCATGTCGGGAGGCCGGATATCGGCGGCAGGGAGGAGATTTTGAATGTCCATGCCAAGAATAAGCCTCTCGGGGACGATGTAGATTTAAAACAGATTGCCCAGACAACTGCAGGATTTACCGGGGCCGATTTGGAGAATCTGTTGAACGAGGCGGCGATTGTCGCGGCAAAAGAAGACCGCGCCTATATCATACAGAGTGACATCCGCAAGTCTTTTGTCAAAGTAGGGATTGGTTCCGAGAAAAGAAGCCGGATTATTACGGACAAGGAGAAACGGATTACCGCATACCATGAGGCGGGCCACGCAATCCTCTTTCATGTGCTGCCGGACGTAGGCCCGGTATATTCCGTGTCAATCATACCTACAGGAGTAGGGGCGGCAGGGTATACGATGCCGTTGCCGGAGCGGGATGAGATGTTCAATACCAAGGGCAGGATGCTGCAGGAGATTATCGTGGATCTTGGAGGCAGGGTGGCGGAAGAAATGATATTTGACGATATTACTACGGGAGCTTCTCAGGACATCAAGCAGGCGACCGGCGTGGCGAAGGCAATGGTCACGAAGTATGGGATGTCAGAGAATATTGGCCTGATTAATTATGACAATGACGACGATGAAGTGTTTATCGGCAGGGATTTGGCACACACGAGGGCTTACGGCGAAAATGTGGCCGGGATGATAGACCAGGAGATAAAGCGCATCATCGATGAGTGTTATCAGAAATCAAAGAATATTTTGGTGGAACATGAGACGATTCTCCATAAATGTGCAGACCTTCTCTTAGAGAAGGAGAAAATCAGCAGAGATGAGTTTGAAGCGCTGTTTGAAGGATGATTTGTGAAAATTGCTATGGGAAAACTGCTGGGTGGGAAAATGTGACTGTACAAAACATATAAAAACAGCTCATGTTTTTTGTGAAGTTTGTGCAGACTTATAGAGTGGTTTGTGGTACTATAATTACTGTAAAAACCCCCCAATACATTATATAATTTTTGCTACACCCCATAGTAAAAATACCTTCTCCTAAAAAGGCAGCTTTCAGAGCTGCCTTTTTTACATCATAGGAAAGGAAAGAGGTATCGTATATGAAAGAATATTCCATTTATGAACTGAGCCAGAGACAGCAATATATGATGAACATGCGGCCGTTGCTGCGCAAGCACGCGATGTTTTCCGATGGGACGAAAGATTACCGGAACCCGCCGGAGCCGGATGTAAATGAAATGGTTACCATACGGTTCCGAACCGCGAAGGATAATGTGGATATTGTATGGCTGTGCAATGGCGAAAAAAAGATTTCCATGAGAAAACAGGAGACAGAGGGGCCGTTTGATTATTACCAGGCAGAGGTGCAGCTTGGGGAGGAGCCATACCATTACTATTTTGAAGCTGTCACGGGCATGCTGCATTGTTTTTATGACAGGATGGGGGTGACGCCGGAAATCCGGCATGAATACGATTTTGTGATAGTGCCAGGATTTTCCACGCCCGGATGGGCGAAAGGAGCCGTCATGTACCAGATTTTGGTGGATCGTTTCTGCAATGGGGACGTGACGAATGATGTGCTGACAAATGAGTATTACTATATCCAGGTATATAGCCAGAGGGTAGAGCAATGGGAAAAGTGCCCGGCAAACTTTGGCGTAGGCGAATTTTACGGCGGAGATTTGGCGGGAGTCATCCAGAAATTGGACTATCTGCAGGAACTGGGGATTGAAGTGTTGTATTTCAATCCGCTGTTTGTCTCTCCGTCGAACCATAAATATGATATTCAGGATTATGATTATATAGATCCGCATTACGGCGTGATTGAGGAAGATGGGGGCGCTCTGCTTTCCTCGGGGGAGACGGACAATACGCAGGCGACCAGGTACATCAAACGTGTTTCCGATCATAGGAACCTTGAGGCAAGCAATGCGCTGTTTGCCAGGCTTGTGGATGAGGCGCATAAACGTGGGATGCGGGTAATTCTGGATGGAGTGTTCAACCATTGCGGTTCCTTTAATAAATGGCTGGATAAAGAGCTGATTTATGAGCGGGAGGTAGGATATGCTACCGGGGCTTATGTGTCGGCTGACAGCCCATACCGCAACTTCTTCCAGTTTTACGATGAGAACCGTTGGCCGTATAACGGCAGTTATGATGGCTGGTGGGGGCATGACACGCTGCCGAAGCTGAATTATGAAGGATCCAGGGAATTGTACGATTATATATTGGACATCGGCAGGAAATG
Source organism: uncultured Lachnospiraceae bacterium (assembly GCA_910585625.1). GTDB lineage: Bacteria > Bacillota > Clostridia > Lachnospirales > Lachnospiraceae > Petralouisia. The sequence continues at coordinate 34,000 of CAJUFQ010000006.1, forward strand.
GGTGTCGCCACCTTATAATGCAGATGGCTGGCGTCTTGACGTGGCAGCCGATTTGGGGCATTCTGTGGAATTTAACCATAGTTTTTGGCAGGATTTCCGAAAAGCAGTCAAGGAGGCCAACCCGGAGGCAATCGTGCTGGCGGAGCATTATGGAGATCCGGTGGAATGGCTGCGCGGCGACCAGTGGGACACGGTAATGAATTATGACGCGTTCATGGAGCCTCTGACATGGTTCCTGACCGGGATGGAAAAGCATAGCGATGGCTACCGCCAGGATATGCTGGGCAATTTCCAGAATTTTGAAGGCGCGATGAATTACTATATGACGCGTTTCCTGACCCCTTCGCTGCAGTGTGCCATGAATGAGCTGTCCAACCATGACCATTCTCGTTTCCTGACCCGCACCAACCACAAGGTAGGCAGGGTTGACCGCCTGGGAAGCGCGGCGGCAGGCGAGGATCTGAACAAAGGTGTGATGAAGGAAGCGGTAGTAGTCCAGATGACCTGGCCCGGGGCGCCCACGATTTATTATGGCGATGAGGCCGGGGCCGTAGGGTTCACGGATCCTGATAACCGCAGGACTTACCCATGGGGCGAGGAGGATCAGGAATTACTGTCTTTCCATCGGGACATGATTAGAATCCACAAGGAAAATGAAGCGTTCCGCACAGGTTCCCTCAAGTTCCTGGGCGGGGATTACCAGGTCATGTGCTATGGGCGTTTCAACCGTGAGCAGCAGTTTGTGATTGTCATAAATAATGATTATGTGGAGCGGCATATGGAGTGGCGCGTATGGCCTGCAGGCATGGAGCGGGAGACCAGGCTGGAACGCATCATGATGACACAGCCGGAAACTTATTCCATGGAACCGGAAATTTACCGCGTGACGAATGGGCGGGTCAACCTCTCCCTTCCGCCTAACTGTGCAGTGGTGCTGAAAAATATCGGCAAAGAGGAGCGGATAGATTTTTGACGACGGTTTAGGGGATGTAACCGTTCGGCCCACGCCATTCGCAAAGACGCCATACGGCGTTGTCCCGCTGTTTTGCAGCTAACTTTGCTCATAAGATGGCGTTCTGCCCATCGCTTGCATTATGTGTTCATTCATGCAAGCATGATTCACCCATAATGTCTGCGATGGCTGAACTGTTACTAGGGGATTGTAAAAAAATCAAAAAATCCTTGCAAGTATAGACAACATGTGCTATAATTTGAAAATGTCAGGGGCAAATGGCAAGCATTTGCCCTCACGCATGGATGGATTCCCGAGTGGCCAAAGGGGGCAGACTGTAAATCTGTTGGCAACGCCTTCGAAGGTTCGAATCCTTCTCCATCCATTTATTCACAAGAAAAGCAGAGAAGGGATTCTCGGTAGGGAAAAACCAAAACGGTTCGAATGCTTCTCCATCCATTTATTCACAAGAAAAGCAGAGAAGGGATTCCCAGCAGGGAAAAACCAAAACGGTTCGAATGCTTCTCCATCCATTACTGCAATTAAAACGGCTTTGTCACTTTGAGGTGGCGAAGCCTTTTTTGTTTTAGTGAAAAATATCTTGATAATTCATGGCATTCCCAACCCTGGCAGCACATACGAAAAAATGCTCAAAAATGCGCAAATCTTTTTCGAAAATGCCGACATATTTCCCTGGTGACAATTTATAATAGAAGCATATTTGAAAAATATGTTGAGGAGGGAAACAAAATGAAGAAAAAGATTTATGACAAAGTGACAAATGTCAGGAATGCTTTTCTGTCCGTTTTGCTTTCTGCCAGCATCGTTGTCACCGGCGCCGGGGCGGCGGCGCCGACAGTCAGCCAGGCGGCTGATACGGCCGGGGAAGTGAAGTGGGTCATGTCCCAGAACGGAAATTACATGCAGGACAAAGGAACCCTGGCGACCACAGCGTGGGATGCGGACAACCACAGTGAGCTTTATATTGACGTGGATGAGAACATCACATACCAGGAGATGGCGCAGAATATCTGGGGCGGGTGCTTCAACGAGCGCGGGTGGCACAAGCTGATGCAGCTGACGGAAGAGGAACGGAACCATATCCTGGATTTGCTGTTCGACCCGGATGAGCCGGAAGGGCTGCATCTGACAATGGCGCGGATGCCGATTGGTTCCAGTGATTTTGCCATGGACCTGTATTCCTTGAATGAGACGGAAAATGATTACGAAATGAAGAATTTCTCCATCGAGCGTGACAAGGAAATGCTGATTCCTTATATTAAGGAAGCTCTGAAACGCCAGCCGAACCTAAAAATCTGGGCTTCTCCGTGGTCGCCGCCCAGCTGAATGAAGCAGGAGGGCGAAAATAATACTGAGCCTCATAAGAATCTGATTGGCGGATGGTTCCATGGGACAGAGGAAAATTATAAGGCTTATGCCTTGTATTTCCGCAAGTTCATTGAAGCATATGATGAGGAAGGAATTGAAATCTACATGGTGTCTCCTCAGAATGAACCAACTATGTGGACATTGTATTCTTCCTGCTGCTGGACGGGGGTGCAGTTGTGTGATTTCCTCAAGTATTTAGGCCCTCAGATGAAAGAATTGGGTGTTCAGATTTACCTTGGTACGTTTACGAATTCTGTCGACAGCCTAATGGATCCCACGCTGAACGATGTGGAAGCCAGGAAATATATTTCCGGCATCAATTTCCAGTGGTGGTCCTACAACAAGGCGCGTTCCTTGTACTACACTGGATTTGACCAAGGCATGATGCAGTCAGAGACGATGTGCGGGAATGGCAATAACGACTGGCAGTACGCAGAGTACCAGTTTGACGTGATGTATATGTATTTCTCTAACGGCATTTCCGCGTATAATATGTGGAATATGGTGCTGGAGTGGGATGGCGTGAATCCCGGCGGATATAATACCGCGACTCCGCCATGGCCGCAGAATGCGCCGATTACCGTAAATGAGAGTACAAAGAAATACAGCATCAACCCTCAGTATTATAACATAAAGCATTACAGCGACGCCGTTAAGGCAAATGCGCGCAGGATTGAGAGCGGCGGCACATATAACCAGGAATATATCCCAGGGCAGAATGCAGACAAGGAAGCGGATTCCGTATACTCTGCCGAACAGCGTGAAATCGCATTCCGCAATGCAGACGGTACAATCTCCCTGCTGGTGAAGAATGGGAGCGGAAGTGCAAAAACCGTGGATATCAATTTTAACGGACGCAAAGTAACGGCAGAGCTTCCGGCGCACTCCATCAACACCTTTACTACTCAGGGGACGCCCCTGACTGGCAATGAGACAGATATGAGGAAGATTCTTTCCAAGGATAAGATTGTCTCCATCAAAAATGCCGAGAATGGAAAAACGCTCTGTATCAATGGAGGCGGTGCGGCAACGCTTTCCGAGGTCTTTGCCTGGGATTACAGCGGCGAGGCGAACCAGCAGTGGTATTTGCAGCCGAGTAAAGCAGGGAACCAGGATACTGTGAAGCTGCTTAATGTCAAGAGTTTCCACCTGGCAGCGGTAGACGGCGGATCCACGGCGGACGGTACGCGGCTGATCATCTGGCAGGATACAGGAGGGGATGACCAGAACTGGATAATGGAAAAAAGCGGAGATAATGTAAAATTTAAGAATGCCAAGAGCGGCCTTTACCTGGCCTTTGCAGCAGACGGCAAGGCTGTGCAGACAGCGGCCAGCGATTCCAGGCTCCAGCAGTGGCAGGTGGAGAATGCCTATGCTTCCGAGGGAAATCCGGCAGTCGCCTCCGTCAGCGTCACGCCGCAGGCGCAGGATATAGCGGTAAAACCAGGCGACAGCCAGCAGTTTATAGCAGCAGTAGCCGGCATGAACGGCGCGCCGGAAACCGTAGATTGGACGATAGACAGAAACAATAGCTATGGAACGGCAATCAGCAGAAATGGCATTTTAAAGATAGCGGATGACGAATCCGCCCAAGAGATAACCGTACGGGCAACTTCCACCTGGGACAATACCAAATCTGCAAAAGTCCTCGTGAAGATTGGCGAAAAGCAGCCGCCGCAGGAACCGCCTGTGAAATCGGTGCCTAAGAAGAATTCCGTCCATAAAGTGGGAAAGTTAAATTATAAGGTCACAAAATCGGCAGCCAAGAATGGCACAGTGGAGGTAAAGGCTCCGGTGAAGAAGACAGAAACTTCCGTGACGATACCGGCAACGGTAAAGATTAATGGTTACAGCTTTAAAGTGACAGCTATCGGCAGCAAGGCGTTTTACAAAAACAGTAAGCTCAAAAAAGTCACCGTGGGCAATAACGTTTCCAAGATTGGCGCGTCTGCGTTTGCATCAGACAAGAGCCTGACTACAGTCACGCTTGGAACAGGCATCACCACGATAGAGGGCAAGGCGTTTTTCCAGGATGCCAAGCTAAAATCCATAAACCTGAAATCAGGTAAGCTGAAAACAGTCAAAAAGCAAGCGTTCAAAGGCATCGCCAATAAGGCGAAGATTGACGTCCCGAACAAGAAAGCAAAGAGCTATAAAAAGCTGTTCAAAAGCGCAGGGCTTCCAGCGAAAGCAACTGTGAAATAAAGAACTGCGGACTGGCAGGAAGGGAACTGTGTTTCCTTCCTGTTTTTTTTTCTTGACACCGCATTTTTGACATCGTATACTAGATATAGTGGTATCAGTGTGCAAAAGCACACATTTTTAAAAAGAGGTGGAAACAATGGGAGAAGGAATGCTGTCAGGAGAAGACATCCACAGTTTTGCAGACGCATCCCTGGAGATTATTCTCAGGTTTGACGGGGATGGCAGGATTTTTTATGCGAACGCCTTGGCTAGGGAAGAGCTTGGGTATGGGGAGGAGTTGGAGAAGCTGGGGCTGGACAAATTGCTTCCGGCGGAACTCCATCAGGAAGAAGGGGGATTTCCCCTGGAAGCTGCGCGGGAAATGACAGAGGGCATGATGTACCGTAAGAACGGGACTTGTTTCCCGGTGCGTATGGCCGTCAAGGCAGGCAATGGGCAGAACCTTTTGTTTGCCATCAATATTGCCAAACTGAAAGAGACAGAGCGTAAGCTTGTCCGTATGAAAGAGGAGATGGAGGAGACGCTCAAAGTCCGCAATGAATTTGTGGCGAACGTGACCCATGAGCTGCGGACGCCGGTCAACGGAATCCGCGGTCATGTGACGAATCTCCTTGAGAATGGGGTGACGCCGGAGGTAAGCAATACGCTGGATATCATCATCCGCTGTTGTGACAATATGTCTGCTATCATCAACAACATTTTGGATTTTTCGAAACTTGAGGCGGGCAAGTTTGTCATTGAGCAGAAGGAATTTAATTTCTATAAGATGATAAACCATACGGTAGAGACGAATATCCCGGCAATCAACGCCAAGGGCCTGCGCATCATGGTCAATATCGATAAGACAATTCCGGAATACCTGATTGGCGACGAGCTGCGGCTGACGCAGATATTGAACAATTTCCTGTCTAACGCAGTGAAGTTTACCAGCGTAGGATATATTAATATAGAAGTCACGAAGACCGTGCAGTTTGACGATGAGATTGAGCTGTTTTTTGTCGTATCTGATACAGGCATCGGTATTTCCCCAGAGGAACAGGATAAGCTGTTCAAGAGCTTTTCCCAGGTAGACGCCTCTATTACAAGGAAATACGGCGGAACCGGGTTAGGGCTTGCGATTACCAAGCAGCTGATTGAGCTGATGCAGGGCAGCGTCCATCTGGACAGTGAAAAAGGGAAAGGAAGCAGTTTTTCATTTTCTGTTCGCCTGCATGTGGCGCAGAAGGCCAAGGAAGAGCAGCAGGCCGTTGAACAGTTTGAGTTCATCAACCAGAATCAGGAGCTTCCTGGATTTGACAGCGTGGAGAAGTTTTTCCAGTTTGGCACGCCGGAAAACGTGCAGGAAATCAAGGGGAAGATGGAGAAGCTGATTTTGTGCATGGAGGTAGAAGCTTGGGACAAAGCGGAGAACTTTGCACATAATATAAAGGAATTGATGGAACAGGCGCCAAAGGATTTAAAAAGGGCTGCTTTCCGCCTGGAAATGAATGTGCGGAAGGGAGACCACGACAAGAGCGTGGAGCAGTATGAGAATTTGAGGGCTGTGTTTGAGGAAACTATCGGAGGGATGTAAGATGGGAAATATAGGCAAATCCGAAAAAGTACCGCAGATTCTGATTGTGGACGATGTGGAGACAAATCTGCTTATCCTGGAGAATATCATAGAAGGAATGGGCTACATACCCAGATGCGCGTCGAACGCATCGGAGGCGGCGGTATTGATTTCAGAGAGCCGCCCCCAGCTGGTTCTGCTCGATGTGTTCATGCCGGAAATGGACGGCTATGAATTCTGTGAGCGTCTGAAAAGCAATCCGCTTACCAGGGATATTCCCGTGATATTTATCTCAGCGGCAGATTCCAGCGAGGATAAGGTGCGGGGATTTAAACTTGGAGCGGTAGATTATATCGGCAAGCCATTTGAGGTCACTGAGGTCACGATGCGGGTGAATAACCACCTGAAGCTGTACGAAATGCAGAAAGAGCTGGAACTGAGCAACCGCAGGCTCCACAGTGTAATCAGCAGCCAGGCCAGGAGGATTGAGGATGAACAGAAGAACATCCTTTATGCACTGGCAGCGCTTACGGAACAGCGTGATTCCGACACGGCGAATCATATGGAAAACGTGGCGTATAATTGCCGGCTGCTGGCACAGAGCCTACAGTTCAGCCCTGAATTTGCCGAAGATATATCAGAGGGTTTTATCAATACCATCGAAGTCGCATCCAGGCTTCATGACATCGGTAAGCTCCGTGTCCCCACGGATGATGAAGTTGAGGAGCCAGGGCAGGAAGGAGAGGAGAAGCAGATACGGCACCATGCAGAACAAGGGGCGGAAATTTTAGAGAGAGTGTACCAGAATACGCCGGAGAACAGCTTTTTGCCGATGGCGGTTGAGATTGCCCGTTACCATCATGCCCGCTGGGACGGAAGCGGTTACCCGGGAGGTATATCCGGGAAAGACATCCCGCTTTCTGCAAGGATAGCCATTGTCGCGGATAATTACGATACCCTCACCGGGGAAGAGGGGCAGGCGGGGACTTACAGCCCGCAGGAAAGCATCCAGATTATCATAGAGGAAAGCGGCACATACTTTGACCCGGATATTGTTGATGTATTTGTGAAAATCAGGAACCAATTACGGCACAGCAGGCCGGCGGAAAACTGAGTTTTGCCGAAGGGAAAAGCGATTGGCCGGCATATGCCAAAATTTAACAAGAATTGACAAGCAAAAAGAAATATAGTATCATAAAACGAATAGGAAAATGAGCTTTTGGAAGGAGCTTGTATCGCAGGGAAGATACTAATTTGATCGGTAGAAATTTTGAAATGATAGGAGTAAGTCAAGATGATTACAGATAGTGAATTTCACCGGGTTGTAGGGTATGTCAAACATACAACCGGAATCGATCTTAGTGAGAAACGAGTATTGATCAATGGGAGATTGGAAAATTATATTTTAAGGAATGGATACAATGGTTTTGACGAGTATATGGCGAAGGTGGAGCATGACCCGGCCGGGAATGAGGCGAGGAACCTCATCAATGCCCTGACCACCAACCATACATATTTCATGCGTGAATTTGAGCATATGGAATTTTTGCGTCAGAAAGTGCTTCCGACGCTCAAAGCCAAGGAAGCGGCAAGGAAAGATTTGCGGATTTGGTCTGCGGCGTCCTCCACGGGCGAGGAGCCATATACGATAGCCATGGTGCTGAAAGATTATTTCGGGCTCGATCACTCCGGATGGGATACGAAAGTACTGGCGACTGATATTTCCACAAAAGTCCTGCAGCATGCACAGCGGGGCAAGTATCTTGCGGAACAGATTGAGCCGCTGCCGGAGAAATGGCGCAGGAGGTTCTTTGACAAACTGAATGAAGAGGAATACCAGGCCAAGAAGGAGCTGCGGGATGAAGTGATTTTTCGGCAGTTTAATTTGATGAACCCACTTCCGTTCAAAAGACCGTTCCATGTTGTGTTTCTGCGGAATGTGATGATATATTTTGATGAGGAGACGAAGCTTCAGCTGCTTCGTAAAATATATGATTTTCTGGAGCCGGGAGGCTATCTGTTCATTGGGACGACAGAAGCAATTAACAGAAAAGGGACAGCTTTTAAGTATGTCGAGCCGTCAATCTATCAGAAATAGAGAGTAGGAGAATCAGATGAAGAAAATCAGGGTTTTAGTAGTAGATGATTCTGTGCTATTTCGCAATTTGCTGGTACAGAGCTTGAGTGAAGATCCATACTTAGAGGTTGTGGCGCAGGCAGGAGATGCTTATGCTGCGCGGGACGCCATCTTAGAGTACCGTCCGGATGTGATGACCCTGGACGTGGAGATGCCTAAGATGGATGGGATTCAGTTCCTGCGCAAGCTGATGCCGCAGTACCCTTTACCGGTAGTCGTCATTAGCGCCCTGGACGCCAGGGTATTTGACGCTATGGAAGCGGGAGCGGTTGATTTCGTCTGCAAGCCTAATACCGTAGACCGCTCAAAAATCAGCGAGTTCATACGCAAGGAACTGGGTACTAAGATTAAGATTGCATCGACAGTCAGGACGGGGAATTTAAAGCGTGTGGAATCTTACCCCGTCAACAGCGTGTCAGCAGTGAATAAAGACATCGTGATTGCCATAGGGGCCTCCACCGGGGGGACAGAGGCAATATTTGAAGTGGTAAAGCAGTTCCGTACGGATATTCCGGGCGTAGTGATTGTGCAGCATATGCCGCCTGGATTTACGGAAATGTATGCCAACCGCCTGAACAACCAATGCCAGGTGGCGGTGAAAGAAGCGGTCACAGGCGACAAAGTGCTGCCGGGGCGCGTGCTGATTGCGCCGGGAGATAAGCATATGCGTCTGATTAAAGTAAACGGCGTTTATCAGGTAGAATGTAAGGCCGGTGAAAAAGTAAGCGGACACTGCCCTTCGGTGGACGTCCTCTTTTCCTCCGTGGCCAAAGCCGCAGGGAAGGATGCGCTGGGCGTCATCCTCACCGGGATGGGCGGCGACGGGGCCAACGGATTGTTGGAAATGCGCAAGGCGGGAGCCAAGACTATTGGACAGAACGAGGCCACTTGCGTAGTGTATGGAATGCCCAAAGTTGCCTATGATATCGGAGCAGTCCACTATCAGATGGAACTTTCGAGTATAGCAAATAAAATATACGGTTTGCTGAAGACCAATTAGAAAGGAGAGAGATTTCATGAAGATTTTATTGGCAGAGGATGATTTTGCGAGCCGCAAATTCATGTCAAATTATCTGGGAAAGTATGGAGACTGTGATATTACCGTTGACGGTGAAGAAGCAGTGGATGCATTTCTCATGGCGTTGGAGGATGGGGAACCGTATGACTTAATATGCCTTGACGTAATGATGCCGGTGTTAGACGGTTATCAGGCATTGAAAGCAATCCGTGATATCGAAAAAGAACGCGGAATCTTAGGAAATGACGGGGCCAAGATTATCATGACGACAGCGTTGAATGAGGAGAGGAATGTGAAAAAGGCTTTTGAGATAGGCTGTACCGTCTACTCTGGTAAGCCGATTGACCTCGATAAGTTTGAGAAGATTTTAAAGAAATTGGAACTGATAGACTGAGCAAAGATTACAACATAGAAGAAAGGAGGCGGGAAAATGGGAGAAGATTTCAATACAGACAGTATGCTGGATATGTTCCTGTATGAGAGTGAGCAGCTTTTAGAGACCCTTGACAGCACAGTGCTGGAGAAGAAGGATGAGGAATGTTTTGACGAGGAATCCATCAATGAGATTTTCCGCGTCATGCACACGATCAAAGGCTCGTCCGGTATCATGATGTATGAAAATATCACGAAAGTGTCCCATAAACTGGAAGATGTATTTTATTACCTGAGAGAATCTCATCCAGACAATGTTCCGCATCTGGAGCTGGTAGATCACGTGTTGGAGGTATCTGATTTCATCACGGGAGAGCTGGAGAAAATTAAGAGCGGCGAAACCCCGGATGGCGATGAAAGTAAGCTTGTGGAGGAAATTGATAAATTTCTGACTAAAGTGAAAAAAGGGATTTCCCAGAAAGGCGAGGAACTGCCCCCGGAAAACACTTATGTGGAGCCCAACCAGTTCTACATAGCACCCACAGGAAGTGAAAGCAGCAAATTTTATAAAGTATCTATTTATTGGCGTAATGATACGCAGATGTGTAACATCCGCGCTTATACGGCTGTATATGCCCTCAAGGAAGTCGCGGAGGATTTACAGTATATTCCCGATGATATCATCAGCAACGAGGCAAGCAGCGATGTGATTTTGGAAGATGGATTCCATATGCTGATTCAGTGCCAGTGTTCCCGGGATGAGATTCTGGCAGCTATCGGGGAAACGTCCGGCATGGAGAGAATAGAAGTCAACGACTGCACGAAGCAGGAGTTCGAGATGGGCTTCCATGAGCCGGAAGAACACCCGATTGTCATTGAACTGGATGATAAGGAAAAGGCGCCGGAGCAGAAGAAAGAGAAGAAAGAACCGACGCCTGGCGATTATGTTATCAAGAATAAAGAGGCGGGCAAGAGCAAGAAGCTGGCAAAGAACCAGCCTAAGCAGCAGCCTAAGCAGACGTATATCAGTGTCAATGTGGATAAGCTTGACGCGCTGATGGATATGATAGGCGAGCTTGTCATTTCTGAAGCGACAGTGCTGCAGAACCCCGACCTTAAAGTGCCGGGCCTGGAACTTTCTAATTTCCAGAAATCAGCCAGCCAGCTTTCAAAGATTACGACAGAGCTGCAGGATGTCATCATGTCCATGCGAATGATGCCGCTGACCAATACATTCCAGAAAATGAACCGTATCGTATTTGACGTTTCCAGGAAGCTGGGCAAGGATATTGAGCTTGAGGTAATCGGAGAAAACACAGAGGTGGATAAGAATATCATCGAGCATATCTCCGACCCGCTGATGCATTTGGTGCGTAATTCCGTGGATCACGGAATCGAGTCGAAAGAAGAACGCCTTGCGGCAGGCAAGAATCCTAAGGGTAAGATTACCTTGGAAGCCAAGAATGAAGGCGGAAAAGTATATATCATCGTGCGTGATGACGGTAAGGGCCTGAATAAGCAGGCGTTATATGATAAGGCGAAGAACAACGGCCTGATTGGCAACCGCGCCATGTCAGAGTTTACTGAGAAGGAAATTTACCAGTTTATCACATTTGCCGGATTCTCCACGAAAGAACAGGTTACCGAATATTCCGGCCGTGGCGTGGGCATGGACGTCGTTGTCAAGAACATCCAGGCCGTGGGCGGAAATCTGGAAATTGACAGTGTAGAAGGCGGCGGAAGCGAGATGACCATGAAAATCCCGCTGACATTGGCCATCATCAATGGCATTGTCATGCAGGTCGGGGATTCCACATTTGTCGTTGAGACCAACGACATCAAGGAATTCGTCAGGGTCACCAAGGATATGCTGGTCAAAGAGCCGGATGGGGAAGAGTACATCATGCTCCGCGACGAATGTTATCCCTTTATCCGCCTGAACCGCCGGTACCATCTGAACGATTCCAAAGCGGAAATCGAAGACGGAATCGTCGTGGTATTAGAGCATGAGAATAAAAATGTCTGTGTATTCATCGACCAGCTGATTGCAGAGCAGGAAATAGTGGTAAAACCGATTCCTTCCTACATCAAGAAGGTTCAGGGATTATCCGGTTGTACGCAGCTTGGGGACGGAAGCATTGCATTGATTCTGGATATTGCAGGCTTGATTGCCGGAGAGGAGAAAAAGTAGGATATGTCAGAAGAATTGGATTTGATGGATGATTTGGATGGCATGGAAGATACCCAGAAGGGCATGTTCATGACATTTCAGATTACAGATGAATGTTACGGTATTGCGATTACATACGTGCAGGAAATTGTGGGAATTCAGTCCATAACGGCAGTTCCGGAGACAGAAGACTATATCAGGGGACTGATTAATATCCGCGGAAAGATTATTCCGGTCATCGACGTTAGGGTTAGGCTCAAACAAGATCCCCGCGCTTATACGGATCGGACTTGTATTATCGTAATCGGCGTCAAGTCTACGGTCGTAGGGCTGATTGTAGATGAGATTGCAGGCGTTATTACCGTTAACGAGAAAGAGATTATTCTTCCGCCTTCTTTGTCGCAGTCCAATGCTGGGAGCAGCAAGTATGTCTTTGGGCTTGCGCGGGTGGATAATGAGGTGAAGCTGTTGCTCGACCCGGAGAAACTGATTCGGGATGAGGATGTGGAGGCGTTTGAAGAGTCTGCCCCCGTCGGCGAAATTGCAGAGGCATAAAGGTAAAGGAGAAGAGAGAAAATGAAAAATATGAAATTAAAGACACGGTTGATTGGCTGTTTTGCAATAGTAATATTTCTGACGGGCCTGGTTGCTTTTGCCGGGATAAATACATTGACGGCTGTCCGCAAGAATAATGTTTCTGAATCTTATGTGCAGACAGCAGAATTCTTCATGTGCGGCCTGGTATTCATTGCTATAGTCCTTACGTTGATTATGGCTGCATCAATCCTCAAGCATATACAGAGAAACTTAAAGATGCTGAGCGTTGCTGCCATGGAGATAGCGGAAGGTAAGGTAGACGTTCAGTTAGAAAAGTACCGTGATGATGAGTTTGGCGAATTGGTAGATGATTTCCAGAAGATTGTAGATACAATAAAGTACCAGGCGGAAGTCGCAGGCCAGATTACAGTCGGTAACCTTGATCTTGATGTGAAGGTCAAAGGAGACCAGGACGTTTTGGGCAACGCCTTTGACAGTATCATAAGAGAGAACAACCAGATGCTTTCCGGAATCCGTGATTCTTCCATTCAGCTCTCTATGGGAGCAGAACAGGTGTCAGACGCCAGCCAGGCGCTTGCGCAAGGTTCCACGCAGCAGGCAAGCGCAATCGAGGAGGTAACCGCTTCCATTACAGAGATTGCAGAGCGTACCAAGCGTAATGCGGAAGAGGCAAATCAAGCTAATGAGTCTGTACATTCCATGAAGAATGAGGCTATGGAGAGCGATGGACACATGAAAGAAATGATTGGCGCCATGACGGAGATTAACGAATCTTCTGAGAATATTTCGAAGATTATCAAAGTAATTGACGACATTGCGTTCCAGACTAATATCCTGGCCCTCAATGCAGCAGTAGAAGCGGCAAGAGCAGGCGTCCATGGAAAAGGATTTGCTGTTGTTGCCGAAGAAGTTCGTAACCTTGCAGGGAAAAGCGCTTCCGCTGCCAGCGAGACTGCTGAGATGATTGAAGACTCCATCAAGAGAGTGGAGCATGGATCTAAGCTTGCAGAGGGGACAGCTGCTTCCCTGAGTGAGATTATCGGGGAAGTAGACAATATCGTCTCCCTGATTAACAGCATTGCGGTGGCATCCAATGACCAGGCGACGGCAGTCAGCCAGATCGATCAGGCAATCGGCCAGGTATCCCAGGTAGTGCAGACCAACTCTGCGACCAGCGAAGAATGTGCGGCGGCCAGCGAGCAGCTGTCGAACCAGGCAATGTCCCTGCGTACAATGATTGGGCAGTATAAGCTCAAAGGAGGGAACAATTCTGGTCCGGCTACAGTTCAGAGCATGGCAATGAGCGATAAGGCAGAAGAGAATGAGCGAATCATCTCCCTGGATGGTGAGTTTGGAAAATACTAAGCATTAAGCACGGAGGAGTGTTTTGTGGCGTATCGTCGCGAAATACTCCTTTTTCCCTTAGTGGATTATTGAGCCGTGTTCCATGGGCGGATGTGCCGCCTCTGGAAAGCGCTGACATAAGGAGACATTATGATACAGAGACTGAGCAGGGTGCAGACTATAGCCCTGGGTTTTTTATTGATTATTGCAGCGGGGACAGTGCTTCTGATGCTTCCCATAGCCTCTAAAGATGGTGGGAGCGCAGGGTTCCTCAATGCATTTTTTACGGCGACCAGCAGCACCTGCGTGACCGGACTGGTGGTGGTGGACACCTATACAGGCTGGAGCCTGTTTGGGCAGGCGGTGATTTTGCTGCTCATTCAGATTGGGGGGTTGGGATTCATTACAATCGGCGTGTGCTTTTCCATCTTCCTCAAGCGGCGTATTGGCTTGAAGGAGCGCAACCTTATCCAGGAGAGCATGAATACGCTGCAGATTGGCGGCGCGGTACGTCTGGTTATAAAGATTGTGCGCTATACGCTTGTTTTTGAAGGCGTCGGGGCGTTGCTTCTGATGATTCGCTTCATTCCACAGTTTGGCATCGCAGAAGGAATTTGGTATGGCGTTTTCCATTCCGTGTCTGCGTTCTGTAACGCAGGGTTCGATCTGATGGGGAAAATTGAGCCGTACAGTTCCCTGATGTTATACTATGACGATGTGCTGGTAAACCTTGTGATTATGGCTTTGATTATCATTGGCGGCATAGGGTTCATCGTATGGGATGACATTTCCAGATTCAAGTGGCATGTGAAGCGGTATATGCTGCATACGAAAATCGTGCTGCTCATGACGGTTGTGCTGATTGTCGGGGGCAGTCTCTGTTTCTGCTTGTTTGAATATGAGAATCTGGCAATGTATGATGCGAAAGGGCAGATTTTGGCCTCTGTGTTCGGAGCGGTGACGCCGAGGACGGCAGGATTTAACACCATTGATACGGCAGCGTATTCAGAAGCAGGGAGGATGCTGACGGTTGCCCTTATGTTTATCGGCGGCAGTCCCGGTTCCACCGCCGGAGGAATTAAGACTACGACCATGATGGTAATCCTCTTATATGTCTGGTCAACATTGCGTAACCAGAGCGGCCTGAATATCTTCGGCAGGAGGATGGATGAGGACTGCATTAAGAAAGCGGCAACGGTATTTTTTATCAATCTGTTACTTGCCGTAAGCTGCAGCCTGGCCATGGCGGGCCTGGAGAAATCTTTGCCGTTGTCGGATATTATGATGGAGGTGTTTTCTGCAATCGGAACCGTGGGCATATCCACTGGCATTACGAGGGAAGTCTGCGTTGCCTCAAAATATATGCTGATATTCCTCATGTACTGCGGAAGGATTGGGAGCATGTCCTTTGCGCTGTCATTCACGGAGAAACGACATAATGCTTCCGTGAAATTACCTATAGAGCGAATCACGATTGGTTAGGAGATTAGATTATGAAATCAATATTAGTTATCGGAATCGGAAGGTTTGGAAAGCATTTATGCATGGATTTGGTGAAGAATGGAAATGATGTTATGGCAGTGGACGAGCGGGAAGAGAATTTGGAAGATATCCTTTCGCTTGTCACGAGCGCGAAAATTGCGGATTGTACCCGGGAGGAAGTGCTGAAAAGCTTTGGCGTGGCTAATTTCGATATCTGCTTTGTTTGTATTGGCACAAATTTCCAAAGCAGTCTGGAAATTACCAGCCAGCTAAAAGAACTGGGGGCGCCCTATGTCATCAGCAAGGCAACCAGGGATATCCAGGCTAAGTTCCTGTTGAGGAACGGTGCGGATGAAGTGGTCTATCCGGATCGCGACATCGCCAAAAGGATGTCCATGAAGGTCAGCGCTAATCACGTGTATGATTATATGGAAATGGGAGATTATTCCATTTATGAAATTCAGCCATTAGAACAATGGGTGGGGAAATCTATCAAAGAGACGGATTTCCGGGCTAAGTACAATGCCAACATCCTGGGGATTAAGAGAGAGGGGAAAAGCACCTTGATGCCAAGCGCAGATTATGTATTCAATGCGGACGAGCATCTGATGGTCATCGGAAAGAAGATTGACATTGAGAAACTCGTGCGGCGACTGTAAGGCAGCAGGAAGACCGAAAGAAAAGCTTTGGAAGAAAAGAGGAAATCGAATGCCACAGGGAGACCCCAGACCGGGAGAAAAATATTTACATTTTAAGAATAAATTATACCAGGTGATAGCCGTTGCCCATCATGCAGAGACGGGTGAGAAAATGGTGGTATATCAGGCTCTGTATGGGACGTTCCAGTCTTATGTACGTCCGTTGTCCATGTTTGTAAGTCTGGTGGACAAGCAAAAATACCCTACCGCGCAGCAAAAGTACCGTTTCCAGTGGGTGGAGTTTAAGAAGGCAGGGACGGAGCTGCCTAAGCCCAAAGGTGCGGAAAAACTGCCGCAGGAGCCAGAGGCACCCGTGGAACAGGCGGCAGAAAAGGAACCGTCCAAGGAACCGGTGATGGAAAAACTGCCGCAGGAGCCAGGGCCATCCAAGGAAAATACGGCACAAGAATTACTGTCTGACAGAAAGGCGGCGGAAAGCACGCCTGAAGAAAAAATGATGGCGTTTTTTGATGCGGACACCATAGAGGAGAAATACAAGATTTTACTTGGGATGCGCGACGACATTACGGACCGCATGATTAACAACATGGCGGTGGTAATGGACGTCGTAGTCGAGGAAGGTCCGTTGGATTTGCGCTATGAAGAGCTGAAAGCATGCCTGCGCACCATGCAGCGTTATGAGTGCAGCAGATTGCGCTAAGTTTGGAGAAAAGGAGGTTGCCCCTCCTTTTTTTCTGTGTTAGAATGGAATCATAGAAGAACCATCTGTTTTGCCGTGCAAACAGGGCAGAATTAGGAAGAATTATCATAACAATTCAGAAAGGATTTTTTGGTATGTTACTACTTATTCAGAATGGAACGGTAATCAATCCGGCAGATCAGACAGAACTAGCGGCAGATGTACTTGTAGAGGACGGAATCATCAAGAAAATCGCTCCACAGCAGAAGGTAAAAGCAGACCGGATGGTGGATGCGTCAGGCTGCTATGTCATGCCGGGGTTTGTGGACATGCATGTGCATCTGCGCGATCCGGGCCAGGAGCATAAGGAGACCGTGGAGACTGGCGCCAGGGCAGCGGCGCATGGCGGGTTTACCACGATTGTTGCCATGCCGAACACGAAACCGGTGGTGGACAATGCCGATGTGGTGAATTATGTCCATAATAAGGCAAGGGATATGCGCCTGGTCAATATCCTGCAGACAGGAGCTGTCACCAGAGGGCAGCGGGGAGAGGAGCTGTCAGACATTGAAGCGATGGTGGAGGCTGGCATCCCTGCGCTCAGCGAGGACGGAAGGACGGTCATGAACGCCCAGCTATACCGGGAAGCGATGACGCTTGCGGTCAAATATGACATTCCGATGCTTGCACATTGCGAGGATTCCAATATGGTGGGTTTTGGCGTGGTAAATGCAGACAAGGCCATGAAGAAGCTGGGGTTTGTGGGGATTTCCAATGCCGTGGAGGATGTGATAGTAGCGCGTGACATCATGCTTGCGAAAGACACCGGCGCGGCTTTGCATTTGTGCCACTGCTCCACGAAAGACAGCGTGCGGATGGTAGAGTTGGCAAAAGAAGCGGGCATCCGCGTAACGGCAGAAGTCTGCCCGCATCATTTTTCCCTTACCAGCGCAGATATCCCGGGGGATGACGCCAACTACAAGATGAACCCGCCTCTGAGGACTAAGGAGGACAGGGATGCCCTGCGCGAGGGTCTGAAAAATGGCATCATTGATGTGATTGCCACCGACCATGCGCCCCATACGCCGATAGAGAAGGGCGTGGGCATCAAAAAAGCGCCGTTTGGCATTGTGGGGCTGGAGACGGCAGCTTCCATTACTATGACGGAGCTGGTGGACAAGGGTTACCTTACCATAATGCAGATGGCGGAGAAGATGAGCTACAATCCGGCAAAGCTCTTGGGACTGGACAAAGGCTGCGTGGAAGAGGGAAAAGCCGCGGATTTGGTTGTGTTCCATCCTCAGAAGCAGTATGAGATCGATCCCGGTGAATTCCAATCAAAAGGACGTAACACGCCATTTGCAGGGAAGAAGGTAAAGGGTATGGTCATGGCGACGATTGTGGACGGCAGAGTGATATATGAGAGGACATAGAGATGATAGACAGACTGATAGAGAAGATTGAACAGACCCATGCACCCATCGTCGTGGGCCTGGATCCCATGATGGGTTATATTCCGGAACATATTCAGAAAAAAGCGTTTGAGGAACACGGTGAGACTTTGGAGGGCGCGGCAGAGGCCATCTGGCAGTTCAACAAGGAAATTGTGGATCATACGCATGATTTAATCCCGGCGGTGAAGCCTCAGGTTGCAATGTATGAGCAGTTTGGGATTCCCGGCCTGCAGGCATTCAAGAAGACGGTGGATTACTGCCATGAGAAGGGCCTGGTGGTTATCGGCGATATCAAGCGTGGGGACATTGGCTCAACTTCCGCTGCTTACGCGGCAGGGCATATCGGAAAGGTGCAAGTGGGGAGCAAGACATATGCGCCTTTTGAGGAAGACTTTGTGACAGTTAACCCCTATCTGGGGACAGACGGCGTAAAACCTTTCGTGGATGTGTGCAGAGAGCAGAAGAAAGGGGTGTTCGTACTGGTTAAGACTTCCAATCCTTCCAGCGGTGAGTTTCAGGACAGGCTGGTTGATGGCAGGCCCTTATACGAGCTGGTAGGCGAGAAAGTGGCAGAGTGGGGCAAGGACTGCATGGGCAAGGATTACAGTTATATCGGAGCTGTGGTGGGCGCGACCTACCCAGAGATGGGAAAAGTCTTGCGGCAAATCATGCCCAAGAGCTTTATCCTGGTGCCGGGGTATGGCGCGCAGGGAGGCAAAGGAGAGGATTTGGTGCATTTCTTCCATGAGGATGGCTTGGGCGCGATTGTAAATTCTTCAAGAGGGATTATTGCTGCTTATAAGCAAGAGCAATATGCGAAGTTTGGGGAGGAACATTTTGCGGAGGCATCCAGGGCAGCCGTAGAGGCCATGGCCAAAGATATTGGCGATGCCCTGGCAAAGCGAGGATAATAGGATTGGGAAGGAAATAAGAAGGGAGAGCAATTCAATAGGATTAGGAGAAGAGCATGGAGGAAAGATTTAAAGAACAGGCCGTGATTATCCGGCAGGAAGAAATTTCCTATGGGGTTTACAGTATGTGGCTGAAGACGGAACAGATTGCCCAGAAGGCAAAGCCGGGGCAGTTTATCTCTATATATTGCCATGAGGGCAGCAGATTGCTGCCAAGGCCCATCAGCATCTGTGAGATTGACCGGGCAGACCAGGCGTTGCGCATTGTATACCGTGTGCAGGGCAAGGGGACGGAGGAATTTTCTAAGATGCGTACCGGCGGGAGCGTGGATATTGTAGGGCCGCTGGGCAATGGCTTTCCCCTGAAAGGGAAGAAGGCATTTCTCATCGGGGGAGGAATCGGCATACCGCCGCTTTTGCAGCTTGCCAAGGAGCTGAAATGTGAGAAACAGATGATATTGGGGTATCAGGACTCCCTGTTCCTGCAGGAGGAGTTCAAGCGGCTGGGAAACCCTTATGTGGCGACAGAGGACGGAAGCTACGGCACAGAGGGAAACGTCATGGATGCAATCCGGGAAAACGGGCTGGATGCAGAGATTATCTATGCCTGCGGGCCGATGCCCATGCTCCGGGCCGTGAAGTCATATGCCCGGGAAAGGAACATAGAGTGCTGGGTATCCCTGGAGGAGCGGATGGCTTGTGGGATTGGCGCATGCCTGGGGTGCGTGTGCAAGTCCAAGGAAAAAGACGTGCATACGAATGTGAACAGCAAACGAATCTGTAAGGAAGGCCCGGTATTTCGCGCAGAGGAGGTGGATTTCTGATGAACACGATGGTAAATCTCGCAGGCATAACCTTGAAGAACCCGGTCATGACGGCATCAGGAACCTTTGGTTCCGGCCAGGAGTTTGCGGAGTTCGTTGACCTCAGCCAGCTGGGAGCAGTGGTTACCAAAGGCGTTGCCAGCGTTCCATGGGCAGGGAACCCTACGCCGAGGATTGCAGAGACCTATGGCGGTATGCTCAACGCAGTGGGGCTGCAGAACCCGGGGATTGACGTGTTTGTGGAGCGTGACGTCCCATTTCTGGCGAAATATGACACGAGGATTATTGTAAATGTTTGTGGAAGGACGACAGAGGATTACTGTGAAGTAGCAGAGCGTCTTGCTTCCCAGCCGGTGGATATGCTGGAGATTAACATTTCCTGCCCGAACGTAGAAGAGGGCGGCATTGCTTTTGGACAGAATGCTGATTCTGTGGAGGCTATCACGAAAGCAGTCAAGAAACATGCGAAGCAGCCAATCATCATGAAGCTCAGTCCGAACGTGACGGACATTGCCGAGATGGCAAAAGCAGCGGAGGCAGGGGGGGCAGATGCTCTGTCTCTGATTAATACGATTACCGGGATGAAGATTGACATCCACAGCCGTAAGTTTGCCCTTGCCAATAAGACAGGGGGGTTGTCCGGGCCTGCTATCCACCCGGTTGCGGTGCGTATGGTTTACCAGGCGGCGCAGGCGGTGAAGATTCCCATCATTGGGATGGGAGGCATCATGACGGCAGAGGACGCTATTGAGCTGATATTGGCTGGCGCCAGCGCGGTGGCTGTAGGGACAGCCAATTTCCGTAACCCTCAGGTGACGATGGAGGTTGTGCAGGGAATCCGGGACTATATGGAAGAGTACGGCGTGGAAGACATCAATGATTTGGTGGGGGCAGTCGGCAAGGCCTGAACCGTTCTTTTTTAAGCATCGCATGATGGCTGCATGAAGTAACCGTTTCGTGTATTGGGAAAGGAGAATAGCATGAAGAAATTTGTCTGTACCATCTGTGGGTACGTCCATGAAGGGGAAGAGGCTCCCAAAGAATGCCCTGTCTGCCATCAGCCGGCGGAAAAGTTCCGGGAAGAGAACGCGCCGAGTGAAACAGTGAGTACGCTGGACTTAAGGAGCGGGAAAGCAGAGGAGAAGGAAGATGTCTCTTCTTCGGAATTAAGCTATGATAAGAATTTCTACCGTAACGATGCGTCATGCCGTTACATGGAAGAAATCCATCAGATGGCAGTGACCGGCAAGAGCATCAGCGGAGCTATGGGCACGAAGATGGCAATGCCGTCCTGGGACGACATCCTGCTTCTGGGAGCGCAGCTGAATCCGCCGCCCTTGGATGAGGATGAGCCGGTAAGCACGATGACCGTAATCGGCAAACATGCCAAGAAGCCAATGATTTTAGACAGTCCGGTATATATCTCCCATATGTCCTTTGGCGCATTATCCAAGGAAATCAAAGTGGCGTTGGCTAAAGGGGCTGCGATGGCAAGGACGGCAATGTGCAGTGGGGAGGGCGGCATATTGCCGCAGGAGCGGGAAGCTTCCTACAAATACATATTTGAATATATCCCCAATAAGTACAGCGTGACAGACGAGAATCTGCGCAGCGCAGACGCCATCGAGATTAAAATCGGCCAGGGAACGAAACCTGGTATGGGCGGCCATCTGCCAGGGGAGAAGGTGACGGCGGAGATTGCCAGGCTGCGTGGGAAGAAGCAGGGGGAGGACGTGCAAAGCCCCAGCAAATTCCCGGAGCTGAATTCCAAAGAAGACTTAAAAGACATGGTCGCAATGCTGCGCAGCCGTTCGGACGGAAGGCCGATTGGCATTAAGATTGCGGCAGGGAGGATTGAGCGGGATTTGGAATATTGCGTCTACGCAGAGCCGGATTTCATTACCATTGACGGCAGAGGCGGGGCAACTGGCTCAAGCCCGCTGTTCCTGCGGGAGGCTACTTCGGTGCCGACCGTCTATGCCTTGTACCGCGCAAGGAAATACCTGGATGCGGTGCGTTCTGACATCTCGCTGGTGATTACTGGCGGGCTGCGCGTGTCCGCGGATGTGGCGAAAGCGCTTGCTATGGGTGCGGACGCAGTGGCAGTGGCCAGCGCAGCGTTGATTGCGGCAGCCTGCCAGCAGTACCGCATCTGCGGTTCAGGCAGCTGCCCGGTGGGCATCGCCACGCAAGACCCTGCCCTGCGAGAGCGGCTGAAAGTGGAGCAGTCGGCACAGCGGGTCGCAAATTACCTCAATGTGACGTGCGAAGAGCTGAAAACCTTTGCACGGATTACCGGGCATGACTGTGTGCATGATCTTAGCGTTGACGACCTGGTCACATTGGACAGGGAAATCTCAGAACATACGAATATCCCGCATGCGTAGAGAGAGGCGTCTTGCACGGTGGGCGCAACCTGGAAAAAGACATAATTTATAGCGGTTAGGAAATAGTGTGGATTCTCTGTTTATACTGAAAATTGAGAAATCTGCACTATTTTTTTGTTTGGTTTTACCACAAGGTTTTACTAGATGTATTGTAATCCTACACAAAATTGAGAAACTCAAAATCGGAAATACATTGAATATTCCAGGGATTTATGGTAGTATATAGAAAATCTTGGCAACAGGAGGCCTTAGAACAGAATGGAAGCGTACAAGCAGGAATTTATTGAATTCATGGTAGACTGCCAGGTGTTAAAATTTGGCGAGTTTGTGTTAAAGAGCGGCAGGAAGTCCCCATTTTTCATGAATGCGGGGGCTTATGTGACAGGCGCCCAGTTAAACAGGCTGGGAGAATATTATGCGAAGGCAATCCATGCGCATTATGGGGACGAGTTTGACGTGCTGTTTGGCCCTGCCTATAAGGGAATACCGTTAAGCGTTACCACGACGGTTGCCTACAGCAGGCTTTATGGCAAGGAAATTCGCTACTGTTCCAACCGCAAGGAGATAAAGGATCACGGTGACACGGGTATTCTATTGGGGAGCAAGCTCAAAGACGGTGACAAGGTCGTGATTATTGAGGATGTGACTACTTCCGGCAAGTCCATGGAGGAGACGGTGCCAATCATCCGCGCGCAGGCAGATATTGAAATTGTGGGCCTGATGGTATCCTTAAACCGCATGGAGCGGGGCAAAGGCGAGAAGAGCGCGCTGGAGGAAATCAGAGATTTATATGGGTTTGAAACGAACGCCATCGTGACGATGGAAGATGTGACAGAATATTTGTATAATAAGCCATATAAGGGAAATATATATATTAATGATGAGATGAAAGCAGCCATTGACAGCTATTATGAGCAGTACGGAGCAAAATAGGAGATTAATATGAATGAGAAGACGTATAAGACCATGACAGTTGCGGGAGCCGGCAATATCGCCGTCGGCATCGTTGTGCTGGTCTGCGGCATTGTGTGCGGGATACTGACGATTGTGAGCGGAGCCAAAATGTTGAAGAGGAAATCAGATATTATATTTTAAAGGATAAAAAATTGAGAAAAGATTACAAGAAGATGCTCCGGATATGCAGCAAGGTCATGTTCGGAGTGTATATTATTTTCTTAACATATTTTCTGTTTTTTGCAGAAAGCACCGGTCGGACATTCGAGAGCAGGACGTACCACTATAACTTGGTATTGTTTAAGGAAATCGGCCGTTTTATCAAATACCGTCATGTGCTTGGAACCCAAGCAGTAATGCTGAACCTTGTGGGAAATGTCATTGCATTCTTCCCCTTTGGCTTCTTCCTGCCCATTTTGTACCCCAAATGCAGGTTGCTGCTCTTTACAACGTTCCTCAGCTTTGAATTCAGCCTGCTGGTAGAGACCATCCAGTTGGTTTCCAAAGTGGGGAGCTTCGATGTGGACGACCTTTTGCTGAACACCATAGGCGGGGCGTTGGGCTGCTTGATTTTTTTGTGGATGAACCAGATAAGGAGAAAATATGAGACGAAAGAGAAAGAACGCGTATAAATTTGGCGATAAGAAGCATT
Organism: uncultured Lachnospiraceae bacterium; assembly: GCA_910585625.1. GTDB lineage: Bacteria > Bacillota > Clostridia > Lachnospirales > Lachnospiraceae > Petralouisia. The sequence continues at coordinate 57,699 of CAJUFQ010000006.1, forward strand.
CCAGGCGGGGCAAAGTGTCGCTGGCCTTGGCGGTGCTGTCGCTTATTGCAGGAATCGGCATGGTTTCGGTCTCCATCCAGAACGGCGGGAATGCCAATGAATATGTCGGGAGCGCCGGGCTGTTTTCGATGATGGTTTGTTTTGTCTCCCTGATGGTCGGGCTGGCCAGCTTGCGGGAGGATAGCTATAAGCTGTTTCCGGTTTTGGGAAGCGTCTGTTCCGGATTGACATTGGCAGGCTGGGCGGCAATTTATGCATTAGGCTTTTTTATCTTATAGGAAAGACCTTGTCACGCTAAAGCGCGAAAGCGCCTTTTCTATAAGACAAGAAATAATATGCGCACTCGTGCAAAAAGTAAAATGTCGCTACGTGACCGTCCTAAGGAATCCCCGGGCAAGCCTGGTATCCCTTAGGACAAAACTTGCACTCGGCGCGTCAAAGTGTGCAAGCCGCCTCCATGAGAATGAGGGAAGGTTGAAGTGGGCTTGCCCGCTTTGTTATTATAGGGAAATGAGGTCATGAGATGGGTTATCAGGAATTTTGGCAGGCATACCGCGCGGAAGCAGGAGAACGCTTCGCGCTGGTGGCAGAACGGTTAAAGCAGATAGAGACAGAGGAGACAGTGGCGTGTCGCTGGAGGGGATATTTCCGGCAGACTGCCGCTTTTTTAAGGAGGCTGTGCTGCCTGGAGGAGGAAATCTATGGGGGAGCGGCAAAGTATTTCAGAAGCAAGAGCCTTGGGCAGCTGCAGACGGAAAACCGCGCGTTGTATGAGGATATCTTGCCACAGCATTATGGGGAAAGCTATGGGAACCCCGCTTACGCGGCGAAACAGCTGGGGGAAGGACATGGGAAGCTTCTATCCATGCTCTATGCCGATTTGCGTTCTCTGATTCCTTATGCATTTGAGGGAAGGAATTACGAGCTTACGATTTTTGGGGAGCTGTTCATTGAGATTTATAATTGCTTTGAACAGGAAGAATGCCCCGAAGAAGAGAGGATCCGACAGATTATTTACTGGTTCTACCATGATTACAGCGAGATTTTCACGGAAATCAGCGTGTTCTCACAGAGCATCCCTGAAATGGATTTCTATGTGCGGATTATCATGGACAGCGATTTGTCAGATTTGCGTTACCTCTACCGGTACGGACTCTATATCTCGGATAATCAGATGAAAGTTGCCGAATTCTTGAACCGTATGGAGGAACAGGAAATCCAGGCGATGGCGGACACTTACACAGAAGGGTACCGCATGGGGTTTGAAGTGACGGGCAAGGATTTGTCGAAGAAAAAATATGTGGATTTGCGTTATCCCGTGGGGTTTGAGCGGATGATGCGTGCGGCAGTGGGCAATTTCCAGAAGATGGGCCTGCAGCCGGTAGTCTCGCGAATCAGTGAGACTTCCTTTTCCGGCAGGGGCGGCGGCAGCCCATCGGTGTCAGTATCTTCACCGAACCGTCAATATGACTTCGACCACAAGTCTGACAAGGCAGTATACTTTGATAAAGCTTTCGTGGAGCGGCGTCTGGAAGGCTTAAGGACGGCATATGAGAGGCGTGGGGAAACAGCCGCTCTCTATGCGGGGCCGGCAGTCGTGGAGACTTTTGGGGAAGAAGGATTCCAGCCTTCATCCTGTCCGCAGGCTTGTCAGTTGGATGAAAAGCAGCAGAAGCTGAACGTGTATGCGGCAGGTCAGTCCATGCAGATTACAAACCAGCATATCCGGGGCGAGGAGCGGAGTTTCACAATCATTGCTTATCCCGTACCGGAAATTGGCCCCAGATTTGAGGAAATTTTTGCCAGGACTGTTACGGTCAATACCCTCGATTACAAGCTATATCAGGATATGCAGCAGAAACTTATCGATGTGCTGGATCGGGGGGTGGCTGTCCGCATTACTGGTAAGGGCGGGAACAAGACGGATCTGACTGTCGCGCTGCATCCCTTGGAACATCCTGCACGGCAGACGAATTTCGAAAATTGCGTGGCGGATGTCAATATTCCGGTGGGCGAAGTATTCACCACGCCCATGCTCAAAGGCACGAATGGGCGTCTGCATGTGACGCAAGTATACTTAAACGGTATAAAATACCTGGATTTGGAACTTGATTTTACGGATGGCATGGTCAGCCGCTATTCCTGCCGCAATTTTAGCGATGAAAGGCAGAACCTGTCATTTCTCAAGGAGAACCTGTTAAAACACCACGATACGCTCCCCTTAGGAGAGTTTGCAATCGGCACGAATACCACGGCTTATCGGATGGGCTTGGATTACCAGATCCAGGATAAACTGCCAATCCTGATTGCAGAAAAGACAGGGCCGCATTTTGCAGTGGGCGATACCTGCTACAGCTGGTCGGAAGATACGCCGGTCTTTAACCCGGACGGCAAGGAAATCGTGGCGCGGGACAATGAAGTCTCCATCCTCAGGAAAGAGGACGTCCGGAAGGCCTACTATAACTGCCATACGGATATTACCATCCCTTATGGGGAGCTTGGCCGGGTGACCGTCATCTGCCAAGATAAAAGCACGGAAGACATCATCCGGGACGGCAGATACGTGGTGGCAGGGACGGAGGCATTAAACGAGCCGTTGTAACGGATGGCATGGCAGGGGACTTGGGGCGGCAGCAAGTTAAAATGATACATTGCCGGAAATCAGAGGATGGCGAAGGTATCGCCCAGCAGCAGCCAGTTTGCGCGGAACAGCTGCATGATTTGCCAGTAGCTCATGCCCCGCAGCCGGTATTCTTTTACCAGACTGAATTTTGCAGTCAGGCTGCGCACGTCCTCAAACCATACTTCATGGGTCAGGCCGTTTTGCATATAGTTGAAATAAGGTGCCTGTGAGATTTCGTCGAACTGGATGGAAGCTCCGTTGGCAATGGCTATCTGCACAGCCTCTACGTTGCCGATGGTTGTCGCTTTGGAGGAGTCTTTCACATAGGGCAGCGTCCAGTCATAGCCGTAGTTGGGGATGCCCAGGTGGATTTTTTCCGGGGGGATTTTCGTCAGGGCATATTCCACCACCTGGCGGACCTTGTTTATGGGAGCGACTGCCATTGCCGGACCGTAGGTATATCCCCACTCATAGGTCATCAGAAGCACATAATCTGCCGCTTCTCCTAAAAGCGCATAATCTTTTCCTTCATAGAGCAGCCCGCTTTGGGTGTCCGAAACTTTAGGCGCCAATGCCACGGAGACCGGGTAGCCCAGCACGTTTACGGCAGTCCGTACCTCACGCACGAAATCCGCGAAGGGGAATTTGTCTTCCGGAAGGATATACTCAAAGTCTATGTCTACGCCTTCAAATCCGCGTTCCCGGATTTGGGCGGTCAGGTTATCGATCAGCTGCCTCTTGGCAGTTTCGCTATTTACCACTTGGGAAATCAGATAATTGCTGAAACGCCCGTCGGGGCCGAACGGCGTCAGTGTCAGGATGGGCGCCACGCCATAGCTTTTTGCGGCGTCAATCATAAAGGTATCGTCCAGCTGTGGGGGAACCAATTCGCCTTCCACCGTGAAGCCGTAAGAAAATATGAAGAGGTCGGAGAGATAGGGGAGCGTCTCATTCAGTACCCAGCGGCTGATAAAAGGGTAGGCGTAGCCGCCCACATAGGCGGGATATAATTCGCTGCCAGGGGAGCCTGGTGTGTTTCCTTCATTTTCAGCGTTGCCCTCCCCATCTGCAGAACCCGGGGACTGCGAGAGGAGCAGCGCCTGCCCTACGGCCAGTGCGTAAGGATATGTGAGCTGGTTGTCGTAGATGATGGATTGAGCGGAAACGTTCTGGGAAGCGGCGATGGCGTCCACGCTGTCCCCAGGCTGCACTACATAGATTTTCATAGAATCACAGAATCCCTTTTTTCTATGATATGTGAGGGGGAGGAAAGCGTTCCGCAAAAGACGCGTGTGCGTCGTGAAAAATGTGTCATGTATGGTAGATTTTTCGGGCAAAACGTGATAGAATCGAACTAATTATGATTATACTTATGAAGGGAGACCTCTATGAAGAGCATCAAGTCAAAGATTGTATTGGTAGTCATTATGTGTTCCCTGATTTCTACAGTCATCTGTGGAAGCATCAGCATCGTTGAGAGTTCACGGGTGGCAAAGGAAAGTTCCCGGGACAGGATGGGACTTGTCTGTGAGAACCAGAGCCAGAAGCTTGACAGTATGATGCGGCAGGTATCGCAGTCCGTGGATACGCTGTACGACCTGGCGTTATCTGAGCTTGACGATTTTGGAAAGTTTAAGTCTGATGCCGGATATGTGGATACTTATACGCAGAAGATTGCGCCCATGTTAAAGCAGACAGCCGTACATACGCAGGGGGCGATGTCCGTCTATATCCGTTACAATCCGGAATTCACAGAACCCACCAGCGGCGTTTTCTATACCCGTGATTCCGCAGACAGCGAATTTCAAGAGGTAGAGCCGACGGATTTCACCATGTATGAGCCGGATGACCTGGAGCATGTCGGTTGGTATTATATCCCGGTTGGCAATGGGCAGCCGACATGGATGGAGCCGTACCTTAATTCCAATATCAACGTTTATATGATTTCCTATGTCATTCCGATGTTCGTGGATGGCGAATCTGTGGGCATCATCGGCATGGATATTGATTTTACCGCATTTACGCAAATTCTGGATACTTCGTCTGTCTTTGAGAGCGGTTATGCATTCCTTGCAAATGAGCAGGGAGAGATTATGCACCATAAGGAGCTTGAGACGGGAAGCAGCATGGCGGAGGCTGGTCTGGAGGAAATTGCGGCAAGCCTGGCCTTGCCGGATCAGGAAAAGGTGATTCAGCAATACGCTTGGAAAGGGACAGCTAAGAGCATGTGTTATGCTTCGCTTGTAAATGGCATGAAATTCATCCTTACGGCGCCGACGGCAGAGTTTGCGGCGCAGGCAAAGACCATGCGGACGCTGATATTGCTTGGAGCAGTCGTGGCGATGGCTGTGGCTGCGTTGGTAGGATTTGTAATCAGCATATCGATGACCAGACCGATTCGCCAGATTAATTCTATTGTAAGCGAGACTGCGAAATTTAATTTCACCCATTATAAGTCGAGCGAGAGCTTATACAAGAAAAAAGACGAGACCGCAAGCATGGCGCATTCACTCCATGATATGCGGGACAGCCTGCGGGGCATGGTAGAGAATATCAGGCAGGCATACACGGACATGGCGGACAGCATGGATCGGCTGTCGGAGACTACGGAAAAAGTAAACAATATGAGCGAGGACAATTCAGCTACAACGCAGGAGCTGGCCGCAGCCATGCAAGAGACGGCGGATACCATGGAGAAGGTTAACAGCACGATTGCGGATATCCGCAACAGGGCGGAGACAATCCGCGGGCGTTCCGACGCAGGCAAGAGTACTTCTGTGGAAATCAGAGGCAGGGCGGAGAAGCTTATGGGAAGCACCAGGAATGCCAGCCAGCGGACGCAGGAAATGTATGCCAGCGTGCAGGAGAAGACGAGAGAAGCGATGGAGCAGGCGAAAGCGGTATCCCATATCAATGAACTTACCCAGGCAATCCTGGATATTTCCTCCCAGACCAATCTGCTTGCGTTGAATGCATCAATTGAAGCTGCGAGGGCTGGAGAAGCCGGAAGGGGGTTTGCTGTGGTTGCCAGCGAGATAGGCGCACTTGCCGACCAGACTTCGGATGCAGTCGGGGATATCAACGGCATCATCGCAGATGTCAATAGTGCGGTCAGCAACATGACCTTATGTCTGGATGAGAGCATGAATTTCCTGGAAGAGACTGTCCTTAAGGATTATGGGGATTTCATGCAAGTTGCAGAGCAGTATAGTGTAGATGCGGCTGACGTGGAAGAGAATATGGGCGACATCAACAGCCAGATTGAGACGCTTTTGAACGCAATCGTAGATATGGCAGACGCCGTTGCGCGTGTGAGTGAGACTACCATGGAGGCGGCGGAGGGCATTACGGAAATCGCCGGGAAAACACAGGAAATGTCAGGTGTGGTCGGCACGAACAGCGACCTCATTGAACATAACCAGGATAACATTGAAAAACTCAAAGAAATTGTGGCGGCTTTCCATATGCAGTAGGAGAGGCATAACATATCCCCAGGATGCAGTCAGGCTTCAAAAGAAGCCGAGCGCAGCCTGGGGAGTTTTTTTGTCTTATAGGAAAGGCCTTGTCACGCTGCCTATTCCAGGTCTTCGTCTACCAGTGCGGCAGTGATGATTGCCATCGAATATACCTCGTCCGCATTACATCCTCTGGACAAGTCGTTGATTGGGGAGTTAAGCCCTAAAAGGATGGGGCCGTAAGCCTCAAAGTTACCCATGCGCTGTGCAATCTTGTAACCGATGTTGCCGGCATTGATGTCTGGGAAGATGAATACGTTTGCATGTCCTGCAACCGGGTCGTCCGGGCATTTGGTGCGTGCGACGCGCGGGGAAACCGCAGCGTCAAACTGCATCTCACCGGAGATGGGAAGATTTGGGTTCATAGCTTTTGCCTTGATGGCGGCGTTGTGCATTTTGTCCACATCTTCGCCTGCGCCAGAGCCGAGGGTAGAATAACTGAGGAAGGCAACCTTGGGGTCGATGCCGAAGAGCTGTCCGCATTTAGCGGCCTCGATGGCAATCTCTGCAAGCTCGTCCTCATTCGGCTTAATGTTGATGGCACAGTCTGCCATGGCAAGAACTTCGTTTTCGCCGGTAGCGGAAGGGCGTACCAGGATGAAGCAGGATGATACAATGTTGTGTCCGGGTTTGGCCTTGATTAATTGCAGCGCCGGACGGATTGTGTCTGCGGTGGTGTAAGTGGCGCCGCCCAGAAGAGAGTCCGCGTATCCCATTTTCACCAGCATAGTTCCGAAATAGTTTCCCTGCAGGAGGACTTCCCTTGCTCTTTCCGGCTGCAGATTCTTGCTTTTGCGGAGTTCGCAGAGCATTTCCACCATCTTGTCCAGATCGTCAAAATCTTTGGGGTCTATAATCTGTGCCCCGCGTATGTTGTAACCGTACTCCTCAGCGGCCTCTTCTACTTCTGCCTTGTTGCCGACCAGAAGCGGCGTCAGGAAATTAGAAGCCAAAAGCCGGGAAGCTGCTTCCAGGATTCGTGGGTCGCTGCCCTCCGTAAAGACAATTCTCTTGGGGTTTTGTTTCAGTTTCTTAATCATTGCGCCAAAACCATGCATGTTCCTGCTCATAATTATTGATCCTCCTTAAAATATCTGACCTCGCAATCAGCATATAATTTTATTTTTTGTAATTTCCTAATAATAATGTATCACTTTTGGAAAATATTTCAACCAATTTTATACTTTCTTTATTGTATTTTTGCCAAAATCTTTTTATAATGAAGTCTGAAAACTTATTTGTGAGCCGAAAGAGAATGCGCAGGAGGAAAGCACATGCTGTCAAAATTCAGTGTTAAGAAACCCTACACCGTAATTGTGGGAATCGTGTTGGTGATTATACTGGGCGCGGTATCCCTGACGAAGATGAGTACGGATTTATTGCCGAGCATGAATCTTCCGTATGCAATCGTGGTGACATCCTATACGGGTGCCAGCCCGGAACAAGTGGAAAACGTGGTGACGCAGCCCATAGAGGCCGCCATGGCAAGTACTTCCAACATCAAGAATATCAGCTCTACGTCGTCGAACAATATGTCCATGGTGGTACTGGAATTTGAGCAGACTGCCAATATGGACTCCGTGACCGTGGAAATGCGGGAGAGCCTGGATCAGATCAGCGGATACTGGCCGGGCGAAGTCGGCAATCCTATCATCATGAAGCTGAACCCGGATATGCTCCCAATCATGATTGCCGCCGTGGAAGTCGAGAATATGGATAATCTGGAAATCAGCGACTATACAGAGAGCGATCTGGTTCCGGAAATTGAGAGCGTGGAAGGCGTTGCTTCCGTGACAGGAACCGGGCTGGTGGAGGAGTCTGTGCAGGTCACGCTCAGCCAGAAGAAAATTGATGAGATTAACGATAAGGTCAAAGCATCCCTGGATAAGAAATTTGCGGACGCCCAGAGCGAGATGGATTCTGCTGAGGAGGAACTCAGCAGCGGCAAGGACGAACTCAGCAGCGGGCAGCAGTCGATGGCGAACCAAATCAGCGATGCGCAGAACCAACTGAACGATAAGAAGATTGAGCTTTTCCAGACGGAGACGGATCTGAATAACAAGCTTGCGGAGCTTAAGGAGGCCAAGAGCCAGGCTGAGGCAGGCATCGGGATGCTGACACAGCTGCAAGGCCAGGCGCAGGAGCTTGTGCAGACGAAGGCCCAGCTTACAGCGGCAATCGAAGGCATGAAGCTGCAGCAGCAGGATACGAAAGAGCTGGAGGCCCAGCTAGCCCAGGTAGAAGCAGGGTTGGCGCAGATGAAAGCCCAGCTGGCAGAGCAGGAGGGAAGCACCCTGAAAAAAGACGACTCTGATGAAAAGATGACGTCTTACATAGCCGATTCCATCGTAGCGGCAGAGCAGGGACTGGTTCAGGTTAACGGAGGGATTGCCGCCATCGAGTCAGGACTTGCCAGCGTGGCGCAGGGAAAAACCACAATCAATGACACGCTTTCTACTTTGAACAAGAGCCAGATTTCCGGTTCCGTGGAGATGGGAAGCGCGTCTGCACAGATTGCCAGCGGCGAGGAGAAGCTGAAAGAGGCAAGGGATTCCTTTGAGGAGACGAAAAAGGAGGCTTACGATGCTTCTGACCTGAATAAGATACTCACGATGGAGACGCTGACCAACATCCTTACGGCACAGAATTTTTCTATGCCTGCCGGTTATATCACGGATGAGGGCGAGAGCTACATGGTGCGTGTCGGAGACGCCATAGACAGCATAGACGCTTTAAAGGATATGGTGCTGATGGATCTTGGCATGGACGGCGTGGATATTATACGCCTGTCGGATGTGGCGGATATTGTATTGACTGACAACTCCCAGGATTCTTACGCGCGCCTCAATGGCAGGCCCGGCGTCATGCTTTCCATAGAGAAACAGACGGGGTATTCCACAGGGGACGTGACGGATCGTGTTTACAAGAGATTTGAGAGCCTGAAAAAGAGCAATGAGGATCTTCAGGTATCAGTGCTGATGGATCAGGGCATTTACATTGACATGATTGTGGATTCTGTGCTGAACAATATGGTTGTCGGCGCAATCCTGGCTGTCATTATCCTCCTGCTTTTCCTCAAAGACATCAAGCCTACCTTGGTCATTGCCTGCGCCATACCGGTCTCAGTCGTCTTTGCTGTAGTGCTGATGTATTTCAGCGGCGTGACGCTGAATATGATTTCTCTTTCCGGCCTTGCCTTGGGGATTGGGATGTTGGTGGATAATTCCATCGTGGTAATTGAGAATATCTACCGTATGCGTGGCGAAGGGCTTTCTGCCAAGAGGGCGGCGGTAGAAGGGGCCAAGCAGGTCAGCGGGGCGATTACAGCCTCTACCCTGACGACGGTCTGTGTGTTTGCGCCTATTGTATTTGTGGAAGGGATAACCAGGCAGCTGTTTGTGGACATGGGGCTGACGATTGCCTACACGCTGCTGGCAAGTCTGGTGATTGCCCTGACTTTCGTGCCGATGATGGGATCGAGGATGCTGCGCAAGACGAAAGACATCAGGCATCCCTGGTTTGATAAGATTCAGGACGTATACGGCATAGCGCTTGGCAAGCTGCTTAAGGTCAAGCCGCTGGTGCTGCTGGTGATGGTAGCGCTGCTTATTGCCAGCGTGTGGGGATCCCTTGCGAAGGGGACGGAATTCATGCCCGATATGGAGAGTACGCAGATGACGGTCACCATCACGCCGCCGGAGGATGCAGAATTTTCCGAAGCGTGCGAGCTTGCAGATGAGGTGACAGAGAAGGTCATGGGCATTTCTGATGTGGAATCTGTGGGGGCCATGGCAGGAGGAGGCGGAATGGCGTCCGGGCTTATGGGCGGCAGCAGCGGGAACGATATCAGCCTCTATATACTTGTGAAGGAGGACAAGGAGCTTTCCAATGATGAAATTGCAGAAGAGATACGCAGCCTGACCAAGGACACGGAAGCGGAAATCAGCATCAGCACATCCGAGATGGACATGGGGGCTTTGGCGGGAGAAGGCATCACGGTACAGATACGGGGCCGTGACCTGGATAAATTGCAATCTATGGCAAATGATATCAGAGAGATTGTCAGCAAGGTAGAAGGAACCGCAGATGTTGCCACCAATGCGGAGGAGACGGAGAAAGAGTTCCGCATTACTGTGGATAAAGTAAAGGCTGCCAAGTACGGCATGACGGTGGCGCAGATTTACCAGATAGTCGGGGAACGGATGGCAGACGACAAATCGGATGATACGATTTCCACGGACATCAAAGACTACGACGTCTACCTGGAGAGCGTGGAGCAGGATGAAGCCACGATTGAGAGTATCAAGGATGTGACGTTTACCTACACAGATAAGGAAAGCGGGGACGAGGAGGAGATTAAACTTTCCCAGGTAGCTGATTTTGAGGAACTGGAGAGCTTGACGTCAATCTCACGCGAGGGGCAGGAGCGGTATGTGGAAGTGACGGCGGCCATTGGCGCTGGCTACAATGTGGGGCTGGTAGGCGATAAGGTGCAGAAGGCAGTAGACGGTTACGATTTGCCGGAGGGATATACCATTGAAATGACTGGGGAAGATGAGAGCATCAATGAAGCGATGGAGCAGCTGATGCTGATGCTGCTGCTTGCGATTGCTTTTATCTACCTGATTATGGTTGCGCAGTTCCAGTCTCTGCGGGCTCCGTTCATCATCCTCTTCACGGTGCCGCTTGCCATGACCGGGGGATTTGGCGCCTTGCTGGTGACAGGCAATGTCCTGAGCATCATTTCCATGATAGGTTTTATCATGCTGGTAGGAATTATCGTAAATAATGGTATCGTGATGGTGGAATATATTAACCAGCTGAGAAAAGAGGGCGTGGGTAAGCGCGAGGCAATCATTACGGCGGGGAAGACGAGGCTGCGCCCAATCCTGATGACTGCGCTGACCACCATTTTTGCTATGTCTACGATGGCATTCGGATCTGACATGGGTTCCGATATGGGCAGGCCTATGGCAATCGTTACAATCGGAGGCATGATTTATGGAACGCTGATGACCCTGGTGGTCGTACCCTGCATCTATGATTTGTTCTACAGCAATAAAAGCATGGTGGAAGAAGAAATCTAAGGAGGGTTCCGGCGTGCCATTTGCATTGCCGATACTGTTTTGCAATGATTATGGATTAATTATTACCAAATATTACAAAAAAATTACAAAATTTTTAGGGAATCTCTTGACAATTTGATATTTAGCTTTTAATATGAGAAGATAGGTTATGAGAATACCGTGAAAACACGCCCTTTACCGGGTTTCGGTAAAGGGTATTTTAAATAAGGAGAAAAGTACCATGAGCAAAGAATTGGCAAAAACATACGATCCGAAAGACATCGAGGATCGGCTCTACCAGAAATGGGAGGAAAATAAATATTTCCATGCTGAGGCTGACAGAAGCAGGAAGCCATTCACAATCGTGATGCCTCCGCCTAACATAACCGGGCAGCTGCATATGGGACATGCCCTGGACAATACCATGCAGGATATCCTTATCCGCTATAAGCGTATGCAAGGATACAACGCGCTGTGGCAGCCAGGTACCGATCACGCCTCTATTTCCACGGAAGTCAAGGTCATTGAGTCCCTGAGAGAACAAGGCATAGATAAGAATGACCTGGGCAGGGATGGGTTTTTGGAAAAAGTCTGGGAATGGAAGGAAGAGTATGGCGGGCGCATCATCCGCCAGCTCAAGAAAATGGGTTCTTCCGCGGACTGGGACAGAGAGCGTTTCACGATGGATGAGGGGTGTTCCGAAGCAGTCCAGGAAGTATTTATCAAATTGTATGAGAAAGGCCTGATTTATAAGGGTTCCAGGATTGTCAACTGGTGTCCGGTCTGTAAGACTTCCATCTCCGATGCGGAGGTGGAGCATGAGGAGCAGGAAGGATCTTTCTGGCATATCAATTACCCGGTAAAAGGCGAAGAGGGAAGGTTTGTGGAGATTGCCACGACCAGGCCGGAAACGCTCCTGGGGGATACGGCGGTGGCAGTCAACCCCGAGGATGAACGGTATCAGGACATCATTGGCAAGACTTTGATCCTGCCATTGGTCGGACGTGAAATCCCGGTGGTGGCAGACCATTATGTGGATAAAGAATTCGGAACCGGATGCGTGAAGATTACGCCGGCGCACGATCCCAATGACTTCGAGGTAGGCAAACGCCATCATCTGCCGGAAATTAACATATTGAACGATGACGCCACCATCAATGCCAACGGCGGCAAATACCAGGGCATGGACCGCTACGAGGCACGCAAGCTGATGGTGCGGGAACTGGAAGAACAGGGGCTTTTGGTGAAAATCGTGCCCCATTCCCACAATGTGGGAACCCATGACCGCTGCAGCACTACGGTGGAGCCGATGGTCAAGCAGCAGTGGTTCGTGAAAATGGACGAGCTGATTAAGCCGGCGGTTGAGGCAGTCAAAAATGGAGAGATTAAGCTGCTGCCGGAACGTATGGATAAGACGTATTTTAACTGGACGGACAATATCAGGGATTGGTGTATTTCCAGACAGCTTTGGTGGGGACACCGGATTCCGGCATATTACTGTGCGGACTGCGGTGAGTTCGTGGTTGCGAGAGATAACCCGGGTAAATGCCCGAAGTGCGGCTGCACGCAGATGGTGCAGGATGAAGATACCCTGGATACCTGGTTTTCTTCCGCACTCTGGCCGTTTTCCACGTTAGGCTGGCCTGGGAAGACAGAAGACCTTGCGTACTTCTATCCGAATGATGTTCTGGTAACCGGGTATGATATCATTTTCTTCTGGGTTATCCGTATGATTTTCTCCGGTTATGAGCAGATGGGGCAGGCGCCATTCCACACAGTGCTGTTCCATGGGCTTGTGCGGGATTCGCAGGGGCGCAAGATGAGCAAGTCTTTGGGCAACGGCATCGACCCGCTGGAGGTCATTGACAAATATGGGGCGGATGCCCTGCGGCTGACGCTGATTACGGGGAATGCACCGGGAAATGACATGCGTTTTTATTGGGAGCGTGTGGAATCGGCAAGGAATTTTGCCAATAAGGTATGGAATGCCTCACGTTTCATCATGATGAATCTGGATGGGGGAGAGCTTAAGACGCCTTCTGCGGCAGAGCTTAAGACGGAGGATAAATGGATTCTGTCGAAGGTCAATACGCTTGCCAAAGACGTTACTGAGAACATGGATAAGTTTGAATTGGGGATTGCCGTCCAGAAGGTATATGATTTCGTCTGGGATGAGTTCTGCGACTGGTATATTGAGATTGCCAAGACCAGGACATTTAAGAAAGAAGAAAATCCTCAGTCCGCGCAGGTAGCTATGTGGACGTTAAAGACAGTACTGATCCAGGCGTTGAAGCTGCTTCATCCCTATATGCCGTTCCTCACTGAGGAAATCTTCTGTACGCTGCAGGATGCGGAGCCGACAATCATGCTGTCTGAATGGCCGAAATTCCGGGAAGAGTACCAGTATGCCGAAGCGGAGGAAGCAGTCGAGCATGTGAAGGATTTGGTGAAGGGAATCCGTAACACGAAAGCAGAAATGGAGGTGCCGCCCAGCAGGAAGGCAAAGGTATTCATCGTGACTGAAGACACAAAGCTGCAGGAGACTTTTGGGACAATGAAAGGTGCCTACAGCCTGTTGGCCGGCGCCAGTGAAGTACAAGTGCAGGCAGATAAGGCCGGTATCAGTGAAGACGCCATATCCGTAGTGATTCCGGGAGCCGTGGTTTACCTTCCTCTGGAAGACCTTGTTGATTTTGAGAAAGAGAAGGAACGCCTCCTGAAAGAGAAAGAGCGTCTGGCAAAAGAACTTTCACGCTCCAGGGGCATGCTTTCTAATGAGAAATTCTTAAGCCGCGCCCCAGAGGCAAAGGTGCAGGAGGAACGGGAGAAACTTGCAAAATATGAACAGATGATGGAACAGGTAGAAGAACGCCTGAATCAGATGAAGTAGATGAGCCAAGGAGGATATCGGAATGGAAAGAGATGTACAAAGTAACAAAAAGAAGGGGAAAGCCAGCAGGAAGAAGCGTCAGAAGCGGAAAATTATCATTGTGGCAGTCGTCGTCCTGTTGGCGTTGATTATGATTCCGATTGCATTTTCCTGGAGCAAATATGATAAGATGGGAAAGGTAGTCATCAATGATAAGGAGGTCAAGATTAACGAGCTGACGCCGGAGACCAAGAAGGCGATGAAAGGATACACGAATATCGCGTTGTTCGGTCTGGACAACCGTTCCATGGGAAGCCTGGAGAGGGGTAACAGCGATACCATTATTGTAGTCAGCATCAATAAGGACACCGGAGAGATTAAGATGGCTTCCGTGTACCGAGACACGTATCTGGACATTGATGAAAATAATTTTCGCAAGGCCAATGCCGCATATGCCAACGGAGGGCCAAAGCAGGCCATCGACATGCTTAACAAGAATCTGGATTTAGATATTACGGATTATGTAAGCGTGGATTTCGGAGCGCTGGTGGAGGCAGTTGACCTTCTGGGCGGAATCGAATTGGATAAATTGGAGGCGGATGAGGCGAAGTGGCTCAACGCTTATGTGGCAGACACGGTGAAGAATATCGGTTATGAAGGTTCCGTTTCTTCCGTGTCTGCAGGAGAAAACGTGCATCTGAACGGCGTGCAGGCAACCGCTTACGCGAGAATCCGCTATGTGGGCCTGGACTATGGGCGCACGGAACGGCAGAGGACGGTCATCACCAAAATGTTTGAGAAGGCAAAGCAGTGCGACCTTATGACGTTAAATAAGATGATGGATGAGATGCTGCCGCAGATTTCCACCAGCTTGAGTCCCACGGAGCTTTTGGGCCTGGCATCCGGCGTTACCAAGTATCATATGGGGGAGAATACAGGGTTCCCCTTTGACAAGGAGTCACATGATGTGGGAAGTATGGGAGACATGGTCATCCCGCTTGATTTGGAGGGTAATGTCATACAGTTGCATAAGTTCCTTTATGCCAATGAGGAATACACGCCGTCGCAGACCGTGAAGGACTTAAGCGCAACCATACATGCTAACACAGGCTACTAAAATTTGGCTGTATAATATTTATGTCTCTAAGATTAACGGTAAAAAGGCATTTAAGAAGGGCAACTATTATTATAAGGTAGTGGCATATAAGGAAATTGGCAAGAAAACTTATCCGGGATACCAGTCGTACACCTATAGCGGATATTACTATTAAAGAGGGAGCGTAGTGAAAAGGTAGCGGCAGGAAGGTCATAGGCGAGGTAAATGAAACATAAGTTAGGGCAGATTTTTAAATTGGCGGGCGAGAGGAACATGACGGACAGGGCAAGATATTGTTTCCTGGCGGTATTCTTGGGATGTGTGCATCTTCTGTTGGCGGTGGTTGGCATGGCGTTGCGCTGCCTGCCGCTCGCCTTGGCATATCTGTTTGTTGCAGCAGTGGATTTTTTAAGCTTATACAAGGGCAGGCAGGCGGTCAGTTATTTTACCCGCATTTCAGTTCTGTATTTTGCAACCTGTGTGCAGTCGCTGTTTGCCTGTTTCCTGCTGGGATGGGGTTATGGATTTTCTATCTATAATCTGGTGATGATTCCGGTACTGCTTTTTACGGTATATCTGATGGAGCATGGGGAGAATGCCAACCGGCATACATTTCTGTATACGCTGATTAACTGTGTCGCTACGCTGGCCTGCTGCTGGATTATGTACCGGGGGAATCCGGTCTACTATTATCCTGTCCCGACAGATCTCAAAGTTTCTTTCTTTAATAATATCATGGGATTTTTGCTTCTCGTGAGTTTCAGCGTGCTGTTCATACTGGAGCTGACGGCCAACCGCAGGAAGCTTCACGCGAGGAACGAGGAATTGGCGCGATTGGCAAATTATGACGAGCTGACAGGACTCAGGAACCGCAGGAGTATCCTTAGTATCTGGAAGGATTTGGGGAGGAGCGATTTCTGCGTGGTCATGGGAGATGTTGACGATTTTAAGAAAATCAACGACACCTATGGGCATGAGCAAGGAGATGATGTGCTAAAACTGATTGCCAAAAGCATGTCCTGCGCGGTGGATGCCAGCGACTATGTTAGCCGCTGGGGCGGCGAAGAATTTCTGATGATTGTGTTTGGCAACATTGCCTATGCCCTAAAAGTAGTGGAACGTATCCAGCAGGAATTGCGGATGGCAGATATGCAGGCAGGAGGAAAGAAGCTGGCAGTCACGATGACGTTTGGGGTCTGTGAGGCTGGTGAGGTTTCTGATGGCAACATTGATGAGATTATCCGCCGTGCAGACCAGAGGCTTTATCTGGGGAAGACCGGCGGCAAGAATTGCATTAAAATTTGTGATGGATGACAGTAAAGTTTATTTCTGGTTTGGATTTTGGCAATGCTGACGGCAGAAAAATTAATAATTAATCAATCTTTACAGGCTTTATACAAGATATGGTGTGTCCTTCGCGGGATGGCGGAACATCTATTGTATAAAGCCTGTGTTTGCTATAGGGATCTTTTTTGCCAGTTATTTCTATATGTTGTGTTTGCAAAAAAAGTGTGATAGAATAGACGCGAATTATGAAAACCAATGCAGAAATGGAGTGAGAAAAGTGGGATCATTGAAGAAATGGACAGCAGTTTTACTGGCCGCGTGCCTGGCTGTGTCATCCGCGGGGATTAGTGTGGATGCGCAGGCTTTGGCAGGAAACGCGCAGGAGACTGAGCAGCAGAGGCGAGAAGCCGGGGAAGGGTATGAAGAAGAGGACGGCAAGGAAGCAGGAGACAGGGATGTAAGAGAAGAGGACGGCAAGGAAGCAGGAGACAGGGATGTAAGAGAAGGGGACGGCAAGGAAGCAGGAGACAGGGATGTAAGAGAAGGGGACGGCAAGGAAGCAGGGACACTGAATTTCCTTCTGTTGGAAAATGATCAGATAAAGACCCCCGGGGTGCAGAACATTGCCGTAAGCCTTGGGCAGGACGGAGTGAAGATTGAGAAAGCAGAACTTACTTATAGGAATGTATCTGCGGAAAAGGATTTTACGGCAGAGGCAGCAGAAATTGCGGACAATATGGTAAAATTTACCATGGATTATAAAGATAAGTCACAGTCAGGCATCTACGAACTGGTGAGCGTCAGGTATCAGGCAGATGGCAGGACTTATGAGGTTTTGCTTGACGGGCTGGGCATGGACGTTAGTTTCGGCGTCAACCAGGAAGTGGAAACGGAGCCGGACGAGGTGTTGATGGACGTCCCGAGTCCTGAGGAAGTGGAAGCGAATGTGGTGACATTCGATGAAAATGGCAATACAGTTTCAGAGCAGACCATGGAGGACGTACTGCAGGAAGCAGAATCGGTAAAAGCAGAAGCAATGTCCGGCAGGGCAGCCAACGGTGCGGCACGACAAATGATTATCGTGCTGGATCCGGGGCATGACTGGACTCATGCAGGCGCCCGGGGCAACGGATGCAATGAGGAGGAATTAGCGTTAAAGATTGCGCAGTACTGTAAGACGGAACTGCAGAAGTATACGGGTGTCACCGTGTATATGACAAGGTCAGGCAATGATTGCCCAAATGGCGGGGGCGCAGTTTCGTCTGCCGTCTGCAATGCCAAGAGGGTGGAGTATGCGGTAGCAAAGAAAGCTGACGTTTATGTGAGCCTCCACCTGAATTCCAGTGTGAATACGGGGGCAAGGGGCGTGGGCGTCTACTATCCCAACAGTAATTACCGCCCGGACATCGGGGAGGAAGGGAAAGGGCTTGCTACTGACATCTATAGGAAGCTGAGCGCATTGGGGCTTTCTACCTGGGCAGGCGGCATCCTTATCCGTAATACAGAGTCTAACCCACCGACGCTCTATCCGGACGGTTCCCACGCAGATTACCTCGGAGTAATCCGCAGGAGCAAGGAGGCTGGAATTCCGGCAGTGTTGGTGGAACATGCTTTTCTCAGTAATTCAGCAGATGTCAGCGAGTTTTTGAGTTCCGACGAGAAACTGAAAAAGCTTGGCATTGCGGATGCGCAAGGGATTGCAGGGTATTACAAACTGAGCAAAAAGGCGTCAAAACCCTCGCTTGAGGGCATCCAGTCCAGGAGCAGCAAGAAATTGCGTCTGAACTGGAGTGAGGTATCGGGCGCCGTTTCCTATCAGGTATACCGCGGTGATTCCGCGGATGGGAAGTTTAAGAAGATTGCAGAAATCAGCAAGTGCCAGTATGACGATGGATCTGTGAAGGCAGGAACTACATATTATTATAAGGTTCGCGCCGTTGCCTCAGATGGTAAGAAATCTTCCTTTTCCAAGGTGAAATCCGGCGCAGCTCTGGTAACGCCTCAGATTAACGGGGTTGTCTCTAGGTCAGGAGGCAATCTGAAAATCACATGGAAAACTGTGGGTAAGGTCGATAAATATGAGATTTGGCGCAGCGAGGCAAGCAATGGGAAATATACGAAAGTTGCCACGGCATCCGGGAAGAATTATACAGATAAAGTCGATACTCAAAAAAACTATTTTTATAAAGTGCGTGCCAGAGGAGGGCAGAACGACGGTTACAGCGGCTATTCCAAAGTGGTTTCCGGGTGGGCGGTGAAGAAGACAGAAATACGCAGCGTCAGCTCGCAGGATAGTACATCTTTGCGCATCAAATGGAAGAAAGTAGAGAATGCCTCTGCCTATCAGATTAGGAGGAGTACTTCCAAAAAGGGGACTTATCAGACAATCGCACAGATCCAGGGCAATAAAAACAGCTATGTGGACAAGGGGCTGGAAGCCAAAACACCGTATTACTATAAAGTTGAGGCTATGAATTATGTGAACGGAAAAACCGGATACAGCGGTTATAGCAGCGCCATATCCGGGCAGACAATAACTGCCACTTCCATGGTCTATGTGAAATCTGTCGATAGTGAAACCATGGAGCTGAAGTGGAAGGCAGACCCGAAAGCTTCCGCCTATAGCATTAAACGCAGCAGGCAGAAGAAGGGAGTCTATGAGAAGATTGCAGAAATCCGTGACTGCAATATCACACAGTATCAAGACCGTAATATTGTCAGCGGCCAGCGTTACTACTATGTTGTGGAGACAATGATTGACAAGAACGGCGTAATGCAATATAGTGGGGATTCTAAGCCAGCTTCGGCGTATAGCCTGCAAAAGGTGAATATTCTCTCCGTTCTGCCAGCAGAAAAAGGTTTTACTTTGAACTGGGAAAAAGTCCCGGGTGCAAACTGCTATGAAATCATGCGCAGCACGCAGATGGCCAGCGGATTTACGGAGATTGCAAGAGTACGGAGCGCAGATGCCGCAAGTTTTACAGATGAGAGCGTGACGGCAGGAACGAAGTATTACTACCGGGTTCGTGCCGTTTGTGAAGGGAAATACACAGGATATGGCAGCTACGGAAAGGTAGCGGAAAGCAACACTACGATTGCAAAACGTCGGTAAATGGAGGAAGAAGGGATATGAAAGGAAAGACGATAAGAATGGCAGCAGGTATTTTGGCGGCAGCCGTCCTGACGGCTGACGTCTGCGGGAGCAGTTTTGCCTCATATGCCATGCAGCCGAAACAGGTGACGTCAGACGACGCCCTGCCGCAGGCAGGAATGTCTGAGCTGGAGCAGGCTTTTGAGGCGATGCTGCAGGAGTATGATATGTATGGTACGCTGATTGGCCCTGAAATTTCAGTTCGCCAGCAGCCATCTGCCAGCGCTCCGGCAGTGCAGACGCTTCCCAGCGGCTATCAGGTGAAATTCCTGGGAGCGGAGAGCGGAGAAGAAGGGCTTTGGTTCCAAGTAGCTTTCGGTATGGATGACCGGGAGCATACGGGTTATGTCCAGGACAGCTTTGTGGTGACGCAGGATGAGAGGATGCAGCAGTGGAAGGCTAAGTATTTTGGCGGCGGGGCAAGGAATGCGGCCGGCATGAGCGCGACAAGCGGGAAGACGGATTTGTCTGCGTTTCCCTCCAGCTACCGCTCCTATATCCAGAAACTGATCGGCGCACATCCGAACTGGACGTTTGTGCCCATGAACACCGGGCTGGAGTGGGCGGACGTCATTAAAAATGAGATGGTGGATAGCAGAAACCTGGTGCCTCTCAATTCGCCGGAACTTTGGAAGTCTAAAGACCCCAAGGATTACGATGCATCTACCGGGCAGTGGATTATCAAGAACGGCACAGACTGGGTACAGGCTTCGGAGTCTGTTGTTAAATATTTTATCGACCCACGGAACATGCTCAACGAGGAATATGTGTTCCAGTTTGAGCAGCAAGTCTATAACAAGTCTTACCACACAGAAGCAGGCGTGGAGAAGATTTTAAACGGTACGTTCATGAGTAATAAGAAGCTGGAAGACGGTTCTGGCGGCGGGATTACGTATGCCAGGGCATTCATGAAGATTGGTAAGGAGCTGAAAGTCAGCCCTTACTTCCTGGCCAGCCGTGTGCGGCAGGAACAAGGGGTCAATGGGACGTCGCAGCTGATTTCAGGCAACTATAAGGGATATAAGGGATATTATAATTATTTCAATATCCAGGCGACCGGCATCGGGGAACAGGTAATCATCAGCGGCCTGACAGAGGCAAAGAAAGAAGGATGGACGACCAGGTATGCATCACTGCGCGGCGGCGCGGCTAAGACTGCGGACAGATACATTTACAGAGGGCAGGATACGTTTTATCTGCAGAAGTTTGATGTAGACGCATCTTACGACGGATTATACTGGCATCAGTATATGCAGAACCTCCAGGCGGCAACGAACGAGAGCAAGAACGTCAGGAACAGCTATGCAGCCATGGGCCTGATTAACGGCGGCTTTGTCTTTAAGGTTCCGGTATATAAGAACATGCCCTCCAAGGCATGTCCCTATCCGGGCGAGGGCTTGGATACGCCATCCATAAAAGTGGCGAAAGGAAAAGCAGGCGTTGTGAAGATTTCCTGGCAGGCAATCGGCGGGGCAGACGGCTGCCAGGTATACCGCAGGGAAGGGGCAGAAGGGAAATATAAGAAAATCAAAACCTTGAGCGACCCTAATGCAGTTTCTTACCAGGATAAAAATGCGCTGCCGGGAAAAACTTATTACTATAAAGTGCGCGCCCTGCAAAAGCTTTCTTCCGGCAACAATTATTCTTCGTACTCTAAGGCAAAGTCGGTGAACTGTACCGTGCCGGCTACCAGCTGGAATCAATTTATCGTGGGAAGTTATTCTGAGATAAAGCTTTCCTGGGAGAAAAAAGCAAAGCTTACGGGCTATAAGATATACCGAAAGACGGATTCCGGGAAATTTGCCTGTATCAAGACGATAAAGGACAGCGCGAAAATCAGCTATACGGATAAAACCGTGCTTCCCGGGCATCAATATGCGTACCGCATCCGCGGATATCAGAAAGTAAACGATAAGAATTATTATTCAGCTTACACCAGTACTATGCAGGCCGAGATAAAAATGTCCGTGCCGCAGCTGAAAGGGGCTTCTGCCTCCGGCAATTCAGGAATTAAGCTTACGTGGCAGCAGGAGCCGAAGGCCAGCGGTTATTCTATATACCGTTCTATAGGCAGCGACGGTGATTTTAAAAAAGTAAAGTCCATTTCCGGCAATGCGGTTTCAAGCTGGACAGACGGCAGTGTCGTGCCCGGCTCAATGTACTATTACAAGATACGCACCTATGTGAAGAATTCCCTAGGGAAGAAGAATTCCGGTTATTCCCGGATTCTGATGGTGCAGGCTGGCAACGCAGCTCCAGCAGTTACCAAGGTCTCTTTTTCTGCTGGAGGGATTCAGCTGAAATGGGCAAAGGACGGCAGCGCTTCCGGTTACCAGGTTACCCGCGCCACCGATTATAATGGCAGCTATGATTCTCTGGCGGATGTTTCCGATAATGCTACCGTATCGCTGACGGATAAAAAAGTTGATTTTGGACAAACATACTATTATAAAATCCGTGCCTGCCACAGAGACGAGGCAGGCACAGTCACCTATTCTGATTGGTCTGCAGCCACCGGCGGGCAGCAGAAGCTGAGAGGGACGCAGCTGGAAAAAGTTTCCGGCGTCGGCCCGAAGGCAATGAAGCTGAAATGGCAGGAAGTCCCCCAGGCAGCAGGGTATAAGCTTTACCGCAAAGATGGGAAAACAGGGAAATATAAATTAGTGCAGACTATTTCCGGGTCAGGGAAGGTCAGCGTAACGGAAAAAGGGCTGAAGCCGGACACTTTGTATTATTACAAGATGCGTACCTATAAGAAAGTGAATGGGAAAATGTGCTATTCCCCCTATTCCGGGGAATGGTGTGTCAGGACAAAAAAAGGAAACTGATGCTATGAAAATTACGCCATATCGGATTAAAAAGGGCATCCGCTATTTGAGGCACTATGGGGTTCAGGCATTTTTAAACCGCCTCCGGGACAAATTAGAACCGGAGGACGTGCCCTACGGCCCTTGGTTTGAAAAATATAAGGCGGGGACGGAAGAGCTTGCAAGGCAGGCGAAACAAGAGGGCAGGCTTTTGAGCCGGCCCTTAATCAGCATTGTCGTCCCCTGTTACCAGACGCCGGAAAAATATCTGACAGAAATGATGGATTCAGTCCGTGCGCAGTCTTACGGTAACTGGCAGCTCTGCCTTGCAGACGCCACGCCCTCAGAGGAAGTAGGGCAAGTTGTGGAGGAGTATTGCCGTGAGCGGAAGGAGACCAGAATCCGTTACTGCCGTCTGGAAGAAAATAAGGGGATTGCAGGCAATACAAATGCAGGCATCACGCTTGCGTCAGGGGAGTGGATTGCCCTGCTGGATCATGACGATTTGCTTGCCCCGGAAGCATTATACGAGGTTGCCCTGTTGATAAACCGGGAGCCGCAGACAGAACTCATCTACTCAGACGAGGATCAGGTTGAGGAGACGAAGCAGGGGCTCAGACATACGAACCCACATTTCAAGCCGGATTTCAGTCCGGATCTTTTACGTTCTAACAATTATATCACGCATCTCCTCTGCGTGAAGCGGGAGCTTGCGCAGCAGGCAGGCGGGTTGCGCAGGGAATTTGACGGAGCCCAGGATTATGACTTCATCCTGCGTTGCACAGAGCTTGCCGCGAAGGTCGGGCATGTGCCAAAAATCCTCTACCACTGGCGGGTTCATGGCAACTCTACGGCGGACAATCCTCTAAGCAAGCTATATGCGTATGACGCAGGCCAGCGTGCATTGCAGGAGCATCTGCAGCGAATGGGGCAGGAGGGAGAGGTAAGCCAGCTTGTCCATTTCGGGTTTTACCGCGTAAAATACCCGGTATCTGGAACGCCTTTCGTATCCATACTGATTCCCAACAAGGATCAGGCGGGGACGCTGCGTCGGTGTATGCAGTCCATCCAGAAGTCGACCTGGGCAAATTATGAAATCATTATCATTGAGAATAACAGCCAGGAGGAAGAGACATTCCGTTATTATCAGGAACTTTGCGGGATGGACGGCGCAGGCGGCGTCCCGGAAAAGGGACGGGAGAGGATGTACGGGCAGGGCGTCCTGCCTGGCGGGCAGGCGGTAAAAATAGTTGTCTGGGATGGCGGTTTCAATTATTCTGCAATCAATAATTTTGGCGCTTCCTACGCCCGAGGGGAATTTTTCGTGCTGCTGAATAACGACATAGAGTTAATTACGGCTGGCTGGCTGGAAGAGATGCTCGGGAATTGCCAGCGCCCGGAGGTAGGCATCGTGGGAGGGAGGCTGTATTATCCGGACAATACATTCCAGCATGCAGGCATCGTGGCAGGGATTGACGGCATTGCAGCCAATATGTTCCCGGGACTCAGGCGCGGGCAGGAGGGCTATTTCCACAAAGCGGCCATACAGCTCAATTACAGCGCGGTGACGGCAGCCTGCCTGATGGTTCCCAGGCAAATTTATCAGGCAGTGGGAGGGCTGGAAGAACAGCTTGGCGTGGCGTTCAATGATGTGGATTTCTGCCTGCGTGTCAGGCGCGAGGGTTATCTGGTAGTGTACGACCCCTATGTGGAGGCGTACCATTATGAATCCAAGTCCCGGGGGCAGGAAGACACCAAGGAGAAAGTACGCCGTTTTGGTGAGGAAATTGAGTTTTTCCGCACGCGCTGGATAAATCTGCTTAAGCAGGGGGATCCGTACTACAATCCGAATTTTTCTTTGAAAAAGTGCAATTATTCATTGAAACCTTAAATAAATCCTTAATAAAACCTTAAAACGGCTAGAAAACTTGCCCTTTTTCCAATTCAATGATACAATGAAAAAATCTAAATAAAGTTGGGTGTGGAAAGAGACTTATGATGAAAGTATTTATATGCCCGAAATGTGGGAGTATTACGACGGTATCGCGGAGAAAAGAGATATTTTGCCATAAATGCGGAGGGACGCAGATGATTCCCTCTAAGCTTAGTTTTGCCAAATATTCAGAAATGGACGAGCAGCAGAGGAAAGATTACTCAGACAGCTGGCTGTACATACGGAATCATACGTCAGTATGAGTAACCGTCACATACTATATACATCTCGAGGAACGGACTATGTATGAAAAACAGAAAAAGAGCTGGGTGAAACATCTGGATTTCTTAATTCTGGATGTGCTTTGCCTTGAAGTTACGTTTTACCTTTCCTGTGTCATCAGGTTAGGGAATCTTCATAATGACCAGACAATGAGCGAATATTATAACCGCCTGGCAATTCTTCTGCTTTTGCTGGACGGCTGCATCGTATTCCTTACGGAAGCCTATACCGGAATCCTGCGCAGGAATAAGATTCAGGAGCTTAAGGCTGTCATCATGCACTGCAGTACGGTATTTGCCGGCGCGACGGTCTATGTCTGGGGGACAAAGCAGTCGGAGATTTATTCCCGTCAGGTGATCCTGGTTTTCTGGGGTCTCTCAATCGTCACAGAATATTTTGCCAGGTGCCTGTGGAAAATCTATATACGCCAGCGCATGATTCGGGGGAAACGTTATTCCAAAATGGTGGTCGTGACTGAGGAACGTTATGCCAGCCAGTGTATCTCAGATTTCCAACACAACAGATACAAGGAATTTGAAGTTATCGGCGTGGTAGTCGTGGATGTGGACCGGGCCGGCGAGGAAATCTGCGGCGTGCCGGTAGTTGCCACGGCAGACAGTTTTCTGGAGTATGTACGCACGAATGTGGTGGATGAGGTGTTCATTAACGGCAATACGAGGGAGAGCAGCGAGGCATTGGCCAATGAACTGCTGGAACTGGGGCTGACCGTGCATTTTAACTTGGTGCGGGAATCCCAGCTGAGGCCGAACAAGCTTGTGGAGCATTGCGGAAAGTATCTGGTTCTGACGACCAGCATGAAGATAGCCACGAACCGCCAGGTATTTATGAAGCGTTGCATAGACATCCTTGGCAGCCTGGTGGGGCTGCTGCTGATGGGGATTGCCTTTGTCATTTTTGCGCCGATTATCAAGATACAGTCGCCGGGCCCGGTGTTTTATGAGCAGACCAGGATTGGCAAGAATGGCAGACGCTTTAAATTTTACAAATTCCGAACGATGGTCAAGGATGCGGATAATATGAAGGAAGCCCTAATGGAAAAGAATGAGATGGAAGGGTTTATGTTCAAGATGGAAGAAGACCCCAGGGTGTTCGGCGTAGGTAAGTTCATGCGCAAGTACTCTATCGACGAGCTGCCGCAGTTTTGGAATGTCCTTAAGGGGGACATGAGCCTGGTGGGGACAAGGCCGCCCACGGAAGACGAATTTGAGCAGTATGAGCTTCACCACAAGGCGAGGCTGGGCATCCGCCCAGGGCTGACGGGCATGTGGCAGGTAAGCGGCAGGAGCGATATCAAAGACTTTGAAGAGATAGTGGCGCTAGACACGCAATATATTTCAAACTGGTCGCTGGGCATGGATCTGAGGATACTTTTGCGGACGGTGGTCGTAGTGCTGACAGGAAAAGGCTCGTTATGACAGATATTTCAATTACGATTGTTGCATTTAATGATGAAACGGATGTAAGGAACGCGGTAAGCTCCATTTTGGAACACACTGCCGCTACGGTTTCTAAAAAAATTTATATCGTAGATAACAGTACCAGCGATAATACGCTGTCTTTGCTGGCAGAAGAAAATAAGGACGTGGTTTACGAAAGCCCCGGAGAGAACCTTGGATTTGGCGGGGGGCATAATTATGTTCTGAAAGAGCTGGATTCTAAATTCCATGCTATCGTGAATCCCGATATTCTTCTGACGGAAGACAGCTTTTCTGTTCTGCTGACATTCCTTGAGGAATCGGGAGCGGGCATGGCAGTGCCGAGGCTGGTCGATGAGGAGGGCAGGCTCCAGGCGGTATACCGCAGGGAACTGACGGTCTGGGATATGGCAGTGCGCATGGTGTTCCCCTCGCATTTCCCCAAGAGGCAGCATTACCATACGATGCAGGACATGGATTATGGGAAGCCGTTCCCGGTTCCTTTTGCCCAGGGCAGCTTCCTTGTCATCCGCACACCGCTTTTTCGGGAGCTTGGAGGATTTGACCGCCGTTATTTTATGTATATGGAGGATGCAGACCTCTGCAGGAGGGTCAACGCCGAGAGCAGTCTGTGGTACTGCCCGGATACTTCTGTGATTCATAAATGGGAACGAGGCTCGCATAAGGATATCCATTTATTAAAAATACATCTGGCCTCCATGATCCGTTATTTCAGCAAATGGGGGTGGAGATTATGGTGAAAAGCAAAAACAAAGGGCCTGCGCCGCCAAAGGCGGTCGGTATCCGCATCTCGGTCATTCTTCCTGCTTACAATGGGGAAGCTTATTTCAGGGAGCAGATGGATTCTATCTTAGGGCAGCTCTCAGACGCAGACGAGGTGCTGGTCTCTGACGACGGCTCGTCAGATGGGACGCTGGCTCTGGCAGAAGAGTACCAGGGCAGCGATAGCAGGGTACGGCTCCTAAAGGGGCCCAGGCAGGGAATCAAGAAGAATGTGGAACATGCGCTGCGCCATGCACGCGGCGCGTATATCTTCCTTGCGGATCAGGATGATATTTGGCTGGAAGGCAAGGTGGAGCGGGTCATGCAGGCGTTCCGGCAGCAGGGGGCGTATGTGGTCGTCCATGACGCCCGCGTATTTGCAGGCGAGGATACGGCCAGGATTCAGATGGAATCATTTTTCGCATTCCGCAATTCTGGGGCAGGCGTAGCCAAAAACATCGTCAAGAACAGCTATATCGGCTGCTGCATGGCGTTCCGGAGGGAGCTGCTGGAGGCAATATTGCCGATACCCGCGCGGATTGAAATGCACGATCAGTGGATCGGCGTCTTGGGAGATTATTTTGCAGGGAAATCATGGTTTCTGCCAGAGCCGCTGCTGTTATACCGCAGGCATGGGGACAACATTTCCTCCATGGAGCATTATGGCGTTGGCAGGATGCTGCGCAACCGCGTCGTGTTCCTGTGGGCCTTTGCTCGGAGGATTTTGCAGAATCGCCGGAAAAGGCGCGGCAGTCAGGTGAAATTCAAGAAAAATGCCAGTTGATAATCGGCGGGAAATATTATAAGATAAGTCGTGAACGTGTGCCGGGCAATTCCCAGGGCATGGGCAAACAAAAACAGAAAAACAAATGGGCAAGGTGGAAATATGGCAAACAAGAAGAGTGGGCAGGGGAGAAATGCGGCAGCAAGGAAAGCTATGAGGGCAAAGCGGCGCAAGCGCAAAGTCCTGCTGGTTTGCATGGAAGTTATTATCCTGGGCAGCGTGCTGCTTTGGATTTGGGCAAATGCGAAAATGGATAAGATAAATACGGATAAATCATTTCAGGCCAAGGATGTTGAGAACGAAGATCTTTCGGAGGAGACACGGGACGTGTTGGGAAAATATACCACGATTGCGTTGTTTGGGTTGGACAACCGTGACAGCAATTCCTACAACAGAGGCAATTCGGATGTAATCATGCTGGCGCGGATTGACAAGGATACCAAAGAAGTCCGCCTGGTGTCCGTGTACCGGGATACGTTCTTAAAAATGACCGATCTGGACAATACGGAAGCTTACAGTAAAGCGAACGCAGCTTATGCAGTGGGGGGGCCGGAACAGGCAGTGCGTATGCTGAACACCAACCTGGATCTTGACATCCGGGAATATGTATCTTTTGATTTCTCGGCTGTGGCGGAGGCGGTCGACCTTCTGGGCGGCGTGGAAGTGGAGATTACGGAGGAAGAATGTGTCCATCTGAATAACTACTGCATTGAGACTTCCGAGGTGACGGGCAAGAGTTATGAACCGCTTCCGGGAGGAGGCTCTTATAATTTAAACGGCGTCCAAGCCGTCTCATACGGCAGGATCCGCTATACGGCGGGGGATGATTTTAAGAGAACGGAACGCCAGCGTCTGGTTGTGAATAAGATGGTAGAGAAAGCGTTAAAATCAGATATAGGGACAATCAATGCCCTGATTGACGCTGTGTTCCCGCAGATTAAGACCAGCCTTGACAAGACAGAGCTGGCCGCCATGGCCATGGACGCCTTTCATTATAAGCTGGGGGAGAGCAGGGGATTTCCGTTCGATCTGCAGAACAAAGTGGTATCAATCTCCTACCAGCAGTCGGATGCGGACTGTGTAATCCCTAAGGATCTGTCAGCCAATGTCAAGCAGCTCCATGATTTCTTATATGGGACGACCAGCTACATAGTGACAGACAGCGTGCAGGGAATCAGTGATGAGATTACATACCGGACCGGCGTGGCGGCTGGCATGGGCGAATAGCAGGAGGATTCATATGTGTGGAATAGTAGGCTACATTGGTAAATCACAGGCAGCTCCGATTTTATTGGACGGTTTGTCAAAATTGGAATACAGAGGGTACGATTCTGCCGGGATTGCTGTCTATGACGGAGAGAAAATCCGGGCGCAGAAAGCTATTGGGCGGCTGAAAGTGTTGAGCGAGCTGACTCATGATGGGGCGATGATGCCGGGAGAGGCAGGAATTGGGCATACCCGCTGGGCAACCCATGGCGCGCCGACGGACAGCAACGCGCATCCGCATTTTAACCAGGACGAAAGCATTGCCGTGGTACACAATGGGATAATCGAAAATTACCAGAAGCTCAAGAAATACTTAGAGGGCAAAGGCTGTCAGTTTGTGTCCGATACGGATACGGAGGTCGTGGCGCATCTGCTGGGTTACTATTATAGAGGGGATCCCGTCGAGGCCATCATCCGGGTCATGCACAGGGTGGAAGGTTCCTATGCGCTGGGCATCATGTTCAAGGCGCATCCCGGCGTACTGTATGCGGTACGCAAAGACAGCCCGCTGATTGTGGGGCATGGCGGGGATGGAAACCTGATTGCTTCCGATGTGCCTGCGGTCCTTAAATATACCCGCAATGTATATTTCATCCAGAATGAAGAGATTGCGGTTCTGAGCGAAGAGGCGATTTCGTTCTTCAATGTGGACGGCGAGGAGATTTCGAAGGAATCGTCTGCTATTGACTGGGATATCAATGCGGCAGAAAAGGGTGGCTATGAACATTTCATGCTCAAGGAAATGTACGAGCAGCCTCAGACAGTGAGGGATACCTTAAACCCGCGCATTAAAGGCGGCACGGTGGATATTGAGGAACTGGGCATGTCGGATGAGGAAATCTGCGGGATTGGCAGAATCCATATCGTTGCCTGCGGCTCCGCCTACCACACTGGCGTCACGGCAAAATATGTATTTGAGGGCATGGCGCGCATCCCGGTGGATGTGGATTTGGCCTCTGAATTCCGCTACCGCAATCCCATCTTAGCGCAGAATGACCTGGTCATCATCATCAGCCAGTCTGGGGAGACGGCCGATTCCCTGGCTGCGCTGCGTGAGGCCAAGGACAGGGGCGTCAAGACCCTTGGCATTGTCAATGTGGTGGGCAGCTCTATTGCCCGAGAGGCCGATAAGGTCATGTATACCTGGGCAGGGCCGGAGATTGCAGTGGCTACGACCAAGGCGTACAGCGCGCAGCTGATTGCAGAATATCTGCTGGCCATCAAGTTTGCGCAGGTGCGGGGCGAGATTACCAGCCAGGAGGTCAGTTCGTACCTCAGAGATTTGCGGAAGCTGCCGGAGCAGATTGAAATGCTCTTGAGTAATAAAGGCAAAATCCAGCATTTTGCAAACAGGTACATTTCTGCGAAGGATGTGTTCTTCGTGGGACGAGGCCTTGACCATGCGATTTCCATGGAAGGCTCGCTCAAACTGAAAGAAATTTCCTACATCCACTCTGAGGCATATGCAGCCGGGGAGCTGAAACATGGGACGATTTCATTGATTGAGGAAGGCACGCTGGTAGCCGCTGTGCTGACGCAGGAAGATTTATATAAAAAGACAATCAGCAATATCGTGGAACTTACCAGCCGGGGGGCTTTCGTGCTTGCGGTGACGAATACCGGGAACACGGAGATTGAGAAAGCGGCAGATTATGTCATCTATATCCCCCAGACGAACCGTTGGTTTACGAATTCCCTGGCTATCATTCCTCTGCAGTTATTCAGTTACTATGTGTCCGTAGGAAAAGGCTGCGATGTGGATAAGCCGCGGAATCTGGCAAAGTCAGTGACAGTAGAATAAGAGGCTGGGGAAAAGGATGTTTCAGGCAGCTGCAAAATGGTGGATTTTGCAGCTGCTTTTTGCGCCTGATGGCTTCTGCGGCTGCGCTTCCCTGTCTGAAAAACACTTTTTTTTAAAATAATAGACACAGTTTTGTCACAAATGTTCCGTAAACTGCTTAGTAGAAACAAGGACAGAGCAGCAGAGGAAAGGAGCAATCTGTTATGGAAAATAATTTTAATAATTTTGGCAATAATGAGAATAAGGACAATCTTGAGAACAATATGGGTGTTATGCAGAACGCCGAAACAGCAGAAGAAAGAAAGGATGCAGAACATTCCATTCCGAGCAGCACCGGAGCTTCGGGTTCTGTTTACTCTTACAGTTATGTGAACCAGGAAAACCAGGAGCGCAATCCTAATTATTATGAGAAAAAGGAAGCGGATAGCAGCAGCTCGCGGGTCTATACGGCAGGAAGTCATGAGAACGCCCAGGGAAGCAGCCAGCCAGGCGGTTACAGCGCCGCTCCGGATAGCAGCCATCCGGGAGCTGACAGCACTGCTTGGGACAGCAGCTATCCGGGAGCTTATAATACTGCGCGGGAAGGCAGCCAGCCAGGAGGCTATGGCACTGCTCAGGGAAACGGCCAGCCAGGAGGGTTTGCCACTGCTCAGGGAAACAGCCAGCCAGGAGGGTTTGCCACTGCCCAGGGCACTGATGGGACAGATAGAAGCACTGCCTGGAACGGCAGCCAGGGGAGTTCAGCAGGCAGTGCAGGACAGGCAGCATGGGCAGGGCAGGCATCTTCCCAGAACCAGGAAGCTTCCGGGAAGAAAGCCAGGAGGCCTAAGAAACAGAAAATGCCTGGTGAGAAAAAGCAGCAAGGATTTGGCATGGCTGTCGGCAAATGCGCGGCACTTGCCGTGGTGTTCGGGCTGGTGTCCGGTACCGTCTTCTATGGAACCGGCTTTGCGTTCCGCCACACAATAGGCGCGAATGAGGCGGTAAATGAGGCCACAGCAGAAAATAAGGGCAATACAGGTGGGACAGCTGTCGACAAGGGGAGCCTGTCGGCTACCAGCGTAAGCACGGCAACGACTGTCAACGATGTGTCGGATGTTGCAGAAAATGTAATGCCTTCCATCGTTTCCATTACCAACATGAGCCAGCAGGTACAGTCTGATTTCTTCGGACGTCTCTATCAGGAGGAAGTGCCCGGCGCAGGAAGCGGGATTATCATTGGGCAGACTGAGGAGGAAATCTATATTGCCACAAATAACCATGTGATTGCCAATTCCACCCAGCTTACCGTAAATTTTGTGGATAATCAGCAAGTAGAAGGGGAAGTAAAAGGCGCGGACGCCAGCACGGATCTTGCGGTCGTGGCTGTCAAAGTAAAAGATATCCCCAGCGACACTATGGATAAGATTAAGGTAGCGACGCTCGGAAATTCTGATTCCGTCAAAGTCGGGCAGAGTGTTGTGGCTATCGGGAATGCCATGGGATATGGGCAGTCAGTAACGACAGGAGTAATCAGCGCGATGGACAGGGAAGTTACCGTCCAGGATGAGACGACAGGGACTTCTATCACGAACGATTTGATTCAGACCGATGCAGCCATCAACCCCGGGAACAGCGGAGGCGCACTGCTGAACATGAACGGTGAAGTTATAGGCATCAATTCCGTGAAATATGCTGATACCCAGGTGGAGGGCATGGGCTATGCAATCCCTATCTCTGCGGCAGAGCCGATTGTCAACAACCTGATTACCAGGGAAATCGTGGATGAGTCTAAATCCGCATACCTGGGCGTGACAGGGCAGGACGTGACTTCCGAAGTGTCAGAGAGTTTCGGTATGCCGGAGGGCTTATATATTACGATGGTGACGGAGAACAGCGCAGCTGAGCAGGCAGGAATCAACAAAGGCGATGTGCTGACCAAATTTGACGGCAGGAAGATTACCTCATTAGAAGGGCTTTCAGACGCTATGCAGTATTATGAGGCAGGCAGCGATGTAGAAGTGACGCTGCAAAGAAATAACAACGGTGAATGGAGGGAAGAGACCATTACAGTGACGCTTGGAAAAAAGAATGATTAGAAAAGCCTTCTGCGGGCGGTAAAGAAGATGGCTGTATAAGCGCGCTTCATGCAGGCAGAGGAGAAGGAACCCTTGTAAGTAATGCATCCTATTATTTACAAGGGTTTTAAGAATTTTTTATTGAAAATCGCAGATAGTAGGGTTATAATGAAAATGCGTTACTATATTTAAGAGTTACAGAGTTGGGGGTTGAAAATGGAAGCATATATGAAATCTTTCCTGAAAAAGTTCGTAGCTTCGCTGTATCTGGCAGGCGTGGAGTTCATTCCCTTTTCGGGAGAAGAATTCCAAAAAGGGGTAGCGTCCATGCAGGGCGAACTGAAGGAGTCCTTGACGGAACCGGAGTACGAGGCATTGTCAGACATATTTGTGAAGTCCCCAGTGCAGGAGGCGTATAATAACATCAGGGATTTATTGATGTCCCTGAATGGAGACACGATAAGTTTCATGGGGGTAGATAATCCATATTGGACGAAAGCATCGATTAAAATGAATGATTATTACGCCCATAAGCTGATGAAGGATCAATCAGAATGCGGTATTGATTCTGACATTATCAAGAATGCAACAGATAAATTTTGCGAGGCGGCAGGGGTGTTAATTTGGGAACAGTTTTAGATATACTTAGGAGCGATAAGTTAAAGGGACTGAGAGGGCAAGTGGAAGCTTTTTGCAATGAGCTGATGGGCGGTTATCTGGAAGAATGCCATGCTTCGTGCGAAAGGGTTTCACTTTCTCCTTCTAATACGAAAAATTTTTATGATTCTGTATGGGGTACGATAGAGATTAATGAAGGTGAAATATTTATTTTAGACTGCCCGCTTTTGCAGCGGCTGCGCCACATTAAGCAGTTAGGGCTTGCCAATTTATTATATGCCAGTGCGGATCACTCAAGGTTTTCCCATACATTGGGCGTGCTTCATACGGCAGATGTCATGCAGAAGCAGATTGAGAAGGAATTAAATAAAAAGAATATCCATACGGATGCGGACGTCAATCAGATTGTCCGTCTCTCAGCCATCTTCCATGATTGCGGGCATATGTTCTGCAGCCATGCATCGGAACGGTATTTTCAGAAGAACGCGAAGTTTGAATTGTTTGACAAGGTTGATTCCATCCGCACCCATATTGAAACAAGGCTGTCGATGAAACCCTCCCTGTCAGAGCTGATATCCGTCCTGATTGTCCAGTCGCCGGCTGTCCAGGAACTGCTGGAGATTGTGGAAGCCGGGTTGGATTCGGTTAAGATGCAGAAGGCGAATAAGGACTGTATCATAGAGAAGATTTGTTGTTTTATCTGGGGGTATCCTTATTCCGAGAAGCTGCTGCCTTATGCCCAGATTATCAGCGGGCAGATAGACGCAGATAAATTAGATTATCTCAAGAGGGATTCGCATTCCACGGGAGTGCCGACTGGCGTTGACATGTCAAGGGTGTTCCAGAAGCTGCGGGTGGTACAGTCAAACAAGGATTTCAGTATGCTGAGTACGACCGAAGAAGAGATGGACACGAGATACACGATAGGCATTGCTCCGGCGGCGATAAATACGGTCGACCAGCTGATTGTGTCAAGGTATATGATGTTCGAGAACGTGTATTACCATCAAAAGACCTTGACGGCGGAGACTTTGCTGCGGTATGCATTGGAGCAGCTGAGCGAATCGGCAGAAGGGTTGTTTGACGATTTCAGGAATATTTTAATACTGCAGGATAACGACATCATCCACACAGATTTCAATCTGATAATTAAAAAATATGTTCCTGATTTTCAGGTGACAGACCGGGAGAAATATGACCATGCCTGCCAGGTGCTGAGGAACCTTGCGAAACGGAAGTTATTCAAAAGAAGCGTAGCTTTCACGAATGAGAACCTTGTGGACGTCGGGCATAAAGGGCTCGAGTTTTATTCCAAAGTTTTTAAGGACAGGAACTTGGAGGAACAGCAGAAATTCGTCAGCCTGGTGATTGACAAAGTCAATGAGAGCAAACGGATGTTAAGCAGCGCGGAGTTTTATACCAATAAGCAGACGGACGTGCTTTTGATTATCGCGCCGGACATCTCAAATACGAATATCAACAGCAACCTGGCGATTGCGGAAAAGAACAATAAAAGCAGGGATATGGAATTTGAGGCGGATAACTGGCTGAAAAGCCGTTCCTCCAGGAAGTCCCAGAATTACCTGGTTACATATGCGGAGGATCGCTATATCGTATACATCGCCGTGGAATATATTTTGCTGGTGCATTACGGCCTGCTGATTTCAGATTCCATCATTTACGATAAGAAAGACATGCGTCTTATCGAAAAAATGAAAATGGCTTTGGAAGAGAAAGGGTTTTACAAGCAGGCGTATGCAATCGCGCCGAATGAAGTAATTAAGTTGTATAACCACAGGATAGAACTCCTGATAAAGGAGAAGTGGAAGTATTACGAGCTGATATCTGTTGACAATGGATTTCCGCACGACATGGACGTCTCCTACCTGACAACCTATCTCAAACAGTTTTATCAGTTTAAGGATGAAATCGGCGATTATCCGTTATTTGTCAAAGCCTGCGTGAATATGCTGGAAAAGGTACGGGTTATATCGAAGCAGGAAATTTTCAACGCATTGAAGAATAATTTCCATAAAATCCTTAAATTAGAGAAAGTTGATTTCCAGAGGCTTAAAATCTGCAATATCGGCAATGTGCAAGATGGCAGCGCGCAGATTGCTTATCAGATTAACAGCATCAATGAATCCCTGCAAGCGAGAAACAGGGTGATGTCTCTGGAAGAGGCGCTGATGTTTTCGGAAGAGGGGCAGGCGATTGTGTTCGTGGAAGATGCTTTCTGTTCCGGGAAGCAGATCCTGTCGATATTTGAGACATATATGGGAGTGCCGTTGGAAGAGCGGCAGACACAGGAAGAACATGTGAAGGAACTGCCAGATACGGAAAAGCAGAAACTGAAAAATTCTAAGATTTATTTTTCGTTCATCATGCATAATAAAGAGAATGAGGAAGCATTCCTTGCCGGGATGAAGAAAATAGGGCTGGAAAGGGTGGAGATTATTTCAAACGAAGAATTTCCCCCAAAATATTTTGAGCAGCAGGAGGATGATGAAGAGCATCAGGTCTTGAAGCGGTATTTTAAAGCGGCGGGAGAGCTTTTGATTAAGCAGAAAGCCACAGATGAAGAAGGGAACAGGAAGGCCAGCTGGACAGACGAGAGGATGGCGGGAAGCTGCCTGGGGTATAATGATGCGCAGCAGCTGATTGTTTTTGCGTGGAATACGCCGACCTATACGTTAACGTCGCTGTGGATGCAGGGGGAGGTGCTGGGGTCAGAGTGGATTCCGCTTTTCCCGAGGATTGATAAATAGAAGAAGCATAAGGTATAATGCTGGGTTAGGAATAAGGACAAACTGAGACGTCAATCCGGGGAAATCAGGATTGGCGTCCTGCGTATTATGGAGGTATTTTTCATGAGAAAGAAAAAAATCGTAATAGCGTTAGGACATGACGCGTTGGGGACGACGCTGCCTGAACAGAAGCTTGCCACGAAGAGGACGGCAAAGGCAGTGGTTGATTTCATCAAGGATGACTACCAGGTTGTGATTTCCCACAGCAATGGCCCGCAGGTGGGCATGATCCACACGGCCATGGCAGAATTTTGCCGGATTTACCCAGAGTACACGGCGACGCCCATGTCTGTCTGCTCGGCGATGAGCCAGGGGTATATCGGATATGACCTTCAGAATGCCATCCGCACGGAGCTTCTGAACCGGGGCATTTACAAGCCGGTATCCACAATCCTCACACAAGTGACCGTCGATCCCTATGACGATGCGTTTTACCATCCGTCTAAGGTAATCGGGCGTGTGATGACAGAGGAGGAAGCAGAGTCAGAAGAGAAGAAGGGCAACCATGTGGTGAAGACTGCGGAAGGATACCGCAGGATTGTGGCGGCGCCCAGGCCGGTGGATGTGGTGGAGATTGACGCCATACGAGCGCTCCTAGATGCAGACCAGGTCGTAATTGCCTGTGGGGGAGGCGGCATCCCGGTACTGGCGCAGAACCATAAGCTCCAAGGAGCGAGCGCGGTGATTGAGAAAGATTCTGCTGCCGGAAAGCTGGCGGAGCTGATTGAGGCAGACCGTCTGGTCATCCTCACCAGCGTGGAAAAGGTATGTCTGCACTTCGGCACAAAGCAGGAGCAGCCGTTGGATGAACTGACGACGGAACAGGCCAGGCAGTATATGGAGCAGGGGCAGTTTGGGGAGGGGACCATGCTTCCTAAGATTGAGGCTGCGCTTGCATTTATCGGCAATTCCGCTGTGCGCAGCGTGCTGATTACGAAGCTTAATAACTCGGAGGAGGATAGCGTGGGCTCAACGGGCACCGTCATCCGTAAATAAAACGTACCAGACAGCGTATGGGATTTTTGCGGATGCCGAGCCCCCGGTATCCACAAGTCCTTGCTGTATACATATGACGCATCGACAGAAAAAGGAGAAGAATCAATGAAAAATTTCAGGAAGACAAAAATTATCTGCACCCTAGGGCCGGCAACAGACAAAGGAGACGTATTAAAGCAGCTGATGCAGGAGGGGATGAACGTGGCCCGCTTTAACTTTTCCCATGGAAGCCATGAGGAACAGGGCGAACGCCTGAAAAAAGTGCAGGAACTTAGGGAAGAGCTGAACCTGCCCGTTGCGACCCTTTTAGACACTAAAGGGCCGGAAATCCGCCTGCGTGAGCTTGAAGGGGGCAAAGCAGAGCTTGTGGCAGGGCAGAAATTCGTGCTGACGACAGAAGAAGTGACAGGCAATGCCGACAGGGTATCCATCACATATAAGGATCTTGTGAAAGACGTGCAGCCAGGTTCCAGGATCCTGATTGACGATGGGCTGATTGCTCTTGACGTGGAAGAGGTGACAGATACTGAGATTTCCTGCCGCGTTGTGAATGGCGGCATGATTTCCAACAAAAAAGGCGTCAATGTGCCGGATGTGGAGCTTTCCATGCCTTATATCAGTGAGAAGGATTACGAAGATATCGTATTCGGGATTGAAAACGATTTTGACTTTATTGCGGCTTCGTTTGTGCGCACAGCCGATGATGTGATGCAGATCCGCAAGATTTTTGCGGAAAAGAACTGCCGCAACGTCAATATCATCTCTAAAATTGAGAATATGCAGGGCGTGCAGAATATTGATGAAATCATCCAAGTGTCCGACGGCATCATGGTGGCAAGAGGGGATATGGGTGTGGAGATTCCCTTAGAAGACGTGCCGGCTATCCAGAAAATGATTATTAAGAAAGTAGTCAATGCCGGAAAACAGGTAATCACTGCCACGCAGATGCTGGATTCCATGATGAAGAACCCCAGGCCTACCCGTGCAGAGGCGACAGATGTGGCGAATGCCATTTATGATGGTACCAGCGCCATCATGCTTTCCGGGGAGACGGCTGCGGGCATGTACCCGGTGGAATCTGTGAAGACGATGGTGAAGATTGCCGTGCGCACGGAGCAGGACATAAACTATTCGGCGCGGTTTAAGCAGCGGGAGTCCGAGAACCCGGATATTACAAACGCTATTTCCCATGCCACCTGCACGACGGCAATGGATTTGGATGCGGCGGCAATCATTACGGTCACATGGTCTGGGGAGACGGCGCGCATGATTTCCAAATACCGTCCTAACTGCGCCATTATCGGCGGCAGCATTAACCGTAAAGTCTGCCGTCAGCTGAATCTTTCCTGGGGCGTGACGCCGTTAGCAATCAAGCAAAAGGAAGACACGGATGAGCTGTTCGCACATGCGGTGGATATGGCGGAACAGGCAGGGCTGGTATCTGTCGGAGATATTACGGTAATTACGGCAGGGGTTCCCTTGAGTGTCCCGGGTAACACGAACCTCCTGAAAGTCCATGTGGTGACCGGGAACGAGTAGAGAGGAAGAGAGGAAACGGATGAAGCGTTATAAGTTTGTTATCCTAGGCCTGCTTCTTATGTCCCTTTTGCTTGGCGGGTGTGCCGGCAAGGCGGATGGCGGAGGACAGGAAGAGAACAGCCGGATTACGGCCGGAGAAAACGAGAATCAGAAGGAAACGCCTGAGGAGAGTCAGGAAGATAAGGATCAGAAGGAACATGTAAAAGACACGGATGCAGGAAATGCAGACGAAGAGAATGCAGATACAGAAAATGGGAATAATCAGTCTGAGGATGGGCAGCAGGACGCGTCGGCGGACAAGGAACCTGACGTCCCTACGCTGAATCCGGAGACGGTCGCTTATGCGCAGGAGGAGGTTGTGACGACGTCTTCTGTCAATGTCAGGAAAGCACCCTCCACGGACAGTGAGGTCTACAAGACGGTATCGCGCAGGAGCAGCTTTACCAGGACGGCGGACGATGGGACATGGAGCGCCGTCCTGGTGGACGGCGAGGAATATTACATTGCCTCCGAATATCTCATGCTGGCGTCGGAGGTGACGGACAATGGCTTCTTGGTGGTGATTGACGCCGGACATCAGGCGCAGGGTAACAGCGAACAGGAGCCGATTGGCCCGGGAGCTTCCGAGACGAAGCCCAAGGTTGCCAGTGGTACGACCGGCTGTGCCACTGGTCTTAAGGAATATGAGCTGACGTTGCAAGTATCCCTGAAACTGCAGGAAGAGCTGGAAGCAAGGGGCTATCAGGTGATGATGGTTCGTACCAGCCATGACGTGAATATCAGCAACAGCGAGCGGGCGGCGGTCGCTAACAATGCAGGGGCAGACGCTTTTATCCGTGTCCACGCCAACGGCTCGGACGACAGCGGGCAGAATGGCGCGCTGACGATCTGCCCGACTTCTGCCAATCCTTATATGGGGAATCTCTACGGCCAATGCCGTAAGCTGTCGGAATGCGTGCTGGATGGGGTAGTGAACGCCACCGGGGCCAATAAGCAGAGCATCTGGGAGACGGACAGCATGAGCGGCATCAACTGGTGTACAGTGCCGGTGACGATTATTGAGATGGGATTTATGACAAATCCCACCGAAGACGCCAACATGGCAGACGCGGGATACCAGCAGAAAATTGCCGTCGGCATCGCCGATGGCCTGGACGCATATTTTGCGGATTAGGAGAAATCATGAAACGAAGTTTGGTTATTGAAGATTTTGGGAAAATCAGGAAAACCGAGATAGACATTTCCCCCCTGACGTTGTTTGTCGGGGATAACAACAGCGGCAAGAGCTACCTCTTGTCGCTGGTTTGGGGAGTCTATGCCGCGGAAACAGAGTCAGCTGTCTTCCAGGGCTTAGAGGAATTGCTGGAAGAGGACTATGCACAAGCGTATGAAAATATGCGTGAGTTCGTCCGGAAGTCAGGCGAAGGTTTAAAACAGGAAATAAAAATAAGTTCCCAAGTATTGGTTGAGATGCTGAATAAGCTGCTTGCGCAAAATAAGGATAAGTTTGTGGCGGGACTCTTCAACTCGGAACAAGTAACAATCGGAACATTTGCCGTAAACGTGGAACCGGAATTTGAGGTGACAATAGAAGGGCAGAAAGAAGAGAGTGGAGTATTGTTTTACTGTAGGGAGGGTTCTTTTGGAATGCGTTTCCATGGCAGGAGAATGGAGGAGAATGCGGGATTTATAGCAAGGATAGTTTTTACGGATATACTG
The DNA here is from genome assembly GCA_910585625.1 of uncultured Lachnospiraceae bacterium. GTDB lineage: Bacteria > Bacillota > Clostridia > Lachnospirales > Lachnospiraceae > Petralouisia. The sequence goes on from CAJUFQ010000006.1 coordinate 98,134, forward strand.
CAGTGGCTTTTTAAGGGGGATGCTGCCTATCATAGTTTCAATACCGTTTATCTCCCAGCTGCCAGGACTGGATTCATGCTGGCAAAGAACGTCATAAACAAGGTCGGCAGGCAGGTTGCGTATGATGTGTCTGAATCCCGGGACAAGGAGGAAATCCAGCCCTTTACAAAGCCAATCATCCATTTCTTAGACATGATGGAAAGCTTATCGTTGGAGCATGAGACGGAGTATGGCGACATTGTCGCATGGATGGAAGCATCCATGGCGCATGGAAGGGTTCAGTATGGCAGCGATCTGAATGGGCGGGAAATCCGTTATCTGCCCGACGGCAGTGAACAAAGCCTGCCGTTGCGTACGACTTCTGCTGTGGTGACGGAGCTGACGCCGCTGCTGCTGTTAAAATACCGGCGCAGCCTGGAGGCAATCTGTTATGAGGAGCCGGAAATGTGTTTGCATCCCAGGCTCCAGCAGGAGATGGGAAAGCTCCTGGCGCGTCTTGTGAACCATGGGCTTTGCATGGTAGCGACTACCCACAGCGATATCATTGTCCAGCATATCAATAATATGTGCCGCTTAAAGGAAATGGCAGCCCCTGGGGAACTGTTGGAAAGGCTGGGGCTGACTGAGGATGACATGATACGCCTGCAGGACGTATCGATTTATCAGTTTACAGATATGGGGGAATATTCTGAGGTGGAGAAGCTGGTTCCCGAAGATGGGGAATTCAAGGTAAAGACGTTTACCGACGCGCTGATGGAGATTTTGGAGCGTACTGCCGAAGTTCAGGATTTTGAGGGGGAGTAAGATGATTCCGGCACACATAGAGGAAAAACTGCGTATGTTCCGCGAGGAAACGTATGAGGTTTTGATGGATAAGCAGCAGACGAAGCTGAAAGAAAAAAGCGAGGCCGGGAAGGTCAGCCTTACTTGTATGGCACAGGGGGAACTTTTGATTTTTCCCTCCCCGGAAAATCATGTGCTGCCTTATTTGGAGGGGCAGACGAAGGGAGCTACGGCCTGTGCAGATAAGTTTCTGTTTAAGTTTGAGCAGGAAAGCGGAATCTGGGACTTGCATATCATGGAATTTAAGAAGACGATAGACATATCTTCTGCCAGAAAATCCCAGTGGCAGTTTACGATGGGCATTTACAATGCGCGTGCGATTGCGGGATTTCTGGGAATGCAGATTAGAAACATTTATCTTTATTCGGGATTTCGTAATAATAAGCTTGCAGGAGAGCAGTCAATGATTGCCCTCAGGGCGGGCAATAGCCGCGAATCGCAAAAGATGATCCGGCAGTATTTTGATTTGACAGCGGCTGTAATGTTTGGATAAGCAGCTAGTGTTTTGTATCATTAATGATTAGTCAAACTCACTTGCCTATTCGCGCATCTGCTTCGTTGAATTTTCTAGCCGTACATCATAAGGTATCCTCCCGCAAGCGGGTCCCTCCGTGTGATAACCGCCACCGCTACGCCGTCGAAAATTCGCCTTGTAAATGAACGAATATCCTGCGTGATTTTATCAAATATCAACAATACAAGACACTAGTTTTTTAGTTTATGCAGTACGCTTGACTTTTTCTGTCCTTTTCTGCTATGCTTACAATCGGACAAATAAATATCAGAATCAGAGGCGTTCAAAAGTTACCCCTGTGGTACAGTTTTAGGCTGTATGGTAGCTTTTTGGATGCTTTTTGGTCTTATTTTGAGAAAGGCACAAAAAGAGGACAGTGATGAAATGAAAGTCCAAATTCGAGATAAATCGATGAAAATGGACTTATATTTCAATGGTCATTGCCGCGGGTGTTTTTTCCTTATATCAGAGATATGCAGGGGTATCCAATAATGGATTTAACAGCTACAGTATGCATTTCAGTAGCTGTCGGAAATTTTTACAGATATGTGAAAGGAAAGGAAAAACCAACGTTAAATCATTGCGCTTGACAAAAAGTTTGAAAATTTATTTTACTTTGACTAAGCGAAAAAGTGCCGGCAACCCCCTATTATAAAGTGCGCAAGGCTGTGCCTGTTAATCTGGCCGTCGTTTCAACGTGCGGATAAGCGCTTTCTGTTCTTTCGGTACTTTCAAGGATTCTGTAATTTTCTGCAGGGCCTTATTGTGGGTGAAGCTATCCAGATGGTTTTCTTTTAGAAACGGAAGCGTCCTGTCAGGGAACTCCCGGTAGCAGATGGAAACAGCCCATGCTTGAGCCATTTGCACATAATACAATTTTAAGTCCACGCCGTCAATCGCTTCCAGCACCTGGGAGAGATAATCCTCATTTACATAATAACTGAGCATCTGCACCAATGCGAACCGCACTTCGTATTCCTTAGGGCTGTGCAGATATTCTGACAAGAAATCCCAAAACGCTTCTGGTTGTGATTTTGCAAGTTTAAGGGTGGAACAGGTGCTGTCGCAGACAGACCAGTTGTCAATTTTTGGCAGGAATGACCGCAGGAAAAGTTCTTTCTGTTGTAAATCTCCTTTGGCATAGCCAAGAACCATGCCCTGGAGCATGAGTTCCTCATAACTGTCGTTACAGGCTGTCTGTAAGTACGCTTGCCAGTCTCCTTTGGCAAGCTGTTTTGCTATTTTCCGCAAAGCAGGCAGGCGTACCCCCAGGATATGCTCCGTGCCGGGGAGCAGACGGGCGGTAAATTTCTGGAAATCTGGTTCTCGCAGCATTTCAAGTTGTTCTTTAATCCATGTATTCATAAATGTATTATATGTAACAGGCTTCCGGCTGTCAATGGTGCATTCCGTTTTAGCGCTGTCCCCGCGGAAACTTGTTTTCTTTCACCAGATGTGGTAGAATGTCCGTAATCAATGTAGGTTATCCGCTTTGATATTTCAGGGGATAGCATCATTTTGAAAATATAATCAGAAAGAGGTGACACGATGGTTGAGTTAGACCAGTTCAAGACGACCTTGAACACTTATAAAGGACCGTTAGTGGAAGTGAGGGATTCACTTTAACTTAGCAAATAAAGAGCAGCGTGTCCAGGAACTGGAGAGGGAAATGGAAGCCCCGGATTTCTGGGACGATACCGAAGTATCCCAGGAGAAGATGAAAGAACTCAAAAGCTTAAAGGATGATATCGAAACGTATGCGCATCTGGAAGGGCAGTACGACGATATTGAGACGTTGCTGGAGATGGGATATGAGGAAAACGATGCTTCGCTGATTCCTGAGATTCAGGAGGCATTGTCAGAATTTGAGCAGACATTTGACAATATCCGTATAAAGACCCTATTGTCTGGAGAGTATGATGGGGAAAATGCCATACTCTCCCTCCATGCAGGGGCGGGAGGTACGGAGTCCTGCGACTGGAACAGCATGCTGTACCGCATGTACAAACGCTGGGCAGAAGACAAGGGATTTACGGTGGAGGTGCTGGATTCGCTTGATGGTGACGAAGCAGGCATTAAGTCAATTACTTTTGAAGTGCGTGGGGAGAATGCCTACGGTTATCTCAAATCAGAGAAAGGCGTACACCGCCTGGTGCGGATTTCCCCCTTCAACGCAGCGGGCAAACGCCAGACTTCTTTCGCTTCTTGCGACGTCATGCCGGATATTGAAAAAGACCTTGACATTGAGGTCAAGGATGACGAACTCCGCATTGACACTTACCGCTCGAGCGGCGCCGGAGGCCAGCATATCAATAAGACCTCCTCAGCCATCCGTATCACGCACCTCCCCACAGGGATTGTGGTACAATGCCAGAATGAGCGTTCCCAGCATATGAATAAAGATAAGGCGATGCAGATGTTAAAGGCAAAGCTGTATCTCTTAAAGCAGGAGGAAAATGAGAAAAAAGCGGCGGACATCCGTGGCGAAGTCACGGAAATCGGCTGGGGCAACCAGATCCGGTCTTATGTCATGCAGCCTTATACCATGGTGAAGGATCACCGCACCAATGCGGAGACCGGCAACGTGGACAGCGTGATGGACGGAAACCTGGATTTGTTTATCAATGCGTATCTGAAATGGAAAAGCCTCTCAGGGGCACAATGAATTGTTAGGAGAGAAATATGGGAATCATAAAAGCGGCTATTCAGTCAGTCTCCGGCGGGCTGGCAGACCAATGGCTGGAAGTAGTTGAGCCGGACGATATGGGGGAGCGCACTGTCTTTACCAGCGGAGTTTCAATCCGCAAGGGGCAGAACAAGAAAGGGACAGACAATACGGTGAGTAATGGCTCAGTCATCCATGTGTATGATAACCAGTTCATGATGCTGGTAGACGGCGGAAGGGTCGTGGATTATACAGCGGAGCCGGGATATTTCAAGGTAGATAATTCCGCGTTGCCTTCCCTGTTTAACGGAGAGCTGAAAGATACTATTTTAGAATCGTTCAGCAGGATTAAATTCGGCGGGGGGACGCCTGCTAAGCAGAAAGTATTTTATATCAACCTTCAGGAAATTAAAGGAATCAAATTTGGCACTAGGAATCCAATCAACTATTTCGATAATTTCTATAATGCGGAGCTGTTTTTGCGTACCCATGGCAATTATTCCATCAAGATTACAGACCCTCTCAGGTTCTATGCAGAAGTTATTCCCAGGAATGCGGCAAGGGTGGAGATTGAGGACATCAATGAGCAGTATATGGCAGAATTCCTTGAGGCGCTGCAGTCTGCAATTAACCAGATGTCGGCGGACGGCATCCGTATTTCTTATGTGCCTTCTAAGGGAAGGGAATTAGGCAAATACATGGCGGACACCCTGGATGAGGACTGGAGAAAGATGCGTGGCATGGAAATCCAGGCAGTGGGAATCGCCAGCGTGACGTATGACGAGAAATCTACGGAACTGATCAATATGCGCAATGAGGGCGCAATGCTGAGCGACCCCACTGTGCGGGAAGGCTATATGCAAGGCCATGTGGCGCGCGGGCTGGAAGCAGCAGGCTCCAACTCTGCGGGAGCCATGGCAGGGTTCATGGGCATGGGCTTTGGCATGAACGCTACGGGTAATGCCATGGGCGCAGCATCTGCCGCCAACATGCAGCAGATGCAGATGCAGCAAAATGCAGCCATGCAGCATAACGTAGCGGCACAGAACAGCCAAGGCGCAGGAGCGCAGGACAGCCAGAACGCCCGGAATGCGTCAGCGCCGCAGAGCGCGGTGCAGGCGGCGGGAAGCTGGGCTTGTGAATGCGGCGCTGCAAACAGCGGGAAGTTCTGCTCGGAGTGCGGAAAGCCGAAGCCGCAGGAGCCGGAGACATGGACTTGCGCCTGCGGGCAGGAAAATAGCGGGAAGTTCTGCTCGGAGTGCGGAAAGCCGAGGCCTGAGGGCAGCGGGGAATGGACTTGCGCCTGCGGGCAGGAAAACAGAGGGAAGTTCTGTTCTCAGTGTGGAAAACCCAGGCAGTGATCAGGATAAAGGAGAAAAGCAATGGCAGTCATCAGTTATAAATGTCCGAATTGCGACGGCGAACTGGTATTCCATCCGGCAACGCAGAAGTACAAGTGCGAATATTGTGCTTCTGCGTTTTCGCAGGAGGAGCTTGAGAAGATGAAGCCGGCAACAGAGGAAGAGGAAAAGATATCCGGCCCTTCAGGGGAAGGATATGCACAGCAGGGGAGCCAGGGGAATGCACAGCGGGGGAGCCGGGAAGATGTGCGGCAGGGAGGTCAGGAGCATACGCGGCAAAGCCAGGGGGCTGGCGGTCAGCAGGGCAGTGAGGCTGAAGAGGGCGTCATCTACAACTGCCCCAGCTGTGGGGCGGAGATTGTGACAGACAAGACCACGGCGGCTACGTTCTGCTATTACTGCCATAACCCGGTAGTGCTTTCCGGCAGGGTTTCCGGAGAATTCCTGCCCGATAAGATTATCCCGTTTACGATTGACAAAAAGCAAGCGACTGAGAAATTCCTTGCATATGTACACCGCAAGAAATTCGTGCCAAAGGCATTCTTCAATAAACAGCAGATTGAGAAAATTTCCGGGGTTTATTTTCCCTATTGGATGGCTGACATGGATATGAAAGGTTTCCTGCAGGCGGAGGGCAAGAATTTCCGCGTGTGGCGCAGCGGAGATACAGAATACACGGAGACAAAGGTTTACCATGTGGAACGAGGCGGCAGTATCCATTTGGAAGATATTACGAAAAACGCCCTTAAGAAGAACAGCCTTAAGCTGGCGGAGGGCGTGCTGCCCTATGATGTGGGCAAGGTACAGAAGTTCCACATGGGATACCTTTCCGGGTTCCTTGCGGAGAAACGCGATCTGGAACGCCAGGATTTGCAGTCGGAAGTGGCGGCAGACGCCAAGAAATTCGGAGAGAGGCTGCTCAAAGATACGGCAGGCGGTTATTCCCAGCTGAGCGTCCGCAGCTGCCAGATGCAGACAGAGCGTGAAAATTGGGATTACATCATGCTTCCGGTGTGGACGGTTACATATAAAGGGCGCGACGGAAAGATGTACTATTATTCTATGAACGGACAGAACGGGAAGGTATATGGAGAGCTGCCGGTGGACGGGGCAAAAGTCTGGACGCTGGGACTTATTCTGTTTGCCGTTGTGTTCCTTCTGGGATTGCTGGGAGGATGGATGCTATGAAAATGTGGAAGAGATGCCTGGCGGCAGCCTTCCTGCTGTGTGTCATGACATTATGCGTTCTGCCGGTGCAGGCAGAAGACAGTGCGTCTGCAGGGGGGAATATGCAGCTGGCTGATGAGGCAGGGCTGCTGACGGAGCAGGAGGCAAAAGAGATTAATCGCCAGCTGGCGCAGCTGGAAGAGAGTACGGGCTGGGATTTCATGGCCCTGACTACGGACGATGCCGGCGGCAAGGATGCAACGGCATATGCCGAGACATGGTTTGATGACTATACGTCCAAAGACGACGGCATTATCTGCGCCATTGACATGGACAACCGTGAAATTGTGGTACGCGCTTTTGGCGAGGCAAGGTACTATATTACGGACAAACGTACCGAAAGGATTCTGGACGCCGGATATGAGGAGGTTTCTGAGGAGGAATATGCCGCCACGCTGCAGGCAATGCTGGGCGAGGTGGAGGAGGCTTATCTGAACGAAGATGCAAGCAAAAACCACCTCTATGATGAAGATACCGGAGAAATCACAAGGCATCCGAAGAAGAAAAGCATTACCCTTTCAGAAATCCTTATCGCCCTGGGACTTGCCGTGTTTGCAGGCGGGGCCACAGTCAGCGGGATTTTTGGGAAATACCGCCTGAAATTCGGCGGCTATCAATATCCCATAGAAAAAAATGGCAGTGTGAAATTGGCGCGCAGGGAAGACCGTCTGGTTAATTCTTTTGTCACGAAACGCCATATCCCCAAGCCGCAGGACAGCGGAGGAGGCGGAAGCCGCAGTACTACGCATACCGGGGCAGGCGGACGCAGCTCCAGCGGCGGAAGCCGAGGTTTTTAAAAGTGCTTGCATTTGAAGTGCAAATATGCTAACATCTTTGCTGTGAGTACAGATGTATCTCACGGGCAAACAAACTGGAGGCAGCATGGAAGACAAGACGAAATATTTTGTTTTAAAGAAGAAAGCCGTTCCAGAGGTATTATTAAAGGTCGTGGAGGCGAAGAAACTGTTGGAATCCGGGCGCGCGGAATCCGTGCAGGAAGCGGCGGATTCGGTGGGGATCAGCCGGAGTTCTTTCTATAAGTATAAGGATGATATCTTCCCGTTCCACGACAATGCCAAGGGAAAGAGCATCACAATGGTGATACAGATGGATGACAAACCAGGGCTTTTGTCCCTGGTGCTGCAGACGGTAGCGGATTACCAGGCGAATATCCTGACCATCCACCAGAGTATCCCAATCAATGGGATTGCATCCCTTACCCTGACGGTAGATGTCCTGCCGGACACGAGGAATGTGTCACAGATGGTAGAGAACATTGAGCAGCAGGCGGGGATTCATTATTTAAAAATATTAGCCAGGGAGTGACATCATGATTAAAATAGCGATTTTAGGTTATGGAACCATCGGTTCCGGAGTGGTAGAAGTGTTAAATACCAACAGTGAGAGCATTGCCAAACGGGCAGGCGACGAGATTGAGGTGAAGTATATCCTGGATCTGCGTGATTTTCCGGGAGATCCCATGGAGGGCAAAGTCATCCACGATTATGACGTGATTGCCAATGACCCGGAAGTCCAGGTAGTAGTGGAAGCCATGGGGGGCGTGGAGCCGGCGTATACGTTTGTGAAGCGCGCGCTGCTTGCCGGCAAGAACGTAACGACCTCCAACAAGGCGTTGGTGGCAAAGCATGGCGCGGAGCTGATTGCGATTGCCAGGGAGCAGGGAATCAATTTCCTGTTCGAGGCCAGCGTGGGCGGCGGCATACCGATTATCCGTCCCCTGAACTCTTCGCTCACTGCAGATGAGATTGAGGAGATAACAGGAATTTTAAACGGAACTACGAATTATATCTTGAGCAAAATGACGTTTGAGGGCTTGGAATTTGCAGATGTGCTGAAAGACGCGCAGTCTCGGGGCTATGCGGAGGCAGATCCTACGGCGGATGTGGAAGGCTATGACGCCTGCAGGAAGATTGCCATCCTCACGTCCCTTGTATGCGGGCAGCAAGTGGATTTTGAAGATATTTATACCGAAGGGATTTCCAAGATTACTGCGGATGACATCAAATATGCCAAGGCAATGGGCCTGGTAATTAAGCTTCTTGCTACCAGCAGGAAGACAAAAGAAGGGTATTGCGCGATGGTTGCGCCGTTTATGATTTCACAGCAGCACCCTTTGTACAGTGTCAACGACGTATTCAATGCCATATTCGTGCATGGGAATGTCTTAGGAGACGCCATGTTCTATGGGAGCGGGGCAGGCAAGCTGCCGACTGCAAGCGCGGTGGTTGCAGATATTGTGGACATCGCAAAGCATCTGCATAAAAATATCCTGATGTCCTGGAGTTCCAAGAAGATGGATTTGGTGGACAAAGGCAGGAACGAAAGCCGTTTCTTTGTGCGTTCTACGGCGGACAAGGAACAGGTAAAATCACTGTTTGGCGAGGCCGAATTTGTGGAAGTGCCGGAAATCAGCGGAGAAACTGCATTTTTGACAGGCACGATGAGCGAGGAAGAATACGAGAAGAAAGCCAGCGGGCTGGACATTGTCCAGAGAATCCGCGTGGTATAGAGGTAGAGACATGAAATATGTGGTTATATTGGGGGACGGCATGGCGGATTGCCCCATCGAGGAACTGGGAGGCATGACCCCCCTGGAATATGCCAAGACTCCGCAGATGGATGCGCTTGCGGCGGCCGGAGAAATCGGGATGGTACATACAATTCCCGAAGGGATGTCGCCGGGAAGCGACACGGCAAATCTGTCCGTGCTGGGTTACGATCCTAAGATTTATTATTCCGGGCGTTCTCCGCTTGAGGCTTTGAGCATCGGGGTGGACATGAAGCCCACGGATGTTTCCCTGCGTTGCAATATCGTGACACTGTCGGAAGAGGAAGAAAACTACGAGGATAAAAAAATCCTGGATCACAGTTCCGGGGAAATCTCCACGGAGGAGGCAGCAGTCTTGATTGAGGCTGTGAAAAAAGAGCTGGAAACAGATTTGTACAAATTTTATGTGGGCACCAGCTACCGTCATCTGCTGATTTGGGATCAGGGACGAGTTGTCGAGCTGACGCCGCCCCATGACGTGTTGGGGCAGACAGTCGGCCAGCATCTGCCGGAGGATACCGCGCTTAGAGAGATGATGAAGAAGAGTTATGGCATCCTGGCAGACCACCCTATTAATACCGAGCGGAAGAAGAAGGGCTTAAATCCCGCTAATTCCTGCTGGTTCTGGGGCGCTGGCACACGTCCGGCCTTAACCTCCTTCCGGGAAAAGACCGGGCTGAAAGGAGCCATGGTGTCTGCGGTCGATTTGTTAAAGGGAATCGCGGTAGGCGCTTCTATGAAAAATATTTCTGTGGAAGGGGCTAACGGAGGGCTTCATACGAACTATGAGGGCAAGGCCCAGGCGGCAGTGGACGCGCTGACGAAAGATGGCTGCGACTTTGTCTACGTGCATTTGGAAGCCCCGGATGAGATGGGGCATCAGGGCAGCGTGGATAAGAAAGTACAAGCCATCGAGTATCTGGACGAGCGTGTGATTGCGCCGATCAAGCAAGGACTGGAACAGGCAGGAGAGGAGTACCGTATGCTGGTGATGCCGGATCATCCTACGCCGATTGCGCTTCGGACACATACCGGCGACAGCGTCCCATATCTTCTCTATGACAGCACGAAGGTTCAGGACAATTCCTGGAAATATAATGAGAAGGAAGCGGCAAAATCAGGGCATTGCCTTGCGAAGGGATGCGAGATGATTGATTATCTGATTGGCAGATAGTGTGGGAATGTAAAAAAGTACGGATGTAATATCCGTGCTTTTTTCTGTCAGGGAAGGGCTTGGGTTAAAGAGGAAAGGCTTAGGTCATAGGGGAAGAGCTTGGGTCATAGGGAAAGGGCGATGGCCTTTAACGGATCGATATCCCACAGAACCAGCAGCAAGTTCCTTGCCAGGAAGTTGGCAATGACAATCCCCAGGGCAGCCCAGATATAGAAATCCCGGTATTTCATACCGATTTGAATCCGGCGTCTGGAAATCCGCTCGATGGTCTGGCTGATTAAGAACCATCCGCTGGTGGCGGCCGTGATAGGCACGAGGGGATGGCAGACGAAGGAAGTAATCAGGCGTCCATGTAGCAGGGCAGATACCGCCCTCGTGCCGCCGCAGCCAGGACAGTAAAGCCCGGTAACGCTGCGGAAGATGCAAGGCATCATCAGCTTATCATAGGGAAGGGGCAGGATTTTGTATAAGATAAGGAAGATGGCAGCAGTCACTACCAGCGTCCATCCGATTAAGAACAATGCAGTTTCTTCTTTTTCTTGGTTTCTCAAAAATATCATCTCCAGGTACTGATTGTACATTCATGCTTTCGCAAGGAAAGTTCATATGCTATAGTACCATATCCCGCCAACAGCCGCAAGGAGTTTGTCATGGGAGTCTGCTTTTTGTATTTGTCAAAAGGGAGAATCTATGCTATACTCCAAAGAGATAAACCAGTGATGTATGTTTCGCTGTATCAACAAGGAAAGGGGCGGTGGTATGGCAAGTTTTATAGTAGGGATGAATACATATGAGCATGGCATGAAGCCGGGATATGGACGTGCCAGTGCATTAGATGGGCCGGCACAGGGCAGCCGTGAGGCAGAAGCAGCAGTAGCAATGCCGAAGGGAAGTGTAGGTCAGATGGAAGAAAAGCTTCCGTGGGCAGATAAGGCGCAGAAAGGGGAGGAAGCTTCCGGAGACGGTTTCCGGCGTAAAGAGCCGGGGGAAGAGTGCCAGACTTGTAAGAACCGTAAGTATAAGGACGGATCGGACGAGAATGTGTCCTTCAAGGCGGCGGCGCATATTTCACCGGAAGCGGCGGCAAGCCGGGTGCGCGCCCACGAAGGGGAGCATGTGGCAAATGCATATAGCAAGGCGGAGCAGAAGGGCGGCGAAGTACTGTCTGCTTCTGTGAGGATTGAGACATCTGTCTGCCCGGAATGCGGTAAGAGCTACGTGTCTGGGGGAACAACGTCAACGAAAATCCGCTACCCGTCGGATCCCTATGCGGAGAACCAGAGGCAGAATCGTACGAATGCAGCCAGAGGCAATGGGTTTGACCATGCAACAAGGCCGTTAGAAGAATTTGAAATGGAGCGTTATTAAATATGAAGCATACATCAGCAGAATTAAAACGATTATCGAGGGAACAGCTAAACGGCCATTGGGGGCTTGCCATCGGGGCGAACCTGATAGTACAGATGATAATGTCGGGTCTTCTGACCCCTTTCTATTTCCTGCTTGTGATTACAGGCAATGGCATGGTGCAGTACATAATTTATATGATTGCGGCAATCATTATTGCCGCTGCTTCCATGGTTCTGCAGTGTGGGATTTTGCGCATGTATTTTGGGTTTGCAAGGAAGCAGGAAGTCAGTGTGGGTATGTTGTTTTCAGAGTTTACCAAAAGGCCGGACCGTTATATCCTGGGGTATTTCCTGATGTTTATGATTGAATTTATCTGTGTGCTGCCGGGAACCATCTGCATGACGGTCGGGGTGAGCGCGCAGACGCTGTTGGCAGTCTTGATTGGCGTAGTGTTATATATCGCGGGAGCAGTGGTCATGCTTGTTGTGTCCATGAGCCTGGCACAAGTATTTATGCTGTTGGTGGAAGACAGTGATATGGGTGCGATGGAAGCCTTGCGCAGAAGTTCAGAACTGATGCGGGGCAACAAGGGAAGGTATTTCTATATTTATCTGAGTTTTTTAGGTTGGGCATTGCTTGGGATTTGCTCCTGCGGGATAGGAATGCTTTGGGTGACGCCCTATATGATGCAGACCAACGTGAATTTCTACCGTGACTTGATGGGAGAACTGAATCAGGGACCGGATGCAGGGCCGATGAATTCCGGCGGACAGGATATGAGGAACCCAAATCTGTCAGATATGAATTGAGGTACAGTCAGATATCCGTGTAAATATCGCTATCTGGCCCATGCCTGCGAGAATAAAAGCGAATATGCGCACTCTGCGCAGCAAATCGTCCAAGTCCTTCAGGAGCGAGGGGCTTGGACGATTTTTTGTTTAGGAAGGCCTAGTCACGCGAGAGCGTCTTCCTCAGGTTCTTATAAATTGTTGTAAAAATCATAGGGATTGTTATAAGACGGATCCGCCATATTTTCCATCAGCTCTTCGACATAGTTCAAATAGCCGTCAATGCCTCCGAACTGCACATAGAGTGTAAACAATCCATAAATCAGGAATAAGATGCCGAAGATGATGGCAATGACGCCAAGAATCAGCCCGGCCTTGCCGTAACCACTCGTAGTCATTTCGCCGCCTCGTGAGAGCAGTGCGAAGATAATTGCCAGAGAACCGAAGATAATTGGCGGATAGATGCAGCATCCCAGTACCAGCCCGGCGATTCCCATAGCCATGGAGGCGATTGCCATGCTCTGCGAACGCTTCTCTATGTATGAAGGATTGGGCGCCGGCGGGATATTGGGCGCATTGTATTCATTGTAGTCCATAGTAAATCCTCCTTTTCCTCTCGGTCTATTGTAACATTTATGGCAGGAAAATTCAAATTAATATATGATTGCCGCGGGAAGGGCGGTGTGCTATAATATGCCCTGAGCAGGAAGGGCCTGAGGCTTCAGGCATATGGGAAAGGGTGGTGGGAATATGGTTGCAATGCCGGTAAAGGTTATGTCAAACACTTTTATTGAGCATTCGCTGGTGATAAATAATTTTGTCACTGCCGTCGGAATTCAGTTAAAGAGTTCGTTGTGCCGTGTATTTGGTGACAGTGAATTTGCTGGGGTGTTCGACAGCGTAGATTGAAAGGAACTGGGAGTTAGGGATACCTGCGCCCGGATAGATAGTAAGAAAAATAAGGAGCATTGTTATGGATATTATCAAAAAATTAGCGGAGGAACTGAACATCAGGGTTCAGCAGGCACAGGCAGCAGTGGATCTGATTGACGAGGGAAATACAATCCCCTTCATTTCCAGGTACCGCAAAGAAGCGACAGGGGCGTTGAACGATGAGGTGCTGCGCAACCTCTTTGAACGTCTTACCTATCTGCGTAATCTGGAAGAGAAGAAGGAACAGGTTCTGTCTTCCATCGAAGAGCAAGGCAAGCTGACAGAGGAGCTGAAACAGCAGATCCTGGCGGCGGAAACGCTGGTGGCCGTGGAGGATCTTTACCGTCCTTACCGCCCGAAACGGCGTACCCGCGCGACGATTGCCAAGGAGAAAGGGCTGGAGCCATTGGCAAATATTATATTACTGCAGATGACGGACAAGCCCTTGGAGCAGGAGGCAGAAAATTTCCTCAATCCTGAAAAAGAAGTTAATACCGTGCAGGAGGCCATTGCGGGGGCCATGGATATTTTGGCAGAGGCAATTTCCGATGAGGCGGATTACCGCAAATATATCCGTGATTTGACAATGCGTGTAGGCAAAATCGTTTCGGCGGCCAAAGACCCGGAAGCAGAGTCTGTCTATGAGATGTACTATGAATTTGAGGAAGGGCTCAATAAGCTGGCAGGGCACCGTATTCTGGCATTAAACCGCGGGGAGGCAGAGAAGGTGCTGACCGTGAAGGTAGAGGCTCCTGCGGAACAGATTCTGCAGTATTTGGCGAAAAAAACGATTACGAGGGAGAATCCCCATACAACCGAGGTTCTGCATACGGTGATTGAGGATAGCTATAAGCGTCTGATTGCCCCGGCGATTGAGCGTGAAATCCGTAATGAGCTGACGGAGCGCGCTGAAGACGGAGCGATAAAAGTATTTGGCAAGAACCTGGAGCAGCTTCTGATGCAGCCGCCGATTGCCGGGAAGATTGTCTTGGGCTGGGATCCGGCATTCCGTACCGGGTGCAAGCTTGCAGTGGTGGATTCCACGGGAAAGGTATTAGATACCACGGTCATTTATCCTACCGCCCCGCAGAATAAGGTAGAGCAGTCTAAGGCCGTCCTCAAGAAATTAATCCAGAAATACGATATTTCCCTGATCTCTGTGGGAAATGGGACGGCTTCCCGGGAGTCGGAGATGATAATTGTAGATTTGTTAAAGGAAATCCCCAAGCCGGTACAATATGTGATTGTAAATGAAGCGGGAGCTTCCGTTTATTCAGCGAGCAAGCTTGCCACAGAGGAATTCCCGAATTTTGACGTGGGGCAAAGGAGCGCGGCTTCCATTGCCAGGAGGCTGCAAGATCCCTTGGCGGAGTTGGTGAAAATCGACCCTAAATCCATTGGCGTGGGGCAGTACCAGCACGACATGAATCAGAAGAAACTGAGCGGTGCGTTAAATGGCGTGGTCGAAGACTGTGTGAATAAAGTAGGCGTGGATCTCAATACGGCGTCGGCGTCGCTGTTAGAGTACATATCCGGCATCAGTAAAGTGATTGCGAAGAATATCGTGGCGTACCGTGAGGAAAATGGGCGTTTCCTCACCCGCGCCCAACTTCTTAAGGTAGCCAAGCTGGGCCCGAAAGCCTATGAGCAGTGCGCGGGATTCATGCGCATCAGCGATGGCAAGAACCCTTTAGACGGCACCAGCGTCCATCCAGAGAGCTACGAGGCGGCCAAAAAGCTGTTGGCAAAATTAGGGTTTGTACCTGAGGATATCCGTGGCGGTAAATTGTCCGGTATTTCCAGGAAGATTTCCGATTATCAGAAGCTTGCCTCGGAGCTTGAAGTCGGCGAGCTGACGCTAATGGATATCGTCAAGGAATTGGAAAAACCGGCGCGCGATCCTAGGGATGAGATGCCGAAGCCCATCCTGCGCACGGACGTGCTGGAGATGAAAGACCTGACCCCGGGCATGATATTAAAAGGCACGGTGCGCAATGTCATTGATTTTGGCGCATTCGTGGATATTGGCGTCCACCAGGACGGGCTGGTGCATATTTCCCAGATGACGGAACGCTACATCAAGCATCCCTTAGAGGCAGTCAGCGTGGGCGACGTCGTGGAGGTCAAAGTCATGAGCGTCGATGAGAAAAAGAAGCGGATTCAGCTGACAATGAAGCTGTAGCGTAAGAAGGCGGCGGTTGGAAACGGACAGATTATGCGGTTGCAAGCGGAAAGCTGATCTGAAACGTACATCCGCCGCCAGGCGTATCAGTCAGCGTAATCTTTCCTTTGTGCATATCCACAAGCTCCTTGGCAATGCTCAGTCCAAGGCCGTAGCGCTGCGTGTGCGTTCGTGACTTATCAGCCTGGTAAAAGCGGTCGAAAATAAAGGGCTTGTCTTCGGCTGGGATGCCCGGCCCATGATCTTTGACCGTAAAGGATATGCACTTTGTCCCAGCAGCGTGGACGGCAAGGAAGCCTCCTGCATTTTTGCATTCCGTGCGGACAGTAAGGGTGATAGGCGAACCTGGCTGTCCATAATGAATCGCGTTATCAAGGAAAATACCCAGGATTTGTTCCAAACGGTTAATGTCTGCCGCAAATTCTGGATACACATCATCTGCAAGATCAAGCACAAGCTCCCGGCGATGCTGCCTGCAAAGCGGCTCAAATTTCTCATAGACAGACAGGGCGAAAGAAAAAATATCAACGGACGTTTTGGTGAGCGTCCAGGCGCCGCTGTCGATGGAGGACAGGAGCAATAAATCCTGTACCAAGCCTGACATCCGCATACATTCGGCATCGATTGCGGAAAGGTTTTTTTGCAGATGAGCTGCCAAGTCCGGGTCGTCTGCCGTTGTCTCCGCATTGGTGAGGATTACGGCGAGCGGGGCTTTCAGCTCATGAGAGGCAGCTGCAATAAAATTTTTCTGGCTCTGGATGGCAGATTCTGTCGGCTGCGTAGCCTTGTGGATCAGGAAATGGCTGATAGCTGTGACCGCAGCCAATATCATACACCAGATGGCAAGATAAAATCCCAGTTCTTCTTTCAGCCGTTCCATGATGGCTGTCTTAGGTTTGATAAGGTATACGGTGGCTTTTTGCGTATGGGAAACGGCCGTCTCACCATAGATTCCGCAATAAGGGATATCCTCATAGGAAAAGTAGAAAATTCCGCTCTGGTTGTAGCTGCTGCTGTCCTTGTAGTTGGTCGCTTCTTTGCCGATTTCCTCTTCAAAGGCGTTTACGATACCGAGAAACTGCGGAGTGTCATCCGAAGCTGTCTGGTACAAAACATTTCCGTATTCATCAAAACAGAAGAATAGGAAGGGGTAGTCCTGTTCGTACAAGTGAAAGACAGGGCTTACATTCCCTATATTTTCCAGGTTGAGCAGGAGGTTGGAAGCAGCGCGTTGGAACATATCGTTTTCTGCGCTGCGCGAGGAGGCGAGAATGTTATGGAGCATTAAGCCCAGGACGGCTGTAAACAGCAGCATCACAGAGCTTGTAAACAGGAAACATAATCTTTTGCGCAATACGTTAATCATAGTCTGCCTCCATCCATGCAGTAAATTATAACCAGCAGTTCAATCAGGAATTTCCAGCAGATACCCGCTGCCATAGACAGAGCGGATTACGGTGCGGCTGCCCAACGATTTCAGCCGTTTGCGCAGGAAATAGATGTAATTATCTACATTGCCAATCTCTATATCCGCGCTGGAATCCCATGCCTGCTGCAGGAGCTGTTCCCTTGAAAAAATAGTTTCGGGCGTCTTAAAAAAGACACAGAGCAAATGCATTTCTTTGGGCGTGAGGCTAATCTGCCTGTCCTGGCATTTTAATTCATGCCTGCCCAAATCCAATATTAAGTCCCCGAATGCCAGGGGGACGTCAGCCTTTGTCTGCGGCGGGCGTCTGGTTAAGGCGCGTATCCGAGCAGATAACTCTTTTATGTGAAACGGCTTTACCAGATAATCGTCTGCTCCATTATCCAACCCTTCAATTTTATCATCCAGCCCAGACATCCCGGTAATGATAATCACAGGGATTTGTATCTGCTTTTGGCGCATGGCCTTTAAAATTGTCAGCCCATCAATGACCGGCAGCATCCGGTCGATGATAGCAAGTTCATAGCCGTTATCTTGATTGATGGCAAATATCAGCCCATCTTCCCCACTGGTGCAGGCGTCGACAATATGCGCTTCCTTTGTGAGCTGGTTCTTTATGGTGTCACATAAGATGGCATCGTCTTCTATCAATAATATTTTCATATTACTTTCTCCAAGTTTTCATTTTTGGTTTTAGTATACCAGGAAAATCTCTAAAAATCTTCTAAGAAAAAGAAAATTTTTTCTGTGGATTTCCAAGATTTCTAGAAACCTTTTTTTGTAAGATAAAGGTGCAGCGCAGACAGCGAGGCACGAAACAAAAAGAAATGAGGTGTGAAAGCATGAAAACAAAGAACTGGAAAAAGCAGATGACGTTGACGGGGCTCGTAATATCCATGGTAATGCTGGCGGCCTGCCAGCCGGAAGCCGCAAAAGGGACAGGAGTTCCTGGCGCAGCCGATTATGAAACTGTTCCAGACAGTATCGGAAAAGGAGGATTGCCAGACAGCGCAGGAAAAGGAGGATTGCCGGAAAGCGCAGGAAAAGAAGAAGTTCCAGGAAGTGCGGATGCCCCGCAGGGAAGCGGCACGTTTTACGATGGGGCTGATTTGGAAGGAAGCGTTGTCAGATTTACGGACACAGGCTGCTTTATTTCTCCTGCTAAGTCAGAGTGTATAGGCGAGGGGGAGATACTGGAGGAGGCGGCTTCCGGTTCCGAGGACTTGTCCCAATTAGTGGAGATTATGTATGGGGATAAGTGCCAATTCCAGATTATAACCCTTGACGCGGCAGCGCAGAAAGAAGTGTCAAGAGAAGAAGCGGCTAAGGAAGATATAAAAAAAGCAACGGAAATTTTAGTGTTTGGAAGCAGCCGGGAGGAAGGTTGCTGGACAGCAGAAAAGGTTGCAATCATGAGATGGCAGTAGGAGGGAACATATGGCTTGGACAAGAAGGGCATTCTGTTATATCAAACGTAAAAAGATGAAAACGCTTCTGCTGTTCTTGATTTTTTTCGTTTCCGTCTTTGCTATCTTGGGTGCATGGGCTGTCTTACGTGCGTCTGCCCAGGTCGGCAGGAGCATAAAAGAAAACAGCAATTCTAAGGTCACGTTGGAAAGCATGGATCAGGAACATATGCTGGACGCCGCAGATGCGGAAATGGCATCGTCTTTGGAAAATACCGTGCGCATCAACCGGGTTTCCCGGACAGAGGCTTACGCAAATGGCTTTTGGCCTGTGGAGGGGAATGAAGAAGGAGAACCAGGCAGGGTCATCATCCATGGGTATGACGATATGGAACATGACAGCCCTTTTGAGGAACAGATTTGCCGCTTAGTAGAGGGGAGGATGGCGGACGGCAAAGAGGAAATTGTCATAAACCGTATCCTGGCAGAACGCGGGCAGATTAAGATTGGGGATATGCTTTCCTTTCAGGGTGAGCAAGGACAGAATGCGTCGGCAGCTGTGGTAGGGTTTTACCTGACCGGGAATGAAAGCAGCCAGACGGATGCAGTACTCACGGAAAACCGCATCGAAAACCAAATCTATGCGGATGCCAGCCTTGTCCGGGAGCTTTGGGGGAAGGAACGGTACAAGAAAATTTCCGTCTATCTCGCAGATCCGGATCTGTTGGAACAGACAGAGGAGGAAATGGAACGGCTGTTTGGAAATAAGGCAGAAGTAGGGAGGTTGGACACTGTCTATCAGAAATTAAGATATAGCATACAGCAGACAGCGCGGGTAACAAAATTAATTCTTGTGCTGATAGGACTGACGTCTGTATTCATCACAGGGAGTCTGCTGGGCTTGTGGATGCGGAACCGCAAGAAAGAGATTGCTGTGTATTTCAGCATGGGGATAGAACGGAAAAACGTCTTCGCGCAGATGTGCCTGGAGTGTGTCCTGCTCTACACCGGGGCAGCAGCGGTAGCGGAAGCTGCGGGGTTGTGCATATTCCCAGCCTGGATTAGCAGGATGGACGCATTCAGGGACGTCAAGGCGCAATCATTTTGTCCTGACGCAAGCATATTGCCTGTGTGGGGAATCGGCACAGTGTTGCTGGCGGCGCTGGTGGGCCTGGCGGCAGCGCCATATTTCAGGAAACAGTTAAAAGATATCTTATCGGAAATGGAGGGATAGCGGTGAATATATTACAGTTAAGCGTTCGCTGCCTTTATCGGAAATGGGTCAGGAGCCTGCTTTTATTTTTCATTGTATTTGTGGCGGCAATCTTCATTTATGCCGGTTGGGCGTGCCAGTCAGCCAGCATACAGATACAGAACAGCAGCCGTCAGTCGGTGGGCGCGAGTTTCCGCCTGGAGGCAAATGAATCCTACCGCCACAAGCAGATTGACGTCCTTGCGGCAGAGCTGGACAAAAAGGTGGGGAAAAATATGCCGGGCGGTTTGGGAGGCTATTTCAGAAAACAGCTTGCAAGCGGCGAATGGATGACGTGGACGGACAATTCCTTCGAGACGCTAAAGCTTTCAGATATTGAAAAAATTGCAGAGACCGAAGGAATCCGCGCATACAACATAACGACGACCAACACAGTGGTCAATCCTGTTAATTTTACGCGGATAGAAGATAAGGACAGAGACCAGACGTCCGACCAGAAAGGCGTTTCCCTGCGCGGCTGCCGGGATATGGCGTATGATTTTGACGTGCAGCAGGGCAATATCGTGGTGAGAGAAGGACGGATGGTGGCTGCCGGTGACGAAAACGTGTGCGTCGTATCGCGGGAGCTTGCAACACAAAACCAGCTGCAGATAGGCAGCGTGTTAGAATTCAACGACTGGAAAGAGAGGGAGGCTTCTGCCGTATACGCAGCGGAAGTAATTGGCATCTATGATTCCATACAGAAAATAACGCAGATTATGGATGGCGACAGCTACCGGGCGGAAAATATTATCTTTACGGATTTGTCCTTCCCAGAGAAAGCAGAAGGATGTGAAAATAACCCGTTGTACCGGACAGCGACTTTTTGGGTGGAAGATGTGGATGATTATGAAGCGGCCGGGGAGGCAATCAGAAAAGCAGACATTGACTGGCAACAGTACGACCTTCTGGACAATAGCGGAATGAGCGATACGATGGCGGAAAATTTCAGCGGTTTAAAGAGCATGAGCATCATGCTTCTGTGCCTTGTGCTGGCCTCATCCATTTTCATTCTTTTATTTGTATTCCTGTTTTGGATAAAAAACAGAGTTTGTGAAATCGGAATTCTCCTGTCTGTCGGCAAAAGGAAGTCAGATATTATGCTCCAGATGCTGGCAGAAGGGCTGATTGTCGGCGCAGCGGCTTTCCTGCTGGCGACCTGTGCCGCTCCTTATGTGGCGGGCATGACAGCGGATTATCTTGTGGGCAGCCAGACGGAGCTGGACAGGGAGAAGGAGGAGGCAAATAAGGGCATGGTAAGCGTGTCGGAGGATGTCGGGGAAGAGATGGTGGTCGGAGTATCTGTGCGCATACAAGGAGATGTCATCGCCTTGGCGTGCATCTCTGTGATGGGGGTTATTGCCGTGTCAGCAGGACTGTCAAGCTTCTGTGTTGTGGCACAGAAACCGAAGGATATATTGACAAAGATGAGTTAAAGGAGATGGATGCGATGTTGGAAGTAAAGGATGTATCTTATTATTATAAATCCCAGAAAGATAAGCTGGTGTTAGATTCCATTGACTGCCGGTTTGAAAAAGGGAAGATGTATGCCATCTTAGGCACAAGCGGCTCAGGGAAAACTACCCTGCTGTCGCTGCTTGCCGGGCTGGATGCGCCAGTGAAAGGAACAATCTGCGTGCAGGGGGAGGATATCGGGAAAAAAGGACTTTGTTATCACAGGAAACATAATATCTCGCTGGTATTCCAGAACTATAACCTTATCGATTACCTTACGCCGACAGAAAATGTCCTGCTTGGAGGGAAGGTGGACGCACAGTCGTTATTGGCCCAGATGGGAATAGGAGCGGATGCTAGTACGCGCAGCGTCATGCAGCTTTCCGGCGGGCAGCAGCAGCGGGTAGCCATTGCCAGGGCGATAGCCAGCAAAGCTCCTATCCTTCTGGCAGATGAGCCGACCGGGAACCTTGATGAAAAGACTGCCTGGGAGATTACGGAATTATTTAAGCTGCTCGCCCATGAGCAGGAAAAATGCGTGATTGTGGTGACGCATAGCAAGGATCTGGCAGAGGAAGCCGACGCAGTCCTGCAAATCAAAGATGGGAAGATAGAAGGGAGATGATGGAAATTCTGTACTTCATGCGGTGAGAAATATTTGATATCATTGTACGTTTTGCTATATGAGGGGTATACTATGAAACGATAGCATCATAAATCCGAAAAGAGAGTGAAACGTATGAGAGGAGAAATTTCCTGTTTTTGTCCCGAAAAAACAGCCAGGTATCCCATCCTATAGAATTTTGGCTAAAAAGATGATATAGTAACTCTGCGAAGGAGGGAAAATAGATGGAAAAAAACAAAACTTTAAGGCTGAGATTATGTAGCTGGCTGCTTGCTGCCGCGGTTTGCCTGTCGCTTAGCGGCATTGCAGCCTGCGGCAGGGATAACTCGCAGCCGGAAGCTGGAAACAGGCAGGAAGCAGCAGGAGAACAGGAAAACGCGGGCGGAGATGAGGCGGCAGAAGAGCGGGAAAGCGCGGGCGGAGATCAGACGGCAGGAGAACAGGAAAACGCGGGCGGAGATGAGGCAGACGCTTTTGAAATTTCGGATTTGGCAGGCGAGCCGTCGGACTATTCGAAAGAGGAAAACTGGATGAAGATTCCTGAAATTACACATGATGTGGATACCTTTTATCTTTACCCAACCTCTTATTTGGATGAATCAGAAGACGCAAAACCAATCTGCGGGATTGACAATGAAAATATGCGGGCCAGGGCCAGGCTGATTTATGAGAACCAGGCGACGGTCTATGAGGAATCTACGAATGTCTTTGCGCCATTCTACCGGCAGAGCAATATTTTTGCGGTTGCCAATTTTGAACCTGAGGAGTTAGAAGAATATCAGAAAGGGGAGCAGCGGACGGATGTTTATGCCGCGCTGGATTACTATTTTGAAAATTATAACCAAGGCAGGCCGTTCATCATTGCCGGCCATTCCCAGGGATCCATTATGACAAAAATTGTACTTGGAGAGTATATGAAAGCCCATCCAGACTATTATGAGCGTATGGTCGCGGCATATCCTATCGGCATTTCAATTACCAAAGGCTGGCTAGAGGGGCATCCACATCTGAAATTTGCCCAGGGGGCGGATGATACGGGCGTCATCGTGTCATGGAATACGGAAGGGAAAGGGAACAAAGGGCAGAAAAACCTGGTCGTGGAGCCAGAGGCCATCAGCATTAATCCCATAAATTGGAAGCTGGATGGCACATATGCCGGATTTGAGGAAAACCTGGGCAGCCGTATTCTCAATGAGGAAACAGGAAGCTATGAAATTGTCAAGGGACTGGCAGACGCCCAAGTGGATACAGAGCGGGGCGTTGTAATCTGTACGACGGAAGACGTAGAATATGCGCCAGCTGCCTGGTTTGGGCCAGAGAGCCTGCATTCGCACGATTATGATTACTATTATGAAAACCTACGAGAAAATGTAAAAGCAAGGGTAGAGGCTTATTTGAAGCAGTTGTAATCCTATGTTATCATGAATTCGGTTAAACATACGCTCAAACTGCTGCAAATAGGACAGGAACTGCTGGAGCTGTTTCAAAACTAACTATATTTAATGCGTCCTCTCGGATATAGTGCTGCGTACATTCCTTTGCCCGGCTCGTCCTTTTATACATGGAACAACGGAAATGCACTTATCCGTTTGCCGTGGCTAGGCTGAGTTTCGCCCCGCAGTCGTCACAATAGAGCATCCCCGAAAAGATACTTGCCGTTCCGTTTTTGGCCGGTCTGTGCCTGTTCTCCCGTAGCATCTGAACTTTTTCCCACATATCCCTGCCAATGATGGGGGTATGGGCGTCCACGATATACGTCCGCCTGTTCTTTGCGGTGGGGATGCGTTTCCTGCTCTTAAAGCCTAAACGGGTGGATTTAAAACTCTCCGTTATGCCGATATACGCCATATTTTCCAGAATGGATGCAATCATGGCTGGCTCCCGGTTATAGGGGTGTTCCGATTTTTTTGCGACGCCGATTCCCTTTGACACTTTGTAGGCTGACGGAGTAAGCGCTTTATCTTCCCAGGGGGCTGTGGCAATGTCTGACACGCCTTTTCCCTGCATACAGAGTGAAAATATCCTGCGGACGACTGCCGACGCCTCCTCGTCCGCAAGCCCTTTCGCTTTCTTGACGTCCTTTTCAAGCCCTTTTTCAATGTCTGCCGACATCGACAGGCAGGCGCAAGAACGCTCCCACAGGCTCATAGAGGGCATGAAACAGGCACAGGGAATACGGAACAGATAAAGGCGGAAAACGTCTTAGAATGGACAGGAAGAATGAATAACATAAGGGCGTGTGCAAGGGAGATAGTGGAGAGAGAAATTATATACACATAGGCGACATGGCGGCAGAGAAAAGCTCTGTCGATTTTCTTTTCGGGGAGTTTTTTAAAAAGTTCATATTTGAGTGATTGAATCAATTCGCCCCAATAACTATACTATATACCATATGCAATAGGAGTTCAGATATGTTTGAATATATGACAACACAGGAAGCCGCAGAAAAATGGAATGTTCGCTTCATTGGGTGCAGCGACCATGCAAGGAAAACCGCATTGAGAGCGTGTTAAACATAAATCGAGTATAGTTAATACTAAGAGGAATCAAATAAATGCTTAAAATGCGCCCGTAAACCATATACCGCCCCATGTGGGAGAAAGGGGGAATTTTCTATGTCTTGCATAGAAGCATACAAGGAGCATATTGAATACACCTTTAACGCCTTTTGTAGAGGTGGGATTTGTCGGTAAATAGTCATGCTTATATTTAATGACACAGAAGAAAAAGCGGTTGAGAAAGTGATATGATACCGCTGGAAGCCATACAGCCGCCCCATTCCCCCGCACTGGTTTTT
>CAJUFQ010000007.1 GCA_910585625.1 uncultured Lachnospiraceae bacterium
ATGTATCCTGCTCTCCGTTCCGTGTTCCAATCGCGCGGTTAGCGGCAGCACAGGCAGCGATTGCAAATAAATAAGTCTTGTGGTGGTAAGTCAATGCCCTGTTTTTTCAGGGCATTGTACTATATTAAAGATACTTTTCATGAATTTGGAGGTATAGGGTTTTTTTGATTATATTTGTACATAATATAGCGTATAATCAAGATGGAAGATAAATGGAGGAACGTGCCGTGTATAGGTACATTGATATGGAAGATCTGGTTGCCAATGCCCTGATTGAATTAATGAAGCATGGAGAATCTGACAGAAAGGTAAGTTTGCAGATGCTTTCTGATTATGGGACAGCGATTGCAAAGTTTCTTTCAAATCAGGGACAGGATGCAATTCTCCTTTTGACAAAGCAAAGCACATATGAATTTGTCTATGATTATGCTGAGTTTTTTTCGATGGAGACATATGACGGGACGGAATATATCGAATTGAAAAACGGTGTTACGATGAACGATTTACGACGTCATTTTCGGAAGAATCTTACAGTGGATTTTGCAAAGGCACTTACGAGGAGTGAGTCTTTGACAGCTTTGAAAATAGGGGCTGGAGCTTAGTAGTTCAGAGGCGTTGCTATTATGGCAACGCCTCTTATGATAGGGGGATAAAGTATTGCAAGACGCAAGTGATAAAACGCAAGTTCAGAAGGCAGGAGTATACAGAAAAAAGTTTAAGGATCCATTCTATGATTATATAGAAATTGACAATGAAATCGTATCTCAAATAATTGATACGCCATCATTTCAGAGATTAAAGGATATCAGGCAGACGAGTTATACACCGTTGTTTCCGGCGGCATATCATAATCGGTATGTGCATTCGTTAGGGGTATATCATCTGGGATGCATGGCGTTTGGGTCTATCGAACCTCAGTTAAGGGAGTATAGTAAAGGTACGAATTTAATTGATAAGATAGGAACAATACAGAGGATTTTTGAATTGGCATGCTTGCTCCATGATGTGGGTCATGCACCATTTTCCCATACTGGCGAAAAGTTTTATTTAGATAAGTCAGAAAGTTTGTATATATCATTGAAAAATTGTGTTGGCAAAGAGAAGTTTTCTGCTGATTTTGATGGATTAGGAACAACGAAACCAGCAGCGCATGAGTGTATGAGCTGCATTGTAGGTCTGCGTACATATACAAGTTATTTTAAAAATGCAGAACAGCGGGATTTGTTTTCACGCTGCATTATAGGTATGCCGATAAAATTTGATGAGAAAGAGCCGCAAAAATATGTTGATAAGATGGACGAGTCAGAAAAAAAGAAGCTAAAAAAGGAAAGAGATGAATACAAACGTCAGAAAAAGGAGGTTGAATTGCTGAATTGTGTTATCAGCTTGCTTAATTCTTCTATTATTGATGTGGATCGTTTGGATTATATCATCCGTGATTCAGCAACAATCGGCTTTAAAAACGCTCAAGTGGATTATGCTCGGCTATTAGGCGGTTTACGCATTGTAGAATGCGAAGAGCAGGCAGAACGTAAGGGTAGTTCGCGCAAGAAAAGCCAGAAGAAGCTGTGCATAGGGTATCACAAAAGTGCAATCAGCGTTATAGAAAGCGCGATTTATGCGCATGATACTGAGAAAAAATGGATCCAGGGACATCCGGCTATTCTTTATGAGATGACGGTACTCCAGAATGCAATGGAGCAGCTTACACATCTTTTTAGCTCGGAAACAGATTCCAATCCGATTTTTAGTTATGAGGCATTGACAGAGAAAGGAAAAGATCTTTTCTTTTCCAATTCTTTGTTTTCAGACGAAGCAAAGGAACTGTGGGAACAAAAGAAATTATTTTCATCAGATGCAGAAGCGCTGTTAGAGCAAGAGAAATTATTCGCTTCAAATATTATCATAGACTCATCGGAATTGACAATTATCAGAAAATTTCCTCTCGTCTTATTGGCAGATGAAGATATTCTTTATCTAATGAAATTTTTTTGCAAAGAAGGATTAGGTTACGAATATTTTGCAAGAAATAAACGCCGTTATGCGGCTTGGAAGTCAGAAGCAGAATTTAGAGCGTTGTTCCAGGAAAAAATAGGTGATGATTCTAAAAATATTAAAGTGTTGGAAGACAGTATAGAAGGGCTGGTTGATTACTGTTTGACAAAGACAGGTTTGCCTATCGTTAAAAGAGAAATTTATTCTATCTTGGACGCAGAGCAGGATCAGGCAGAAAAGGAATATGATGAGTTCGATAAGGACCATTATGAAGATATTTTGGATAATGTTAATAAATATCGGCATTGGGTCAAAGTGTTGGAGGAGATTGCAGATGAGTTAGAACTTGAGTTTGAATTTCTCATTATTTTCCAGAAGAAATTCAGCAGTAGTTTCCGGACAACGGTAGGCGAAATCCCTATCTTATTTCCTAATCTAAATGACAGTGTGATTCCACTGAAAAATGTGGTTGATGTGTTAAGATCCAGTGCAGATAAGAAATCAAATTTTTTCCATATCTTTTATAAGTCTAAAACATCAAGTGAGAAAAGTAAAAAGGAAATTGTTAATGTGATTTCACAAAAGCTGATTTCTTCGATAAATGATTAGCAAGCAAAGATATGTAAAGGGTTTGCTGTGGTGACCGCCTGCCAGTGTTTCTGGAATTTTGATCATGAAAAGTAAAAAATTTAGAGAATTTTTATTGCCTATTGCATTCGTTATGTATTATAATATAGGACAGGAAGTTAATATTTCCCATTTCCATAAAGAGTGCGGCAGTATGCGGTGTCTGGGAAGCGAGGAAATCTTCACTTCAGAAAAAGAAAAAAGAAAAGAGGTAAAAAAATGAGCAAAATCGATTTGAGCAAGTATGGTATTACTGGCACCACAGAGATTGTACACAACCCTTCCTACGATGAACTGTTCAAGGAAGAGACAAAGTCTGATTTGGAAGGTTATGAAAAAGGACAGGTCAGCGAGCTTGGCGCAGTTAATGTAATGACAGGTATTTACACAGGCCGTTCTCCCAAAGACAAATTCATCGTTATGGATGAGAATTCCAAAGACACTGTATGGTGGACTTCCGATGAGTATAAGAATGATAACCATCCGGCTAGCGAGGAGACATGGGATGCAGTAAAGAAAATTGCCCAGAAAGAGCTTTCTGATAAGAGGCTGTTCGTGGTAGATGCCTTCTGCGGTGCAAACAAAGATACCCGCATGGCTATCCGTTTCATTATGGAAGTCGCATGGCAGGCTCACTTTGTAGAGAATATGTTCATCATGCCTTCTGCTGAGGAACTTGAGAGCTTTGAGCCGGATTTTGTTGTATTCAACGCTTCCAAGGCAAAAGTTGAAAATTATAAGGAATTAGGGCTGAACTCTGAGACAGCTGTTGTGTTTAACATCACAAGCCGCGAGCAGGTTATCATCAATACCTGGTATGGCGGAGAGATGAAGAAAGGTATGTTCTCTATGATGAACTACTATCTGCCGCTGAAGGGCATCGCTGCTATGCACTGCTCTGCAAACACAGACATGAACGGTGAGAATACCGCTATCTTCTTCGGACTTTCCGGAACGGGCAAGACTACGCTGTCTACCGATCCTAAGCGTCTTCTGATTGGTGATGACGAGCATGGTTGGGATGACAATGGCGTGTTCAATTTTGAGGGTGGCTGCTACGCTAAGGTAATCAACCTCGATAAGGATTCTGAGCCAGACATTTACAACGCTATCAAGAGGGATGCGCTTCTTGAGAATGTAACCTTGGATGCAGATGGCAAGATTGACTTTGACGATAAGAGCGTGACAGAAAATACACGTGTATCTTATCCGATTAACCATATCGAGAAGATTGTACGTCCAGTATCTTCTGCACCGGCAGCTAAGAATGTAATCTTCCTGTCTGCAGATGCTTTTGGCGTACTTCCTCCAGTATCCGTATTGACGCCGGAGCAGACACAGTATTATTTCCTGTCAGGCTTCACAGCTAAGCTTGCAGGGACAGAGCGCGGCATCACAGAGCCTACTCCTACTTTTTCCGCTTGTTTTGGACAGGCATTCTTAGAGCTGCATCCGACCAAGTATGCAGAAGAGCTTGTTAAGAGAATGGAGAAGAGCGGTGCCAAGGCATATCTTGTAAATACAGGATGGAACGGCACAGGTAAGCGTATTTCCATCAAAGATACCAGAGGAATCATTGACGCAATCTTAAATGGAGACATTCTGAATGCTCCTACCAAGAAGATTCCGTTCTTTGACTTTGAGGTACCGACAGAGCTTCCAGGTGTGGATTCTGCAATTCTTGATCCGCGTGATACCTATGCAGACGTTTCCGAATGGGAGACAAAGGCAAAAGACCTTGCACAGAGATTTGTTAAGAACTTTGCGAAATATGAAGGCAATGACGCAGGGAAAGCGCTTGTTTCTGCGGGTCCTAAGGCATAAGGAAGCTGTATGGGGCTGTTAGGTTTTCTGCTTTAGCAGGTTTGGTAAACCAGCGGCTAAGCGATTGAGCAAAAATACAATAGTGATTTTATATAACCAGGCGATACGTGATACGGTGAACCCGAATCATGGATTGCCTGGTTTTTATTCCCGATAGCAATGAGGGAAGAACTTAATGTGATAAAGCCTGAAGTCAGGGACAATTCGTTCTTGAGGGATACATAAGCCAGAATTGGCATATCTGGAGACAAAATTAGCATAAAAACAATAGAGAGTGTTATGATATAATATATGAAAATATAATATAATAGGGAGAGAGACGCATATGAGAATTGCGGTCTATGATGACAGTTCAGAGGACGCCCTATCCCTGCAAGAGAAACTGAAAGGGCAGGAGGTGAGGATATACTCTTCTGCTACAATGCTACTTGAAGACCTCAGAGAAAGAGGCGAAAGCTATGATCTATATTTGTTGGATATTTTTATCGAAGGATCCATAGATGGGATTGAACTTGCAAAGAAGCTGCGTAAAATAGATAAAAACGCGGTCATATGTTTTGTTTCAGTCAGTGATGCCTTTTACCGTGAGGCGTTTGACCTCTATGCAGTCCAATATTTGCTGAAGCCGGTTCAGGAGTACTATCTCAGCCAGCTTTTAGGCAGGGTATCGGGAGGCCTTACAAAGGACAAGGGGCAGAGCCTTTGCTTTAAATGGCGTGGGCAGTCTGGCTCCATACCCTATAAGGATATTCTCTATATCAGCAGCAGGGAGCATACGATTTCTATTTATTGTACGGATGGGACGGTGCAGGCATGCAAAGGGAAATTAAGTGAGATGGCACAGCAGATATGTGGCGGGATATTCCTGAGATGCCACCAGAGTTTTATTGTTAATATATACCAGGCAGATTCACTGAGCGGAAAGGATTTGGTAATCTGCGGGCAGAGGATTCCTATTTCCCGGCGTTATTACGCGCAGGTTAAAAAAAGGTATCAGGAAATCTTATTTGAGGAGGTAAACTGATGGAAGTATTGCGGGAGCTGTCAGTGCTGTGGTCGTTGTTCCACATATTGATTCTCTTCATGTTGCTATACCGGTCCCGTTATTCAAGAAGAAAAACGATTCTTCTTACAGGACTTGCAATGATGCCGGTGATTTTGCTTAATTTGGCAGGCGTGGCAATTTATGGGGCTGTGTTTATGGGGAAGATTTTTATCTTGACTTGTACCTTACCTAGCGTCCTGTTTTTCTGGTTCATCTCGGAAGATAAAAAAGGAAGGTTTTTCTTTACCTTTTGTCTGGCGGATACATTGGCCCTCTGGATTATTGCGTTGACAAATGTATTGGATTTCTATTTTGGCGGGGAAAAATGTATCCTGATGCTTATTGGCAGGATTCTTTTGTTTCCGCTAGTGGAATGGGTAGCAATCCGTTATTTAAGGAAGCCTTATCTGGAACTACAGAAGTCGGTGGCAAGCGGCTGGGGAATTTTTGCGGGCATGACGGCACTGTATTATGTCCTGCTGGCGGTTTTCCTCAATTTTCCTGTGATAATCACGGCAAGGCCGCAAGAACTGCCGACCTTCGTTTTGATAATGGTGCTGATGCCCATGACATATGCTGTCATTTTTTCTGCGCTTTATCGCCAGCTTCTGTTATATAGGCGGCAGCAGGAAGAGCGCATTTTGCAGGAACAAAAGAATGCCTTGGAGGTACAGCTTGAAAACCAGCAGCGCATTCGCAGGATGAAACATGATATGAAGGGGTATGCAGCCACCCTGTCAGGCCTGCTTGCCTCAGGAAAAATAGAGGAGGCACAGGAATATCTGAAAGACGTGAGGACGGAGATGGACAAATCATTGGGGCAGTTCTGCGCGAACCCATATATCAATGCGGTATTTGTCCATTACGTCCAGAAGTTCCAGGAACTGGGGGCAGAGTGCAGGATGGAAATACAGATTGGTGATGAACCATTGCCTTATATGGATTTGTGCCAGATTCTTTCCAATGGACTCGAAAATGCGTATGATGCCTTGAAAGGTATTCCTACGGAGGGAAGGGGAGTTTCCGTAAAGATGAGATACAATCGGGAGTACCTCATCATCCGTATCAAGAACCGCTGCCGGGAGGGGATGCATGTGGATAAAGGCAAGATTCCTGACACGACGAAAGAGGGGGAGGAGCATGGGTTTGGCTTGCTTACTGTTCAGGAAGCTGCCAATAGGCTTGGCGGTGAGATGTTCTGCTATACAGAAGCTGGCAGCTTCGTTTTAGATGTGTTGGTGAAAATTATAAAATAAATCTACCAATGGTGGAGACATACTTTTTGCAGTACCATTGGCTTTTCTATTCCCGAGGAATTGCCACCGCTAGGGCGCTTCGGAAATAGACACGCGTACAAAGAGTTAGCTTTATTTAAGGAAAAAACGTACCAGCCTTTCATGCATTGCTTTGTAGGGCTGGTAGCGCATGGGTAAATCAATCCAAGTCTTCTTGTCTACAATGCTCTTGTAATGGGAGAACGTGGCAAATCCTTCTTTCCCATGGTAGGATCCCATGCCACTTTCGCCGAATCCGCCGAACCCTAATTCGCTGGTGGCAAGGTGGATGACGGTGTCGTTGATACAGCCTCCGCCAAAGCCGCACTGCGCTGTGAATTTCTTGGCAATATGTTTATCAGAAGTAAAAACGTACAGAGCCAGCGGATGCGGCATGCTGTTTATTTTTTTGATGGCTTCCTCTATGGATTTGAAGGTGAGGACAGGGAGCAGAGGGCCGAAGATTTCTTCCTGCATTACTTTATCTGAGAATGTGACATTATCCATAACGGTAGGTTCAATTCGCAATGATGTGGTATCCGTCTGACCGCCGTAGACAGTTTTTTCTGTATCTATCAGTCCTAATACCCTCTGGTAATGCTTTTCATTGATGATTTTTCCGTAATTACTATTTTTCAGGGGAGCATCCCCGAATTGGTGCTGGATTTGTTTTTGGATTTCGGCGATCAGAGGATCTTTGATGGCTGCATCGCAGTAAATGTAGTCAGGAGCCACGCATGTCTGTCCGCAGTTGAGGAATTTGCCAAAGACAATTCTTTTAGCCGCAAGTTTCAGGTTTGCGCTTTTTTCAACTATGCAGGGACTTTTTCCGCCTAGTTCCAGAGTGACCGGAGTAAGGTTTTCCGCAGCATGGCGCATGACCTCTTTTCCCACAGCATGGCTGCCGGTGAAAAAAATATAGTCGAAGCGTTGGTTTAATAGGCAGTTATTCTCTTTGCGCCCTCCGGTGATGACGGAAACATGCTCCCGGCCGAAGCATTTATGGATGATTTCGGAGATGGCCCGACTGGTGTGCGGGGAGTAAGCACTTGGCTTTATGACAGCCGTGTTGCCTGCTGCAATCGCATCTACCAGTGGCTCCATTGTCAGCAGGAAAGGGTAATTCCAAGGACTCATAATCAGTACTGTTCCATAAGGGGAAGGTTTCTTAAAGCTTCTGGAATGGAATTGTGAGAGTGGCGTATGAACCCTTCTTTCTTTTGCAAGAGAGCTGATATGTTTCAGCATATAGCTGATTTCACTGAGGACAAGTCCGACTTCGCACATATAGCTTTCGAATTGGCTTTTCCCCAAATCCTTGCGGATTGCCTCTGTAACTACAGCTTCATAGTTATTAATGCAGGATTTAAGCTTCTTAAGCGCTTTTATGCGGAATCCTATGTCCAGTGTCGTGCCAGAGTGGAAAAATTCTCTCTGTATGTTAATGGTCTGTTTTATCATAGCTTCATTCATAATTAAATCCATCCTTAATATTATTTCTTATTCCATCAGCAGATAATAGAACTGCTCTAATTCCTTAGCGTTCATCAAGACCGGAACTGGGTACAGAGGGTTGGCCTCTTTGTCTGCATAGTGAGAGAGTTTCGGTATATCTTCTTCCTTAATCTCAGAAATAGTGTCTCCGATTTGAAACCGGTTTTTCATTTCTGCAATAGCAGTGATAAATTTTTTTGCTGCTTCCACAGGCGGAGTGTCTTTGTTGGCAATGCCGGCTTCGGTCGCCAGACGGTGCAGTTTCTTATGGATGCTGGAGCCATAAGCGTCAAGGACAAACGGAAGGAGGACTGCATTTGCCAGCCCATGAGGGACATTGTACTGCCCGCTAAGAGAATGTGCGACTGCATGGACATAACCTACGTAAGATTTCGTAAATGCGCAGCCTGCGTAGAACGAAGCTTTGAGCATGTTGCGTCTGGCGTCGATATCACTGCCGTTTTCATAGGCATTGTCCAGGTTCTCAAAAATGAGCTTCACGGCAAGCAATGCGTCTTTTCTGGTTCCATGGGTGGTGGAGTTGCCGATATAAGCTTCCACGGCATGGGTCAGTGCGTCCATTCCTGTTGTTGCGGTGACAAATGGCGGCAGGCTTACCGTAACCTTAGGATCCAGCACGGCATAGCGGGGAATCAGGGGGAAGTCGTTGATGGCATATTTATGTCTGGTCTCGGCATCCGTGATTACAGCGGCCAGGGTAGTTTCGCTTCCGGTTCCGGCGGTTGTCGGAATGGCAATCAAGAGAGGGAGCTTTTTATGTACTTTTAAGATGCCTTTCATTTTGGAAAGTGGCTGCCTGGGCTTGGAAATCCTGGCTCCTACCGCTTTTGCGCAGTCCATGCTCGAGCCGCCGCCAAAGCCTATGATGGCACAGCATCCCTCAGAAACGTATCGTTCTGCTGCTTCATCCACATTAGTGGTAGTAGGGTTGGCGACTGTCTTATCGTAGACGGCATATTTGATGTCGTTTGCTGAGAGCGTCTGTTCCAGCCGTCTGGTCAGGCCAAGTTCGCGGATTCCTGCATCTGTTATGATTAATACGGAGTTCTTACCATGTTTTTTGAGGATTTCAGGAATGCCCTTTATGCTTTTGATGATTTTTGGTTTCCGATAGGGGAGGAAGGGGAGTGCAATCTTAAATACTGTCTGAAATGTCCGGCAGTATAGTTTCCGTAATTTGTTCATTTGTGCGGATCCTTTCTTAACGCTTGTCTAATTTGCAGCATAGACGGTTTAAATTGTCAGAAATAAGAAAAAGCACGCGGTAAAAGATTTCGCGTTCTTCTTCGGTGATTCCGACGCCGCCTTCTTCTGTCGCTTTCCTGATCATTTTGTTGACGGACCTGGCGCATTTTTTCCCTTTTGGCGTCAATGTCGCTTTAGCACGGTATTTTTTATCATTTACAAATTCATAACAGATATAGCCGTTAATTTCAAGATCGGAAAGAATCCTTGAGATGCCGGCCTTATCTTCCTTGCATATGCCGCATAAGTCTGCTGCAGCCAGTCCTTCTGGATGGTGGGATAAGTAATAGAGGCACATGACGTGGGTTCCTCTCAGTCCGAGTTCCTTCATCTGGCATTTTTTTATCCGCTGGATGCATTTATAAATTTGCGCAATCCCGATCGTTAGTTTTTCAAATCGGTCAACCATAAAAGCCTCTTTTCTCAAACAAAATAAAAGTTGAATTGTCAACATTAGCGACAAACAGAATATAACAGAAGGATGTTGGATTGTCAACTGTTTGCCAGTTCTTGCCTAAAAGAGGGTGAACTGTTATACTGTCGGTATGAAAGAGGATAAGGAGGAGAAAGCTATGCATGCAGGTTCCATGTGTATTTCATGCATTTTATCTAAGGAAGAACAGGCAATCAGGCAGTTTGTGGATGAGGAACGTAAATCAGAGTACATGCACCAAGCGCTGGATATTTTGTATCGGTATGGGCAGACCGAGTCATCCCCAGGGCTTACGGAGAAACTGGAGCAGCTGTATGAGGGGTTCTGGGGAGCAGCCAAAGATTATAAGGCGCAGAAGCATAAATACAATCAGCTTCTGCTAGGGATGGAACATGAGATTGAGCAGCGGATTCGTTCATCTCACGACCCGTTAGAGCAATGCATCAAGTATGTCTGTGCGGCGAATTATATTGATTTTTCGGCAGTGGATGACGTCAATGAAAAGACATTGGGGGAATTGCTGCAGAAGGCAGCTTGCCAGGACATTCCCGGGGATGAATATATGAGGTTCCGGGAAGACTTACAGAATGCCAGGGAACTGGCCTACCTGGCAGATAATTGTGGTGAGATAGTCTTAGATAAGCTGTTTGTCAAATTTATC
This sequence comes from uncultured Lachnospiraceae bacterium, assembly GCA_910585625.1. GTDB lineage: Bacteria > Bacillota > Clostridia > Lachnospirales > Lachnospiraceae > Petralouisia. Next base: position 10,620 of record CAJUFQ010000007.1, read on the forward strand.
AGACAAATATATCCGCAGCTGCATGTGACCGTCATTGTCAGGGGGGCGGATGTCATCAATGACGCGACCATGGAAGATGCCAAGGAGGTTGGGATGGATTTGGTTGCCTCCTGCATAGGAAATGGGAATGCGGCTCCAGGCACGATTGTCGGAAGGCTGAGTGATGAGGCAAAAGAAGTCCTGACACGTGCAGATTTAATTATTTCCAAGGGGCAGGGGAATTTTGAGAGTCTTTACGGTGAGGAGCTTAATCCCTATTATCTGTTCCTTTGTAAATGCGAATTATTTGTCCGAAGGTTCCACATGAAACAATATCAGTCCGTTTTCGTAAGGGAAGAACGGCTGGAAATTACAGGGTGACTGAGGAGGGGGAAAAGTGACGTCTTCGGTCATTTGGCATATTCATCTATCACACGCGTTACAGAAGTCAGATACGTCCGTCCGAACAGATTTAGATGGTTCAAAAGGTGGTAAAGGTTGTATAAATCTCGCCGGCGGCTGTAACCTGGCTGCAGAGGTGCGGATTCCATATAGGCATCATAAAAAGCAGGCGAAAACCCGCCGAAAAGTTCTGTCATGGCAATGTCAGCCTCAGCATGCCCGACATAGGCTGCCGGGTCAATGAGCCATGCTTTGCCGTCATTCCCGGTAATGAAGTTTCCTGACCATAAGTCGCCGTGCAAAAGCGATGGGCGTTTTGGTTCTTCAAGAAAATTGTCAAGATGATTCAGCAGCCAGTCTGTCTTTTTTAGGGTTTTGCTGTCAAAATAACGGGCGGCAGCCTGGAATTGTGGCTTCAGCCTGCAGTCCCGGAAGAACGCCACCCAGCTCATATGCGGGTTATTGTGCTGTTTCGTTGCGCCAATATAGCCATCTTGGATAAATCCATAGTTCCCGCCAGGAACAAATTCTGCAGCAGGGGCATTGTGCATAGCGGCGAGCTGTTGGGCGAATGTTTGCCAGTACGCTTCTTTGCGGCGTTTTCCACTGGCAAATTCTAAGAGCAAAAAAGAATATCCATTATGTGCCTCTTCCGTCCCAAAGCAGAGGATGGGCGGTGTCTGTATGGTTTTGGTCTGCGCGATAGCTTGCAATCCCATGGCTTCTGCAGTGAAAAAGCCGATGTTTTCTTTTGCGTTAGATTTCATAAATATGCGGGAGCCGTTGGATAATGTCAGGTCATATGCTTCATTGATGTCCCCGCCGGAAACCCTGCAAGAATGAGCAATTTTAACGTTGCTCCCAAAGAGCGACGCAAGTGCGTCTTTGATGGAAGGAAAATATGGAGGTATTGTAAAGGCCATTTGAGGTTCACGCTCCTTATTGGGATTTTTTGTATCTTAATGTGTTATTTTACTGCAATACATGATGGAAAGCAAGAATCCTATATGAAAAAACTTACTAATCATAAGCGGGGTATGGTATAATAACCCTGGCATATGCATTAGATTAACGCGAGGAGGGACAACATGATAAAAAGATGTCTTTCTGCAATGTGGATTTTAGCGCTTTTGCTGGCACTGTTGAATCTGGCAGAAATTGGCAAAGATCCCAAAGATAATATACAATCTGAGGTGGAAGACTTGAGATTGAATGTAAATAGGCGTAGGATTTATTTTGGATCGGATGGTTATCTCAGTAAGATTTTATCGAAACAGGACAAGCACATGTTGCGTGAGGCTTATGACATCCAAGAGGAAGATGTCTACACGTTTCTGCAAGGCCCCAGGTCTTGGGGGGAAGGGATTCCCTGGTCAGGGGAGTGGGCCTTGTTTGAGATAAATGGGAACCGTTTTGGGGGGTTTGGCTGTGGGCTGTGCTGCCTGGCCAATATCTATGACACCCTTTCTCCATATGAGGTCTCGCCCTGGGACATGTGCGAATATGCAATGCGGGTAACGGATTACGCGCCGACGAGCAGCATGGGGGCAATCGAATGGATTTATATGAAACAGACACTGGAACGCTGCGGATTTACGTGCGGTTTGTATTGCAAGCCTGCAACTTACGAGCAATTCAAGGAGCAGATGGAAGGGATGAAGTCCTCCATCGTGCTTGTCAGCAGCGGCGCGGATGATACGTACTGGCAGGGTACACCGGGGCATTATGTGAACATATGGCTGTATCGGGCAGAGGATGAGAGCGTATTTCTGGCTGAGCCAGGCAATCCAGAAAATAACAGGAGCCGTATTCCGCTGCGTTATGTCTATGATGCTCTTAAGACTGTGAGCCGATTCCAATATCTGCGGGTAGAGGAGTATCTGGAGGAAAATAATCGGTGGAAAGCCAATGGAATCGGAGAGACATGGAACCAGCCGTAACAAAAAAATATATGGGAACTATTGACAAAACAGGGGAATATGCTAAACTTATTACTATCGCGAGGAAGTAGAAAAGGAAGGTTTTGCACGTGGAAAGACAGGCATTTTCGATTCTGGTTGAGAATACCCCGAATGTACTCAGCCATGTATCCGGGCTGTTCAGCCGGAGAGGATATAATATAGACAGCATATCAGCCGGGGTGACGGCGGATCCCAGGTTTACCAGGATTACGATTGTATCAAGCGGAGATAAGCTTATTTTAGAGCAGATTGAGAAACAGCTCGCAAAACTGGAAGATGTCGTTGATATCAAAAAATTAGAGAGTGGGAATTCTGTTTGCAGGGAGCTGATACTGATTAAAATCCGGGTGGAAAGCACAAACCGCCAGGCAGTAATATCCCTTGCAGAGATATTTAAGACTAAAATTGTAGATGTGACCAATGACTCAATGATGATTGAGCTTATTGGGAGCCAGAGCAAGCTGGATGCATTCCTGGAGCTGCTGGAAGGCTATGAGATTTTAGAACTGGCAAGGACAGGCATTACGGGGCTGACGCGAGGCTCTTCTGATGTCAGGATGTTCGATTAAGCGGCACATTTAGGATAATGTCAATTTTGCGCAAAAATGGGAGAGTGCTGTGCATTTTCCCATTTGTCCGGCGGGCAAAAGCCTGCCGGTGGATCATAAAAATTTAGGAGGATAAAGAAATGGCAAAGATTTTTTATCAGGAAGATTGTAACCTTTCCTTGTTAGATGGAAAGACAATCGCAGTTATCGGCTATGGTAGTCAGGGACATGCTCATGCATTGAACTTAAAGGAATCCGGGTGTCATGTAATCATTGGTCTGTATCAGGGAAGCAAGTCCTGGGCCAAGGCAGAGGCACAGGGGTTTGAAGTATTCACTGCGGATGAGGCAGCAAAAAAGGCAGATATCATCATGATTCTTATCAATGATGAGCTGCAGGCTGATATGTATAAGAAGGACATTGAGCCAAACCTGGAAGCAGGGAATATGCTGATGTTTGCGCATGGTTTCAATATTCATTTTGGCGCTATCGTGCCGCCTAAGGATGTAGACGTTACGATGATTGCGCCTAAGGGACCGGGGCACACTGTACGGAGCGAATATCAGGCTGGTAAGGGAGTTCCCTGCTTGGTTGCCGTAGAGCAGGATGCCAGCGGTAAGGCCCAGGATATAGCTCTCGCATATGCATTGGGTATTGGCGGGGCAAGAGCCGGCGTTCTGGAGACTACGTTCAGGACAGAGACGGAAACAGACCTGTTTGGTGAGCAGGCAGTCCTCTGCGGCGGCGTGTGTGCTTTGATGCAGGCTGGTTTCGAGACGTTAGTAGAAGCAGGCTATGACCCGAGAAATGCTTATTTCGAGTGCATCCATGAAATGAAGCTGATTGTGGATCTGATTTATCAGTCTGGATTTGAAGGGATGCGGTATTCGATTTCTAATACGGCGGAGTATGGAGATTATATCACAGGGCCTAAGATTATCACAGAGGATACGAAGAAGGCTATGAAGAAAATTCTATCTGATATTCAGGATGGTTCTTTTGCAAAAGAATTCTTGCTTGATATGTCTCCGGCAGGGCGTCAGGTTCATTTCAAGGCAATGAGAAAGCTGGCAACAGAGCATCCGTCAGAAGCAGTTGGTAAGGAAGTTCGTAAGCTTTATAGCTGGAACAGCGAAGAGGACAAGCTGATTAATAATTAAATCATGATGGAAATAGATAGAATGTCCCTGGGCAGCATTTAGCTGCCCAGGGGCATTTTGACATACAGAACCCTTGTAAAATGGGGGATACAGAGGCGGCAGGGATAAAAAGTAAAAAATTTTTCTACATATCTGTGCATAGATGTTTGGGCAAAGTGGTGGTATAATCATATCTGCAATTAATCTATAATATGATAAGGAGGAAAATGAATGACAAGTGAAGAGTTACTTTTGAAAATGTCTGATTTGTTGGAGAGCAAGTTGGAAAAGCACCTGGAGGGCCTGGAGGAGCGTCTGGCGGGAGTGGAAAATCGTCTGGAGGGCCTGGAAGAACGTCTGGAGAGCCTGGGAGAACGTCTGGCGGGAGTGGAAAATCGTCTGGAGAACCTGGGAGAACGTTTGGAGAGCCTGGGAGAACGTCTGGCGGGAGTGGAAAATCGTCTGGAGAACCTGGGAGAACGTCTGGAAGGTTTAGGGAATCGTCTGGAGAACCTGGAAGGGCGTCTGGAGAACCTGGAAGAACGCCTGAATTGCGTGGGAGAACGTTTGGGATGCCTGGAAGAAAGAACAGCACGTCTGGAAGGAGAAGTGCTACGCTTGAAGGAACGTATGGACGGTATGGAGGAAAATGTAATCTACTTGAAGCTGCAGAGTGAAAATGTAATCGTACCGCGTCTGCAGACGATTGAGGAATGTTATACTTCCACATATCAACGGTACAAAGATGGTATCATAAGCATGGAACGGGTTCAGACAGATGTAGACGTGCTTAAGAGCGTGGTATCTGACCATAGTTTTAAATTACGGAACATATCATAATCCGTGTTCGTTTTGAACAGCTTGGATGAACGGGCATATCTGTAGTCATTTCTCAAAAAATTCAATAAAATGAGCCAAAGATTTTGAGATTTTCAAGTTTTTGCTGTAAGCGAAGCCGATTTCACGCTTAGGAATAGGGTGTTTTAGAGGGATTTCCATCAGGATTCCGGCCTGAAGTTCTGTTTTTACGAAACTTCGGATTACGCATCCGACACCAAGGCTGGTTTTAGCCATTTCAATCAATAAATCCATATTTGAGACCTCAATAATATTATGTAAAAGAATACGGTAGTCCTGGAGATAACTGTCAATATATTGGCGGGTGATATTTTCTTTGTCCAGCAGCATGAGCGTTGAACTTTGCAGAATCTGCTGGCGGTTTACACCCCTGACTTGTAGGTTGTGGAGATAATCATGCGTGGCAACAAAAATATCTTCAATTTTCTGCAGAGGGTAGAAATCTATGTTCTTCGACCCTGCCAGATGGCTGCGGATGGGACTGCCGGAATGTGTATGCTTCACATTTTCCGGCCTGCCAATCAGCCCGATATCCAGCTTACCTTCTTCCAGAAGCCGTAATGTCTGGGTAGTGGAATGGCAGGCGATGGAAATGTTGATGTGTGGGTATTCTTTAATGAAATCTTTCAGGTAAGGAAGCAACACGTACTTGCAGAGTGTGGAGCTGGCGCCGATTGTCAGGTTCCCCAACCCTAATGTGATGGAACGGCGCAGCTTGTCCTCACCGATTGCCAAGGTCTCGAATGCAGATTTGACATGTTTGTAGAGCAGTTCTCCCTCGGGGGTCAGCGTTACACCCCGGGAACTTCTTTCGAAGAGCTTTACATCCAGGTTTTCTTCTAATTTCTGTATGGATTTGCTGATTGCAGGCTGGCTGATATATAACTCTTTGGCTGCTCTGGAAATATTTCCATTGTTAGCCACGGCATAAAAGATACGGTAAGAGGAAAGATTTTGTTCCATGCAAGTCTCCTTTCCCATAACTTAACATTATATTGATTATACTTATTATGTATTTCTATTATACTATGACATATGGTAGAATGGCAAGTAGCAAAGAAAAGGAGGATTGGAAAATGGGAATGACGATGACACAGAAAATTCTTGCCGCAGCTGCAGGCCTTTCGGAAGTGAGAGCAGGGCAGCTGATTGAAGCGGATTTGGATCTTGTTTTGGGGAATGACATTACTTCTCCGGTGGCAATTCATGAGATGGATAAGTTTGCCACAGCTGGGGTGTTCCATAAAGATAAAATTGCACTGGTAATGGATCACTTTGCTCCAAACAAAGATATTAAGTCCGCACAGCACTGCAAGTGTGTGCGCGAGTTTGCTTGTAAGCACGAGATCACGAATTATTTTGATGTGGGAGAGATGGGTATTGAGCATGCGCTGCTGCCGGAACAGGGACTGACAGTGGCTGGAGACGTGATTATTGGCGCAGATTCCCATACTTGTACGTATGGTGCGCTGGGGGCTTTTTCCACAGGAGTGGGAAGCACAGACATGGCGGCAGGCATGGCGACTGGCAAGGCATGGTTCAAGGTACCGTCTGCCATTAAATTTAATATTGTCGGTAAGCCATCAAGATGGGTAAGCGGAAAAGACGTAATCTTGCATATTATCGGAATGATAGGGGTCGACGGAGCCCTCTACAAGTCGCTGGAATTTACCGGGGAGGGTATTTCTAACCTTACGATGGACGACCGTTTCACGATTGCTAATATGGCGATTGAAGCAGGGGCAAAGAATGGGATTTTCCCGGTAGACGGGCTTGCAGAGGAATATATGAAAGAACATTCTTCCCGGGACTATAAGGTTTATGAGGCAGATGATGATGCAGAATATGATGAGGAATATACGATTGACCTCTCAGCTTTGAAGCCGACAGTCTCATTCCCTCATTTGCCGGAGAATACCAGGACAATCGATGCGGTTGGCGAAGTGAAGATTGACCAGGTGGTCATCGGTTCTTGCACCAATGGGCGTTTGAACGACCTTCGGACGGCAGCGGAAGTGATGAAGGGCAAGAAAGTGGCAAAGGGAGTCCGCTGTATCGTGATTCCAGCTACGCAGCGTATTTATCTGGAGGCGATGGATGAAGGTCTTCTGCGGACATTTATTGAGGCGGGCGCTATCGTAAGCACGCCTACCTGCGGGCCATGCCTGGGAGGTTATATGGGCATATTGGCAGAAGGGGAACGCTGTGTTTCCACTACAAACCGTAATTTTGTGGGGCGTATGGGACATGTGGAGTCAGAGGTGTACCTTGCAAGCCCTGCAGTAGCAGCGGCCAGCGCGATTACCGGTAAGATTTCAGCACCGGAAGAATAGGAGGATGGAAAATGAAAGCCAGTGGAACAGTTTTTAAATATGGAGATAATGTGGATACGGATGTGATTATTCCGGCAAGATACCTGAACTCTTCCGATCCCAAGGAATTGGCAGCACATTGTATGGAAGATATTGACCAAGGCTTTGTCAGCAAGGTGAAATCTGGAGATCTGATTGTTGCGGACAAGAATTTTGGCTGTGGTTCTTCCAGGGAACATGCGCCGATTGCCATCAAGGCCGCGGGAATAAGCTGCGTGATTGCAGAGACCTTTGCAAGGATATTTTACCGCAATGCGATTAATATCGGGCTTCCGATTATTGAGTGTCCGGAGGCTTCAAGAGGAATTGAGGCAGGGGACGAGGTGGAAGTTGACTTTGACAGCGGGATTATTACGAACAAGACAAAAGGAACCAGCTTTAAGGGGCAGGCTTTCCCGGAATTTATGCAGAAAATCATTAAATCTGAAGGACTGATAAATTATATTAACAACAAGGAATAGAAAGGGACAGGGGCCTGCCGGATATTATTCTTAGGCAAGCCCCTCCAAATATTCAAGGTATTTTTTGGAAATCTTTATCTGGCTGTAAATATCTGCATACTGTCTGGGCGAATAGCCGTCAATGTAGTTTGTCTGGAAATTTTTGTCGATTCCTGATTTTTTTGCAAGATCTACAGCTTTATTGTATGCGATTGCCGCTTCTTCTTCTTCTCGGTAGGTTCCTACCGTATAGTTTCCATTAATATGTATTTTGACCTTGTAGCTGCAGGCGTTAGGAAGCAGCATTTTTGTCACGCCGTAATAGCGGTTAACTATAATAATATTAGAGTAACGGAAATCTGTGGCGTCCTCGTTGGCAAAATAGTAGTCGCGTCCTGCTACGGCGTAATTCTTGATGCCGTAGCGGGAGAGGATGTTCAGCTGCATGCCATAGTCGCTGACAAAGAGATGCCCCTGACGGCGCATGATTTTATGGCTGGAATAATAAAAAAGATCGTCAATGTCAAATTTTAATTCCTCAGAAGGGGAAAGATAATAGACAAAATAATTATTCCTCAAATAAATAGGATTATTAAAATATATATGGTTATCCCGAAAATTCAGCAAAGAAATCACCTTGCCAAAATTTAGAATAGTCGGTAGTGAGAAAATGTCGTCAATGGTTGTGGAAAAATCAGCGAGCAGGCGGGAAGCTTCCGAGTATGCCTGGTGGGCGTCGGCCTCTGAGGCAAAGCTGCCAAGGGATATGTGCTTGTTTTGGAAGGTGATGCTGGAACGGTAATAGGAATCCCCGTTTTTTTTATAAGCTAGATAAACGCCTGGAAGCATAAGACCCTCCTCATGATGTTTTCGTGTGTTTTTGAATGAAATTTACAAAATAAGTATATCATAAAAAGCAGGAAAGGAAAACAATTATGTTGATTATTCAAAGTCTGTTTAAAAATTTGCATGACTGCATGAAAGCCCTGGCAAAAAATCTGCACAAGAGCTGTGCTGTCCTCGCTTCTGGATTTACTGTCTTCGCATTAGTTTTGCTGAACAACCAGAATGTTTATGGCAGGGGAAAGAATCAGGTGACCGCAGAGCCGGCTGAACTATGGAATATAGAAGAAAGACTCAAGAAGGAGGATAGCCAGGCTGCGCATATCCTGGAGGGGAGCCTCGGGTCTAAGTGCAGGGGATTTTTGGAAACAAGCCCAAGCCGCGTCAGGGAAGGCGTGCAGGCAGAAATTTCAAAACGCGAAGTTGAGGCCGTATGTGCCCAGGCAGCTCCGGCAGCCTGCAGTGAATTGCAGAAACCGCCCATTAACCCCTATGGTGACATTGCTGTAGCTGAGGAGGATTATGATGCGCTGTGCCGAATTGTACAGGCTGAGGCAGGCGGAGAAGATATCCAAGGAAGGGTTCTGGTGGCAGAAGTGGTCCTGAATAGGGTGCTTTCAGGAAGTTTTGCATCTACCGTCTATGATGTCATTTTTGAGAGGGATGGGGGCAGGCCGCAATTTTCCCCGACGGTGGATGGAAGATATTATTCCGTCACTGTTACTGCTGATACTATAGCGGCTGTGGAGCAGGCCTTGTATGGAGAGGATATCTCACAAGGCGCGCTGTTTTTTTCTGCACGCAGCAAGGCGAACCCACATGACATGGCTTGGTTTGACAATAATCTCAAATGGCTGTTTGTTCACGGCGGTCATGAGTTTTATACGCTTCCCTGATATTTTGTGTATGGCAGTTGTTGACAGGAAAAAAGAAAACTTTTATAATGAGGGGTGTTCCGAAGAGGGGGTTAAGCGGGCTTGCCCGTTTTGTTTTCATTATATTTCAGTAATGAAGAAAAAATGACAAAAGCAAAGGATGGAATGAATGATGTTATATGTTAGTACGAGAAATGCAGAAGAGAAAGTCACCGCCTCCCAGGCTGTACTGAAAGGGCTGGCAGAACATGGCGGACTGTTTGTGCCGGAGGAGATTCCGCATCTGGATGTTTCGGTGGAGAAGCTTGCGGACATGTCATATCAGGAGACGGCATATGAAGTAATGAAGCTGTTCCTTACCGACTACACGGAGGAGGAATTAAAAAAATGCATTAGAAATGCATATGATGAAAAATTTGACACCAGTGAAATCGCCCCTCTGGTAAAAGCGCAGGGAATTTCGTACCTGGAGCTTTTTCATGGAGCCACCATCGCCTTTAAGGACATGGCGTTGTCAATCTTGCCGCACCTTTTGATTACTGCCGCTAGGAAGAACCATGTCACAAATGATATTGTAATTCTGACGGCAACCTCTGGTGATACCGGGAAGGCAGCTCTGGCAGGTTTTGCAGGGGTGGAAGGGACTAAGATTATTGTTTTTTACCCCAAAGATGGGGTCAGCCCCATACAGCAGAAGCAGATGGTAACCCAGAAAGGGGACAATACCTTTGTTGTCGGCATCAATGGCAATTTTGACCAGGCGCAGACTGGCGTGAAGCAGATGTTCTCAGACCAGGAGCTGGCAAAGGAGCTGGCGGCTGCAGGCTATCAGTTTTCTTCGGCAAACTCCATCAATATCGGACGTCTGGTCCCCCAGATTGTCTATTACGTGTATGCTTATGCGAAGATGGTAAAATCTGGGGAAGTGAAGAACGGCGAGAAGATGAATGTGGCGGTTCCTACGGGGAATTTTGGGAACATTCTTGCTGCGTTTTATGCAAAAAATATGGGTCTGCCTATAGGAAAGCTGATTTGTGCGTCCAATGAAAATAAAGTATTATATGACTTTTTCACGACAGGTACCTATGATAAGAACCGAGAATTCATACTTACTTCCTCGCCCTCTATGGATATCCTTATATCAAGTAACTTAGAACGCCTGATTTACCGCATTGCGGGAGACAGTGCCGGTAAGAACCAGGAGCTGATGCTTTCTTTGCAGGAAAAAGGGGAATACACGATTACCGATGAAATGAGGGCGCAGCTTACGGATTTTTATGGCAATTTTGCCAGTGAGTCAGAGACGGCAGCCGCAATCCGGGAAATATATGAGAGCGCTGGGTATATCATTGATACCCATACGGCAGTGGCAGCAGCTGTCTGCCGGAAATATCAGGAAGAGACGGGAGATGGGACAAAGACCATAATCGCTTCTACGGCAAGCCCATATAAATTCACTAGGAGCGTCATGACGGCAATCGATGAAAAATACGACAGTAAGTCTGATTTTGAACTGGTGGATGAACTGGAAATGCTGTCGAAAGTAAAGGTGCCGAAAGCTATTGAGGATATTCGGACTGCAGCTGTATTACATAAGACGGTTTGTGAAGTGGGAGAGATGCAGCATGTGGTAAAACAGTTTTTAGGAGTGTAGAAATGTCCGCTCCCCGCGGCATTCGCCTAATATCCATGCAAGCATAGTTTTCCTGATTGTCCGCCAAAAAAGGGAACAGTAAATCTGTCAAAGATATTCGGGCAGATTTGCTGTTCCCTTTTTAATTTTCTTGTAATTCCTGCATAGACGTTATTCCTCCATCTTTTTGATGGAGAACAGAAAGTTGATAGTCCCGAAAGAATACATAATTGGCAGCAGATAGAAAGAAAACCCGGTCTCTAAGAGCGTGTTCTCATGAGGGACGGGAGGCTGCAGCTGTAATTCCATGGAGAAATCGTTGGACATATTTACCGTGTACAGTCCGTTATGTAGATTTAAGAAGTCTTCTATAGAAGCACGCACATATTCATCAAATTCCTGAAAATCATCATTTACATATCGGCTTGCAAAAGTAATTGCCGTTTCCTGTTCCATGTCTAAGGCGGACAGAAATGAGAAAGAACCCTCCACCTCCTGGGCAATGCAGAAGTTCGTAGGGATTTCTGTAAGGTTCATGACGTTTAAGGTAGTGAAATCCTCACCAATAAAACGCACTAAGTTATTAAATAGGAGCGTGAGATAAGACAGAATATGCTCAGAATGGGGGATATCTTCAGGGAGATAGAAATCCGCCAGAAGCTTGTTTACCATTTCCTGCTGTTCTGTAATCAGCTCCAAATCGTAAATCTCATAGACAGACTTGTATTCTGTAATCAAATCTTCAAGCTCCACATGTGTCAGGAGGTTTTTGTCAATCAGAATCTGTCCCAGGAGCATATAATCGGGAAGCTGGGTAGTCAGAAGGTTATCCACCTGGCTCTCCGTGAGGTAGCCGAGATTCACGGCAAGCTCGCCGAAAAGCTTGTCAAAATGAGTCTGGGTGATGTATACGTCTTCCACCTCGCTGGCTGACATAAAACCGGAATGAATGGCAAGTGTGCCAAGTTTTTTGTGGGTGTTTGCCTGGACTTTCAGTGCATCGACCAACTGTTCAGGAGTAATCACTCCTTTGTTAAGCAAAAAATTACCAAAAAACTGCGTATGCATAACGTTTATCTCCCTCCAAAGCGCGCTTTCAAAATATCAGCGATGCCAGCATTTGTATAAGGTTTCTGGACGAAGTCGCGGGCTCCTTCCATAATAGCGTTCCTGAGCTGGGTCTGTGTGCCGACAGAAGAAACAACGATAATGTTTGCCTCAGGGTCGAACTCACGGATTTCATGAATTGCCTGTACGCCGTCTTTGATAGGCATCACAATGTCGACAAAAACCAGCTGCGGATTATGTTCTTTATATAAGTCAATGGCTTCCTGGCCGTTGGAGGCTTCCAGGAAATCATTATAGCCATGTTCCACTATAATATCTTTTAGCTGTTTGCGTGCCAGTATTGAATCATCGCAAATGAGTATTTTTACATTTTCCATTCATATCGCTCCTTGTGAATTGCAGATTTAAACTACTACTATATATAGTACACCAAGTAGGCGAAAGATTCAATGATTTCTTTACAGAAATCTTAATTGAAATCTTTTTTAATAGCGGTTATAATAGATTATAACAGAAAAATACGATTTAGGAAAGGAAAAATGTGATGCTGATAATATTTGATGCAGTAATTTTTATTTATGGGGTGTATACAATTTATTCTTCCATTAAGATGAAGCAGACGGGGGAACTGAGTAATTTCTTCACCGGGGGAAGCACCGACCTGATACGGGACAAGCGCGGCTATATCGATTATATTTACGGAAGGACGATAGTCTTGGGCGCAGTGGCCGCTGTTTTCGGAGTAATCGGTTTTATCAATGATTACATGGCCCCGCTTCCGTATTTGATGAAGGTGATGGTTGTACTGTTCCTGACCGTGGTTATCTGGTTCAGCATAAATATCAACCGGGCAAAACGTAATTTTTGGTAAAATTTAAAAAATATTAATGTTTAAATGAAGATTTATAAAAACTTTTGTGAGAAAATGGAAAGCATAAAATAACTGTTCATGCGGCAGGGTGTGAGATAGGGAGGTGGCAATATGGATTATCAAGGATTGGCTGCCCGGGCGGTGGAAGCCAAACAGTCTGCTTATGCGCCGTATTCCCATTTCCGTGTAGGAGCTGCGTTGCTTGCCAAAAGCGGCAGGATTTATACGGGGTGTAATGTGGAGAATGTAAGTTTTTCTGCCACTTGCTGTGCGGAACGTACTGCAGTATGCAAGGCGGTTTCCGAAGGGGAACGGGAGTTTACGGCGATTGCTGTCAGCGGCGATAATAATGACTATCTGCCTCCTTGCGGTATTTGCAGGCAGGTATTAGCGGAGTTCTGCGACCTGGAAGGTTTTGAGGTAGTGCTGGCGAACAGCGAGGAAGATTACCGGGTGGTGACGCTGGACAGGCTTCTGCCAGGAGCATTCACCGCAGGGAACCTGACACCCAAAGATTCTGTTTTTTGAAAAAATTGCAGTCAAAAAGATTGACAATAAAATAGCAGAGGGATATTCTATGTATTGAAAATTATATATTTAAGGAGGGAAGACGGTTAACATTGTGAGAAAGCATTAAAGAATGTTTATAGAGAAAGGACAGGGTTAAAGAAAGATATGAAAAAGTCAAGGACAAAGATTTTAGTGGTATTCACGCTTTGCCTGCTATTAGTATCTGCTGTGTTCTTAGGGAAGGAAACGGCGCAGGCAGCAGGAAATTATACAATCAGGATTAATAAAGCGACGAATGTGGTGACTGTGTATAGCAATGGGGCGCCATACAAAGCGTTTGTATGTTCGACCGGCAGCGCGACGCCGATTGGGACATTCCGTACCAGCCAGAAATTGCGTTGGCATGTCTTGGACGGGCCATCCTATGGGCAGTACTGCACACGTATTGTGGGAGGGATTCTCTTTCATTCGGTATGGTATTATGTAAATGGGGATTATGCATCTCAATCCTATGTGCAATATAATAAGCTGGGGACGACAGCCAGCCATGGCTGTGTACGCCTGACAGTGGCAGATTCCAAATGGATTTACGACAACTGCCCGCTGGGTACTTCCGTGACTGTATTCTGGGGTTCTTCCAACGATGACCCGCTGGGGAAGCCGGAAGCAATCAAGATACCGGCAAAATATGGCAGCAGAGGCTGGGATCCGACAGACCCTATGGCAGGCAACCCATACAGTAATCTCAGGCCGGCAATTTATGCGTCAGGCGTACAGACCAGGGTTGAGTATGGCTCTGACTTCAATCCTTATAATGGGGTTGGCGCGTTTGACTCACTGGGGAACAATATCACAGGGAAGATGACTTGCATAGGCTCAGTGAATACCAGGAGGCTGGGCAGCTATCCGTTGACATATACAGTGACGGACGCATTGGGCAGAAGCGCGTCCACCTCAGTTACATACTATGTGGTAGATTCACAGAAAGCCACTATTACGGGGGTAACAACTCCTCTGACGAAGGAATACAATTCAACGCTGAAACTGAGGTCAAAAATTAAAGCAACCACAGTAGATGGGAAAAACCTGACAAGTAAAATTAAGATTAAAGTTATATACCCCAAAGGAAAGTCAGAGAAAACATATAAAAAAGATACGATTAAGCTTACCAAACTTGGGACTTATAAATTCAATTATTATGTGACAAATCCGAATAATGGCAGAGAGACAAAAGTGACAGCCAAGGTAACGGTGAAGGATACGAAGAAGCCTAAGCTGACAGGCGTCCCTGCAAAGAAGACGGTAGAATATAACTCTGCCAAGAACCTTAAGTCCAAAATCAAGGCAAAATTGGTGTCTGGCAAAAATGTCACTTCTAAGATTATCGTTAAGGTAAAAACGCCGGGAAGCAAGAAATTTGTGAAGCTTTCGGACAAAAAATGTAAGAGCTATAAGTTCCAGAAATTAGGGACATACCGCGTGCAGTACAGTGTTGCCAATCCCGGCAATAAGAAAGCGGTAGCGCAGAAAACGACAGTGATTACCGTTAAGGATACGAAAGCGCCTAAGCTGCTGGGGGTAAAGGCTGAGAAGAGCGTAGAATGTGAAGAAATCCTGAATCTGAAATCCGGCGTGACTGCAAAATTGCTTTCAGGCAAGAACATGACTTCTAAGATAGCCATAAAAGTCAAAGCGCCAGGGGCAAAGAAATATATCACCCTGTCGGCCAAAGGGGCTCAAAAGTATTGTTTTGACAAAGTGGGAGTCTATACGGTAGAGTATTCCGTGGCGAACCCCAACAATGCCAAGGCAGTTGCTAAAAAGACAATGAAGGTCACAGTGACGCCGAAGGAGATTGTCTCACCAGACGACCCAGTGACGCCGGACGACGGCGTGACGCCGGATGACCCAGGTACGAATAATGAGCCGGTAACGGTGAGCAGATTCGTAATGCTGAATGATATCATCAAGCCGGAAGATTTTCGATAAAGCTGTTTTCGGAAGCATCTGCTATGCGGCAGATGCTTCCATTCTGCGCATTTGGAAATTTATGTGACTTAAACATGAAATTAACATTAATTTTTAGTTGCGGTCTGGGGCATAATAGAGTATAATCAAAATGTGTTAAGAAAGTATTCCTGGGATGTTCGATACCCTGCTATTTTGAACCTACATTTACTTTTATGGGATTCCTACATTGCCGATTGGATGTCAGGCCGTCATTACGCAGCGGAAGGCAGAAGAGAAGTTGCGGTTACCCACCTAGCTTTGCTAGGAGTCAAAATCGCAGGAAACGGCATTTCGGGGTACTTTTCAGAATAAATTTTGAAGGTACAAAAGATATTTACGAAAGAAGATACGCGCACAAGTTACGGAAGATTTGCAGAGTACGAAGGACAAGCGAAGTACGAAAGAATATTAAGGAACCAAAGATAAATTACAAAAGAGGAAAGGCTGCTTTGGAGAAAGGCAGCCTTTCTGCCTTTCATATATAGGTTGTCCAGAGCAGAAATTCTGCCGTATCAAATGCCGGAAGGCAAGGAATGGAATATATTAAATGGAAAGAAAATTTTATCAGAATAAAAGAAATTACATATTATGCCTAATCTTTTTGATTTTGGCGTTTTTGGTAACATGGTTTGTACGTGTTGTCAGTTCGGAACAGGTGATTATGGAATACAGTGACGAATTTGTCGCGTTGGCGGAACTTCCTTCGCAGCTGAGCTTTACATATTTTGGGGAGGAAGAGTGGGAAGAGAAGTTAAAAGACCTGTTCCATAAGAAACGCCTGGACGGCAAGCTGACATATGGCAAGCTGGAAGCGTTGCTGGAACAGCTTTCTGTCGGGGAGTACATGACATATGAGAACGGTTTTTTCTGGAAAGCGGTGCCACGCGCCCAGTGGGATGGTATCTATGGGCAGATTTTGGATCTGCTGGATGCATCGGAAAAGGTTTCAGCTGTTAACCTGGTGTTCCTGGCCGAAGATGGGGCAGACACAACGCAGGGACGCCTGACGCAGGAAGGGTATTATCCGGTGGCGGATGGAGTGAATTATTTTGGGCATTACGATATGTTCCGGGTGTATGTGTTGGATGGAAGGATTATCGGTATCAGCGGAGAATGTGGGGAAGAGCTGACCTTAGAGAATGCTTTTATACATAAGGCGCAGGAGGGCAAGGCTGAAATTCTCTATGAGGGACAGACGATTTCCCTGGATATTGCAGGATTGGATGAGAATATCACAGACACCATCTGTGATATCAAATGGAAAGACTGTAAAGTGACAGGCATCTATAAAAAAGAAGATAAGATTACCGGGTCAGTCCTCAGTTTTGGCGAGGGGAAGATTGAGATTTCAGGCTACGGGACGTTAGATTATAGCGGCAGGCTGAAAATATATAAAACATATGGGACGGTGGAAGAGCTGGATGAGTCGAAGCTTGTGATTGGAAACCTCAAAGCAGATTTCGTGGTCGCGAAAAAACAGGTCTGCGGGGTAATCCTTCAGGAGCCTGCGACGATAGAGAATATCCGCGTGCTGCTCCTGAACGGGGAAGGAGGGGATTATCATGAGAATCCAATCCTGGTAGCAGATGCAGACGGGACTGTTACGGCAGGAGATAACGGGAAGCCCATCCAGGCAGGACGGACGGTAAAACCGGCAGAGCTGCTTGGTGAAAGTGTAGATTATGTGAAGATTGAACTGGAGGATGAAGCAGGGAGGATTTATTTCTCTGACGAAGCAGACGAACACAAGTCTCTGGGATACCGCGGGACCTTGGAAATCCGCAAGTACCCGGAAGGGTATGGCGTAGTCAATGAACTTCCGTTGGAAAAGTACCTTTATGGGGTAGTGCCCAGCGAGATGCCGGCCACGTATGAACGGGATGCGCTCTGCACGCAAGCAGTCTGCGCCCGCAGCTATGCCTGCATTCAGCTTATGCGCGGGGATTATGCAGCTCTCGGCGCGCATGTGAATGACAGCACCAGCTACCAGGTATACAACAAGCAGGCGGAGGATGAGAAGACGAACCTTGCCGTTGAAGATACCGTGGGGGAGGTCATCAAATATCAGGGAGAAATCGCAGAGGCCTATTTCTTTTCCACATCCTGCGGCTATTCCGGGGATCTGGATGTGTGGAATGAACAGGCGCAGGAAGTTCAAGGATATCTGCAGGGGGTTTCTTTGCTTACCGATGGCAGCGAGCCAGATATCTCCAATGAAGAGAAGTTCGAAGAGTTTATAAAAAACCGGGATATAGAAGCTTATGACAGTGAAAGCGCTTATTTCCGCTGGACGGCAAAATTGTCGCTGAAGGAGAAGGTGAAAGAAGTTAATACGGTGATTGCATCACGTTTCGAAGCCAACGCCCAGAATATACGAATTACAAAGGCAGACGGCACAGATGGCGTGGGGGCAGACCTGGAAGGGTTTGGCGCGCCGCAGCAGATTGCCGTGGAGCAACGGTGTGCCAGTGGTGCGGTAAAGCAGCTGAAGATTTCTTATGAGCAAGGCAGCGTGACGCTGTACTCAGAATATAACGTGCGTTCCGTGCTTGGCGCTGCTGTGACTGAGGTAATGGATAAGAATGGGCAGCCGGTTGACATGGCCTTATTGCCCAGCGCCTATTGTTCCATAATCCCGGCGGAGGAAGGGTTTGCGGTATACGGAGGCGGATATGGGCATGGGATTGGCATGAGCCAGAATGGCGCAAATGGAATGGCAAAGGCAGGCATGAGTTATGTAGATATCTTGATGAAGTTTTATCATGATATTGATATTGAGAATGTATATAACGAGGATGAATGATGATTTGGAAAATTTTTGTGGGGACGCGCGCATTTGTGAAGAAATGTAAAAAGGATAATATCAGTGCATTTGCCGCACAGTCCGCATTTTTTATAGTGCTGTCCCTGATACCATTTATTATGCTGTTTATCTCGTTGGTTCAGTATACGCCGGTGACGGAAGGGATGATCCTTAGCATGGTCAACCGTGTCATGCCCACGTATATATCCCCCTTCCTGATTGGCATTATCCATGAAATGTTTAATAATTCTATCGGACTGGTGTCTGTGACTGCCGTAGTGGCAGTGTGGTCTGCGGCTAAAGGCATCCAGTATCTGATGAACGGGCTGAACAGCGTTTATGACATCGAGGAGACCAGGAACTGGGTATTCCTGCGGTTTCGGGCAAGCCTTTATACCCTGATTCTGGTGGTAGCCATTGTGGCATCCCTGACGTTAATGGTATTTGGCAACAGCCTTCAGTACCTGATAGTCCAATACCTTCCGATTGTGGCGCACATCACGCAGGGGATTTTAAAACTTCGTTCCCTGATTCTTCTGGCAATCCTGGTCTTGTTTTTTGCAGTGCTTTTTAAAATGCTGCCGAACCGCAAAGCATCATTCCGAAGCCAGATGCCGGGAAGCGCCATGGCGGCGGTAGGCTGGGCGCTCCTGTCATTCGGGATTTCGGTCTATGTGGATTATTTCCATGGGTTTTCCATGTATGGCAGCCTGACGACAATCATCTTAGTGATGTTGTGGCTGTATTTCGGAATTTATATTCTGCTGGTGTGCGCAGAATTCAACAGCATCTATGAGGAATACTGGAAGAAGCGGACGGATGGCTGACGGTAAGAGCTGATGTTGTCTAAATAATATGTCTGTGCCGGCTCAACGGACGCTAAAAATGATTATTACAGCAAAAAAGACTTGCAGTTTGCAAAAACTCATGTTAGAATAATAGCCGAATATTATAAAAGGCGAAGAAGGTGTATCGTGTGCCAGCATATCTGTAATTCTCAGATGGAAATGTGCCGGCACGTCAGTAGAGAACTGTACTGCTTACAGAGAGAGAGGATCGTCGGCTGCAAGTCCGCTCAGAAAAGGCAGAGCTTGAAATTCTCACCGGAGCTGCATATCTGAACATGGCTTTCAGCAGAGAGATTCCAGTAGGATGTGACGTGTTTGCTCGTTACGCAAAAGTAAGTGCCCAAGAAATGTGTTCTTGGGAATCTGGGTGGTACCGCGGAAGATTTCGTCCCTATGCTTAAGCATAGGGGCTTTTTTCATTTTATAGGATTCGGGTGTTAAAAGGTGGGATAAAAAATAAATTGTGCAAAATGACGATAAAAATTTTAAAAGCCACCTTTTGATACTTGAATCTTTATAGGAAAGACCTTGTCACGCGAAAGAGTGAAAGTATCTTTCTGATTACAAAGAACAATATGCGGACTTATCCGCTTTGTTATATATTTTAGTTTAGGAAACAGATGGAGGGCATTATGAAAGAGAAATTGGAACAGATTAAAGCGGATGCATTACGCGAAATCCAAAATTCTGACGGACTTGCAAAATTAAATGACGTCAGGGTTGCATTCCTGGGCAAGAAAGGTGAGCTTACTGCCGTACTCAAGAGCATGAAAGATGTGCTGCCAGAGGAACGCCCGGTGGTGGGACAGTTGGTGAATGAGACCCGGGAGAGCATCGAGAAGCTCATTGAGGAGACGAAGGCCAAGCTGGAGGCGGCAGAACGGGATATGCGGCTGAAACAGGAGGTCATTGACGTGACGCTCCCTGCAAAAAAACATAAAATTGGACACCGCCATCCCAATACCATCGCTCTGGAGGAAGTGGAAAATATTTTTATCGGCATGGGCTATGAGGTTGTGGAAGGGCCGGAAGTGGAATACGATTATTATAATTTTGAGGCGTTGAATATCCCGGCAAACCATCCGGCAAAGGATGAACAGGACACATTTTACATCAATGAAGAGATTGTGCTGCGTACCCAGACGTCTCCGGTGCAAGTGCGTGAGATGGAAAAGGGTAAGCTGCCAATCCGCATGATTGCTCCGGGACGTGTGTTCCGTTCTGATGAGGTGGACGCCACGCACTCCCCGTCTTTTCACCAGATTGAAGGGTTGGTGGTAGATAAGAACATTACATTTGCAGATCTCAAAGGTACGCTTGCTGAATTTGCAAAGGAGCTGTTCGGAGAGGACACCAAAGTCAAGTTCCGCCCCCATCATTTCCCGTTCACGGAGCCGAGCGCAGAAGTGGATGTGACTTGCTTTAAGTGCGGCGGCAAGGGATGCCGCTTCTGCAAAGGATCTGGCTGGATAGAAATTCTTGGCTGCGGCATGGTGCATCCGAGGGTGCTTAAGATGAGCGGCATCAATCCGGAAGAGTACACGGGATTTGCCTTTGGCGTAGGGCTGGAGCGTATTGCACTGCTCAAATATGAGATTGACGATATGCGCTTGCTATATGAGAATGACGACCGCTTCCTGGAGCAGTTTTAAGCGACATAAATGCAGAGACAGATAATAGAGAAAGGATCAGATAAAATATGAATACATCATTATCATGGCTAAAAGCCTACGTTCCGGATTTGGATGTGACGGCACAGGAATATATGGATGCGATGACGCTTTCCGGTTCGAAAGTGGAAGGGTTTGAGGAATTAGACGCAGATTTGGAAAATATCGTGGTTGGACAGATTACGAAAATTGAGAAGCATCCAGATGCAGATAAACTTGTGGTATGCCAGGTAAATGTGGGCAGTGCAAAGGATGTCCAGATTGTGACCGGCGCACCGAATGTGGAGGAAGGACAGAAAGTTCCGGTTGTGCTTGACGGCGGACGCGTGGCAGGCGGGCATGACGGCAAAAAGACCCCGGGCGGCATTAAAATCAAGAAAGGCAAACTGAGGGGTGTTCCATCAAATGGCATGATGTGTTCCATCGAGGAACTCGGATCCACCAGAGAGATGTACCCGGAGGCGCCGGAAAACGGCATTTATATTTTCGGTGATGACGTAAAGCCAGGGGAAAGCGCCATCCAGGCATTAGGGCTTGACGATGTGGTTTTTGAATATGAGATCACTTCTAACCGCGTTGATTGCTTTGGCGTGCTGGGACTGGCACGGGAGGCGGCAGCGACTTTCGGCAAGGAATTCAGGCCCCCGGCAGTGAAAGCTACCGGCAATAGTGAAGACGTTAACGATTACATCAAGGTCACGGTAAAAGACGCAGAACTTTGTCCCAGATACTGCGCCAGAGTAGTGAAGAATATTAAACTTGCCCCTTCGCCGAAATGGATGCAGCGGCGTCTCGCCTCACAGGGTATCCGCCCCATCAACAATATCGTGGATATCACCAACTATGTGATGGAAGAATATGGGCAGCCAATGCATGCTTATGATTTGGACACGATTGCGGGCAAAGAGATTGTCGTGCGCCGTGCAGGCAAAGGTGAGAAATTCGTGACCCTTGATGGGCAGGAGCGAACCATGGACGATTCTGTGCTGATGATTTGTGACGGCGAGAAGGCCGTCGGCATTGCCGGGATTATGGGCGGGGAAAATTCCATGATTACGGACAATGTGCAGACCATGCTCTTTGAGGCTGCTTGTTTCGATGGCACAAACATCCGCCTTTCCAGCAAGAAAGTCGGCCTGCGCACTGACGCGTCCGGCAAATTTGAAAAGGGGCTGGATCCCAACAACGCGATTGACGCCATCAACCGTGCCTGCCAGCTGATTGAGGAACTTGGAGCCGGCGAGGTCATCGGCGGCGTCGTGGATATCTACGGCAAGGTGAAAGAAGGCAGGAGGATTCCCTTTGACGCTAAGAAAGTCAACCGGCTGCTGGGGACGGATATTGCGAAAGAAGATATGATTGGCTATTTCAAGAAGATAGACCTTGCTTACGACTATGAGAAAGAGGAAGTGATAGCGCCTTCCTGGAGACAGGATTTGGAGTGCCTTGCGGACATGGCAGAGGAAGTGGCAAGATTTTATGGGTACGACAATATCCCGACCTCCCTGCCCAGCGGAGAGGCTACCACCGGCAAATTATCTTTTAAGCTGAGGGTGGAAGCAGTGGCAAGGGATACAGCGGAATTTTGCGGATTCAGCCAAGGCATGACATATTCCTTTGAGAGTCCGAAAGTGTTTGATAAATTGCTGATTCCGCAGGACAGCGATTTGAGGAAAGCGGTCGTGATTTCCAATCCGCTGGGCGAAGATTTCAGCATCATGCGTACCATTTCCCTTAACGGGATGCTGACGTCGCTTTCTACGAATTACAATCGCAGGAATAAGAACGTTCGTCTCTATGAATTGGGGAATATTTATCTGCCCAAGCAGATACCGGTGACGGAACTTCCTGAAGAACGGATGCAGCTGACACTGGGGATGTATGGGGATGGGGATTTCTATACCATGAAAGGCGTTGTGGAAGAGTTTTTTGATAAGGCAGGGCTTCATGGTAAGGAGTCTTATGAACCCAATGCCGGTAAGCCGTTCCTGCATCCGGGCCGGCAGGCAGATATTATCTATAGTGGCAAAATGGTTGGGTATCTGGGGGAAATCCATCCTCAGGTTGCGGATAATTATGATATCAAGGAACGTGTGTATGTGGCAGTCATCGATATGCCGGAAATCGTGTCGCTGGCAAGTTTTGACCGGAAGTACCAGGGGATTGCAAGGTTCCCGGCTGTGAGCAGGGATATCAGCATGGTGATGCCCAAAGAAATCCTTGTGGGGGAAGTGGAAAAAGTATTTGATGCCAAGGGGGGGCAGTACCTGGAGAGCTACGCGCTGTTTGATTTATACGAAGGCTCTCAGATTAAACCAGGGTTCAAGTCCGTAGCGTACTCCCTGACCTTCCGGGCGAAGGATAAGACACTGGAGGAAGCGGATTATGCGCCTGCCATGAATAAGATATTAAAATCGTTGGAAGAAATGGGCGTCGAACTTAGAAAGTAAGGGTTGTTATGGATGTAAAAGATTTTTATTATAATCTGCCCAAAGAGCTGATAGCCCAAGATCCGCTAAATGACCGTTCCGCTTCCCGTCTGCTGGTGCTAAGGCAAGACGGCGGGGAGATGGAACACAGGCATTTTTCTGAAATCGCTGAATATCTGGAGCCGGAAGACTGCTTGGTCATCAATAACACAAAGGTTATTCCGGCAAGGCTCTTTGGTGAAAAGATGGGCACGCAGGCCAAAATTGAGATTCTTTTGTTAAAGCGTAAGGAAAAGGACGTCTGGGAGACGCTGGTGAAACCGGGCAGGAAAGCAAAGCCCGGCACACGCATTGTATTTGGCGGCGGGCTGCTCACAGGGGAGGTCGTAGGCATCGTGGAAGAAGGCAACCGCCTGATACGCTTTGAATATGAAGGTATATTTGAAGAAATCTTAGACCAGCTGGGGCAGATGCCCCTGCCGCCCTATATTACGCATCAGCTCAAAGACAAGAACCGTTATCAGACCGTTTATGCGAAATACGACGGTTCTGCGGCGGCACCTACGGCTGGGCTTCATTTTACACCTGAGCTTCTGCAGGAAATCCGTGCCAGGGGAATTCGCATTGCGGAGGTGACATTGCATGTGGGGCTGGGTACATTCCGTCCGGTGAAGGTGGAGGACGTGCAGGAACACCATATGCATTCGGAGTATTTTGAGCTGGATGGGACAGCGGCGGAAATCATCAACGATACGAAACGCCGGGGCGGCAGGGTAATCTGCGTGGGTACTACAAGCTGCCGTACGGTGGAGTCTGCCGCCAGAATGAGGCTGGAGTCAGAGGCCCTGCCTGGCGGAGATTTTTCGGGAGAGCCGGGAATCTGGGTGCGGCCCTGCAGCGGGTGGACAGATATTTTCATTTTTCCGGGGTATCAGTTCCAGGTCATGGATGCGTTGGTCACCAATTTCCATCTGCCGGAGTCCACACTGGTCATGCTGGTGTCTGCGCTTGCAGGCAGGGAAAGGGTCTTAAGCGCCTATGAGGCGGCAGTGCAAGAAAAATATAGGTTTTTCAGTTTTGGGGATGCGATGCTGATTATATGACTGCCAGGCATGCCTGCTTGGCGGTGCCTGGATATTTGATGCAACTTACAAAAGAAGAACACAGAAAGAGAGACCAAGAGATGGTTCGTCAATACCAGGAAGACAATGTATATGAGGCAACCCGGAAACGTCTTCATTATCTGTTCCGGGAATTTGAGAATATTTATGTCTCTTTCAGCGGGGGCAAAGACAGCAGCCTGCTGCTGAACCTTGTGCTTGATTTTAAGCGCGAGCATTATCCAGACAGGGTCCTAGGCCTATTCCATCAGGATTTCGAGGCACAATATTCGCTGACCACAGAATTTGTAGAACAGACGTTTCAACGTCTGGAACAAGAGGTGGATCCTTACTGGGTCTGCCTTCCTATGGCAACTCGCACGGCAGTCAGCAGTTATGAAATGTATTGGTATCCATGGGATGATATGAAACGGGACATCTGGGTGCGCCCTATGCCGGAGCATCCTTACGTGATAAAGCTGCCAGATCCGTTTCACCATTACCGTTATCGGATGCCCCAAGAAGACTTGGCAAAGCAGTTCGGCAGATTTTACAAGGAGCAGCATGGGAATGGAAAGACTGTGTGCCTTCTGGGCATGCGGGCAGACGAGTCGCTGCAGCGTTATAGCGGATTTCTGAACAGGAAGTATGGATATGAGGGCGAGTGCTGGATTACCAAGCAGTTCAAGGATGTCTGGTCAGCCTCGCCGCTCTACGACTGGACGAACAGCGACGTATGGGTGGCAAACTATAAGTTCCGCTACGATTATAATAAGCTTTATGATTTATACTACAAGGCAGGGCTTAAGCCAAGCCAGATGAGAGTTGCCTCCCCATTTAACGATTATGCGAAGGACAGCCTGAATCTGTACCGGGTGATTGACCCGCAGATTTGGACGAGGCTCGTCGGCCGGGTGCAGGGCGCTAATTTCAGTTCCGTCTATGCCAAGACGAAAGCCATGGGATACCGGAGCATTTCGCTTCCCGAGGGACATACTTGGGAGTCTTACACGAAGTTCCTCTTAGATACCCTGCCAGTAAGGATACGCAATAATTATGTCAAAAAATTCCAGACGTCCATCCGCTTTTGGCATGAGACCGGCGGAGGGCTGCCGGAGGAGACGATTCAGGAGCTGACAGAGAGGGGGTACCATATCCGTAGGAACGGAGTGTCCAATTACACGCTGAATAAGAATTCCCGGGTTGTGTTTATCGGCAAAATCCCTGATCATACGGATGACATAAAATCTTCCAAAGACATCCCGAGCTGGAAACGGATGTGCTTCTGCATTCTGAAAAACGACCATATCTGCCGGTTTATGGGATTTGGCATATCAAGGAAGGAACAGGAACAAATCGACATCATTCGAAGAAAGTACGAGGGATTCATAAATGACTAGTAATTTCAAAAGCCCGGCTTATGAAGTAATTGCTGTACCAATCGAGAAAATCGTACCCAATACATATAACCCCAATGCCGTAGCGCCGCCAGAGATGCGGCTGCTTTATGACAGCATCAAGGAGGACGGCTATACCATGCCCATAGTCTGTTACTATTCTAAGTCAAACGATAAGTATGTAATCGTGGATGGATTCCACCGCTATCGCATCATGCTGGACCATAAAGATATTTATAAACGTGAGGAAGGAAAACTGCCAGTGACTGTTATTGACAAGCCGCTGTCTAACCGCATGGCAAGCACCATACGCCATAACCGTGCGCGCGGTTCCCATGACGTTGACCTGATGAGCAATATCGTCAAGGAGCTTCATACCATTGGGCGTTCGGATGCCTGGATTTCCAAACACATGGGCATGAGCAGGGATGAAATCCTGCGCCTCAAGCAGATTACTGGATTGACAGAGCTGTTTCGTGATGTGGAATTCGGCAAGGCGTGGAAGCCCGTGGAGGAGGAAAAATAAGGAAAACTCAAATATCTTTATTCCCGCGAGCAACGAGCCAAGTAGAGGGCAGTCCCATATTAGGCAATTGCCGAGAAGGTCGAATACCCAGCAGCTTGCTGGGGTATTTGACTTCTTGTGCTTATCTGTAACATATGGTAATATAAAGAAGAATGGATAGGGGTCATATAGGTAACTGCAAAACGTTAAGTATAGTAATGATTTGTGTTACTATCGCAATTTCACAACAAGAGAGGTCGGTTACATAAGGAGGCAGCTGGCAGAACGGAGGCCGGCAGACAAAACATCAAAATGGAGGGCATGACCATGAAGAATATGAAATTGGCAACAAAAATCAGCGTTATTGTAATTGGTATTTTAACAGTTGGCCTTGCAATCTTGTGGACAAGCACAAACGGAAATATGTCTGCCCTGATGGAGAAGCAGATTCTGGAAAACATGAATGAGGCGGCAGAAGCGCGGAGTGAGATCGCGCAAGAGTATGTAAAAGCGGCAGAAGACTACCTGGCCGGCTATGGGCAGTCTGTGGAGCTGAAAAAAGTTCTGCTGCACCCGGAGGATGAAGATTTGGTAGCAGGGGCGCGGGCATATACCGAAAAATATGGGGCTGTGAACGGGAACCTGGAAAACATTTATATGGCGGATGACAGCTCCTTTGTGTATACTGCGTATGTGGATGCGACGATTGGAAAGCAACTCAGAGAAGGGGATTCCCTAAAGCAGCTGCAGGAGCGGGTATTTAGCGGTACAAGTGTTTATAACTCCGGCGTCCTGCAGTCGCCTTCCACAGGTAAGCAGGTTGTCTCCATGTATTATCCCATCTATGATGGGGACAAACCACTGGGGTTTGTGGGCGGTGCGATTTATGCGGAGGAACTGAAGAACATTTTGGATCAGCTGCACAAAGATATGAGCGGGGAGAAGGACTACATGCTTCTCGATGCTGCGGCGGGTACTTATATATTCAGCCCGGACGAGGAAAAGCTGGGGGCTTCCATCGAAGAGGAACATGTGCTGCAGATGATAGAGCTTGCAAAGGGCAGCGCAGAAGGCAGTGATTTTTATAGCTACAAAGAAAATGGTAATGACAAGCTTTGCGTCTTCCATTACATGCCGGAACGGGACTGGGTGCTTGCAATGGTCACTGACCGTGGGACAGCGTTTGCTGCTGTCACACAGATGTCCATGATTCTGCTGGCAATCATAGCCGTAATCCTGGCGCTGATTTCTGTCCTGGTATGGATTGCCGGACGGCTGATTGCAAAAGACATCAATAAAGTGTCGCATATTATCTTTGAGATTGGAACCTTGGATCTGACGCTGAAACATAAGCTGACCAGATATGCGTCCAGACAGGATGAAGTGGGCATGATTGCCAAGGCAACGCAAAATCTGGCAGATACGGTCAGCGGGGCGGTCAGCCTGATTAAAGAGAAAAACGGGAAGCTTTTGGATACCTCTGGTACATTGCGTTCAGGGGTTACAACCACAAATAGTTCTATGGATGACGTGGAAAAGGCGATGAACGAAATAGCCGGGAGCGCTACCCAGCAGGCAGCGGACACCCAGCAGACAGCGGAAAGCATTATGCATATCGGGCAGAATATTGAGAAAACCATGTCCGAGACGGAGGCACTGAGCAGATATGCAGACGATATCAGGCGAACCAGTGAAGAAATGCGCAATACCATCAAGACTTTGTCTGAGGTGAATTGCAACACGGAACAGGCGATGGATGAAATCAGCGCGCAGATACTGTCAACGAATGAATCCGTAGTGAAGATTAAGGACGCCGCCCGGCTCATAACTTCCATTGCAGAGGAAACAAACCTCCTATCGCTCAATGCCGCGATTGAGGCAGCGCGTGCGGGAGAGCAGGGACGAGGATTCGCCGTGGTAGCAGACCAGATTCAGAAGCTTTCCGAGCAGTCCAATGATTCTACCAAATATATCGACGAAATAGTCAATGACCTGATGCGCGAATCTGATAAGACAGTGTCGTTCATGCATGAGACGAAAAGCGTCATACTTGAGCAGAGCAGGCAGCTTTCCTGCACGGAGGAGCAGTTCTCGGCAATTTATAAAGACATTGAGGTCATCAAGCAGGCCGTTACGGCAATCTATGACACAGTAAAGAAAGTAGATGAAGAGAGGCTTACCGTTGTGGAATCAGTACGCAATCTTTCCGCGATTGCCGAGGGGAACGCTGCTGGCACGGAAGAGACGCTGGCATCGACGGAGCTTGTGAAAGAGATGGTAAAAGATATATCGGCTGTATCAGACCAGCTGATGGACGTCTCCGATGACATAGAAAAGAGCGTAGGCGGTTTTACAATTTAAAATCAGGCTTAAGGCCGCATGCACGCATTCCCGGTGCATGCGGTTTTTCTCTGCCCGTCAGCGATGAAGTGTTTCCTGCGTTAATCCGCAAGGGAAAGGATGTCTTCAAAGAAAGAGGGGTAGGAAATGGCGACGCACTCCCTGTCGTCCAGCAAAGTTTCGCCGGGGGCGTTCAGGCCGGCGATTGCAAACGCCATAGCAATCCGGTGGTCTTGATGTGTCTTGATAGACGTCCCATGCAAAGGTCTGCCGCCCTCTATGGACAGGCCATCTTCCGCGGGTGTGACAGAGGCCCCCATAGCGTTCAGGTTTTCCGTGATGGCAGCGATTCGGTCGGATTCCTTTACTTTCAGCTCCTGCGCGTCGCGGATGGCCGTAACGCCTTCTGCAAAAGCAGCCATCACGGCAATAATGGGGATTTCGTCAATTAGCGTTGGTATCATTTCACCGCCGATATCCGTGCCATGCAGGGAGCTGCTCCTTACCAGGATATCGGCAACCGGTTCCCCGGAGACAGTACGCTCGTCTAAGAGGGTAAGGTCTCCGCCCATCGCAAGGGCGGCCGTTATCATGCCGTTCCGCGTAGGGTTGATGCCGACATTCCTGATTAAAATTTCAGAATTCGGGGTAAGCAGCCCCAGGGCGATGAAATAAGCAGCTGAGGAGATATCCCCGGGAACATGGATTTTTTGGCCGTGAAGTTCCGGTTCCGGCTTTATGGAAGCCGTCGTGCCCTCAGAGAAAATCTGCGCACCGAAGCCGGTGAGCATCAGTTCTGTGTGGTTCCTCGATAGTGCCGGCTCCGTGACGCTGGTTTCCCCCTCGGCATATAGGCCGGCGAGCAGGACGGCAGATTTCACCTGGGCGGAGGCCACTGGAGACTGATAGCTGATTCCGTGCAGATGGCCGCCGCGGATGGAAAAAGGCGCACAGCCGGAAGCGGAGGCTATCAGGGTGTCGGGGAAAGCGTCTGCTTCCCAGCTTTGGAATGCAGCGCCCATCTGGGTGAGTGGGGTGAAGACACGTGCCATGGGACGCCTGCGGATGGAGCTGTCGCCGTCTAAGATGCTCTCAAAAGGCTGTCCTGCAAGGATGCCGGATATCAGCCGTGTGGTAGTTCCGCTGTTGCCTGCATCCAGAATGCCGGAGGGGGCAGACAGTCCATGAAGTCCTTTTCCGTGTATCATGACATTCGTACCCTGGCTCTCAATGGCAATTCCCAGCTTGCGGAAACAGGATATGGTGGACAGGCAGTCTGCGCCTGGCAGAAAATTGCTGACCATGGTTAGCCCGTCAGAGATGGATCCGAACATGATGCTCCGGTGGGAAATCGATTTATCGCCGGGAACTGACAGTTCCCCATGGAAAGAGTATTTGTCTGTAATTTGCATAAATATACCTCGCTTTTACATTATATTTGCCATGGAAATGGCTTATTCGTAGACGGTATAATCGCATTCCCGGAGCAGGGAGGCAGCCTTCTTTTTTGCGGCTTCCTCATAAAATTCTATATGGAGTACGCCTTCCTGGAATTCCCGGTTATGGATGATACCGATATTTTTGATGTTGACCCCATGGCTGGAAAGGATTGTGGCAAGCGCGGCAATGCCGCCGGTCTCGTCCACCATGTCGCAGTAAATCTCATAGACTTTGGGCAGCGGGCCGGAGCTTGTGATGGTGAGAGAGTCACGGTAGTCTTTGGCCCGCTGGAAGAAATCATACAATTCCTGGCTCCTGGAAACGGAAATCAGGTTTCGTGTCGATTCCAGGGAATGGATGAACAGGTCAATCAGCTTTATAATCTGTCCCTGATTTGCCAGGCAGATCTGCTGCCACATGACAGGCGAGGACGAGGCAATCCTTGTGATGTCCCGGAATCCGCCGGCAGCGACTTTTTTCATAATGGCTGCCTCGCTGTCCGTATCTTGTACCAGGTTGACCAGGCTGGAGGCCAGGATATGCGGAAGATGGCTGATGGCTGCCGTGATAAAGTCATGCGATACATAATCCAATACCATGGTGATTGCGCCTAAGGAACGGATGAATTCTTCAAATTCTCTCACAATCTCCCCATCAGTCTGTAGGGACGGTGTGAGAATGTAGTAGGCATTTTCCAGCAGGTATGGGGTTGCGTGTCCGTATCCGCTTTTCTCAGATCCTGCCATGGGATGTCCGCCAATGAAATAAGGGGCTATCTGGGGAGGGAGCGCTTCGTGGATTGCGCTTTTCACGCTTCCGACATCTGTAATAATGCAATTTTCCCCGGCAAAGTCGGACAATTTTGCAAGAATTTCTGCATTTTTCTGCACAGGCGCGCAGAGGAAGATATAACGGCAGTGGGCGAATTCCTCTACCAACTCCGTAAAGCCATGGGATATGACGGACTCTTCTGCAGCAAGCGCTAAGGCATCAGTGTCTAAATCATATGCAATCAAAGTGATATTCGGGTAAATGCGGTGGATGGTCTTGGCAATCGAACCGCCGATAAGGCCAAGACCGACAAATCCAATCTTATCAGGTATCATAATCTCCTCCTGAAACATGAATAAATAATCTTCATCCTATGGTAAGGGAAAAGATGGAAAAAGTCAATACTTTGTAAAATTTGAATAAAAAGGTTGTTTTTTTCTGAAAATTTTAGTAAAATATAAACATTAAAATAATTTGTATTGGAGGAAGGCATATGAATGTTTATACAACGGATAAGATAAGGAACGTTGCCTTGTTGGGGCACGGTGGTAGTGGAAAGACGACTTTGGCGGAAGCAATGGCGTATCTGTCCGGTATTACCAAACGGATGGGGAAGGTCACGGATGGCAATACCATCAGTGATTACGACAAAGAAGAAACCAAGCGTCTTTTTTCTATTAATACTTCCATAGTGCCGATAATCTGGGAAGATACGAAGATTAATCTTTTGGATACTCCGGGGTACTTTGGATTTGTCGGTGAAGTAGAGGAGGCAGTCAGCGTGGCTGATGCGGCAATCATCGTTGTGTCCGGCAAGAGCGGCGTGGAAGTCGGGACTCAGAAAGCATGGGATATCTGTGAGAAATATAAGATTCCGCGCATGGTATTTGTGACAGAGATGGATGACGACAACGCCAGTTTCCGTCAGGTTGTGGAAGACTTGCAGGAAATGTACGGCAAGAAAATCGCGCCTTTCCATCTGCCGATTCGTGAGAACGAGAAGTTCGTAGGCTATGTCAATGTAGTGGCGCAGACTGGTAACCGCTGGAACGACAAAGGGGAAGTCGTTGAGACGGAAATCCCGGACTACTCACAGAACAACCTGGAAATCTGCCGTGAGGCTCTGATGGAAGCAGTTGCTGAGACAAGCGAGGAATTCATGGACCGCTATTTTTCCGGGGAAGAATTCTCTGAATTTGAGATTCGTTCCGCACTGCGCACCAATGTGGTGGACGGAAGCATCGTTCCTATTTCCATGGGTTCAAGTACGCTGGTACAAGGCGTCTATACGCTGTTAGATGATATCATCAAGTATCTCCCCAGCCCGGAGAAGCGTCCCTGCAAAGGCGTCAATATGAAGACGAATGAGGTCTTTGACGGTGACTATGATATAGCAAAGGCAAAGAGCGCATACATATTTAAGACAATCGCCGATCCGTTCATCGGCAAATATTCTTTGATTAAGGTAAATTCGGGCGTATTGAAGACCGATGACGTACTGTACAATGAGGAGAAGGCACAGGAAATGAAAATCGGCAAGCTTTACGTGATGCGCGGCAACAAGGCGGAGGAAGTGCCGGAACTGCATGCCGGCGATTTGGGAGCATTGGCAAAATTGACGAAATCAACTACACGCGATACCTTGTCTACGAAGGCAACCCCCGTCGTGTATGGAAAGACACAGATTTCCACGCCATATACCTATAAACGCTATAAGACGAAGAATAAAGGGGATGAAGACAAGGTTTCCCAGGCATTGCAGAAGCTGATGCAGGAAGACCTGACGTTAAAGGTTGAAAATGACAGTGCCAATGGGCAGACCCTGATATACGGCATCGGCGATCAGCACCTGGAGGTCGTGGTGAGCAAGCTTGCGGAACGTTATAAAGTTACGATTGAGCTAAGCAGGCCTAAGATTGCTTTCCGTGAGACCATACGCAAGAAATCTGACGTAGAATATAAGTATAAGAAGCAGTCCGGCGGACATGGGCAGTATGGCCATGTCAAGATGACCTTTGAGCCAAGCGGAGATTTAGAGGCAGCTTTTGAGTTTGAGCAGCAGGTAGTAGGCGGCGCCGTCCCCAAAAACTATTTCCCGGCGGTAGAAAAAGGGCTGCAGGATTCCGTGCTGAAAGGCCCGATGGCGGCGTACCCTGTCGTGGGCATCAAAGCCGTGCTTTACGATGGTTCTTACCATCCGGTGGATTCTTCGGAAATGGCTTTTAAAATGGCAACCATTCAGGCATTTAAGAAAGGCATCATGGAAGCTTCCCCGGTGCTGTTAGAGCCGATTGCTACCATGAAGGTCGTTGTGCCGGATAAGTACACGGGCGACGTCATGGGCGATCTCAATAAACGTCGGGGACGCGTGCTGGGCATGAATCCGGCAGAGGCAGGAAAGACGGAAGTCACGGCGGACGTTCCTTATATGGAAATCTACGGCTATATGACGGATCTGCGTTCCATGACTGGCGGAAGCGGTTTGTTCTCTTATGAGTTTGCGCGCTATGAGCAGACGCCGTCCGATATCCAGGAAAAGGAAGTAGAGGCGAGGAAGAATAAGCTGGACAACGGAGAAGAATAGGATTACAATGTCATATGGTGAACACGTGCCAGTATACTGCGTAGAGAGAAGCAAATGCAAGGCCCATGTCAGATATGCTGCGTATGAAGTACAGAATGCCAGAAGGGTAGGAAGTTATGAGGAATGAAAAAGGAACTAACCAATCTGCGGGGCAGGAAGCAAAGAGCAGAAACGGAAAATTGAGCATCCGGGAGATGAAACGTTTGTACCATGAGACGATTAAAGGTAAGATTACCATGTCTGTATTAGCGTTGGTTATCATTTCCTTATCGCTCCTGGGGATCATTACCAGCGTGCTGAATAGCCACAGCACGAACACTACCCTCAAACGGAGCATGGAAGCGACAGCCCGCGTATCGGCAGAGCGGGTGGAATGGGAAATTACATCCTATAGGAATCTTGCGGAAGATTTGGGCCTGACGGCGCGTCTATCCAGTGACGAGGCTGGCGTAGAAGAAAAAAGGACGTTAGTTGATGAACGAGTAGAAGTCAATGGACTGGTAAGGGGAGACATCCTTGACAGCAAAGGCATCAGTATATTTTCAGGGGAGAGCCATGCGGATACGGATTATTTCCAGGCTGCGATGCTGGGTGCAAGCTTCGTGACGGAGCCGATTATCAGCGAGGACCAGTCTTCGCTGGAAGTCATCATCGCGGCTCCCCTGTGGAAAGGCGGGGTGCATGGGACGGAAGTGGTAGGAACCGTATATCTGGTTCCGGAAGAGAACTTCCTTAATGACATCATGGTGGCAACCAACATTAGCGCCAACGGATCCGCATATATGGTGGACTGCGAGGGAAATGTAATCGCGCATAAAGATTCGGAACTTGTCAAGGCCAAGGATAACAGTATCTTGGAGGCTGAGACAAATGCAGGATTAAAGCCTCTGGCCAAGCTGGAAAAGAAAATGATTGCCGGAGAAACCGGGTTCGGCACTTACCGTTATGGCGGTGTGAAGAAAGTTATGGCATTTACGTCTATAGAAAACAGCAACGACTGGAGCATTGCCATTACAGCCCCGACTTCTGATTTTAACGGTGAGACAATCGCGGGCATCATCATCACAATACTGATTGTCATAATCTCCATCGGCGTGGCCGTATTCATGGTAAGGCGGCTTGCGGATAATATTGGGACGCCCATCCACCTATGTGCGAAACGACTGGTTGCGCTGGCAAAAGGGGACTTACATACTGAGGTGCCCGAGATTTCCAGCAGAGATGAAACGCTGGTTCTCGCGAATGCCACACAGAATATTGTTACGGATATGAGGACTATCATTGAGGATGTGGATTATATCCTTGGAGAAATGAGCGACAATAATTTTGGCGTGCATTCCAAGGCCAGGGAATATTATGTCGGAGATTTCAAGGGCATACTGGAAGCCGTGCGCGGGATTAAATATTCCCTTGCAGATACCATCAACCATATCAAGGAGTCCTCAGATCAGGTCGGGCTTGGATCCACGCAGCTTGCGGACGGGGCGCAGTCTATGGCAGAAGGAGCCACAGATCAGGCGGCGTCTGTGCAGGAGCTTCTGGCAACGGTGAATGATGTTGCGGAACAAGTGCGGAGGAATACGGAGAATGCCCTCACGACGAACCAGAAAGCGATGGGAATCGGCGAGCAGGCGAATGCCAGCAGTGCATACATCCAAGAGATGACGAAAGCAATGGGCAAGATCAGCGAGGCTTCCCAGCAGATTGCGAATATCATTCAGACGATTGAAGAAATTGCAGACCAGACGAATCTGCTGTCCCTCAATGCGTCGATAGAAGCAGCGCGCGCAGGCGAGGCAGGCCGTGGATTCGCGGTGGTAGCAGGGGAAATCGGTCATTTGGCAAATCAGTGTACGGATGCCGTAGAAGATACAAGGAAACTTATACAAGCTGCGTTGCACGAAGTGGAAAG
This sequence comes from uncultured Lachnospiraceae bacterium, assembly GCA_910585625.1. Classification (GTDB taxonomy): domain Bacteria; phylum Bacillota; class Clostridia; order Lachnospirales; family Lachnospiraceae; genus Petralouisia. The sequence continues at coordinate 45,928 of CAJUFQ010000007.1, forward strand.
CGGCAATCAGATTGCGAACGAGACGGCGAATGTCCTGCAAAATGTGATTGAAGGCATCGAGGAGATTGTCAAGGCGGTGGAAGCTGTGGCAGAGAGCTGCAATGAACAGAATAACTCTATGCAGCAAGTTAATGAAGCTATAGAAATTATTTCCGAAGTGGTGCAGACAAATTCCGCATCTGCGGAACAGACATCCGCAACCAGCGAGGAACTGTCAGCACAGGCAGTGGAACTGAACGATATGATCGGCAGATTCCGGCTGTCAGATGAAGAGGAGGGCTGCGAAACAGAGGAGGACCAGGAAATGGAAGAAATCGAGGAAGAAGCGAAAGCTTAAAGAAGGAATATTTCTGTCTGAAAAGCTTTCTGGATGTGGCAGGCGTAAACCTCACAGATATTGATGATATAAAACAATAACGATAAGGTGCAGAGACCGTGGAAGTATCAGGAATCTGCACCTTTTTCATTTTACAATTAGGAACACAAGCGTTTATGTCACAGCCTGGATAGTCCCGCAGGCGATTTTACTGCCGGAATTGCCGGAAGGCTGCGTGGTGAAATCATCTGGGCTGCTGTGGATGATGACGGTTCTGCCGATTAAGTCTGAGAGCTTGAAGCGGTCTGTGAAATACATCATCCATGCCGAGCCGTTGTTGCCGAACAGGGGGGGCAGGTCTCCTTCATGGGCGGGGTGCGGACACATGCCAGGGTTCAAATGCTGGCCGGCGTCCGCGTAGGGGTCGCTGCTGTCTCCGGTGCAGGAATGCCCTTCATGGACGTGGAAGCCGAAAATATCGCTCCTGCAACTTGTATCTGATATCGGAAGCCCATAGACTTCAGCATTGACCAGTACGCCTGCCCCCACAGGGTAGAAGCGGATCATGCCATTAATCTCTGCATTTCCGGGATTGCCGGTAATCTCTGCATAGGCAGCCGGCATATGGTAAAGGGCTGTTTCAAGGAATAGAAGCCCGGGGTTTTCGTAAGCTTTATTTACATTTGATTGAGACATGGAAATCTCCTAATCAATAATCTTGTTACTTTTATAGTATTTTGCTTAGAGGAATTGGTGAATGGCATTTCGTGCGGGAATATATTATATCTCCCCAAGGTCTTGCGGACGCCGGCATCATAGAAATCTTGCACAGAAAAGTGCTGTGGAACTGCAAAATGGGGAATCTCAAATGCAATTAAACTTGACAAAACCGTGCTGTGTGATAGAATTTTAGAAGTATGACGTAGTGTATATTTATGAGCCTTTGAAAATAAAGACCAGGAGGATAAAAGATGGCAGTACCATATAATCACAGAGCATTGGAAGAAAAATGGCAGAAAATTTGGGATGAGGAGAGAGCGTTTGCCGCAACCGACGACTATTCCAAACCGAAGTATTACGCATTGGTAGAGTTCCCATACCCATCAGGGCAGGGACTCCATGTCGGGCATCCGAGGCCTTATACGGCGCTTGATATCGTGGCAAGGAAACGCAGGATGCAAGGCTATAATGTGCTTTATCCCATGGGCTGGGATGCGTTTGGCCTCCCGACGGAGAATTATGCTATCCAGAATAAGATTCACCCCAAGGTAGTGACAGAGAACAATGTCAAGCGCTTCAAGGGGCAGCTCCATGCCCTTGGCTATTCTTTCGACTGGGACCGGGAAGTAAATACCACCGATCCGGGATATTACCATTGGACGCAGTGGATTTTTCTCAAATTGTTCAAAGAAGGGCTTGCGTATAAGACAGAGATGCCGATTAACTGGTGTACCTCTTGTAAGGTGGGGCTTGCCAATGAGGAAGTCGTGAACGGCGTCTGCGAACGCTGCGGCGCGCCGGTGGTGCGCAAGGTCAAGAGCCAGTGGATGTTAAAGATTACAGAATACGCAGATAAGCTTCTGGAGGGATTGAATGACGTCGATTATATTGAGCGCGTGAAAGTCTCCCAGCGCAACTGGATTGGCAAGAGCCAAGGGGCGGAAGTGGACTTTCCTATCGCGGGCAAGGACGAGAAGCTGACGGTCTATACGACAAGACCGGATACGCTGTTTGGGGCTACTTACATGGTGGTTTCCCCGGAGCATCCGATTTTGGATAAATACAAGGATGAGATTAAGAACTGGGATGAGATTACAGCCTACCGCGAGCAGGCGGCAAGGAAGTCTGACTTTGAGCGTTCCGAGCTTGCCAAGGAAAAGACCGGCGTGGCGATTGACGGACTTATGGCGGTTGATCCGGTGAATGATAAGGAAATCCCCATCTGGGTATCTGATTATGTACTGATGAGTTATGGAACAGGCGCAATTATGGCTGTTCCGGCACATGATACCCGCGACTGGGAATTTGCCAAGAAATTTAATCTTCCGATTATCGAGGTAGTGGCAGGCGGAGAAAACGTGCAGGAGGAAGCCTACACAGACGTTGCCACCGGCAGGCTGGTGAATTCCGGTTTCCTGGACGGGCTTGAGGTTGCCGAGGCAAAGAAGAAGATTATAGAATTTTTAGAGGAAAAGAAGATTGGCAAAGGCAAGACGAACTTTAAGCTGAGAGATTGGGTATTTTCCCGCCAGCGTTACTGGGGCGAGCCAATCCCAATCGTAAATTGCGAGAAGTGCGGCTATGTTGCGCTTCCGGACAGCGAACTGCCTCTGCAGCTTCCTGAGGTGGACAGCTACATGCCGACCGATAATGGGGAATCCCCATTAGCAGCCATGGCCGATTGGGTGAATACAACTTGTCCCTGCTGCGGCGGGCCAGCCAAGCGAGAGACGGACACTATGCCCCAGTGGGCAGGGTCTTCTTGGTATTTCCTGCGTTATACAGACCCCAAGAATACGGATGCTCTGGCAAGCAAGGAAGCCCTGGACTACTGGCTTCCGGTAGATTGGTATAACGGCGGCATGGAACATACGACGCTGCACCTTCTGTACTCTCGGTTCTGGCATAAGTTCCTTTATGACCAGAAGGTCGTACCCACTCCGGAGCCATATCAGAAGCGTACTTCCCATGGCATGATTCTCGGAGAGAATGGCGAGAAGATGTCAAAATCCCGCGGGAATGTCGTGAATCCGGACGATATTGTCATGGATTACGGCGCAGATACGCTGCGCACCTACGAGATGTTCATCGGAGCTTTTGACCTCAGCGCGTCATGGTCAGAAAACGGTGTGAAAGGCTGCCGCAGATTCCTGGAACGTGTCTGGAAACTGCAGGATATCCTGGCAGACGGCGACCAGTACCGCCCGGAATTCGAGACAAAGATGCATCAGCTGATTAAAAAGGTAAGTTCTGATTATGAAAATCTGAAATATAATACGGCGATTGCCGCCATGATGTCGATACTGAATGATTTTTCCAAGGATGGCAGGATAAACCGTGCGGAGTTTGAGACGTTCCTCCTCTTGCTGAATCCGGTTGCCCCGCACATCACGGAAGAGATTTGGGATGCCTGCGGCTATAAGGGCAGGGTGTACCAGAACACATGGCCGGAGTATGACGAGGCCAAGACAGTGGAAAACACCGTGGAGATAGCAGTCCAGGTGAACGGCAAGACCAGGGCGACTGTAGCGATTTCGGTGGATGCAGATAAGGATACGGCGATTGCGGCAGGCAAGGAAGCGTTAGGGGCAAAATTGCCTGGAAACATCATCAAGGAAATATATGTCCCGGGCAGGATCATCAATCTTGTCGCAAAATAGAAGAATGTATGCGGCGATGTAATCTGCCCAAGGGAGCAGCCGGCACGAGGAGGATTTGAAATGAAGACCAGAACATGGCGCATAGCCGCGGTCCTGCTATTTTGCATAGCCTTGTCTCTTTCCTGGAGCCGCGGGACGGCATGGGCAAAATCTATGCAGGCTGGGACTGTCTGCAGGAGCGGCGTGCCGGAAGCCGGCGCTGCGGAACATGGATTGTCTGAGGAAGCAGCCTTGGAGAGCCGCGGGCAGGGAGCAGCCGGCAAAGACGAAGGGCCGGGAGGCGCAGATGGCAAAGACGAGGAGCCGGGAGGAACAGAGCCGGGGGAACAGCATTCTTTGGTAAAGACAGAACGTAGGGAGCCGACCTGTGCGGAAGAAGGCAATATAGAGTACTGGGCTTGTACAGTTTGTGAGAAGATTTTCCTGGATGAAACTGGGACGCAGGAGATTGCAGATAAGGAAGGAACCATCCTGCCCAAGCTGCCCGACCATACATGGGGTCTTGGCATAGTGACAAAGAAGGCGTCCTGTGAGAAGACAGGCATCTTAACCTATACCTGTGATGTGTGCGGCATATCCAAAACAGAGAAACTCCCGGCAGCCGGGCACCGTTTTCAGGACAAGCTTACCCGGGCAACCATCAAAAAGAAGGGGAAGATTGTCAGCCGCTGCAAGGTCTGCGGAAAAGTCAGGAAACAGACAATCATTCCGCGGATTAAGAAGATTACGCTGTCCAAAACCTCTTATACTTACAATGGGAAGACGCGCGCCCCGCGCGTGAAAGTTGTAGATGCCAAAGGTAAAAAAGTCGGCGCAAAGTATTACAGTGTGAAAAATGCCAAGGCAAAGAATGTCGGAACCCACACGGTGAAAATCTCTTTCCGCGGCAGATATAAAGGAAGCGTGACAAGGAAATATAAGATTAAGCCTAAGAAAGTGGCAGACATCCGCTTGGCTGCTGAGAAAAAGGGATTTACCGTCCAGTTCCAAAAGCAGTCCAAACAGTGCAGCGGATATCAGCTGCAATATGCAAAAAGTCCTAAATTTTCAGGGGCTGTGCAGGTAACGTTAAGGCGTGGCGTTACCAAGAAGACGGTTGGCGGGCTGGAAAATTCCACTTCCTATTACGTGAGGATGCGGGCTTTTAAGACGGTAAAGGAGCAGGGGAAGACAAAAACATATTATTCCGTATGGTCTGGGATTAAGGAAGTCAAGACCAAGGACGTCAAACTTATCTGTATTGATGCAGGGCATCAGCAGAGGGGGGACAGTTCTTTGGAACCAATCGGGCCGGGAGCTGCGACCTACAAAGCGAAAGTGGCAAGCGGCACAAGCGGCGTGGCAACCGGAAAGCCAGAGTACCAGCTGACCTTGGAGGTTGCGCTGAAACTGCAGAAGGAGCTTACGCGGCGTGGGTATGACGTCTTGATGACGCGCACAACGCATGACGTCAATATTAGCAACAGCGCGCGGGCGGCGGTTGCCAACAATGCCCGCTGCGATGCGTTTATCCGTATCCATGCGAACGGTTCTTCCAATGCGAATGTAAGCGGCGCAATCACAATCTGCCAGACGCCTGCAAATGTCTACTGCGGGGCATATTACAGCCAGAGCAGGAGGCTTTCCGAGCAGATTCTGTCGCATTTCACAGCGTCTTGCGGATGCAGGAACGGCGGGATTTGGGAGACGGATACGATGAGCGGTATTAATTGGTGCAGCGTGCCGGTCACAATTCTTGAAATGGGATATATGTCAAACCCATCCGAGGACAGGATGATGTCAGACCCTGCATACCAGGGCAGGATGGTGCAGGGGATTGCTAATGGGATTGACGCGTATTTCGCTCCATGAGAGGGAGACATAGGCACATAATGGCTGAAAATGGATCAGGGGCAAAGGAAGCTGCCGCTTTGACGATGTAAGGTCGTGGAGCGGCAGCTTCTTTTGCTGTCATATAGGAAAGGCCATGCGGCAGCGACGTGCGAAAATACTGATCGGAGCAGGAGGTCACTTCCTCATGCCTTTCATCATCTGCATCATAAGTTCCACCTTCTGCCGTTCCTGGGGCGGAAGGTTCTGTTTTAAGACTTCGATAATCAGGTCCCGTTCCCCGGAAGAGAAATTTATGCCCTCCTTGCTGGCGCGTTCGGAGGCGTTCTTTAAGGAAGAAGCCATATCCCCCGGCGCGGAGGCGGAGGGAGAGGTGCTTTGGGCCAGATTCATCAGAAGCTGCAGTTTTTCCGGAGAAATATTCTGCAGTTGCGGGTTATTCAATAAATCCTGTGGGTTCATATGATTCCTTTCTTGTTCTGTTTTGGATTGTCTTCTGCGGCAGGAGGCTGCCGCCAGATGAAGCCTTGCTTAAGCAAACAAGGCCTCATAAGTAGAGAACATTTGGAAAAAGGTCATGATATTGTCTACCATTTCCTTTTCGCCATCTGTACAGTACTCCCGTATGGCATTCAGCATCTGAAATGGGCCGATTTCTTCGCGTTCCTCTTCGGAACACATGCGTAGGTCGTTTCCCGGCGTGTTGAAGAGGGCGACGGTGCGCTGCAGTTCCATAAATTTTACCATCATAGCCATCATGCTCTGCCGGGAGTTATCCAGGTAAGGGAGGGCAGCTTTGATCATTTCCAGATGACGGTCCTGGATCAGTGAGTCAATGGATTCCATTGCATTCCCCTTTTTGTTTTAATTTATGTGTGGGAGCCAAAGATTATGACAAAGCATATCATATAAGGAACACTATAAAATTTAGGAGGTAATCATGGGAAAATTAGTGATAGATGGCAACAGCGTATATGAAATCGATGAAGAGTGCATACGGAGGAGAGAAAGCCGGCAGAGAAAGCAAGAGGTAAAGGGACAGGACAGCGGTCAGACGTCACATAGGAAGCCGCAGGGCAGGGCGTTTCCCTGAGAGATGATAAAAACCGGGGCTGGCATTTGCCAGCCCCGGTTTTTGAATGGATATTAGCAGAAGGAATTGCCACAGCCGTTGCCGCAGCCATTGCCGCCCCATCCGCCACAGCAGAAGAGCAGTAAGATGATCCACAGGCAGCTGTTGTTGCCGCAGCCATCGCCGCCGCCGAAGAATCCACCGTTGCATCCGCCGCCGCAGCAGCAAAGCAGGATGATAATCCAGATAATGGAACCGCATCCTCCGTTGTTATTGGTTTCGCATCCACATCCACAGTTTGTAGCAGCTAAATCACTCATATCTAATCCTCCATAATTTTGATTACAATGTATCATATGTAGCCAGCTTGTATGTGTTTCTCAGAGAGTTGAAAAATTTTTTGTAATATTGCCTGTAGTCTGTTATAATGGAAAATAGTTAAAAAGGCTTGGTGTTTTATCTTTACGCTATTGGATGCCCAAAGTGGCAGGAAAGGAGGCGGGCGATGGATACAATCGTATTTGTGGATCATGACAGCAAATGGCTGGCCAATTATAAACGGATGTTGACGCCGTTTGAGGAGGAGCTGGACTGCGTATATTTCCATCATTCTGAGGAGGCTATGGAATATATGTCGTCCCATCCCACAGCGGTGCTGGTAAGTGAGCTGGATATGCCGGTGATGTCCGGCAGGGAGCTGTTTGAAATGATGGATCTGCTGTCGCCCGCGACGGTGAAAATCGGCATGACGCAGGTGCGGAACGTAGCGGATACGCTGAACATACTCAACCAAATTAAGATCTACAAGCTGATATTAAAGCCCTTTTTCCTGGCGGAAGACCTTATCGTCCCAATCCGTGCGGCGTTGGAGCATTATAAGGAGGAGTCGCAGGGGAAGAGTACCTTGGATAAAGCGGAGAAGAAACTGCAGGAACTGAATCAGGAGGCTGAGAAGCTGCAGGAGAAGCTGGCGGAGAAAAAACAGAAGCACGACAGGGTGCTGCATGCCATGCTTGTCATGGCGGAGGCAGACCTAAGTTTTCCTGTGTCGGATTTTGACCCGCAGAAGAAAGAAAAGGCCAAGCAATTCTGTGCAGAGCTTCTGCAGGAATTCTTCCAGTATTATACATATGAGAAGAAGAACCTCATCTTTTACTTGAGCTACCTCAAAAACAGGTTCCACCGTGCGGGTAAATCCTGTATTTTTGGCATACAGAACAAGGTACGTATGGAAATCCCGGTGACGGTGATGAACCGGATTGCCTATGTGACGTTCCTCACAGGGTTCCTCTGTGAATCTTGTCTGGAACGTTACCATGTAGAGAACGTACTTGAGGCAGAGGGGGAGGAATATGTGCTTCAGATATGGTATGACTGGCAAACTGAGGCGGAAGGCAAAGAGAAAGACCCCGAGGTGCGAAAGCTGTATGAGAACATAATCCGCGGGCTACAAGAGGCGCTTTCCGACCGCATGGCAGAAAAAACGGGAGAACGGAGACGGGTGTTGAAACTATTTTTCCAAAGAGAGGAGGGACGGCAGTGAACCAGGTCATCAAGGAATTGTATGACATAGAAGCCCAGGCAGGGGAACTTCTGGAACATGCAGCCTCGTCCAAACAGAAACTGCAGGAGAGCAAAAAGAATCAGATGGAAGAAATCAGCGTAGGCATCGCGGCAGAGCTGGAAGGGAGGATGGCCACGCTGCAGGCTCAGCTGGAAGAACAGGCAGAAGAGGACATGCAAGATCTTGTGGCGTGCAGCCAGCAGCAGATAGAGCGGCTCAATAAAGAATACACAGAGAATCTGCGTTCCTATGCGCGGGAGATTGTGAGGAAGATGACAGAGGTGTAGCGTATGGCAGGTAAATTGCTGGAATACAGCGGCCTGGTGACGAAAGTGAGGGCGATGAGCGGCAGGCTGCTCAGGCGGGAAGACTTTGAGCGTATTACGGAGTTCCAGACTGTGCAGGAGACGATTTCCTTCCTGCGGGAACAGGAAAGTTATGGGAAGATATATGGCGGGCGTGAGGAGATAAAGCACCGCGGCCAAGTGGAGGAGCTGATTCATAACTCTGTCATGGAAGATTACCGGAAGCTGTGGCGGTTTGCCAACAGCAGGCAGCGAAGGGCCATGGAGCTGTATTTGGAGCAGCTTACTTGCAAGGATCGAGCTGTGAAGGTTGACGCGTCTTACTTTGCCAGGGTCTGGAAAGAGATTGGAGAGTTCCCTGACAGGCGGACACGGCGGATGCTGCAAGAGATTTTCGGCACGCAGATCGACTGGCTCAACATCATGTGGATTTACCGTGCCAGGCATTTTTTCCACCAGGATCCGAAGTCAGCGGAAGGGATGCTGATACCTGTCCGCTATAAGCTGCGCAGAGAAGAAACCAACGGGCTTCTGGAGGCGGATGGGCATGAGGAGTTCTTGCGGATTTTGGGGGATACCGCATACTGCCGGGGAAGGGACGCCCTGGTGAGGATTGAGGATGAGGTTTCTTACCATTATGTGATGGGGAGGATGTACCGCCGCCTTTGTCGGAAATATCCGTTTTCCATTGCTCCGGTATACTGCTATTTCTACGAGAAGGAGCAGGAAATAGAACATCTGACAACGGCGTTGGAAGGTATACGTTACCAGCTTGCGCCCAAAGATATCCGTGAGATGATTCTGCTGCATGCATTGGTATGACAGGAGGCATGTCCGGGGAGAGGGGGTATCCCATCGTGTCTTCGGGAATAAGGATGCAACTGAGATTACGCACAGAAACGGAGGAGTTGCTTTGGTAGAGAAGATGAAGCTGCTGCATATCACAGGGCCGAAAGGGGACATTGACAGGGTTGTGAAGTTTTACCTGAATAAATATGACATTCATTTTGAGAATGCCATGCAGAGCCTCGGAAACCTAAAAAATGTCCGGCCTTTTGTGGAGACGAATTTGTACAAAGAGGCGATGCAGCGCGGGGAGGAACTAAAGGCATACCTTGACGGCCCCGGAGAGGGGAGCCTGGAGATGCGGGCGGCGCAGGCCCAGGTAATCGTGGACGAAGTCTATGGGCAGATTGGGGAAGTCCTGGACAGGCAGGAAAAAGTGAGGGAGAAGATTCTGGAAATTAAGGAGTGGATGCAGGAAATCGCGCCGTTTATCGGCTTGGATTTTGAATTGAGCAAGCTCAAAGATTTCCGTTTTATCGACTATCAGTTCGGAAGGATCAGGGTGGAGGATTACCATAAGCTGGAACGGTATATCTATAAGAACCCATATACCTTGTTTTATGAGTGCAATAATGACAGTAATTATGTATGGGGCGTATACTTCGTGCCGCACACCTATCTGATGGACGTGAAAACAGTATATGCATCCTTCCACTTTGAGGAGATTGAGGTGTCGGACAAGTTCCAGGAGACGCCGCAGCAGATTTTTACATATGCCAGGCAGGAACTGGAGAAATGTGAACAGGAATCAGAGAGGCTGCAGATACAGGCAGCTGAGATAGCGATGGGCAGGAAAGATGAAATCCTCTCGGCCTGCAGGAGCCTGGAAAGTTATTGCAGAAATTTTGACATCCGCAAATATGCGGCCTGCGCCCAGGCCAAGGATGGGAGCGAGGAGTATTACATCCTCTACGGCTGGGTGGGCAGGCAGGATGCGGACAGGTTGGAGGAGGAGATTGCAGGGGATGATAACATCCACTGGGAAGAGGAAGAGGGCAATTCTTCCATCAATCCGCCCACGAAGCTTAAGAACCCTAAAATCCTAAAGCCTTTTGAAATGTTCGTGGAGATGTATGGGCTCCCATCATATAACGAGATGGATCCGACGCTGTTCATCGCGCTGACGTATACCCTGATGTTTGGCATCATGTTCGGCGATGTCGGGCAGGGCGCATGTCTGCTGACTGGCGGGATTTTGCTATACCGTTTTAAGAGGCTGCGGCTGGCAGGGATTGTAGGGTTTGCCGGAGCCTGGTCTGTGATTTTCGGCTTTCTGTATGGCAGCTTTTTCGGGTTCGAGGAAGTGTTGCCGGCAGTGTGGATGAAGCCGATGGACAATATCATGACGACACTGATGCTGGCAGTCGGATTTGGCGCGGCGCTGATTCTGATTGCCATGGCGCTTAACGTCATTAATGCAGTCAGGGCCAAGGATTACGGACGCCTGCTGTTCCATCAGAGTGGGATTGCGGGCCTTATCTGTTATGGGTTCGTAGTCTTATGTGTCTTGCTGTTTGTTACCGGGCATGGGCTTCCTGCAGCGGCTGTCATGGGAGTAGCAGTGGGCTTACCCTTGATTGCGATATTGCTGAAAGAGCCATTGACCCATCTTTTGGAGCGCAAAGCGAAGATTTTTCCTGAGGGGAGCAAGGCAATGTTTCTGGTGGAGGCCTTGGTGGAAGGGTTTGACGTAGTACTCAGTTATGCCACGAACACGATTTCTTTTGTGCGGGTAGGGGCATTTGCGTTGAGCCATGCAGGCATGATGGGCGTGGTCATGACGCTCGCAGGACTGGAAAAAGGAAGCCCTAACTGGGCCGTGGTTGTGCTGGGCAATATCCTGGTGGCGGGGCTGGAAGGCCTGATTGTCGGCATCCAGGTGCTTCGCCTGGAATATTATGAAATGTTCAGCCGTTTCTATTCAGGCAGCGGCAAACCATTTGTCTCATTCAACAAGAGGAATCAGTAGGAGGATACGGATATGTTAACAAAGATTATCTTAGTAGCAATTTTACTATGCAGCATGATTATCCCGGCAGGCGGTTTTTTACTCAGCAAGCGGAGGGAAGGCGGGTTTAAGGCTGCGCTCGCCTGCAATGTCTTTTTCTTTTTCGGCACGCTGCTTATCGCGGATATCCTGATGTTTGGGGATGTGCATGCCGCAGGGGAAGCCGCGGGGGCGGCCGCCAATGCAGAGAGCTGGCGTTACATTGCGGCGGCTCTGTCTACGGGAATGTCTTGTATCGGCGCAGGCATTGCGGTTGCGAGCGCGGCGAGCGCGGCCCTGGGGGCATTGAGCGAGGATTCTTCCATTATGGGCAAGGCGCTGATTTTCGTTGCGCTGGCAGAGTCCATAGCGCTTTATGGACTGCTGATTTCTTTCTCTATACTCGGATAATAAGGGGAATGCTTATGAAAATGTATCTGATCAGTGATAACAGGGACACGTACACCGGCATGCGCCTGACAGGCGTGGAAGGCGTGATTGTCCATGAGCGGCAGGAACTGAAAGAGGCGTTGGAACAGGCGTTTGAGGACAGGGAGATTGGGATTGTCCTGCTGACGGAAAAGTTTGGCAGGGAATTTCCTGATATCATTGACGATGTCAGGCTGAACCGGCGCCTTCCTCTTCTGATAGAGATTCCTGACCGCCACGGGACGGGACGGAAAGAAAACTTTATCACGGCTTATGTCAGCGAAGCCATCGGCCTGAAGCTATAAGCAGGAGGGAGGACATATGCAGATAGACGAGAAGCTGGAAGTCTTCCGCAATTTCACGATAGACGTGGCCAGGGAAGAGAGCCAGAAACTGATTGCGGAGTATGAGGATTCCTGCAGCAGGGAGATTGAAGCATTCCGGCAGCATAAACTGGAGGAGCTGGAGCATAAGATCCGCATTGAGGAACATAACATACGCAGGCAGATGAACAGCAGGGTATCCAGGGAAATGCTGCGCCAGAAGCGTCTTCTGGACGAGTGCAAGCGTATGTGGAGGGAAAAGCTGCTGGATGAGGTCAGGAGGCTCCTTGCGGAATACCAGCAGACGGATAAATATCAGGAGTATCTCATAGCAAAGATAAAAATGGCGATGGAAGTGGCGGGGGAAGAGGAAGCCGTTATCTATATTAATCCTTCGGACGCAGGCAGGAAGGCAGAGCTTGAGGCCCTTACGGGAGCTGCCCTTACCGTCAGCAGCTTTGATTTCGGCGGGGGAGTCCGTGCGGTTATCCGTTCCCGGAATATTCTCATCGACGAATCCTTTGTGACGAAGCTGGAACAGGAGGAGACGTATCTATGAGCGTGAGAGGAAATATATTTGGGATTAATGGGCCGATTATCACAATCAAAGGCAATCTGGGATTTAAAATGGCTGAGATGGTTTATGTGGGCGCGAAACGCCTGGTGGGGGAAGTTATTTCCCTGAACAAGGAGGAGACGGTAATCCAGGTGTTTGAGGAGACTACCGGGCTGCGCCCCGGAGAGATAGTGGAGGGGGCAGGGAGCGCTATCTGCGTGACCCTTGCCCCAGGTATCATCACCAATATTTTTGATGGGATTGAACGGCCCCTTAAGCTCATCGGCGAGGAACATGGCGCATACATTCCCCGCGGGGTCAATGTGGATCTTCTGGACAGGGAGGTCGCATGGGAGGCAAAGATCTGCGTAAAGCTTAAGGAACAGGTGAGCGGCGGCGCTGTAATCGCAGAAGTGCAGGAGACGCCGGCCATCTGCCACCGGGTCATGGCGCCGCCAGATACGGATGGGACAGTGGTTTGGGTGGCGGAGGACGGCAGATACACGATTGATGAGCCGCTGGTAAGGATTAGGAAGCCGGATGGGGCGGAGCAGGAACTTGCCATGGCCCAGCAGTGGCCTATCCGCATCCCGCGTCCTATCCATAGGCGTTATCCGGCTGACCGCCCTCTGGTGACCGGCCAGAGGATTTTGGATACGCTGTTCCCGATTGCCAAAGGCGGGACGGCGGCCATTCCCGGTGGATTTGGGACCGGAAAGACCATGACTCAGCACCAGCTTGCCAAGTGGTCGGATGCGGATATTATCATTTACATCGGCTGCGGGGAGCGCGGGAACGAGATGACGAATGTCCTTGAGGAGTTCTCAAAGCTTGTCGACCCCAAGACAGGGAACCTTCTGATGGATCGGACAGTCTTGATTGCCAATACCTCCAATATGCCGGTGGCGGCACGGGAGGCCAGCATTTACACGGGCCTGACCCTTGCCGAATATTACCGTGACATGGGATACCATGTGGCAATTATGGCGGATTCCACGTCTCGTTGGGCAGAAGCGCTCAGGGAACTTTCCGGCAGGCTGGAAGAGATGCCGGCGGAAGAGGGATTCCCCGCGTATCTTGCATCCAGGCTGTCGGCGTTTTATGAACGTGCCGGATATGTGGAGAATCTGAACGGAACCGATGGAAGCGTCACCATTATCGGCGCGGTCTCGCCTCAGGGCGGCGATTTTTCGGAACCCGTGACACAGAACACAAAGCGTTTTGTGCGCTGTTTCCTTGCCCTGGACAAAGCGCTTGCCTATGCCAGGCATTACCCGGCAATCAACTGGCTCACCAGCTATACGGAATATCTGGGTGATCTGCAGAACTGGTATGGGGCCAATGTGGGTGCAGACTTCATCCCCTGCAGGAATGAAATCCTGCGGATCCTCACCACGGAGAGCCGGCTGAATGAGATTGTGAAACTGATTGGCAGCGATGTGCTGCCCGATGACCAGAAGCTGGTGTTAGAGATTGCAAGGGTCATCCGTCTGGGATTCCTGCAGCAGAATGCGTTCCATGCGGAAGATACGTTCGTGCCTATGGAAAAGCAGCTTGAGATGATGAAGATAATCTTGTATCTATATGAGAAATGCCAGGAATTGATAGAGCTTGACATGCCCATGGCATTGCTGAAGGAAAACCGTATTTTTGAGAAAGTGATTGCCATCAAATACGACGTGGCGAATAAGGATATGTACAAGTTTGCGGAATACCGCCAGATGATTGACGAGTTCTATCAGGAATTGATGGAAAGTAATGCTTAGGAGGGCAGAGATGGCGATAGAATATTTAGGATTAAGCGATATCAATGGCCCTCTGATTGTGCTGGAGGGAGTGAAAGACGCGTCTTATGAGGAACTTGTGGAATTTGTCGTGGATGGCAAACAGCGCAAGAAGGGAAGGATTGTGGCGGTGGACGAAGACAAGGCTGTCATTCAGGTTCTGGACGCCACAGACGGGATGTCATTGCAGAACACGCATACCAGGCTGAGCGGGCATCCTATGGAGATTGGGCTTTCCCTGGAAATCCTGGGGCGCACCTTCAATGGCCTGGGCGAGCCGGTTGATGGCCTGGGCAGGATTGAGCCGGAAGTCGTGCGGGATGTGAACGGGCTTCCGATGAATCCCTGCACCAGAGAGTATCCCAGGAATTATATCCGAACCGGGATTTCCGCAATCGATGGGTTGACGACGTTGATCCGAGGGCAGAAGCTGCCGATTTTTTCCGGGAACGGGCTTCCGCATGACCAGCTTGCGGCGCAGATCGTGGAGCAGGCCTCCCTGGGAGAAAGCTCTGAGGAAGAATTTGGCATTGTCTTCGCAGCGATGGGGCTTAAGTACGATGTGGCTGATTTTTTCCGCAGGAGGTTTGAGGAGAGCGGCGTCAGCTCCCATGTCACGATGTTCCTCAACCTCTCCAACGATCCGGTGGCAGAACGCCTGATTACCCCTAAGATGGCGCTGACGGCAGCAGAATACCTTGCGTTTGAGAAAGGGATGCATATCCTAGTCATTCTGACAGACATGACGTCCTATGCGGAAGCAATGCGCGAAATCTCAGCCTCTAAGGGTGAGATTCCCAGCAGGAAGGGCTATCCGGGGTATCTTTACAGTGAGCTGGCAACACTCTATGAGCGTGCGGGAATTGTGAAGGGCAGGGAGGGCAGCGTCACACAGATTCCGATTCTGACGATGCCAAACGATGACATTACCCACCCGATTCCGGATCTGACCGGGTATATCACGGAAGGGCAGATTGTACTGGAACGTTCCCTGCACCAGAAGAATGTCTATCCCCCCATCAATGTGCTCCCTTCCCTTTCCCGCCTGATGAAAGACGGCATCGGTTCTGAGTATACGAGGGAAGACCATCAGGATGTGGCGAACCAGTTGTTTTCCTCTTATGCCAGAGTAGGAGAGGCACGCGATTTGGCAAGCGTTATCGGGGAGGACGAGCTATCAGGAACAGACAAAAAATACCTGGAGTTCGGAGCCAGGTTCGAAAAAGAATTTGTGGCGCAGGGCGCAGGGGAGAACCGTACCATAGAAGAGACCCTGGACATTGGCTGGCGGCTTCTGCATATCCTGCCAAAGGAAGAGCTGGACAGGATTGACACGAAGATTTTAGAGAAATATGCGGGGTGAGCTGAATGGATCCAAATACATTTCCGACCAAAGGGAATTTAATCCTGGCGAAGAATTCCCTTGCTTTGTCCGAGCAGGGTTATGACCTGATGGACAAAAAGCGCAATATCCTGATTCGTGAGCTGATGGAACTGATTGATCAGGCGACGGACATCCAAAAGGAGATAGATGAGACGTTCACCGAAGCTTATCTGGCGTTGCAGAAAGCAAACATCCAGATGGGGATTCATGAGGTGGAGTCGCTGAGCCAGAGCGTGCCGGCCGAGGAATCCATAACCATCAAGCGGCGCAGCGTCATGGGAACGGAAATCCCCAAGGTGGAATACAGCGGGGAAGCGTTAAAGCCCTATTATCCCTTTTTCGGGACCAAGATGTCCCTGGACGAGGCATGTGAAAAATTCCAGAAGGTGAAGGAGCTGACAATCCGCCTGGCTGAGATAGAGACCAGCGCCTACCGCCTGGCTTATAATATTAAGAAGACGCAAAAGCGGGCCAATGCCTTGCAGAATATCACGATACCCAAATACAAGACGTTGGTCAGCAGCATCCAGGGAGCCTTGGAGGAGAAAGAGCGGGAGGAGTTCACCAGGCTGAAAGTAATTAAACGGATGAAGCAGAGGAAGGCAGAGTAATGGAGAAAGAAATCAGGCAGGAGCAGGGGCAGAAACCGGCATTTGAGATTATCAATGAAGTAAAAAAGGCGATTATCGGTAAGGACGAGTGCATTTCCAAAGCAGTGGCGGCAATATTGGCGGGAGGGCATATTTTGCTCAACGACATTCCAGGCGTGGGTAAGACCACGCTTGCCATGGCCTTGGCGAAATCTATGTCGCTGTCGCAGAACCGCGTGCAGTTCACGCCGGACGTCCTGCCTTCGGACCTTACCGGCTTTTCCATGTACCAGAAAGACAGCGGGGCTTTCGTCTACCAGCCGGGGAGCGTAATGTGCAATCTCCTACTTGCGGATGAGATTAACCGCACGTCCCCCAAGACGCAGTCCGCGCTGCTGGAGGTCATGGAAGAGCGGAAGGTCACTGTGGACGGCATTGCTCATGAAGTCCCTTCCCCCTTCATCGTGATCGCCACACAGAACCCTTTCGGCAGCGCCGGGACATGGATGCTGCCGGAAGCGCAGCTGGACCGTTTCATGGTGTGCCTGAAATTAGGCTATCCCGAGATGGAAGAGGAAATCCATATCCTTAAGGGGATGCAGGACAAAGAGCCGGTAAATGCCGTAGTGTCTAAGGAAGAGCTGGTACAGATGCAGAAGGAGGCGGGAGCCGTGTTCGTGCATGATGAGCTTTACCAGTATGTAGGCAATCTGGCAGACAGAACCAGGAACCATCCGATGATAGACCTTGGGCTTAGCCCCAGGGGGACGATGTACGTGCTGCAGATGGCGAAGGCGGTAGCCTTCCTGCGACAGCGTCCTTTTGTGGTTCCGGAGGATGTGAAAGACATTTTTTATGCCGTCTGCGCCCACAGGATTATCCTCAGCACAAAAGCGCGGGTGGCACATATGGATGAGGAGCAGATACTGTCTGATATTCTGAGGCACGTTTCTGCGCCAAAGATTCTGTGACAGGAGCAGGGTATGTGGAAGAACATCATGTATCTGCTGGGGGCAGCAGGGATTTTTTATCTGGCAGTTCTATATAACAGCAAGGCATTGTTTTGCGTGTGCTTTGCAGCAGTTTCGGTACCGCTGTTATTTCTTGGCGTGCTGTCGTATATAAAGCAGAGGCTGAAATTTGAGCTTCTGTTTTATTCTTATCCAATCACAGATTCCGGGGATTATCTGGTGGGGCTGGGGGTGGAAAACCCAAGCAAAATCTATCTTCCTCGTATCCGCGCAAGAATCCGGGTTGTGAACACGGCGACAGGCAGGATAGAATGGGTGAAGGCAGAGGGCAGGGTTCCGGCGGAAGGGTCCGCGGAATTGTCCGGGCGGGTGAAAGAGCCTGAATTTGGCTTGTGGCAGGCAGAATGCCAGGATGTCCGCTGCTATGAATGGACGAATTTCCTGCATCTGCGTCCGAGCGTGCAGGAAAGGAGACAGATTCTGGTCTACCCTGCCGTCTATGCGGTGAATATTAAAATAGGCATTCGCACGCGCCTATTCTGGTCGGATGGCGAGCAGTACCATCCCCAGGTCAGCGGGGACGATCCTTCGGAGACCTTAAAGCTGCGTGAATACCAGAAAGGGGACAGGCTGAACAGAGTCCACTGGAAGCTATCCGCGAAGAACGATAATCTGATTGTCGCGGAACTTGGGATGCCCATGGGCTGCAACGTGGCCATTTTCCTGGATGGGAAGCCGGCTTCTATGGGCAGGAAGGAAGTCCGTGCCTATTGGGCGGTGTTGCACAGCCTCTCCCAAGAACTGCTGGCGCAGGAATGCCCCCATTACCTGGTTTGGAGGGACCGTCAGTGCCAGGAGCTGCTTTGCCGGAAAGCTGTCCGCAAAGTGGAGGATCTTATGGATTTTTGGTGTGAAATCCCCCCAGACAGGATGGAGCGGGGGGCAGAGCCGACAGTTTATGCCAGGAATTTTCCGGGAGAAATGTATGCATCCCATATCGCATGGAACCAAGAGATGGAGTTGTGGTGTAACAGTAAGCTTGAGGCAGAGATAAAGCCGGAGCAAGTGAAAGAACAGCTGGCAGAGCTGGAATTATTGTTATAGCAGGAGAGGACATATGAAGCAGACTGACGGGAGAAAAGCAAAGGAATGGGCAGCAGCCGTGCAGGGGGTTGTCTGTCTGCTTGCTATTTTATACGGCATGTCCCTTAGCCTGGAAAGCGTTTTGGAAATCCAGATTCCCTGGCAGGCACGCCTGGCAGCTGTGGTAATTTTGGCAGCAGGAGCGCAGCTTGTGCGGCGGGGATGGATGTGGGCATTGGCAGAGATTCTGGCTGTTGTAGGCGTGCTTTTGGCATATGCCTTAAGATATCAGGAAACCTTCCATGCAGGAATGAGGGAGCTGGCGAACAGCATATTGGGACTGGTCAATGAATATCATCGGACGGAGTACCTCCTGTGGTACCTGGATAAGCAGGAAGGATATGGATGGACGGCTCTCCTGATTGTCTTCGTGCTGCTGGGATCTTCGGAATGCCTGATATTCATGCGCGTAAGGAACAGGCGCAGATATCTGCCGCTGGCAGCGGCCCTTCCGGCATTAGTCATATCAGCAGGGCTGATGGTGGGCTGGGCAGCGTCCTTTGCCGGGATATTGCTGTCCTTTGCCGGGCTGCTTTTGGGAGTCTTTGATGTGAGGGAGAAGGGGAATATCCTGCTGGCGTCCGTAGCGGCGGCAGGCATCGGCATCCCCATGCTTCTTGTAAACAGCGAGGGACTGTGGCAGCGCGTTGGGAGCTTGCATGAAGCATGGTATCCCTGGCAGATTGCGTTCGAGGATCAGATGATTTTCCTGGCTGGGCAGATTTCCCATAGTTCCCTGTTCTCATCCGAGGGGTTGAAACAGTATTCCCTAAAGAACGAGGAGCCAAAATACAGCGGCAAGGAAATATTCAAGATTACGGCGGACTACCCGATCTCCATGCCTTTGTATATCCGCGGGTTTGCCGGGGGGGCGTATGAGGATGGGACGTGGAAGCGCATATCACGGCAGGAATTCTCAGATTGGGCACAGGGACAGGGCGGCGATGAGCAGACATATGCCAGGCTGGTTCAGTCCTTTCCCTTTGAGTTCCTGGAATATATGCCGGAAATTTATTTTGGCGTCGGCAAGAAGAAACATGTGACGTTGGAGCTTTCGCAGGAGCTGAAAGGCCATTCGCTGATGCCTTATTTCACAAGGCTTCCAGAAGAGCAGGAAGTGAAGGCGGACGGCGTTTTCCTGCCCGGCAAAGAGCTGCAGTATGAGTGGGAAAGTTATTTAGGCCTGGTTGATTATGACCTAAGTATTGTGAATGGGATAGTGATGGAGGCTTTACTGGAGACCATTGCCTCTGGCAATTCCGAAATAATGAGGAAGAACAGGGTGTTCATGGACTACAGTGAGTATGTGCAGGAGGAGTATACCAGGCTGCCAGAGGAAGGGCTGGAAAAGCTGCGCGTGCATGTGGAGCAGTACCGCAAGGAGCATCTGCCGTATGATCAGATGCAGGAGGCGATTATGAAAAAGCTGAAGGCTAATGGGCAGGACTCCTGGGAGCTGGAGGAGATGCAGCGGTTACTGACAGAGGAAGAATTTCGCGCGCTGTTTTTGTCGGACACAGAGTACACGGCGCAGACAATCCAGCAGCTGCTCTGGGATGGCAACTGGTACAGCTTTGACCTTGAGGAAGTCCCGGAAGGAGAGGACAGCGTGGAATTTTTTCTGTTGAAGCAGCATAAGGGATACTGCACGCACTTTGCTTCTGCGGCGACGCTCATTTACCGCTTGTACGGCGTTCCGGCGCGGTATGCCAGCGGCTATCTGGTCATGCCTTCAGATTTTAAGAAGAACCAGGACCGCACATGGACAGCTTCCGTTACGGACGAGCGGGCACATGCCTGGACGGAGGTTTTCCATCAGAATATCGGCTTTGTCCCCGTGGAGGCCACGCCGCCAGACTACGAGGAAACGCTGGCGGATATGGAGGAAGGGGAAGGACTTGTCCAGGCCGTGAGGAAAAAAGAAGCAGAGGAACATAAAAGCCGGCAAGAAGCAAAAGGGGGAAAGCAGAAAAAGGAAGAAGAGCAAGAGAAAGAGGAAGCTGGGGACAAGAAAGAGGAACCAGGAAAGAAAGAGGAGCAAGAGAAAAAGGATGGTCAGCAGGCGGGCAGTGGGAGCGCGGCCACGGAGAAAGCGATAGGGCGTATTTGCCGGGCGTTGGCGCCAGCTGTTATGGCGGTCACTGTGGTTGCGCTTATCAGCTTCTTCTTATGGAGGCGCAGGATTCATGTGCTTAAGGAACGGCAGCGAAGATTTTCAGACGAGGACAGCGCATTCGCGGTTTGTGAAATAGGCAGGGAGATAGGAAACATTCTGTGCCTGATGGGAAAAAAACGCCGACCAGAGATGGACGATGCACAATACCAGGCTTTTCTGGAGCAGGAATTGCCCAATAAGATAGGATGGGCAGAGGTTTTTTCCATTATCCAGAAAGCAAAATTCTCGGAGCATGGCGTGACGGAGGGAGAATACAAGGAAATCCTTTCTTCGTACCAGACGCTGGAGAAGGAACTGGCGGGCGTAGGCGGCGTCAGGGGTTGGTATCTGCGGTATATTAAAATTTACTCTTGACAAGGAAAAGTGCAGTTGTATACAATTATTCCTGGTATGGTTTCTATCGGCATGGCAGACGGCAGGGGGCGGATTTTCCTTGAGTGAGGCAAACTTTTTATTAGGACAGAAGATTTTCCAAAAAATCCGGCAGGATATCATCGCAGGAAGGTATAGCAGGGATGAGGAACTCAAAGAGCTGCTGATCGCATCTGAGATGGGGGTCAGCAGGACGCCCGTCCGCGAAGCGCTGCGCCAGTTAGAGCGTGAGGAGCTTGTGACGATTATCCCGAACAAGGGAACGTATGTGATAGGCATCACCGCACAGGATATGAAAGACATTTATGACATACGCGTCGCGCTGGAAGGTCTATGCGTCAGGCAAGCGGCGAACATTGCGACGCAGGAGCAGATAGAAGCGATGGAAGAGATTTTGTACCTTGCGGAGTACCACATAAGGAAGGGGCATGAGAAACAGGTCGTGGAGCTGGGCGGCAAGTTCCATGAGATTTTGTATGAGGCGGGCGGCAACCGTATGCTCAAACGCGTCCTGCAGAATTATTACCTTTACCTGGAGCGTGTGCGTAAGTTTCTCTTTTCGGAGCCAGAAAAGATGTGGGAGGTAATCGGGGAACACTGGGAGATTTTAGAGGCGGTTAAGGAAAGGGATGGGGAGAAGGCGGAGCGTGCAGTCAGCCGGCACATCGCCAATGTAATCAGACATATAGACTCTTATGGATGGGAAAACATAACAGGAGGACAGAAAGATGGAAAAAATTAAAATGACGACCCCTTTGGTGGAGATGGACGGGGATGAGATGACCCGCATTCTCTGGAAAATGATAAAAGACGAGCTTTTGGTTCCTTTTATTGATTTGAAGACGGAGTATTATGACCTTGGCCTGGAACACCGCAATGAAACTGGCGATCAGGTGACTTTTGACTCGGCGAACGCTACAAAGAAATACGGCGTGGCAGTGAAATGCGCGACAATCACGCCCAATGCTGCGCGTATGGAAGAGTATGACCTCAAAGAGATGTGGAAAAGCCCTAATGGGACAATCCGTGCTATTTTGGATGGGACGGTATTCCGTGCCCCGATTACCGTAAAAGGTATTGAGCCTTGCGTCAAGAGCTGGAAAAAGCCGATTACGATTGCGCGCCATGCTTACGGCGACGTCTATAAGGCCAGCGAGATGAAAATCCCAGGCGCGGGCAAATGCGAACTTGTTTATACGGCAGAGGATGGGACAGAGACGAGGGAGCTGATCCACGATTTTACAGGCGCAGGCATTATCCAGGGGCAGCATAACCTGGACGCTTCCATTGAAAGCTTTGCCAGGAGCTGCTTCAATTTTGCCCTGGATACCAAGCAGGATTTGTGGTTCGCAACGAAGGATACGATTTCCAAGAAATATGACCATACCTTCAAAGATATTTTCCAGGAGATTTATGATAAGGAATATGACAGTAAGTTCCAGGCAGCAGGGCTTGAATATTTCTACACGCTCATAGATGACGCGGTAGCGAGGATTATGAAGGCAGAGGGGGGATTTATCTGGGCATGTAAGAATTATGATGGCGATGTGATGAGCGATATGGTAAGCTCTGCGTTCGGTTCCCTTGCCATGATGACGTCCGTGCTGGTGTCACCGGAAGGCTATTATGAATATGAGGCAGCGCATGGCACGGTACAGCGTCACTACTATAAACATCTGAAAGGCGAGGAGACTTCCACGAATTCAGTGGCGACCATCTTCGCATGGACTGGCGCGCTGAGAAAGCGAGGAGAATTGGACAATCTTCCAGAGCTGTCAGGGTTTGCTGACAAACTTGAGCAGGCATGCCTGTTTACCATAGAATCTGGGAAGATGACGAAAGACCTTGCGCTGATCACGACCCTTGAGCATCCTGTTGTGCTGAACAGCGAGGGATTTATCAAGGCAATTCGGGAGACACTGGAAGGATTGTTATAGATGGGAGGAAGCCATGATTTTAGCTTGCCATGACATCAGCAAGGCTTTTGGCACTGACGAAGTCATTCAGCATGCGTCTTTCCACATTGAGGAACGTGAGAAGGCGGCGATTGTAGGCATTAACGGAGCAGGGAAGACGACCCTGCTTCGGATTATTATGGGCGAGCTGGAAGCGGACAGCGGAGAGGTCATCCTTGCCAAGGGCAGGAGCATTGGCTATCTGCCCCAGAATCCGGATATCGAAGGTAACAGGACAATCTATGAGGAAGTCCTTTCTGCCAAAGAAGGCTTGATTTCCATGCAGGAGACCTTGGTTTCCATGGAGGAAAAGATGAGCTGCTTGGAGGGGGAAGCGTTGGAAGGCCTGATGGAGAGCTATAGCCGCCTCAACCAGGAATTTGAGAGGGAGGGAGGGCTGTCTTATAAGAGTGAGATTGTAGGCGTCCTTAAGGGCCTTGGCTTTGCCGAAGAGGAATTCTCCAAGCATATGCAGGCATTGTCCGGCGGCCAGCGCACCAGGGTCTGCCTGGGCAAGCTGCTGGTGACGAAACCAGATGTGGTACTCCTGGACGAGCCTACCAACCATCTGGATATAGGCTCCATCACCTGGCTGGAGACATTCCTGCTCAACTATAAAGGGGCGGTGGTAATCGTCTGCCATGATCGGTATTTCCTGGACAGGGTGGTGAATAAAGTCGTTGAGCTTGACCGCCATCAGGTGTCTGTGTTCTCAGGCAATTACAGCGATTATGCCATGAAAAAAGCACAGGTCAGGGAGGCGCAGCTCAAGCAGTATTACAACCAGCAGCGGGAAATCAAGCGCCAGGAAGAAGTCATTGCCAAGCTCAAGTCCTTCAACCGGGAAAAATCCATCCGGCGTGCGGAGAGCCGGGAGAAGATGCTGGACAAGATTGAGCGTCTGGAAAAGCCTATGGAGGAAAATACCGATATCCACCTTGAACTGGAGCCACGCATAACGAGCGGGGATGATGTGCTTCGTGTGGAACATCTAGCCAAGGAATACCCAGGGCAGACGCTGTTTTCTGACCTTTCGTTCGAAATTAAACGAGGTGAGCGCGTGGCCTTGATTGGCGACAACGGAACCGGTAAGACGACCATCCTTAAAATCATCAATGGGCTGGTTCAGGCGGAAAGCGGCACGCTGACGCTCGGCACGAATGTCCACATCGGTTATTATGACCAGGAACATCAGGTACTGCATATGGAGAAAACGCTGACAGAGGAAATTTCGGACGAATACCCTAGCCTTACCAACACGGAGATCAGGAATGTCCTGGCGGCGTTCCTCTTTACCGGCGACGAGGTGTTCAAGCGTATCTCAGATTTAAGCGGCGGTGAGCGGGGGCGCGTTTCCCTTGCGAAGCTGATGCTGTCGGAAGCGAATTTCCTGATTCTGGACGAGCCGACGAACCACCTGGATATCACTTCCAAGGAAATTTTAGAGCAGGCGTTGAACCGTTATAAAGGAACGGTGCTGTTTGTGTCGCACGACCGTTATTTCATCAATAAGACGGCGACAAGAATTTTAAATCTTACGGGTCAGACCCTAATCAATTACCTCGGAAATTACGATTATTATCTTGAGAAGTGTAAGGAACTCACCAGAATCTATGTTCCGGGGCAAGAGGGCCGGCCCCAGACGGAAGCAGAGTCTTCCGGCAAGACAGAATGGAAGCAGAAGAAAGAAGAGCAGGCGCGCCTGCGCAAGCTGGAAAATGACCGCAGGAAGACGGAAGACGCCATCGAAGAGGCAGAAGGGCGGATAAAGGAGTTGGAAGAAGCGTTTCTGGACAGCGAAATCGCTACCAACTCTGCGAAGCTCCAGGAACTCCACCGGGAATATGAGGAAAAGCAGCAAGAGCTGGAGGCCTTGTATGAAAAATGGGAGGAGCTTCTGAGCTGAGGTACGGTGATTCCCCTATAAGGCAAACGATGGCTGAACTGTTGCGTTTTGAGGGAACAGTTCAGCCCACGCCATTCGCAAAGATGCCATACGGCGTTTTCCCGCTGCTTTGCAGCTAACTTTGCTCATAAAATGGCGTTCTGCCCATCGCTTGCATTATGTGTTCATTCATGCAAGCATAATTCCCCCATAAGGCAAGCGATGACTGAAATGTTGCGTCTCAAGTATGTTAAATTTTTCACACATTGACATCCTCCGCCAGATTTATTATAATAAAAAGCAAGTGTATGCAGCAAGCCATAGTAGGAGGATAAGCCATGGAGAAGGAAATATCTCAGGCAGTCATCCGCAGGATGCCAAGATATTACAGATATTTGGGAGAACTTTTGGACGATGGCGTGGAGCGGATTTCTTCGAATGAGCTGAGCGCGAGGATGCGTGTCACGGCGTCACAGATTCGGCAGGACCTGAACAATTTCGGAGGGTTTGGCCAGCAGGGGTACGGTTACAATGTGAAATACCTTTACGATGAAATAGGCAATATATTGGGAATCAACCAGCGGCACAATATGATAGTCATAGGCGCCGGCAATTTGGGGCAGGCTCTTGCCAATTATGTGAATTTTGAGAAGCGGGGTTTTGTGATTATCGGCCTTTTCGATGTGGATCCCGCCTTGGAGGGAACCAGCGTGAGGGACATCAAAGTGCTGATGATGGATGAGCTGGAATCATTCGTGAAGGAACAGCCGGTGGATATTGCCGCACTGACCATGCCGAAGGAGCATGCCAAGAGAATTGCCAACATCCTGGTGGATTTGGGTATTAATGCGATTTGGAATTTTGCACACCTTGACCTGGAGCTGCCGGAACATGTAGTTGTGGAGAACGTACACCTCTCGGAGAGCCTGATGCAGCTGTCCTATAATATTGCAGACCAGAAAAAACTAACGGATAAGAAGTGATGATATGGGAAAGAAGAAAAACACAATGCCGGGATTCCAGCAGCTCCTGCAAGGAAAGAAGATACCGCTTCTGATTTTAGATCAGAAATGGCATCAGCTGTTCCTGGACGACAAGCCGAAGGAGATTGAGCGGCTGGAACAGAAGCTCAATAAGCACCTGGCGACTCAGGGAAGGCTGAACCAGGAACTGAAAGAACTGAAAGTCTTAAAAACCAAGCTGATGAAGAACATTGTAGTGAATATGGATGAAATCGGCGAGCATGGGCAGGAGAGCAGGAAGCTGTCGGAAGACCGCCGCCTCATTACGGAAATCAACGATAAGATGGAGGATGAGGAAGTGCAGATGGAGAAACTGCAGGGGGAGATGGAAGAAGACAATTTCCTTCTGATGGTTCAGACCATGGAATACTGTTACCGGATCATGAACAGTAACGAGGCGGAGCGTGAGCAGCTGGTGGTGAAGATTGCCCAGATGCGGACAGAACTGAAGACAAAGATATACCGCAGGGAGTCGATTGAGGAGCAAAACAGAGGGATTTATGCGTATCTGCATGATATTTTCGGCCCCCGGGTACTGGAGACATTCGATCTCAAGTACGAAGACGAGTATAAATAAACAGTCCAGACGCGCCTCCAAAGGCGGCACGTCTGGATTGTTATTTTTGAGGAGGCAGAAAATGAGGATTTTGGTTGACAGCGCACAGATGAAGCAGTGTGACAGGAACACGATAGAGCATTTTGGCATACCTTCACTGGTGCTGATGGAACGCGCGGCTCTGGGCGTCACAGAGGAGATTGAGAGGCGGCTTGGCGCCTATCGTGCAAAGGCAGACCTAGGGGGAAGCGGATGGGCCCGGCCCCGGGCATATACGGCATTGGTGGCCTGCGGGTTTGGGAATAATGGCGGAGATGGGCTGGCGGTGGCAAGGATGCTCTGGCAGAAAGGTTATGCAGTCACCGTTGTCATGCCGCCGGAGATGAAACGTATGTCAGAAGAGACGAAGGTACAGAGGGGCATTCTGGAAAAATATCAGATTCCCCTCTGCAGCCAGATGCCAGAAGGGGAGTTTGACGTGGTAGTGGACGCCCTGTTTGGCATTGGGCTTACCAGGGAGTTAACCGGGGAGTACCGTGAATATGTCAAAGAAATGAACGGGAAGCAGGGGCTGAAAGTAGCCGTGGATATTCCGTCGGGGATTCATGGCGACACAGGCGCGGTGATGGGCATAGGTTTTCAGGCGGATGTTACGGTGACGTTTGCTTTTGCCAAGCCAGGGCTGATGCTGTTTCCGGGTGCGGGGTATGCAGGGGAAGTGAAAGTCTGGGAAATTGGCATTGACAGGCATAGCTTTCTAACGGAGGAGCCGGATTTATTCTGCTTGGAGCCTGAGGATATGGCCGGGATCCCGGCACGCAGGACGCGTACCAATAAGGGAAGTTATGGGAAAGTCCTCACGATTGCGGGGCAGAAAAACATGGCTGGCGCAGCGTTTCTGAGCGCGAAGGCATCGTACCTTACCGGGGCAGGGCTGGTAAAAGTGATGACGCCGGAGGAAAACCGGGTTATCCTGCAGCAGCTCCTGCCGGAGGCAATTCTGGAGACGTATGCAGATGCGTCGGAAAATCTGCACGATTCCCTGGCCTGGGCATCTGTAATTGTGGCAGGGCCGGGACTGGGTACGGGAGCCAAGGCAGAGGCGCTGATCCAGGAAGTCTTAGAGCGTGCAAAGGTTCCGCTGATCCTGGATGCGGATGGACTGAATATCGTGGCCAAGCACCAGGGCTGGCTTAGGGGGGCCAAGGGTACAGTGATTGTGACGCCGCATTTAGGCGAGATGGCCAGGCTTACCGGCAAGAGCGTACCATCCATACAAGAAAGCATGATAGGCATTGCAAGGGAGTTTGCGCAGGAAAACCAGGTCATATGCGTACTGAAAGATGCGAGGACAGTCACAGCTCTGCCAGACGGCAGGGCGTGGGTGAATGCCAGCGGCAATAACGGCATGGCGACGGCGGGGGCAGGAGATGTCTTGACCGGGATAATTTCCGGGCTGGCTGCGCAGGGCATGGATCCACAGCGCGCAGCGCCTATGGGAGTATATCTCCATGGGCTTGCCGGGGATGTGCAGGCTGCAGGCCAGGGACGCTATGGGCTGATGGCACAGGATATTTTAGCGGGGATTGCGCGCGTGATGGCAGATGTGCCGGATTCTGGCCGGATACGGCCAATCCGCTGAGAAAGGAAGTTTTGAAATGGAAACATATAGCAGGGTCTATGCAGAGATAGATTTGGATGCCATCGTCCACAATATGAAACAAATGCAGCAGAATATCAGCAGTGGCGCAAAAATTATGGGGGTGATTAAGACAGACGGCTACGGCCATGGGGCAGTGCCGATTGGGCGGGAGCTGGAGAAGCTTGATATTATCTGGGGGTATGCCACGGCAACGGCGGAGGAAGCAAAGATCCTGCGCAGGAATGGGATGGAAAAGCCCATTTTGGTGCTGGGTGCGACCTTTCCGGAAAGTTACAAAGCGTTGGCAGAGCAGGGAATCCGTGCAACGGTGTTCTCCTTGCGCCAGGCACAGGCATTGGAGCAGTCTGCCGGGGAATCGGGAGGCAAGATTACCGTCCACGTCAAGATTGACACAGGATTGAGCCGTCTGGGTTTTCAGGTAGGCGAGGAAGCTGCAGATGAAATCGCACAGATTTCGGCAATGCCGCATATTGTAATAGAGGGAATGTTTACGCATTTTGCCAAAGCGGATGCCAGGGATAAGGCTATGGCGGATAGGCAGATGAAGGAGTTCAGCAGGATGGAACGGATGCTGGCAGAGAGGGGTGTCCGGCCGCCTGTCCTGCATTGTGCTAACAGCGCGGCAATAATTGACATGCCAGAGGCCAGCATGAACGTGGTGCGCGCGGGTATCAGCTTATATGGCATGTGGCCATCGGATGAGGTGAATCAGGAAAGGGTCAATCTGCAGCCTGCGCTGTCCCTAAAGAGCCAGATCATATTCCTCAAAGAGCTGGAGGCAGGGCGTACAATCAGCTATGGGGCTACCTATGAGACAAAAGGAAGGCAGCGGATTGCGACGATCCCCGTCGGTTATGGGGACGGTTATCCAAGAAGCCTTTCGAATAAAGGTTATGTGCTGGTTCATGGGAAGCGCGCCCCGATCCGCGGAAGGATTTGCATGGATCAGTTCATGGTGGACGTTACCCATATTCCCGAAGCAAGGGAAGGGGATTCCGTTATTTTGGTAGGAAGGGACGGCGGCGAATCCATTACCATGGAAGAAATCGGGGAGCTTTCCGGAAGGTTTAACTATGAATTTGCCTGCGATTTGGGAAAGCGGATACCGCGTGTCTATCTGAAAGGCGGCAGGGTTACAGAGAGAAAGGATTATTTCGGAGAGTAAAACTGAATACACACGAAAAAATTGGGAATAATAGGAAACAGCCTATAAAGTTTTGGAGTGTGATAAAAGTGGTAATTCATAGAGGAGATATTTATTATGCAGATTTGCGCCCGGTGGTTGGCTCAGAGCAGGGCGGCGTCCGCCCGGTGCTGATTATTCAGAATGATGTCGGCAACCGCCATAGCCCTACGGTAATCTGTGCGGCCATCACATCGAAGATGAACAAAGCGAAGCTTCCTACCCATGTGGAACTGGAAGCAGGGAAATACGAGCTGGTGAAGGATTCCGTTGTCTTGCTGGAGCAGCTTCGGACGATTGATAAACAGAGGCTCAAAGACAAAATCTGCCGTCTGGACAGTGAAATTTTGAAAAAAGTGGACAGAGCGCTTGAAATCAGTCTTGAATTGTATACATAAATCTTGACTAATATACCGCAAAATGGTATATTTCAAGTGTTTGCTGAAATGAGCAGGAGAGTACTGAGAGAAAAAGGAGTCAGAAGAATGGATGATGGCGCGAGCCCTGCCATAGGGTTAGTGGTATTTTTAGTGTTGACGGTTGTAAACGGGCTGTTATATGGGTTTCTCACAGCCCTGGAAGAGACTGGCGAGAGCCAGATACAGAAGAAGGCGGACAGCGGGCATAAACACGCGGACTGGCTGCTGGAGGTCAGGAACGACCCTTACAAGGTCAGGCATGCAATTCAGATTATGACGGCATTTGTCAGCAGTATCTTTGGCATCTGCCTGATACGCCTGCTGGGGAACGCCCTGATCTTATATTTCCTGGAAGAAGGGGAGGCCGCTTACCTGAGGATTTTGTGCTATGCCGCCGCGGCCGTGCTGGGTATTTTCCTGTTTGCGGTCTTGGGAATTATCGCGCCGCAGAAAATCGCGGCCAGGAAATCTGAGAAGTGGCTGTTTGCCGTAGCTGGCATTGTCCGTGTGATGGCATGTGCCGTAAAGCCATATACTTTTTTGGCGGAAGCCGTTTCTAACCTTGTGGTGCGGATCGTGGGAGTCGATCCCAATGCCAGTTTTGACGATGTGACGGAGGAAGAGATTATTTCCATGGTCAATGAGGGGCATGAACAGGGCGTGCTGCAGGCAAGCGAAGCGGAGATGATCCACAATATCTTTGAGTTTGACGATAAGGAAGCCAAAGATATAATGACCCACCGCAAGAATGTGGCGGCGGTGGATGGGAGCATGCAGCTGTGCGAGGTTCTTGAGTTCGTCCTTGGAGGAAGCAATTCAAGGTTCCCGGTGTACCGTGAGGACATCGACAATATCATAGGCATTATACATATGAAGGACGTGATGATTGAGAGCAGGAAGGAGCAGTACCTGAACTGGAGAGTGCAGGACATCCCGGGGCTGGTGCGGGAAGCCGTGTTCATTCCGGAGACGAGGAACATAAATGATTTGTTCAAAATGATGCAGTCCCAGAAAAACCATATGGCCGTAGTGGTCGATGAATATGGGCAGACGGCCGGGATTGTGGCAATGGAAGATATCCTGGAAGAAATTGTGGGGAATATCTTGGACGAGTACGATGAGGAAGAGACAGCGATTGTCCATCAGGAAGACGGAAGCTATCTCATGAGCGGGATGGCGTCTTTTGATGAGGTGTGCGGACTTTTGCAGATTACCGTGGAAGAACAGGATTTTGAGACCCTCAATGGTTTCCTTATCTCCCTGATTGGCAAGATACCCGCAGACCATGAACGGTTCCAGCTGAAGTTCCAGGGATGGGAGTTTGAGGTGTCGGCGGTGAGGGATAAGATGATCCACACGGTGAAGGTTACGAAGGTTTCCGAGGAAGAGGCACAGGGCGACGGAGAAAATGAGAAATAGCA
Source organism: uncultured Lachnospiraceae bacterium (assembly GCA_910585625.1). Lineage (GTDB taxonomy): Bacteria > Bacillota > Clostridia > Lachnospirales > Lachnospiraceae > Petralouisia. The sequence goes on from CAJUFQ010000007.1 coordinate 77,060, forward strand.
TTGTAACATAGCAAACAGAAAGAGAAAAGAGGAGAAAAAATGTCAGGACATTCTAAATTTGCAAACATCAAACATAAAAAAGAAAAAAACGATGCGGCGAAAGGCAAAATCTTTACGATTATCGGCAGGGAAATCGCGGTAGCGGTGAAAGAAGGCGGGCCAGATCCGGCCAATAACAGCAGGCTGCGCGATGTGATAGCGAAAGCCAAAGCCAACAACATGCCCAACGACACGATTGACCGCGGCATCAAAAAAGCTGCCGGGGATGCCAGTGCCGTAAATTATGAGTTTGTATCTTATGAGGGCTACGGGCCAAATGGGACGGCGATTATCGTGGACGCGCTGACGGACAATAAGAACCGGACGGCCGCTAATGTACGAAATGCATTCACCAAAGGATATGGGAATGTGGGGACTCCGGGCTGCGTTTCCTATATGTTCGATAAGAAGGGACAGATTATCATCGACAAGGAAGAGTGTGAGATGGATGCGGACGACCTGATGATGATGGCCTTGGATGCCGGGGCGGAGGATTTCTCAGAGGAGGAGGACAGCTTTGAGGTTGTCACGGCCCCGGACGATTTCAGCAAAGTCCGCGAGGCTTTGGAGGTGGCAGGCATTGCCATGGCGTCTGCGGAGGTGACAATGATTCCCCAGACCTGGGTGGAACTCACGGACGAGACAGCCATCAAGAATCTGCAGAAAACGTTGGATTTATTGGATGAGGACGACGACGTCCAGGCGGTATACCATAATTGGGATGAATAAGAAACGATAGCTACAGCGGCGTCCAGAGATAGGGGATGCCGCTTTTTGCTATCTAATCTGTGATAAATATACAAGAAAAGAAGCAAAAAGAATAAAATTCTGTTGATTTCCCACTATATTTCAGTTTATAATTATAGAAATATGTGGAAACCCACAAATTGGGCACGAAGGATGCTTGTGCCGGAAAATATGGAACATGGGAGGGATAATCTATGAAGCTCAGAGGAAAGAAAATTATAAGCTTTGCCTTGGCAGCAGCCATGACAGCTTCTTTTCCCATGATGGATACGAAAGTCCAGGCAGCAGACCCTGCTGCGGACTATACCGTCACCATCAAAGGAAGCGATGTGGCAAAGGCCGCTGAGAACGTGAACGGATTGACTTACAAAGGGTTTGGGATGCTGAATGGCAACAGTACCAGCAACTTGCTCCTTGACTACAAGTATGAAAATCCACAGAAGTATGATGAGATGATGCAATATCTGTTTGGCGGGGAATATCCGCTGTTTACCCATATCAAGATGGAGATGGGCAATGACGGCAATAATTCTACAGGGGCAGAGGCGTGTACCATGCGCTATGAGGATGAGGAGGCGGACGCTTCCCGTTCCCCGGGATTTGTGATGGTGGCGGACGCCAAGAAGATTAATCCGGACGTCAAGGTCAGCATCCTGCGCTGGGAGATGCCGAACTGGGTGAAGGCAAAATGGGATAAAAATACTGACAACCAGGGCTATGAGGCCATGTATAAATGGTACAAGGAGACTGTTTTTGACGCTTATGAGAAATACGGCTATATGGTGGATTTCATCAATCCTGATAAGAACGAGACCGGCAGCCCGGATACAGCGTTTATCAAATGGTTTGCCAACCGAATTGAAAACGAGACGGTCTTTCCGTCCTACATAGACGCCAAGGCACAGGCTGCGTATAAGAATATCCGCATCATTGCATCTGATGAGAACAAGGGGCTTAAGATTGTGCCGGCCATGCGTGAGGACAAGGACTTGTACGATGCCGTTGATATCATCGGTTTCCATTACCGCACCAATGCCACGGATGATTATGTGACGATGGCAGACAAAGATGATAAAGAAGTATGGTACAGCGAGGGGTGCGCGACATTTGGCTATTCAGAGCTGCAGGAAAATAAGACGATTGAATATGGCGCGAAATCGATTGGCGGTTACCAGAGCCCGCTGGCGTTGATGGACAGCTTTATCACGGCGTTTTCCTCTTCCCGCCGTACCCATTATATGTTCCAGCCGGCGATTGGTTCTTTCTATGAAGGCATCCAGTATGGCCATAAGGAACTCTTGAGCGCGAGAGATCCCTGGAGCGGTTATATCCATTACGATCCGGCGCTCTATATGCTGGAGCATTTTGCGAAATTTGCCAAGACCGGATGGGAGGACAGCCAGCCGAGAACGAATGACATCTGGCGCGTGATAACCAGCGCTACCGGAGCAGCGTTCGCAGGCTCTGACAATGAACATGCTACGGCAGGCATTGACGGCAAGGCAGGCTATATGACATTGGCATCGCCGGATAAAAAGGATTTCTCTGTCGTGATTGTCAATAACACCCAAAATGCGAAGTCATTCCTGATTAAGGAACAGGATATGGCAATTTCTGTGGATAAGCTGAACCTCTGGGTTACTGAGACGGACAAATATCTGCAAGATAAAGGGACGGTTGAGAAGCGGTCGGACGGCTGGTACCTGACAGTCCCGGCATATAGTGTTTCCACGGCCACCACGCTTGGCACGAAGCCGGAGCGTGCGCCCGAGGATGACATCCACAATGAGGACCGCGCAGTCCTGGATACAGATAGGACAGGACGCAAGAACGGCGTGACAGACGATAAGGTATTATATGCCGATGATTTTGAATACAAAGAAGAGCCGTCAGGTTACCTGAAGGAGAGGGGCAATGAGCCGCGTTACATGTTAGATACCCACGGTGCATGGATTGTGGAGAACGGCAGGCTCAAGCAGGAGCTGGCAAGCGGCGTAGGGCAGTGGAATGGCGGCGATCCTTCCACGATTGTAGGCGATTTCCGTTGGATGGATTACATGGCATCTGCTGATGTGGAGATTCCAAATGCTTCCGGCAGCGTCTGGGCACGCCTTACGGTACGCGCGCAGACTGGCATGAATTGGGATAACAGCGGCTATACATTGGAAATAAACGGCAGCGGGGCGTGGAAACTGTACCGCATCGGAACCGTAGTGGAAGAAGGAACGGTCAATGCTAATCCGGAAGGAAAATATAGTGTCAAGATTGCCGCTCTTGGGGAAACCGTTCAGGTACTGATTGATAACCAGATGGTGGCATCGTTTAAAGACACAGTCCCAATTCTTTCCGGGCGTGTGAAATTAAGTTCCAGCTGGAACCAGGTGTATTTTGATAACCTTCTGGTAGAGGCGGTAGACGGAGGGATTCCTTATGCCTTGTGCATGGTCGACGGGCAGGATGATTCCGTGAAGTATGAAGGCGCTTGGGAAATCAATAACCCGGGCAGCGGAAGCGCAGACAACTGGTACCGTACGATGTCTGTTACCAACACGGCAGATGCTTCATTCAGCTTCCCCATCACGGGCAGCGGATTTTCCATTCTCGGGACGAATGATGGAAGCGCAAATTTAGATATTTACGTGGATAATGAATTGAAAGCAGAAAATGTAAGTACGATTGCATCACCGGCACGCGGGGAGACGTACATCCTCTCCGATTTGCCGGATGGGAACCATGAGATTAAGGTTGCCGTAAAGTCCGGGAAACTGCAGATAGACGCACTGTATGCGCTGGCAGGACGCAGGGAAGCAAGCGATAATGCGGTAATTGCGGTGAAGACAGAGATTCCTGCAATTCCTGTTTTGCTTACAGATGAGTTGGGCGCAGCCATCAGGGACTTGCCGTCAGAAGTGGATGTGGAGACAGCGAGCGGAGCGGTCGTTAAGAAGAATGTCATCTGGAATGCAAACCCTGCGCAGTTTGATGGGGCAGAGTTCCGGCAGTCAGGAATCACCGGGACAGTGCTGGGCGGCTTGACCCCGCTGGGCGCGCCTCTGACAGTTACTGTGCCTGTCCGGAAGTTAATTCCTTCCGGCACAGTATATTTCATTGATAGTGTGGACGTTGATTTTACAAAAAACCAAACGACAGAGCCATACGAAGAGATTAAGGCCAAGGTTGGGGATCAGCTTCTTAATAAGGCATACGACCAGAAGAAGACCGACAGCAATTCCTGGGGACTGGTAACAGATACTGCCCAGACCAAAAGCTATACAGCGACATCTGACATGGCTGCTACCGGGCTGTATGGCAAGGAGAATAAGAAGGGAGAGACTTTGTCCTATGCATTTACTTTGCCTGCCGGAAAATATAGGCTGGTTTCCGGGCACCGGGAATGGTGGACGAATACACGTATCATGGAAGCGTCAGTTAATTTTGCAGGCAAGTCGCAGGTTGCCGGGACGGTCAGCACTACCGGCGTCAAAGATGCAGATTTCCTTCACGCAGCATCCTTCACGTTGGACAGCGAGCAGCTTGTCACTTATACCTTGACGGCTCAGAACGATCAGGCACCGGCAATCAGCTGGCTGGCAGTCATCAAGGATGATGCGCCTGCACATGAGCATCAGTATACCTATGTTTCAGATAATGGCGACGGTACGCATACGATGGTGTGCGAGAGCGGTGATGACGCCAAAACCGAGGCGCATTCCTTAAGCTATAGGGATGACGGCAGCGGAATGCATGTTGCTGCTTGTGAAGTATGTAAGTATAACCAGAAAGAAGATCATACCCTTACTTATAAGGATCAAGGGGACGGTACGCATGCGGCTGCCTGTGAGGCATGCGGTCACGGCAAGACGGAAGCCCATGTTTATCAGAATAACGTCTGTACAAAATGCGACGCGGTGAAACCGGCAGTACCTTCCAAGCCGGCGATTTCCGATCCGTCTAATGAGAGCAAGGGTATCAAAATAAGCTGGAAGAAAGCAGCTAATGCAGATGGCTATTATGTATACCGAAAAACAGGCAAAGGTAAGTTCCAGAAAGTTGCGGCTGTCAAGAAAGCTTCCGCGGTATCCTGGATGGATACCAGCGTCAAGAGTAAGAACGGAACGGTATACCAGTATCAGGTCTATGCTTACAAGGGAAGCGTAAAGAGCAAGGCATCTGCGGCTAAGACTATTATCCGCCTTACAGCGAATAAGATTTCTTCTGTTAAGAATGTAAAAGGCAAGAAGCTGCAGGTAACTTGGACGAAGAATGCAAAATCCGGCGGGTATGAGGTTCAGTATGCTACCGGCAATAAGTTCAAGGGGGCAAAAGTTGCCAAGGTTTCCGGAGCCAAGAAGGTATCAAAGACGATTACCGGTATAAAGAAGGGCAAGACTTATTATGTCCGTGTAAGGTGCTGCAAAACATCTGGCAAGACAAAGTCTTATTCTTGCTGGAGCAATGTAAAGACAGTGAAGATTTCTAAGTAGCAAGACAGGGGGCTGCCAGGCGGCAGCCTCCTTTGAGTACTTGTAGTGGTACAGTAGCCCTGCCGGAAACAGGCGGAATGCCGTGGCAGCAGGAGAAAAAGAAAGGATGTGGATGGAATGAATCAGAAGAGAAGGAAATGGTATGTCATGGCAGGCCTGCTGGCGGTGCTGTTTGTCCTTGCGCTATATGTCACGCCGGCTGAGGCGGCAAAGCTCCCGGAACTGAAAGTAAAAGGAACTCAGCTAGTGAATGACAAAGGCAAGCCTGTCCGGTTAAAAGGCGTCAGCACCCATGGGCTTTCCTGGTTTCCGGAGTATGTAAACCAGAAATCATTTACCCAGATGAAAAAGAAATGGGGCATAAATACGGTAAGGCTTGCCATGTATACGGCGGAATATAACGGATACTGTACTGGGGATGCCAAGAACCGCAAAGCGTTGGAAAAGAAGATTGACGAGGGCGTGGAGTATGCCACGAAGGCAGGGCTCTATGTTATCATAGACTGGCATATTTTAAGTGATGGAGATCCCAAGACATATGAAAAGCAGTCGCTTGCTTTTTTCAAGAAAATGGCCGCCAAATACAAGGATCACACGAACGTCATCTATGAAATCTGCAACGAGCCGAACGGAGGGACTTCCTGGGCAACCATAAAATCCTATGCAAAAAAGGTTGTGAAAGCGATACGCGCCAAAGATAAAAAGGCAGTCATCATTATCGGTACCCCGACTTGGTCACAGGACGTCGACCTGGTGGCGGACAGTCCCATCAAAGGCTATAAAAACCTGATGTATACCTTGCATTTTTATGCTGGGACGCATGGGGAGTATCTGCGGACAAAGGCACAGGCTGCCCTCGACAAAGGCCTGCCTTTGTTTGTGTCCGAATTCGGCATCAGCGACGCCTCTGGCAATGGGAACCTGAACAAGGAGGAAGGCGGTAAATGGATGAAATTCCTCAGGAAGCATAAAATCAGCTATATCGGATGGAATCTCTCGAATAAAGGGGAAAGCTCCTCACTGATTAAGCCTTCCTGCAAAAAAACGTCTGGGTTCAGCGATGGGAACCTTACCCCCTGGGGGAAATGGCTGCTCAAACAGTTTCAGAAATAGGGGAAATGTCCCCTGTCTTGGAAGTTTTTCTAGCCTTATAGCCGCAGTTGTGCTAGAATTAGGTAAAAGACAGCAGGAATGTCCAAGGCATCCTTGCAATATAATACATCAGGAGGAGACAAGATGAGCGAATACCAAATAGAGACGAAGTGCGTCCAGTCCGGCTGGCAGCCTAAGAAGGGGGAACCCCGCGTGCTTCCCATTTACCAGAGTACAACTTTTAAATACGATACAAGCGACCAGATGGGCAGGCTCTTCGATTTGGAGGACAGCGGGTATTTCTATACAAGGCTGCAGAACCCGACGAACGATGTGGTGGCACAGAAAATCTGTGAGCTGGAAGGCGGCGTGGCGGCGATGCTCACATCTTCCGGGCAGGCAGCCAATTATTACGCTGTCTTTAATATCTGCGAAGCGGGAGACCACATGGTCTGTTCTTCAGCAGTATATGGAGGAACGTTCAATTTGTTCAGTGCAACCGTGAAGAAGCAGGGCATTGAATGCACATTCGTTGACCCGGATGCTTCTGCCGAAGAGATTGCGGCAGCTTTCCGGCCGAATACCAAAGCCCTGTTTGCAGAGACAGTTGCCAACCCCGCATTGGTAGTCCTTGATATAGAGAAATTTGCAACCGTGGCACATGAACACGGCGTGCCTCTGATTGTTGACAATACATTCCCGACGCCCATTAATTGCCGCCCATTCGAGTGGGGGGCAGATATCGTGACGCATTCCACCACGAAATACATGGACGGCCATGCGACTTGCGTGGGCGGCTGCATTGTGGACAGCGGCAATTTTGACTGGGACAGATATGCGGACAAATACCCGGGACTGACCCAGCCTGATCCCACATATCATGGAATTGTCTATACGCAGAAGTTCGGAAAGGGCGCGTATATTACCAAGGCGACGGCGCAGATCATGCGTGACTTAGGTTCCATACAGTCCCCGCAGAATGCATTTCTGCTGAATGTGGGACTTGAGACCCTGCATCTGAGGGTTGCCCGTCATTGTGAGAACGCAGGCAAAGTGGCAGAGTTCTTAAATGGCCATGAGAAGGTGGCCTGGGTGAATTATGCAGGGCTTGAAGAGAATAAATATCATGCTTTAGCACAGAAATACCTGCCAGGCGGTACTTGCGGCGTGATTTCTTTTGGGCTGAAAGGCGGCAGGGATGTGTCGGTCGGCTTCATGGACAGATTGAAGATGATTGCGATTGTCACCCATGTGGCAGATGCGAGGACTTGCGTGCTTCATCCGGCAAGCCACACGCACCGGCAGATGACGGATGAACAGCTTGTGGAGGCAGGGGTAGCGCCGGATCTGATCCGGTTGTCTGTAGGGATTGAAAACTCCGCGGATATTATTGCGGATTTGGCGCAGGCATTGGAGACTATATAATGTCGCCAGACATTATCGCGCTTAACGCGCATAAATAGCCATCGGACTGCGGAGCAATCCATGGCATAAATTTACTTTATGGAGGATGGAAAATGAGAAAAATTCTGTTTGCAGCATCAGAGTGTGTACCTTTTATTAAGACCGGCGGGCTTGCAGATGTGTGCGGGGCGCTTCCCAAGGAATTCGACAAGAAAGAGTGGGATATCCGGGTGGTAATACCTAATTACAGCTGTATCCCCGAGCATTGGAGGAACCAGTTTGAGTACGTGACCCATTTCTATATGAGCTGCGGGAACTATATCCGGGAAAAATATGTAGGGATTTTGCGTTATAAGATGGATGGCATCACGTATTATTTTATTGACAACCAGGAATATTTCGACTGTTTCCTGCCTTATGGCGATATCCGCTTTGATATGGAGAAATTCATATTCTTTGACAAGGCGGTGCTTTCCATGCTGCCCCTGATTAAGTTCCAGCCACAGATTATCCACTGCCATGACTGGGAGACCGGCTTTATCCCGGTATACCTGAAAACAGAGTTCCAGGGAGATATGTTCTTCTGGGGCATGAAATCCATTATGACAATCCATAACCTGAAATTCCAGGGCATCTGGGATGTCAAGACCGTCAAAGGGCTGACAGGTTTTCCGGCGAGCATGTTCGTGCCGGATAAGCTTGAATTCAAGAAAGATGCCAATATGTTGAAGGGCGGCCTGGTGTTTGCAGATTACATCACGACAGTGAGCGATACGTATGCGCAGGAAATCCAGACAGATTATTATGGCGAAGGATTGAATGGGCTGTTGTCCGCAAGGCATATGGATATGCAGGGAATCGTCAACGGAATTGACTACGATGCGTACAACCCGGCAACGGATGAGAAGCTGTATGTGAATTATGATGCCGGCAACCACCGCAAGAAGAAGTTCATCAACAAAGAGAAACTGCAGGAAGAGCTTGGCCTGGCAGTGGACAAGAAGCGTTACATGATTGGCCTGATTTCCCGCCTCACAGACCAGAAGGGGCTGGATCTCATCAATTATGTGATAGAGCGGATTATCGATGATTATACGCAGCTTGTGGTAATCGGTACCGGGGACCCGCAGTATGAGAACATGTTCCGGCATTTTGCATGGAAATACCCGGATAAGATTTCTGCGAATATCTGCTACTCGGATGACTTGGCGCATAAGCTTTATGGGGCTGCAGATGCGTTCCTCATGCCTTCCCGGTTTGAGCCTTGCGGGCTGACGCAGATGATTTCCTTCCGTTACGGAACAATCCCCATCGTGCGCGAGACCGGCGGCCTGAAAGATACGGTGCAGCCATACAATGAATACGATAACGTCGGGGACGGCTTCTCTTTCACGAACTATAATGGGGAGGAAATGCTGAATATCATCAATTATTCCAAGCATATTTTCTTTGATAAGAAACGCCAGTGGAATCAGATGGTTGACCGGGCCATGGCGAACGACTATTCCTGGAATGCTTCGAAGTTCCGTTATGAAGGGCTGTATAAGTATCTGATGGGAGAAGTGTAAAAGAGAGAAAACATTATAAGATGTGATTTGGCAAAGCCGCTGCACGAAAAGGTAAGTGCGCGGCTTTGTCAGTAAAGGAGGATTCTTATGTTATTCATACAATATCCAAAATGTTCCACTTGCAAAAAGGCCAAAGCATGGCTGGACGCACATAGCATTGCTTATACGGAACGTCATATCGTGGAGGATAACCCGACCTATGATGAATTGGATCGGTGGCAGCAAAAAAGCGGCTTGCCGCTTAAGAAATTCTTTAATACAAGCGGCATGGTTTACCGGGAAATGCAGCTTAAGGACAAGCTGCCTGCAATGGAGCGGGAGGAGCAGCTCCAGCTGCTCGCGTCCAATGGGATGCTTGTAAAACGCCCGCTCGTGGTGGAAGGGGATACGGTTCTTACCGGTTTTAGGGAAGCAGAATGGGCGGAGAAGCTATTGTAGGCAGAAAGAGGCGCTTCCATGGAATCATGATTTTTTTTGCCGTTTTCCAATGATATCCTGCAGCATCATCCCGGCACTGTGCATCCCAGCGGTTGCCAGGATAAGGTAAAGGGGCGTGAACAGGTAGAGGTATCTGGAACGGCATTCAAACAGCAGCAGGAACATGGAGACGCCCAGCAGCGTGAGGGCGATGAGGTTTTCTGCCTGCTGTTCTTTTTTGCCAGGCAGGATGCAGAAGCAAATCCCAATCAGGACAACTAGCCACAAGATATGTTCTGCGGTTGCCAGGATATGGTAATGCTGACCGGTGTGGTAGAAGAACTGCCGCAGTATGCGGTCAAGCCCATTCTGCTCCTCTGGGATGTGTAGGTAGAAGTCGCCTTCCCTGCCATAGCCGAAAGTTCCGTCATTATAATTGCAAAGCGTCTTCTTAATCAGATGCTTTAAGTATCCGCTTCCGCCCATTTCTTTTAAGCGGCTTGCCGTTTCTTTTATATTCGCTTCATTCCGGCTTTCCACGTCTGGAAATGAATCTGAGAAGGCAACGTCGTTGCCGCTGAATCCGCCGTCAGTTTCCGTGTTAAGCCCCATCATGAGATAATGCGCCATGGTTTTTTCCAGGTTTCCGTCAAAATTCAGATGGTTCTGTGAGAGGATGGCCTTGTCGATGGCCAGAGAGCAGCCTGCCCCGATTGCCAGGGCCAGGACAAAGCAGCCAAGACGCCTGGCGGAGAATTCTTTTTTCCACAGGGATGCAATTCCTGCGCAGATGGCGAGGATTACAAGCGCAATCAGCAGGATGGCAATAGTTGGTTTGTAAAAGTAACCCATCACACAGAAAAAGGATGTGAGCGAGAACTTTTGGACGCCGTTTTTAAAATGAAGGTAGCAGAAGATTGCCGCAGCAGGGAAAAACATGCCGAAAGCATCCGTATATGGAATCTGGATCCAAGGGGAGAGGGCAATCAGAAAAACGCCAATTCCCATGCCGATGGAAGTGACGCACCGGCTTCCCGTTATCTTATAAATGCACAGCGTTGACAGGAAGACAGAAACGCACACAGCGAGGTTTGCCAGCGCGATAAGCACAAGGTAAGGGTTTGCAGGGAAGAGGATGCCGCCAATCTTGAAGAAAATCACAAGCGTGTACAGCATCGTGAGGTTGTTAGGATAGCTCCCAAAGTAATAGAGGGAGAAATCGCTGAACTCGGAAGAGGGATTGAACGCAATCCGCTCAGCTTCTACGGTCAGAACCCCCACGTCCCATCCGCCGCGGAAATAGATATGGGAGGTAATGAACAGCTGCACAAGGAAGACAGCGGCAAAAATGACGCTGACCATCAGATAAAACTGCCGTTCTGAAATGGGCCTGCGCGCCTGTCCGTGTTTTTTTGCCATATGCGCCTCCAGGGCGGCAAAGAGGGAAAATAGCAGCAGGGCAGGGACAATCAGGATGAAATTCGGTATGCCAAGCACGTTGGGGATGTACTTGGTATTGATGCTGGTATCAATGGTGAGCATGAGGAACAGGGTGAATATGACATACATGCAGAATAAGATGCGGAAATAGCCGGGGACTTTCTCAAAAAAGTTCTCCTTAGGCCCATGGGCTGATGTGTCTTCGGTTCTGAATATAAGCACTTTGCTTGCCACATAATTCAAAATAATCACCAGGATATTGGACAGTATCTTTATGAGCATTCCGTTTTTGCCCAGCAAGTCGACGAAAATTACCATAATCAGCAAATCGAGGATTCCGGTTGCAAGCCGGCAGGAGAAAAACGATACGGCTTCACGGAGTATCCCGCCCGGGCTCACGGCCCTGTTTTCAAAAACAAAATATCGGTTTGTAAGGTAGGCAAAGAGGACGGAAAGCACCCATGCAAGGATGGTAGAAGCCGCTGTGCCAACCCCAGCTGTCGAGCATATGAAATAAGTTACGATATTCACAAGAGTCGTGCAGACCCCAAAAAATAAATAGGAGATTACCTCACGGTACTCTGCCAGCAGTTCTTTAATCTTCTCCATTCTGCGGTTCCTCCTCGTGGTTCAAAAATTCTTCTATGATATAACGCGGGCGTTCCTTGCTCTCCATGTAGGTTTTGCCAATATACTGCCCGACGACGCCGATGGAAAAAAGCTGTACGCCTCCCAGGAACCAAATGGAAATCATTAAGGAGGACCATCCAGGTTCCGCATGTCCCAAAAAATAGGACAGTAAGATATAAATGAACGAAATGGCCGAGCAGAAGACAATGAGCAGCCCGAGCATGGAAATCATCGTAATTGGGCGGATACTGAAAGAGGTAATGCCGTCCCAGGCAAAGGAAACCATCTTTTTCAGCGGGTATTTGCTTTCCCCGGCCATCCGTTTCTTACGGGAATAGTACACGCAGTCAGAGTTATATCCGATGGTCGGGACTATCCCGCGTAGGAACAGGTTCTGTTCCTTGTATAGGGAAAGCGCTTTTAAGGCCCGGCTGCTCATCAGCCGGAAATCCGCATGGTTGTACACTGTTTTTACGCCAAGGCCAGACATCACGCGGTAAAAGGACTGGGCCGTGAACCTTTTAAAGAAGCTGTCCTCCGTGCGGTCGCTGCGAACCCCATAGACGACGTCCGCGCCTTCGATGTATTTGTCAACCATCTGTTCAATCACGTCTACATCGTCTTGTAGGTCTGCGTCAATGCTGATAGCCATGTCGCAGGAATCCTTGAGCATGTTAAGCCCGGCGAGCAGTGCATTCTGGTGGCCTACGTTTCCGGCCAGGTTAAGCCCATATATGAATTTATTCCTGCTGTGCGCCCCGGCAATGATTTCCCAGGTATGGTCACGGCTTCCGTCATTGACAAGAAGGATACCGCTTTTTTTGTTAATCTTGTCTTTGTCAATAAGCCTCTTGATGACGCCGGTCAGCTGGGAAACTGTGTCCGGCAGTATTTCTTCTTCGTTGTAACATGGAACGACAATCATTAATGTATTCATATTATTACCTCTTGAATTTGTATAAGTGAAACTGTAAAGATAACAACCATGATAACACAACTTTGCATAAATTTCCATGGATCTTTCCATAATAATAGTAAGCATGTCTGGAAATTCAGAAAAAATGCAAAGAAATATGTGCAGAAACGGAGGAGTCTTCTTTATGGGAGAAAAATTAGAACAGCAGGAAAAAGAAAAGAACGAAAACGAGCAGATTAAGGACATGGGGCAGCTTACCTTAGAGCAGAAGGGGGGGCATAAAATCCATCTCATGTCCATCATTGGGGAAATCGAGGGGCATGAGTCGCTGTCCCCGAATGCCAAGACGACGAAATATGAACATGTCCTGCCAAAGCTGGCGTCAATAGAGGACGACGAAAATGTGGACGGCGTCATGCTGTTGTTAAATACCGTAGGCGGGGATGTGGAGTCTGGCCTGGCGATTGCCGAGATGATTTCATCTTTAAGCAAACCGACAGTTTCCCTGGTGCTGGGGGGGAGCCATTCTATCGGAGTTCCGCTGGCAGTTTCTACCGATTATTCTTATATCGTGCCCACCGGGACGATGGTCATCCATCCGGTGCGTCTGAATGGGCTGGTGATTGGCGCGCCCCAGACGTATGATTATTTCCAGCAGATGCAAGACCGGATTACGGGATTTGTCGCTCAGCACTGCTTCGCCTCACAGAATCGTCTAGAGGAAATGATGATGAATACCAGTATGCTGACGAAAGACCTGGGCACGATACTCGTAGGTTCCCAGGCTGTGGAAGAAGGAATCATCAATGAAGTGGGGGGCATTGACGAAGCGATGAAGAAACTTCATCAAATGATTGACGAAGATAAGCAAAATAACGAAATCTGAAAACAAGGGTAAAGTTGTAATGACATTTTCTGCTAATTGTGATAAACTACAAATAGTGTGCTTGGCACAATGAAAGTGCCTGGACAGAGGAAAGGCGAAGAGTTTAGGAGGAAATGTCATGGCAGCAAAGCCTAATAAAAACAAGAAAAAAGAGACGGCGGTGTCTTTCCGCAGCGAGGTCACGCTGCTGTTGATTCTTGCCGTCTGCATCATCTGGCTTATCAGCCATTTTGGGATTGGCGGCTTTGTGGGAGAGAAAATAAGCGCTCTCAGTTTTGGGCTTTTTGGAATGATGTCTTACCTGGCTCCTGTCTGCGTTTTTGTGGGGGCGGCATTCCTGATTTCCAACCGTGATAACGGCGTTGCCATCATAAAACTGGTTGCAGGGATTCTGTTTGTGTCATTCCTTTGCCTGTTCGTAGAGCTGGTAGTGGGAAGCGGGAACAGTTATTCCGTGAAGTCCTCCTTCCAGTATGCAGTAGAGCATAAGAACGGCGGCGGCGCGCTAGGGGGGATTTTTGCTTTTCTCCTGTGTCCGGCCATCGGGAAAGCGGGAACTTATGTCCTGGATATCATCGTTTTGATTATTTCCCTGGTGCTTCTGACAGAGCGTTCCTTTCTGGGCGGGGTCAGGAAAGGCAGCCGCAGGATGTATGATACCGCAAGAGAAGACGCGGCACGGCGCAGAGAAGAGCGGGAGATCCGCATAGCGGAGCAGGGGAACCGCAGGGCGGAACGGGAGAAGCACAGGGAAGAGCAAGAAGACCGCAGGGCAGAGCGTGAGCTGCGAAAGAAAGAGCAGCGGACGCGTAAAAGGCAGCAGGAGATTCATAGAAAAGAACAGGAACAAAGAGAGCAGCAGCGGCGTATGGATAGGAAAGTGGAAGGCGTGGCGCTGGATACCAGGGTTTATCCGGCGGCTAGGAAACGTTCTGATAACATCAGCGAGCTGAGGCTGCCGGCAGACGGGCAGCAGGGATTCGTGCAGGGCAGTGCCGGATCCGGCGCAGGGACGCAGGATCGGTTTGCAGAACCGCTTGTTGTGGAGAAGGTACATAGGAAGCCTAAAATCAGCCAGATGGCAGAGCCGGGTGCAGAGGAACCTGTTATCATTCCGGCGTTCCAGGAGGTTTCAGCTGCCATGACGGAGGAGCAGGAAGCAATAGGATCCATGGCTGAGGAGCAGGAAGCAATGGGTTCCGTGGCTGAGGCAGAGGCGGAGCAGATGCATAAGCCGGAATATGCAACAGCCAGCTATAACCCGGAGGTGGAGGAAGAGCTGCAGTTGACGGAAACTGTGCTGGCGGACGCTGCGAAGGCATTGCACGAAGAGGAAAACAGCGAAGCAGGAAGCGTATCTGCCGAGGGGCAGGCAAGAGAAAGCCTGGTGATGCCAAGGCCGGTGGAAGGGCCGGCCGGTGAGGAGTATGCGCTTCCCCCCATATCCCTTTTGACGCCCGGAGATCCGGCACAGGGGGATAACCGTCAGCAGCTGCAGGAAACAGCGATACAGTTACAGCAGATCCTGAAAAATTTTGGCGTCAACGTATCGGTCATGGATGTAAGCTGCGGGCCTAGCGTCACGCGCTATGAACTGCAGCCGGAGCTGGGCGTAAAAGTCAGCAAGATTGTCAATCTTGCCGACGATATCAAGCTGAACCTGGCAGCAGCGGATATCCGTATCGAGGCACCGATTCCGGGGAAAGCGGCGGTAGGGATTGAAGTGCCGAACAAGACGAATGTCATGGTTCGGTTCCGTGAGCTGGTGGAAGCCCCAGAATTCCAGCAGCATAAATCAAGCATCTGCTTCACGGCAGGCAAGGATATCGGAGGCCAGGTTATCGTGGCGGATATCGCTAAGATGCCCCATCTTCTGATTGCAGGCGCTACCGGCTCTGGCAAGTCTGTTTGTATCAATACGATTATCATGAGCATTTTGTATAAGGCAAATCCTGAGGATGTCAAGTTAATCCTGATTGACCCCAAAGTCGTGGAATTGAGCGTATACAATGGGATTCCGCATCTGTTCATCCCCGTGGTCACAGATCCCAAGAAAGCGGCGGGTGCGCTTCACTGGGCAGTAGCTGAAATGACAGACCGATACCAGAAATTTGCCGATTATCAGGTACGCGACCTGAAAGGGTATAACCAGAAAGTGGAAGCAATCAAAGATGTGGAAGATGAGACGAAACCTAAGAAGCTTCCACAGATTGTAATCATCGTGGACGAGCTTGCAGATCTCATGATGGTTGCGCCGGGGGACGTGGAAGATGCCATTTGCCGTCTCGCGCAGCTTGCGCGGGCAGCAGGAATCCACCTGATAATTGCGACCCAGCGTCCTTCCGTAGACGTCATTACCGGCCTGATTAAGGCGAACATGCCTTCCAGGATTGCGTTTTCCGTATCCTCCGGCATTGATTCCAGGACAATCCTAGACATGGTCGGAGCGGAGAAGCTGCTGGGCAATGGCGACATGCTCTTTTATCCTCAGGGTTATCAGAAGCCGCTAAGGGTTCAGGGGCCGTTCGTATCCGACGCAGAGGTAGAAAAGGTCGTTGATTTCTTGAAGAAACAAAGCACGGTCGTGTATAATACGGAGATAGAAGAGAAAATGAATACCGTTTCCATATCCTCCGGGGGATCTGCTGGGGACGGCAATGAACGGGACGCTTATTTTGTCGAGGCAGGGAAATTCGTGATAGAGAAACAGAAAGGCTCCATCGGGATGCTGCAGCGGATGTTTAAGATAGGATTTAACCGTGCGGCCAGGATTATGGATCAGCTGCAGGAGGCTGGGGTCGTAGGGCCGGAGGAAGGTACCAAGCCAAGGAAGATTTTAATGTCCCTGGCTGAGTTTGAAGAATATGTAGATATGACATAGGAGGGCGACTTTTATGAAAACAGACATTCAGATTGCACAGGAAGCGGAAATGCTTCCAATCCGTGAAGTGGCGGCACAGCTTGAGATTGCGGAAGATGATTTGGAGTTATATGGGAAATACAAAGCCAAACTGTCCGATGGGCTGATGGAAAAAGTGAAGGGGAATCAGGATGGCAAATTAATCTTGGTGACGGCCATCAACCCGACACCGGCAGGAGAGGGCAAGACTACGACCAGCGTTGGGCTGGGGGAAGCATTCGGCAAGATGGGCAAGAAGGCAGTGCTTGCGCTGCGGGAGCCGTCTCTGGGGCCCTGTTTCGGCATCAAGGGAGGGGCTGCAGGAGGCGGTTATGCACAGGTGGTTCCTATGGAGGATCTCAATCTGCATTTTACCGGGGATTTCCATGCAATCACGTCTGCCAACAATTTGCTCGCCGCGCTGCTGGACAACCATATCCAGCAGGGAAATGAGCTTTCAATCGATCCCAGGCAGGTCGTCTGGAAACGTTGCCTGGACATGAATGACCGTGTGCTGCGCAATATCGTAGTAGGCCTTGGCAGCAAGATGGACGGCATGGTGCGCGAGGATCACTTTGTCATCACGGTGGCTTCAGAAATAATGGCTGTCCTTTGCCTGGCAGATGACATGGCAGATTTGAAGAGGCGTTTGGGCAGGATGATTGTGGCATATAATTTTGAGGGCAGGCCGGTGACGGCAGATGACCTCAAGGCGACGGGAGCAATGGCGGCTCTCCTGAAAGACGCCTTGAAGCCCAATTTGATTCAGACCCTTGAGCATACCCCGGCGATTGTCCATGGCGGGCCGTTTGCCAATATTGCCCATGGCTGCAACAGCGTCCGCGCGACAAAAACGGCGTTGAAGCTCGCCGATTACGTCGTGACAGAGGCAGGGTTTGGCGCGGACTTAGGCGCGGAGAAGTTTCTTGACATCAAATGCCGCATGGCGGGACTGAAGCCGGACGCAGTCGTGCTGGTAGCGACCGTGCGCGCGCTTAAATATAATGGCGGCGTGCCTAAGGCAGAGCTATCCGGTGAGAATCTGGAAGCTTTGCGGAAAGGGATTGTGAACCTGGAAAAGCATATTGAGAATCTGCAGAAATTTGGAGTGCCGGTTGTCGTTACCCTGAATTCTTTCATTACAGATACCCAGGCAGAAACCGATTATATTGAGCAGTTCTGCAGGGAACGTGGGTGTGAGTTTGCGCTTTCAGAAGTGTGGGAAAAAGGGGGCGAGGGCGGAATCGCCCTTGCACAGAAAGTGCTTGACACGCTGGAACATAAAGAGAGCCATTTCAGGCCGCTTTATGAAGATGGGCTGTCCTTGGCAGAGAAGATTGAGACAGTAGCCAAGGAGATTTATGGTGCGGATGGGGTCAGCTATTCCCCGGCTGCCCAGAAGGAGCTGCAGAGGATTGAGTCGCTCGGCATGGGGAATTTCCCGGTATGCATGGCGAAAACGCAGTATTCCCTTTCCGATGACCCGGGGAAACTGGGGCGTCCTACCGGGTTCACGGTCAATGTCCGCGAAGTCTATGTGTCTGCCGGCGCGGGTTTTGTGGTAGCCGTCACTGGCGCAATCATGACGATGCCTGGGCTGGGCAAGACGCCGGCGGCTTATGGGATTGACGTGGATGACAGCGGTGTGATTACAGGATTGTTTTAGTCAGTATGTGGTCTGCGCAGCTGCCGTTAAAAGGGGAGGAGAAGGCACAGCTGCGGATTATTTAAACCAGAGAAGGAAAGGAAGAGAGCCATGGCAAAAATCATAGATGGGAAGAAAATCTCACAGCAAATAAAAGATGAGCTGAAAGAAAAGGTGGCAAAGCTGAAAGAGCAGGGCAAGACGGGCGCCCTTGCGGTAATCCAGGTGGGAGAAGACCCGGCTTCCAGCGTGTATGTGAGGAACAAGAAAAATGCCTGCGCCTATATTGGGATTGAATCCCTGGCGTATGAACTGCCGGAGGAGACGACAGAGGATGAGCTGTTGGCGTTGATTGGCGAACTGAATGCCAAAGAGCAGGTAAAAGGAATCTTGGTGCAGCTTCCTTTGCCGCAGCATATCTGCGAAGATAAGGTGATAAGGGCAATCAGCCCCAGGAAGGATGTGGACGGCTTCCATCCGCAGAGCGTGGGTGCGATGACGATTGGCGAGCCGGGGTTTCTGTCTTGTACGCCGGCGGGGATTGTCCAGCTGCTGAAACGCTCTGGCGCTGAGATTGCCGGAAAGCATTGCGTCGTCATTGGCAGGAGCAATATAGTGGGAAAACCGATGTCTCTTTTGATGCTCCGGGAGGATGCTACGGTGACGGTTACCCATTCCAAGACGCAAGATCTTGCGTCCGTCTGCAGGCAGGCAGATATCCTTATCGTTGCCATGGGCAAGCCGCAGTTTATCGGTAAAGAGTATATAAAAGAGGGCGCGGTGGTCATTGATGTGGGAATCCACCGTGATGAAAATAATAAATTATGCGGAGATGTGAAATTTGCTGAGGCGGAGCCTGTTGCATCTGCCATCACCCCTGTCCCGGGAGGCGTAGGGCCTATGACGATTGCAATGTTGATGAGTAACTGTGTACAGAGTATAGAAGAGGGTTAGGGATGAAGTGTGCAAATTGTGGCGCAGAGCTGAAAGTTGGATGTATTTATTGCTCTGTTTGTGGGAAAGAAGCACAGATTGTATCCGATTACAATTTGCTGGAAGATGATTTCCTCCGAAACATGTTACAAGAGCGTGAGGAAAATATAAGGAAGAAAGCAGCTGGCGAGGCGTTGAAGAAACAGCAGCCGCAGGAATCCCATCCCAAAAACATAGACGGACAGAATGGCAAAGCGGGCAAGCAGAAGCGTAAAGTGAAAAAGCGGGTTGTTTTTGCAGTCGTTTCAATTATCCTCTTGGTCGTCCTGATTGTAGTGATAGTGCTGATGGTGAATCACAGTAAAGAGAATTCTTATGATTATCAGATGGAGCAGGCGCGGGCGTATGTGAGAGATATGAATTACAGGGCGGCGCAGGAGAGCGTGAACCGCGCCCTGGAACTGGATGGAGACAGCTTAGAGGCAAAGCTTTTGCTGGCAGATATTTATGTGCTGCGGGGGGATGAAGACAAGGCGCTTGCGCTTTTTGAAGAGATATGCAGGGAACATACTGACAATAAAGAAGCTTATGTGAAGCTCATTGGCCTTTATGACAGCAAGAAAGATTATGAGTCTATCTTAAAACTCAGTGAAGAGGCAGAGGAAGGCATGGGGGGGCTGTTTTCCGAGTATCTCCCAGGGACGCCGGAATTTGATACAGAAGAAGGGGTGTACACGGAAGAATTTTATGTGGGTATTTCCGTTGAGGAAGGGAATGCCATTTATTACACATTGGACGGCACGGATCCCAGGCAGGGTATGGAATATCAGGCGCCCATCCTGGTCGGGCCGGGCGAGACCGTGAAGATCCGGGCAGTTGCCAGGAATGGTTATGAGTTATATGGCGATGAAATTGCAGGGGAATTTGAGACAGAACCGGAGAAGCCGGAAAAGCCGCGGGTCTCTCCCAGCGGAGGCAGTTTTTATGATGCGCAGGAGATTACGGTGACAGTTCCGGTAGGGTGTAAGGTCTATTATACCTGGGATGGCACGACGCCGGACACGAGCGCTGCCCAATATACCCAGCCCATTGCCATGCCGGAAGGAAATAATATCCTTTCGCTCGTTGCGGTAAACCAGTATGGCTTGCATTCTGATGTGTTAAAGTGCAATTACATTTACATGCCCGTGGTACAAAATACTGCAGGCCAGGAATAGACACGATACGAAAAGGATGTGCTTTATGAAAGATTTAAAGAAAATCCGGGATGAAATCGATGAGATTGACCGCCAGATAGTTGCTTTGTATGAGGAGCGGATGCAGCGCACCACAGAGGTGGCAGAATACAAAATTTCCGTAGGCAGGCAGGTGCTGGACAGAAAGCGTGAGAAAGAAAAGCTGGAGCTTGTGAAGGGGCAGGCGAAAGAGGAGAACCGTTTTGGCGTAGGAGAGCTGTTTGAGCAGATTATGGCTATGAGCAGGAAGCGGCAGTATCAGCTCTTGCGGCAGCATGGACAGAGGCCGGAACTTGGGTTTCAGGAGGTGGACGAGCTTCCTTTTCACACACAGAGGATCGTCTATCAAGGAACGGAAGGCGCATACAGCCAGCTTGCGATGAAGGCTTATTTCGGGGATGATGTGCAAGGATACCATGTAGATACCTGGCGTGACGCCATGGAGGCGATTCAGGAGGGGAAGGCGGATTACGCCGTATTGCCCATTGAGAATTCTTCCGCGGGGATTGTGGGGGAGAATTTTGACTTGATGCTGGAATATGATAATTATATTGTGGCGGAGCAGACGATTAAGATTGAGCATGCCCTGCTGGGGCTTCCGGATACAGAAATATCTGATATCCGAACTGTATACTCCCATCCGCAGGCGCTGATGCAGAGCGTGGATTTCCTGGATGGGCATAAGGAGTGGGAGCGTGTCCCAGTGGAAAACACAGCCGTTGCTGCTCAGATGGTAGTCAGGGAGCAGAAGAAGGAATGGGCGGCGATTGCCAGCGAGGTGACGGCTGGTATTTATGGGCTTAAGATCTTAAAGGATAACATTAACTACAGCGATGAAAACAGCACGCGCTTTATCATTGTGGGCGGCAGGAGGCTCAGGCTGAAAGGCGCAGGCAAAGTTAGTATCTGCTTTGAGGTATCCCATGAGAGCGGTTCTTTGTACCGTATGCTTTCCCATTTCATGTTCAACAGCCTGAACATGGTTAAGATTGAATCGAGGCCGATTAAAGATAAGAGTTTCGAATATCGGTTTTTCGTGGATTTGGACGGGGATTTAGGCAGCGGGGCCCTGCAGAATGCTTTGAAGGGCCTGATGGAGGAAGCTCTTTATGTGAAAGTGCTGGGAAACTATTAAAGTGAGGGCCATAAAGATGGATAGTGCAACGAACATGATATTATACCGCAACTTAGGACAAGGGCAGATTTTCGGCAACATGACCTGGATTATGGAACATTACGGCAGTGAATTCTATAACCGCGAAGATGTAAGGTCACTCTGTTATGAAAGCTTCCATGACCTCATTGAGCTTTCGGCAAGCCATGGGTTTGAAGGCAATTTATGGCACGATTACCTGACGTACCTGATGGTGGACAATGAGAATGCCTATAGCACGGCCTGTGAGATTAGGGGACGGGTGTCTGGCAGCATTAACGAGCTGGCTAGGCATGATTTTGCCATATTTATGGAGCTGTTCGCATTTGATTTCGGGAAGCTCATAGAAGGGTTAGATATGCCGGAGCTTGCCGTCCTTTCTGATTACCGGCGTTCTGGTCAGAATGGTAAGGTATTCAACCATAGGATCAGGGACCGGATCTGCAGTTTAAGCGTCCGCCTGGAACAGGCGGCGACGGTTGAGGAATTCCAAGCAGAAGTCACGGACTTCTACCGGGAGTTTGGCGTAGGGAAGCTTGGTCTGCACAAGGCGTTCCGCATTGAGCATGAGGGGCAGGGAGCGAAGATTGTGCCTATTGCCAATATCGCGCATGTGCATCTTTCGGACTTGGTGGGGTATGAGCTTGCCAAGCAGAAGCTGCTTGCCAATACAGAGGCTTTCGTGCAGGGGAAGCAGGCGAACAACTGCCTGCTGTTTGGGGATGCCGGGACAGGCAAGTCCAGCAGCATTAAGGCAATCATTAACCAGTATTACAGTCAGGGACTGAGGATGATAGAAGTGTACAAGCATCAGTTCCAGGACTTAAATTCAGTGATTTCCCAAATTAAGAATCGGAATTATAAATTTATCATATATATGGATGACCTGTCTTTTGAGGAATTTGAGATTGAGTATAAATATCTAAAGGCAGTAATTGAGGGCGGGTTGGAAAAAAAGCCGGATAATGTGCTGATTTATGCGACGTCCAACCGCAGGCATCTTGTGCGGGAGAAATTCAGCGACAAGCAGGAGCGGGACGACGAACTGCACACGAATGACACCGTGCAGGAGAAACTTTCGCTCGTGTCAAGGTTCGGCGTTACCATCTATTTCGGTGCGCCGGATAAGAAGGAATACCATAACATTGTGAAAAACCTTGCGGAAACAAACCAGATACAGATGGAGACGCAGATGCTTCTGTCAGAGGCAGACCGGTGGGAGCTGAATCATGGGGGACGTTCCGGGAGGACGGCACAGCAGTTTATCAATTATCTGCTGGGTAAACAATAAAGTGAGAAGGTGAATTTATGAAGATTATGACATTTGCGGCAATTTATATCGGCTCCTATGAAGTCAGCATGAAGGTATTTGAAATCCGCCCGGGCAGGAAAATCCGTCTGGTGGATTATGTGCGCAGCCGCCTGGAGCTGGGGCTTGACGCCTATAGCAAGGGAGTGATTGGTTACGAGCTGGTAGAAGACCTTTGCCAGGTACTTAAGGAGTTCCATTCCATCATGGATGGTTACAAGGTGGATACATACAAGGCTTATGCAGGCAATATGCTGCGGACAGTGAGCAACGGGCTGTTTATCCTTGACCAGATACGCATACGCACTAAGCTGGAAGTTACGGTGGCAAGCAATTCCGAACTCCGGTTCCTGAGTTATGAGTCATTGGCGGCTTCTCCGGAATTTGAGAAGATGATTGGGCAAGGAGCCGTGGTGGTTGACGTGGGCGGCGGGAGTATGCAGATTACGCTATTCCAGCACGGCACGGCTGTAACGACCCAGCGCATCGAACTGGGTATCATGCGCATCTGGGAAAAGCTTTCCAAGATCCGCAACATGGTCTCTCATTACGAGACACAGATTCAGGAGCTGATTGATAAGGAACTGGAAATTTTTAAGCGGCTCTATTTAGAAGGGCAGGAGATAGAGTATGTGATTCTCATGGGGGACTATATCGGTGAAATGGTGAAAGGCTTTTCCAAGAAATTGGACGACGGCACGATTGAGGCGGAGCGTTTCTTAAAGCTGCTGAATAAATGGCATAAGAAATCTCCGAAAGAGATTGCCGTAGAGCTAAACCTTGTCAACGAGAACGACCCCTTAATCCTGCCGTCCGTCGTGCTGTATAAACGGCTTACGGAAGAGATGGACGCAGATTTCGTGTGGGTGCCGGATGTGAGCATCGGAGACGGGATTGTCTGCGATTATGCGGAGAAGAACCATATGATACATTTCCTGCATGACCTCGATAAGGATATCATGGCAGCTTCCAAGAATCTTGCAGAGCGTTACCAGAGCTATTCCGGGCATACGGAATCCGTGCTTTCCACAAGCACGGTGATTTTCGATGCCCTGAAGAAAGTGCATGGGCTTGGGAAGCGGGAGCGCCTTCTTTTACAAGTGGCGTCTATCCTCCACGACTGCGGACGGTACGTGAGCCTGACAAACCAGTCGGAGTGTTCTTATCAGATTATCACAGCTTCGGAAATTATCGGCCTCACGGAGCTTGAACGGGAGATTGTGGCAGGAACGGTCAAATACAATTCTCTGCCGAGGCCGCCTTATGAGGATCTCAGGGATAAGCTGGATAAGGAAAGCTATGTGGTTGTCTCTAAGCTTACGGCAATCTTAAAGATTGCCAATGCCATGGACCGCAGCCATAAACAGAAATTTGAGAATATCAAAGCCGCGTTAAAGGGCAAGGAACTGATTATCACAATCGAGACGAAAGAAAATACAGTGCTGGAGAAAGGGCTTTTTTCCGCATATGCGGAGACATTCGAAGAAGTATTCAGCATCATGCCTAAGATTAAAGAGAAAAGGGTATTTTAAGTTACGGTTTACATATCAGCCTGACTGTAACTTAAGGGGAAACAGAATAAAATTTTGCAGGAGGTAGCATATGGAAAAAGAAAAAGATTTTCTGAAGCCGGAATATTACGAAAATCGTGAAGTGAGCTGGTTGAAGTTCAACCAGCGTGTACTGAATGAGGCCAGGGATAAGAGCATCCCTTTGCTGGAGAGGCTTAAGTTTGTGAGCATTACATCCTCTAACTTGGATGAATTTTTCATGGTACGCGTGGCTTCCCTGAAAGATATGGTGCATGCAGGGTATAAGAAGAAGGATATTGCAGGCATGACGGCACAAGAACAGCTGGACGCGATTAACAAAGATACGCGCGCGTTGGTGGAACTGCAATATTCTACCTTTAACCGTTCGCTTCTGCCCCAGCTCCACAACCATGGGATAGAAATCATCGCCGCGCATGAAGACCTGACGCCCAAGCAGGCAGAGTATGTAGACCATTATTTCCAGGAAAGCGTGTATCCGGTGCTTACGCCCATGGCGGTAGATGCTTCGCGCCCATTCCCATTGATTCGCAACAAATCGCTGAATATTGCCGCGCTGCTGACGAAGAAGGAAGACAAGAAAGGGGAGACAGAGTTTGCCACTGTCCAGGTACCTTCCGTGTTGCCAAGGATTGTGCAGATTCCGTCCGGAACGGAGGGAGTGCGGACATTCCTGCTTCTTGAACAGATTATCGAGCGGAATATCCAGCAGCTGTTCCTGAACTATGACGTGCTTTGTGCTTATCCTTACCGTATCATGCGCAATGCTGACCTGAGTATCGATGAGGATGAGGCGGAAGATTTGCTGCAGGAAATCCAGAAACAGTTGAAGAAGCGGCAGTGGGGTGAGGTCATCCGCCTGGAGGTGGAGGAGAAAGTTGACAAACAGCTGTTGTCTATCTTGAAAGAAGACCTCCATATTGCTCAGGAAGCCATCTATAAGATTGGCGGCCCGATAGACCTGACGTTTTTGATGAAGATGTATGGCGTTGAGGGGAAGGATGAATTGCGTTATCCGTCCTATAAGCCCCAGCAGGTGCCGCAGATTGCACCGGGCAGCGATATCTTTGCTGCTATCCGCAAAGAGGATATTCTGCTGCACCATCCATACCAGACATTTGACCCGGTGGTAGACTTCATCCGCCAGGCTTCCGTAGATCCGGATGTGCTTGCCATCAAGCAGACCTTATACCGTGTCAGCGGCAATTCGCCAATTATCGCGTCATTGGCGCAGGCTGCGGAGAACGGCAAGCAAGTGTCCGTCCTGGTGGAGCTTAAGGCGCGGTTTGACGAGGAAAATAATATTGTCTGGGCGCAGAAACTGGAGAAAGCGGGCTGTCATGTTATTTATGGGCTTGTAGGGTTAAAGACCCATAGTAAGATTGCGTTGGTAGTGCGCAGGGAAGAAGATGGGATTCGCAGATATGTGCATCTAGGCACTGGCAATTACAACGATTCGACGGCGAAATTATATACGGATCTGGGGATGTTCACCTGTTCTGAGGCAATCGGAGAAGATGCCACGGCAGTATTCAATATGCTTTCCGGCTATTCTGAGCCGCTTACCTGGAATAAGCTTGTGGTTGCGCCCATCTGGCTGCGGAAACGTTTCCTCAAGATGATTAAACGTGAAATGAAACATGCGCAGGCAGGGCAGGAGGCGTTCATCAAGGCTAAAATGAATTCCCTCTGCGACAGGGACATCATTGCTGCATTGTATGAAGCTTCCGCAGCAGGCGTGAAGATTGATTTGGTGGTGCGCGGTATCTGTTGCCTGCGGACAGGGATTCCGGGCATCAGCGAGAATATCACGGTGCGTTCCATTGTGGGAAATTTCCTGGAACACAGCCGGATTTTCTGGTTCCACAACGATGGGCAGGAGGAAATCTACATGGGAAGCGCAGACTGGATGCCCCGTAACCTTGACCGGCGTGTGGAAATCATGTTTCCGGTGGAGGATGAGGGCCTGATGGATCAGGTACGCCACGTAATGGAGACGCAGCTTGCGGACAATACGAAAGCAAACATCCTGCAGTCCAATGGTAAATACGAGAAAATTGACAAGCGTGGGAAGAGGCTGGTTAATTCACAAGAGCAGTTCTGTGCGGAAGCCAAAGAGGCTGTGCCAAAGAAGGCGAATGTTTACCAGGACCGGGTGTTCATACCGGCAGAACCCATGGAGTAAGAAGGAGAAAGTCATGGAACATAAGATACTCTTCACCGATTTGGATGACACTTTGTTGGATGAAGACAAAAAGATTTGCAGGGAGAACCGGGAGAAGATAGCACAGATGCTAAAGCAGGGGCAT
The DNA here is from genome assembly GCA_910585625.1 of uncultured Lachnospiraceae bacterium. Classification (GTDB taxonomy): domain Bacteria; phylum Bacillota; class Clostridia; order Lachnospirales; family Lachnospiraceae; genus Petralouisia. Next base: position 103,716 of record CAJUFQ010000007.1, read on the forward strand.
TATTTCGTGATTGCCACCGGCCGCCCGACTGCCACAGGCAAGATTGTGGTAAAGGAACTGGGACTGACGATGCCGGGCTGCTATATGGCATCCTTCAATGGGGCTGTCATTTATGACTGTGCGGCGCAGCGGGTGCTTGCCCAGCGCACGATTCCATTGTATCTGGCGAAGGAAATCCTTGACGAGGCACATAAAGAGAGACTGTATATACATAGCTATCAGTCAGATATCATACTGACGGAGGAACACGGCCCTGAACTGGAATTTTATCTGAGCAAGGTCAAGATGGAATACCAGCTTGTCCAGGACATTTACAGCAGGCTGTATAATGAGCCGAATAAGCTTATCATGATTGATCTGGAAGGGCAGGGGAGGCTTTCGGATTTTAGGGAACGGCATGCGGTACTGAAAGAACAGGTCAATAGTTTCTTTTCTAGGAATGAATATCTGGAAATCTGCCCAAAAGATACGGACAAGGGAAGCGCGGTTTCTTATATCAGCCAATTCCTGGGTATCCCAACAGAACATACGGTGGCTGTGGGAGATGAGCGTAATGATGTCCCTATGATGCAGGCGGCCCATGTGGGGGTGGCAGTTGCAAACAGCCATCCCCAAGCCAAAGAGGCCGCAGATTACATAACAGACCGAGACAGCGCGCATGGGGCGATTGCCGAAGTAATCGATAAATTTATCCTTGCGTAGAGAGCCTGTGGAACTCCTTAATCCGGGTTAGGACCTCGTATGGGATATCGAGGTTCCCTTGCCCGCTTCCCAGGCGGATATGAGGTTTATTGGAACCATGGAAATCTGAGCCGCCGCTGACCAGTAAATCAAACTCATCGGCGAATTTCCTCATTTTTTCTTCATCGCCCGGCTTGTTCATGGAATACATGGCTTCAATGCCGACCAGGCCGGCGTCTTTTAAGTCCCGGATAAAGTCGTGCAGCTGTTCATGCTCCATGTGGCACAGCACCGGATGGGCAAAGAAGGCAAGTCCATGCCCTAATTTGATTAGCTTTATGGCCTCGAAGGGCGTGATTTTCTCGCGGGGCACATAACACTTGCAGCCGTCTCCGAGGTATTCGGCAAAAACAGTCGCACGGTCTTTGACGAAACCTTGTTCTACCAGGTAACGGCCAAAATGCGCCCGGGTGATGACGCTGTCAGGAAATTGGGCATAAAGCTTTTCCATTGTGATGTCAAATCCTTCTTGCTGCAGCAGGGTAATCATCTTCTCATTGCGTTTATCCCTGCCGTCCACGAAATCACTGAGCCTTTCCAGGAAGTCAGGGTTCGTCTCATCGATATAATATCCCAGGATATGGACTTCCTGCCCATCAAGATCCGTGGAAAGTTCGACGCCCGGAACCAATTCCAGGCCCAGGGATTCTGCAACTGGGCGGGCCTTGGCGATACCCCCGATGGAATCATGGTCTGTCAGCGCGATGGCAGACAGCCCGGTTTCTTTGGCGTGTTCCATCAGTTCCTGCGGGGTCAGCGTGCCGTCGGATTCGGTGGAGTGAGTGTGCAAGTCGATACGTTTGGTTGAATGTTCTGTCATAGGAAATCCTTTCTGTTGCAAAAATGAAATAAGTTGGTATAATTAAGTCTATCAAATATATTAAAAAATGAAAAGGGCTGATAATCATGAAAATTAAATTATTTCCGAAAATGTGCGTTTTTATGCTGGCGCTTGGCTTGGCATATTCTGGGCCTGCCACGGTGCAGGCGGAAGTGGAGTCCCCGGTGGGCCTCTGCAGCACGCAGGAATGGGAGGTCTTAAAGCTGGTGAACCAGGAGCGTGCAGAGCGGGGGCTAGCGCCTTTGAGCGTCATGGAGAGCCTGCAGAAAGCGAATGACGTAAGGGCAGCAGAACTTCACAGGAATTTTTCCCATACAAGGCCGGATGGCAGCAGCTGCTTTACGGCATTGGAAGGCATAAGCTATAACAAAGCGGGGGAAAATATCGCCTCTGGATATGCGGATGCAGCAGCCGTAATGGGCGGCTGGATGGGAAGTTCGGTGCATAGGTCAAATGTACTGGAAGGCAGCTTTACGCATATCGGAATCGGTTACTGCTGCAATTTGGACGGGGCAGATAACAGGTATTGGACCCAGCTGTTTATCGGGGGCTGCAGGCCGACATCCGTCTCCGTACAGAATGGGCGCAAGACCACTGCGTATCAATGGGGGACGGCCATAGAAGAGATGAACCGGATGCTGACGGTCAAGTGCAGGCATGGCATGAGCTATATACCGCTGACAGACAGGATGTGTTCAGGATATGATAAGAATGCCACCGGCAAGAAGAAAATCACGGTCAGTTACCAGGGGAAACGGGCCACTTTTAAGGTGGAGGTGACCGGCATTGATATCCGGCCGGCACAGATTATGAATGTCAGGAAGAAGGTTTACAATGGTGAGCCGCAGACCCAGAACCCAAGAGTAGTGCTGAACGGCAGGACGCTGGTGAAAAATAAGGATTATACCATATCTTATAAAAATAACAGGAAGAAAGGCAAAGCCACTATGATTATCACAGGGAAGGGCATGTACAGCGGGAAGGTCAGGAAGAGTTTCAGGATAGCGAAAAAATAAGCGGGATACCAGAGAACCCACCGGCAAAAGCTGGTGGGTTCTGGCTTGTCCGGCATAGGCGGGTTATTTGATTGTAATCCTGACAAATGCTTTTTCTTGCCGGCCTTGGCGGTAATTGTTACGGTGCCTTTTGACTTTGCGGTCACAATGCCTTTCTGGGAGACGGTGGCGATTTTATTGTTGATGGTACCCCATTTTACTTTGTCCGTGCTGTTTGCCGGAACCAAGGTTGCCTGAATTTTAGCCTTTTTCTTAACGTTAACCTTAATATTCTCATTCTTGACTTTGACTGCGGCTGCAGGCTGCTTGACGGTTATGGTAAGTGACTTTCGTGTCAGTTGCGTCTTCCGGCAGGGCTTTGGCATTTACCGTAAGCGTGTTGCCGGCAAGCATCTCATAGCTGTTCACCGTTATTCCTGCTGCGTCATAAAAATTCACAGACGTAACGGCTTTAATGCCCCCACGTTGTAAGTCACGCATTTCGCCTGGTTCCCGATAAGGGAGGGGGTAACAGCCTTGACCGTGGTCTTGCCTAACTTCATGCCGGTCAGCTGGCCAGTTTTGGAATCGGCTGCTACGATGTTAGGGTCTGCGGAGATATATTCCAAACGCTCCGTTGCCGTGGCGGGAGAAGCTTTGGCGTCTAAGGACGTCGTCTGGCCAAGCCCTACCGTGATATCGGTGGTTCCTGAGGTGGAGACGGTACTCTCGGCATTTACCGGGTTTTCCACAGGCCTGATTTCAATGCCGTTGAGGCGGGCTGTGACAATTTTGCCGTTTACAGCATTCCCATTGTCATTGGATACAAATACAGTGTTTGCGTCTGTGCCATAGATGTAGGACGGATTTTGCGGACATTCAAAATAAAAAGAATGTGAAGGTAACAGACAATGGCAAAGACAATTTTTGAGGAACTGGGCGGCAGATACGAAAGGCAAGGGGATTGCTTAATTTAAAGATAGTATATACATACAGCCTGCTGATACATTGCTTGCAGATACCCCGCAGAAACCAAACCATACGGATAAGGAGTTTTTGCATATGAAATCAATATTTGAACAGTTAGGCGGCGCATATCACGAAGAAAATGGGAATCTGATTCCAGATTTAAGATTACCTACCGAAGAAGAACAGCCAATAGGCACATGGGGGTGAGCGAGTGCCAGTGGCGCTTAAGCAGCGAACCGACCGAGACGGCAGGCGAGAAAGCGGCATCTGGACTATCTAAAGCAGTACCACAAGGTTACATACACCAATCTTCTCACAAGCGGCAGGCTCAAAGCCTATCTTTCTGACATCGACAGGCAGGCGCAGGAACGCTCCCACAGGCTTATTGAGGGCATGAAACAGGCAAAGGGCATAACGGAATGCCTAAAGGAACAAGATGCCTTAGAATGGACAGGAAGAATGAATAATATTAGGGCTTGTGTAAAAGATATTGTAGATAAAGAAATAATCTATTCATAGCGTAGAATCGGCAGAGTTTAGCAACTTTGCCGATTTTTTGATGAGGTTGCAACATAAAATGATGTTAAACGGTATGTATCACGGAATTTGGATGCTCTTTCTAATTGAAAGGACTAAACCCCCAGCTATGCTGGGGAGAATAGTGTAAGTGGAAAC
>CAJUFQ010000008.1 GCA_910585625.1 uncultured Lachnospiraceae bacterium
CTTGAATCTTTCAAGGTTATTCCACTGTTCAGTTATCAAGGTTGGTTGCTGTTGTTTATATTGTTTCCGCAACAGCTCGTTTATATTACCATGGTTATTTTTAGTTGTCAAGTACTTTTTACAAATTTTTCAAATTTTATTGTTATTTCGCGTTATCGCCCCCCAAAATCAGGAATAAAGCGGGCAAGCCCACTTCAATCCCCCCATTCAGGCTGGAGAGGTTTGCACACTTTGACGTGCCGAGTGCAGATTGCCAGTTTAAATTTTTTATCCCACCTTTTTACACCCAAATCCTATAAGACAAAAAGATTGCCCCTGCCAATCAGGGACAACGCTTAAAACATAAAAATCTTTTCGCTGGCATGATTCATAGCCTGCCATAAACCTCATCAGCCCAAAATGAATTGTTCAAGCAAATTATTTTCATATAAGAACTCCAAAACCATGTTCCCTTCCACCGATCCCATCATCTCCCTGCCAAATTCCGTCCCCTGACAAAGCACGATGGCCAGAAGCAAGATCCATACAATCACCAATCCTTCAAAAAGGCCTACCACAAGCCCGCCAATGCGGTTTATGTTTTTTAATACGGGAAGCTTTGCAATCACATCAAGAATATGCACCGCTATCATCAGCAGGAATAAAACAACCATAAAGGATAATACCCAGGCCAGCCGCTGTACAATCTGCCCTGCCACAAACTCCCCGATTTCTTCATAGACCCCGGATTCCTTTATCAGATTTCCTGCCTGTCCTGCTGCACTTTCCGCAATGATTCCCTGTACCTCATCAGGCATCCTCAATCCAAAAATATATATGCTTTTCTGGTTTTCTGCTTTCTTCCGGACTTCTTCCTCTGCCACCGACTGCAGATACGCAGTGCATTTATCTTTCACCACGCGATGGACAGGCGTCTGTTCCTGCAGAACATGCTCCGCATAAGGCGCTGCTGCCGTAGCAAGACCAATCGTCAGAATAACCGCCACCAGAGAAAATACCACGCGCACTAAGCCCCGTATGTATCCGTGCAGCCCGAATCCAGCCAATATAAGCAATACCACAATCAATAATAAGTCCATTATCCTCACCCCTATTTTAGCCTTATCCTCTGTGTCTCTCCTTCTTTTATGAATATGTAATCCCGAATCCCTCCTGCAGGCAGAATTTTTTGAATATTCTTTTCAAAATTCCCATGAAATTTTTCCCAGCCACGCAGTGTGTAGATTGCGCACTCCAAATCGCCGCGTACACAGATTTCTCCGTTTTCCAGAAACTCGATTTCCTCATACTCCACATTAAAATCTTGGGAAAACACTTCTTTCCCATCCATGCCAAATACCTGCATCCGATATGGGGCTTCACCGTTATCATTTGCATACACATATCCCAGATGCGTATCGTTGTAAAAAATGCTGCGGATTTCTGCCTCCGCAGTAATCTCCTTGTTTACCTGAGGTTCCTGGTTTCCTCCAAAAATCACGGTTTTCCCGCTCCCGAATGCTGCCATGACATTATTTGCGAGGTACTCTACTTGTGGAAATACCATGTCTGCATAGGAAAACCGTCCCACAATGTTATCAATCGATTCCTGTCCTGCAGAATCGAAATCAAAAAAAACAATGGTTGTCTTTACATTCCCTTCGTTGACATCCAACAAGGACACCGCCATCTTCTTTCCGTTATTGGATATGGTAATATCCAGGGGATATCCGTTATTTTCTGTATGTACCTCACCTTCCGCCAAAAATACCCCTTTCCTGTCATACATATGGAGGTAGCCCGTCCCATCCTGTTCCATCAGAATAGCCACCGTTCCCTGGTTCGCCACTTGCACCCTCTGGATTGGCATGGTCGTCTTGATTTCACCACATGGCCCTTGCATGTCCATAATATATATTTTTTCCCCCTTTTTATCGGCAATGACTGCATACCCTTCACAGGTATCAACCATCGGCGACTGCATTTCATATGTCTGGTTCCAAAGCATATGGTTATCCATGCCGATACAAGTTGCGCCGTCTTTATTATACTTGATGATATTTCCGTTAAATACGGCAAACTGGGTTCCGTCGGAATCCTCGCGCTGCATAGAATCCAGAACATCATATTCCGTGTAATGCCTTGTCTGGAGATAAATATAAGCCCCTATCACTGTCCCTAACAGCAAAACAGCCACAAGCACCGTCAGGAGAAGGACCCTCCTGCGGTGTCTGTGGATTTTTTCATTCATTTCATCTACATTCGATGTCACCACTCTGTATGCCTGTTTGTCCAAATCCGCACCTCCAAAAATCAGTATAGCATACTCTCATCTTATGCGCATTAATTTCTTAAGGGAGCAGCAGCTTCTGCCCTACAAGAATCTTATCCCCGTCTTCAATGCCATTTACTTCCTTCAAGGCTTGTACCATATCCTTGCTGTGATAGATACCGAGGCAGATTGTATTCAATGTATCGCCAGCCTGCACCGTATAATATCTTTTGTCCCCATCCCGCTCTACGACCATCTGCCGCGTGTCACTCTGTCCGGCAGAATCGGCATTGGCAGGCTTATCACTTTCATCAGAGGTATCTGCCGGCTCGCCTTTTCCATCATCAGAATCCCTCTCCTCATTATCCTTTGTACCGTCAGAAGCATCTGCTTTGCCAACGTTTGCTCCATCGGCAGAATCTGCCCCATCCTCCTTACCGCCAGAAGGATTTCCTGCCGCTTTCTCTTCCTCATTTGCAGAAGTTTCTCCCGCGTTATCGTTTTTGCCCGCATCAGCACTCCCGGATACATCCTGGCTCTTGCCATCGGCCCCCCCCGCCGCGGAATCCTCTCCGCCTTCTTGCGCATCGGCATTGTCCAATGGCTCAATCTGGGATTCTACCGACTCCACGACCAGGCTCTCATTTTCAGAAGGCTCTTTTCCTGACGGCTTCTGCCCTCCGCCATAGTTCATGATGTTTAAGACATCTTCTACCTCCTGCATTTTCCGGTAATTGTTGATAGTTGTAATACCAATAACGCAAAGCACCATCAAGAAAAAAGAGGCTGCTGTGTAGAGAAACCTCCGGTTCTGCCTTTCTTCCCGCCTTCCCTGGCGTTCCAAAAGCATCCTGCGGTAAGTCTCTAACGCTTCCTCTGCCTGTGTCTTGGGTTCTTTCGGAATCGGATGGGCATCCTGCCACTGCCCCGTCTTGATGGCAGGCCCTTCCTGCTCCTCTGCATCTTCCGCAGTATCTACGGCCTGTCCATCTGCATCCTGTGTAAGCCCCATTGCCTGTTGATCGTTATTTGCAGCAGATTTCCTTCCCTGACTGTCAGCCTGTACGGCAGGTTCCCTTCCCTGCCCCTCTGCACTTTCCGTAAACATCCTGTCATGTCCATCCCCATGCCCCGCTAATTCTATCGCACGAATGTCCTCATTTTTCGTATCCTCTTCTGACTCGGCAATTTCTTCCTGGAGAGATATTTCTGCCTCGTCAAAATTATCCCGCCTGCCAGCCTCATTGCTTTTCAGCTTAGCCAGGCGCATTTCCTCTTCTTTTTTATAAATCATATACTCTTGCATGGCAAGATTTTTCTCGTAATATATGTAATAACCTTCCCGCTTTTGCAGATACCCCTGCTCGTATATGAAAAACAGTTCCTCTCCCTCAAGGATATCGATAAGCATCAGCACTTTATCCCTGCCGGCAAAATATTTACGGTGGGCCGCCTCCACTGCCGGAGTCAGTTCCATTGCCTGGCCCGCCTTACCCAGAACCCAGCCTACAATCTCTAACTCCGAAAAATACTGTTTCTGTTCCTTGTATATGTAATCCCAGAAGCTTTCATCCAGGCAGATATTTTCCCATTGGAAAACTGCCGCACTGCATTCCACGACACCGCTGACAAATGTATAGCGGATATCTTTCACCACTCTGCTTTTCCCTAAAAAGACCGCTGCGCAAGTCTCATTATTTTTCGCCGCGCCACGCAGATATGTATAAACGTAATCTTCCAGGTATATCCTGTGCCTTCCCCTCGGACTCCCTACCTGGCGGATATTCTTAGGCAGTAAGACCGTCTCCCCCTTGTCCTGAACCGTTTTCCCCGGTTCGTCTTTGCAAATAATTTCTATCATATCGTCACCTCTTTTTCCTCGATGGTAACATGCATGAATCAAATATTTTGCAAATCCCTGTCACTTATATTTTGCCTGTTTTTTTCCGCTTCCTGCGTTACCGCCGGCATTTGCCGGCAGACTTTCCGCGGCCTCACAACAGGGTCCTTCCTTCCAAAGCACGCAGCAGCGTCATTTCGTCAATATATTCCAGATCCCCGCCTACCGGCACCCCGCTGGCTATCCGGGAGACTTTTATCCCTGTCGGTTTAATCAGCTTGCTGATATACATGGCCGTCGTCTCTCCCTCCAGGCTGGAATTGGTGGCAATGATAACCTCTTCCACATCTTCCTGCAGCCGCTGCATCAGCTCCTTAAGCTTAATGTCATTTGGCCCGATCCCCAGCATCGGGGAAATCGCCCCATGCAGCACATGGTACACGCCCTCGTATTTATTAGTCTTCTCATATGCCGCAAGATCCCTGGTATCTTCCACAACCATGATGGTCTTACGGTCGCGCCCTGCATTTTTGCATATGGGGCAGAGTTCATCATCCGTGAGCGTATAGCATTGCTTGCAGTACCTTACTTTCTTCCTGGCCTCCACAATCACCGACGACAGCTTCTCCACATGTTCTACGGGCATATTCAAAATATGAAAAGCAAGCCGTTGTGCCGACTTGCTCCCAATTCCAGGCAGTGAAGAAAGCTCTTCTATTAATTTGCTGATCTGACTGCTGTAGTAATCCATGTATTCCTCCCTGAAAAACCATCAGAACGGAAAGCCACCGCCCAATCCCCCGGTAATCTTTGCCATCGCCTGCTGCGACGTCTCCTCAATCTGGCGCAAGGCCTCGTTGGTCGCAGCCATAATTAAATCTTCCAGCATCTCAATATCATCCGGGTCGACAACTTCTTCTGAAAGCTTTACCTTCGTCACTTCTTTCTTACCAGAGATGGTCACTTCTACAGCCCCGCCGCCGGCTGCCGCTGTCACTTCTTTTTCTTCCAGTTCTTTCGTCGCATCTTCCATCTGCTTCTGCATCTTCTGTGCCTGCTTCATCAGATTATTCATGTTGCCGGGCATCCCCCCTGGGAAACCTCCACGTTTTGCCATCGATATATCCTCCTAATCTTCAATCGTGATTTCCATATTTATCATTTTTTCGAGATCCACATACGTTTCCTCGAACGGACGGCTGGTCTGGTTCGCTTCTATCTTGAAGGGAACTTCCTTGCCCGTCTTCCTTGCCATGGCTTCTTTCAGCTCCTGGCGATGTTCCTCCGTATCCACAAAGGCTCCTGCCACCTCGTCTTCCAACACCAGCAGCAGCTGCCCGCCCTCCGTCAGGCTTGGATGTGCAAGCTTTAAATAATTTTTCAGCCCGCCACTCAGCCCTTCTACGATGGAACGCCAATTCTGCACCACTTGCTGCACATCTTCTGGAATTGCTTTGGGAAGCCCACGCTTAGCAGGCTGTTCCTCCGGCCGATGCTCCATGCCCGGGACGCCTGGATGCCCGTACCCCTCCCCGGGACTGTTATCTGGCCCCATATAGGATGAGGCAGCCGGCGGATATAAGGCCGGAACGCCTTTTTCCACTTTTTCCTCCAGTTGGGCAATCCTTAATGCTAAAGAATCATAGTCCTGCTCCATTTCCGGCTTGCACAGCTTAATCAAGGCTATCTCCATCATGACCCGCTTCTGGGCGGCATACCGTATCTGGTTCGACAGCTCGGAAAGCACGCGGATATAACGCATTAATTGCGGCGCATCCGCCATGCATGCCTCCTCTTTGAGCAAGGCAAGGTTGTCGCTGGAAATATCCAGCACGTCCTCCATATTATCAGAACTCTGCAATAAAAGCAAGTTGCGCAGATACCATGTGAAATCTGCCACAAATTGCCCTGGCTCGCGCCCCTGAATCAGAAGTTCTTCCACCTGGGCAATCACGCCGGCAACGTCCTGTGCCAAAATCCTGCGCATCATCCGTGAGAAAACCTCCGTATCCACGGCCCCTAAGACTTCCAGGACGCGGTCATAGGTCAGTTCCTGCCCAAGATAAAAAGCAATGCACTGATCCAACAGGCTTAAGGCGTCGCGCATGGAACCGTCCGCCGCTTTGGCAATGTAACGCACGGCTTTCGGCTCTGCCGAAACTTGTTCGAATCCCACTAATTCCATAAGCCTGCTGCTTATAGTCTCAATAGAAATCCGCCTGAAGTCATACCTTTGGCACCTGGAAAGAATGGTAACCGGTACTTTATGCGCTTCCGTGGTGGCAAGTATGAAAATTACATAGGAAGGCGGCTCCTCCAAAGTCTTCAGCAAAGCGTTGAAAGCTCCTATGGATAGCATATGAACCTCATCGATGATGTAGACTTTGTATTTACCCTCTGTGGGCGAATATGCCACCTCCTCACGGATTTCGCGGATGTTATCCACGCCGTTATTGGAGGCGGCATCTATTTCTATCACATTCATGGAAACGCCCCCTGCAATCGCTTTGCAGGAGGGACAGGCCCCGCAAGGGCTTCCGTCTTGCGGACGCTCGCAGTTCACTGCCTTAGCAAATATTTTGGCAACCGTAGTCTTCCCGGTTCCTCTTGTCCCACAAAACAGATAGGCATGTCCCAGCCTATCTGCTTTGATTTGGTTCTTAAGTGTTGTGACAATATGTTCCTGCCCTTTGACATCTTCAAACTCCTGAGGCCGGAACTTACGGTATAACGCGGTATACGACATGTTTAATCTCCAAAACTAATTCCTATCAACTTCGCCTCGCGGATAATCTTGGAATCCGGCTCAACCATCTTGAGCTTTCCTGCTACATCCCCCAATGGGACTTTCTTGGTATTTCCGTCTATCATACCGACCATATAGCCGTATTTATCGTTCAGGATGAGATCTGCCGCTGCTGCACCCAGCCTGGTGCAGAGTACGCGGTCGTATGGGCAAGGGCTGCCGCCACGCTGTGTATGTCCCGGGACGGTAACACGCACTTCACTGCCGGTCTTTTCCTGGATACGCGCTGCAACCTCATAGGAAACAGACGGATACGAACTCTTTTCTTGCTTTTCTTTTAATTTCTTTTTGCTGAGCTTTGCGTCCTCCTTGGAGATTGCACCCTCTGCAACTGCGAGGATGGTAAATCCCTTACCAGAACGGTTCCTTCCCTCTATTGCTTCTACAATCTTATTGATGTCATATGGAATCTCCGGCAGCAGGATGATATCCGCGCCGCCTGCCATCCCTGCATACAAGGTCAGCCACCCTACTTTATGCCCCATGACTTCCACAATAAATACACGGTTATGGGACGCGGCAGTCGTATGTATGCAGTCAATCGCATCTGTGGCAATATTAATGGCACTCTGGAATCCAAATGTAACATCCGTGCCAAATATATCATTGTCAATCGTTTTCGGTAAATGAATGATGTTCAAGCCTTCCTCACGTAAAAGGTTTGCCGTCTTCTGCGTGCCGTTTCCTCCAAGGATTACCAGGCAGTCCAGGCGCAGCTTGTAATAAGTCTGCTTCATGGCTTCAACTTTATCAAGCCCCTTCTCATCCGGCACCCGCATCATCTTGAAAGGCTGCCTTGAAGTACCAAGGATCGTGCCGCCTTTGGTAAGAATCCCGGAAAAGTCCCCGGAAGTCAGCAGGCGGTAATTTCCATAAATAAGCCCCTTATAGCCCTCATAGAAACCGTACACTTCCAATGCCTCCAGATTCTTGCTCAATCCTTTTACCACGCCGCGCATTGCCGCATTCAATGCCTGGCAGTCGCCGCCGCTTGTCAACATTCCAATTCGTTTCATGATATCACATCCTTTGCATTTTTCATTGTATTTATAATTATATCCCATATTTTTACTATCCACAAGATTTTTCATTTGCTTTTTTTGAAATATTTGTTATACTGTTACTGACCACATAAATTTTGGAGGAGTACCCAAGTGGCTGAAGGGTCTGGCTTCGAACACCAGTAGGTCGGTAGTCCCGGCGCGGGGGTTCAAATCCCCCCTCCTCCGTCTTATGGAAAGGTATCATAAATATATGAACATAATAAAAGCGACTGATTACAACGATATGAGCCGCAAGGCGGCAAACATCATTTCCGCCCAGGTAACCTTAAATCCCAGCAGTGTCCTGGGGCTGGCTACCGGTTCTTCGCCGTTGGGCCTTTATTCCCAGCTTGTGGAACGTTACAAGCAGGGAGACCTTGATTTTTCCCGGGTCAAATCTGTCAATTTAGACGAATACCTGGGCCTTGCGCATGATAATCCCCAGAGTTATTACTATTTTATGAATGAGAATCTTTTTACTAAAATCAACATTTCGCCGGAGAATACGCATATTCCGGACGGCATGGCCACAGACGGACAGAAAGCCTGTGAGGAATATGAGCAGGCTATCCGGGCATTAGGCGGCATTGACTTGCAGCTTTTAGGCCTTGGAAACAATGGGCATATCGGCTTTAATGAGCCAGGAACAGGTTTCGAGCAGCTTACCCACTGTGTGGCGCTTACGGACAGCACTATCCAGGCGAATTCCCGGTTTTTCGAAAAGCCTGAGGACGTCCCTACAAAGGCATGTACCATGGGCATCAAATCGATTATGATGGCCAGGAAGATTTTGATTATCGTAAACGGCAAGGGTAAAGCAGACATCGTACGCAAAGCTTTTTTTGGGCCGGTTACGACAGAGGTGCCTGCTTCCATCCTGCAGATGCACCCGGATGTCACGCTGGTTGCCGATGCAGAGGCCCTGAGCCTGTGTACCCTATAAAACATTCCATGTACAGCCGCGATATCTGCGGTCTCTGAACAAGAAAGGATGTATTTGATTGAAAATTATTGACGGACTTGTCTTTCACGAAGGAAAAGGATTTGTCAAGGATACGCTCTATACGGAAGGAGGCAGGTTTGCCCTGTCCTCTTCTGAAGATACGATATTGGATGCCGAAAGCTGCTATGTAATCCCAGGGCTTATCGACATCCATTTTCATGGATGCGTAGGGCACGATTTCAGTGACGCCTCTTCGGAAGGATTGGCCGCGATAGCCGAATACCAGCTGTCGCAGGGCGTCACTTCCATCTGTCCGGCGTCTATGACATTATCACCGCAAATGCTGCGGGATATCTGCGGATGCGGCCGGGACTATTCCCAAAGAACTCCAAGCGGCGGCTCACGTTTGGTCGGCATCAACCTGGAAGGGCCATTCATTTCCAATGCCAAGCGCGGGGCGCAGAATCCTGACTTCATACGCCAGGCCGATTTCGCTCTGCTCAAGGAACTGCAGGAATGCGCGGGCGGCCTTGTAAAGCTCGTTACCCTGGCCCCTGAGACGGAAGGAGCCAGGGATTTCATACGCCAGGTCAAAGATTCCTGGCTAAGAGATATCTCCATCTCGCTTGGGCATACGCAAAGCGATTATGAAACTGCAATACAGGCGTTTGCTTCCGGCGCAAACCATGTCACACATCTGTTTAATGCCATGCCAGGATTTACCCACCGCGCTCCCGGAGTCATCGGAGCAGCCTTCGACACCCCTGGCTGCTTTGCGGAAATCATCTGTGACGGCATACACATCGCTCCCTCTGCCATCCGTGCTGCTTTTGCCATGTTCGGAAAAGAGCGTATTGTTCTTATCAGCGACAGCATGCGCGCAACAGGCCTTTCGGATGGCCGTTACACACTGGGAGGCCTCCAAGTACAAGTGTCTGGCAGGCACGCCACCTTAGAAGACGGAACCCTTGCCGGCTCCGTCACCAATCTTCTTGACTGCCTGCGATGCGCGGTTTCCATGGGCATCTCTTTGGAAGACGCTGTACAGTGCGCCTCTCTCAACCCTGCCCGCTCTATTGGCATAGATGGCACATTCGGCAGCCTGGAACCTGGGAAAACAGCAGACTTCCTGCTGTTGGACAAAGAACTACACCTGGTCGGTATATACAAAGACGGTATGAAATGTTAAAGAGGAGGCTGCCGCCTCCCCTTTTTTGCTTAATCTAAAAACTCTACCTTACCGCTGTCTATATGGTAAAAAGCGCCGCAGACCTTGAGGCCGCCCTGTGCTTTCAGCTCCTGGATATCCAGACTATCCTCAATCACTGAGACACTCTGTTTGACATTTAAGCAGCTAGCACGCGTCTCATCTTTCTCATCGCCGATTGCCTTGCGGATTTCGTCTGTGATAGTCTTCACAAAGCCGCTTGGCTCACTGTTGATTGCCGCACCTACGGCCCCGCAGTGGCTGTGCCCCAGCACTACCACAAGCGCGCTTGACAAATGCCCGGCTGCATACTCTATACTGCCCAGCTGATGCTTGTCAATGACATTGCCTGCCACACGGATTACGAACAATTCACCAATCCCGGCTGAAAAAATGCTTTCCGGAATGACCCTTGAATCAGAACACGTAATGATGATTGCATATGGCGCCTGGCCCTCATCGCAGGTTTTCTTCCTGATATCTACAGAAATATCGCCTGGATTCGTCTTCGCGTCCAGATAGCGCTGATTGCCTTCTTTTAATTTCTCAAGCGCCTCTGCTGCTGTTAAATTAGTAATTCCCATTTCTTCACTTCCTCCATTGTTTTTTTTGTACTTCCAGTATAACATAATCTGCTCAGAAATCCATCCCTTGAATTTATTTTTGTCCCCGGAAAACCCATTGCGGCAATATGAATCATGCCAACCCGGATGCGCTGCCCGGGATAAGCCATCTGCTCATAAGGCTTGACGGTATGGATGGTGGTATGGCCTGCGGAAGCGGTCAAGCAAGGTCTCTATGGAGCCGTCAAAGTGTCGCTTCCAGCGGCAAACATACTGCCTGCCTGTTTGTTTGGTTTTTTTGTGGTGACTAAGCTAAAACACTAAAGTTGGTATCCCTGCTATTTAAATATTCAATTGTAACACATGCATTCTAACCCTACACGGTGGGAGAACTCAAAATTAATTTTATCTTGCAATTTATTTCAAAAAATGCTAAAATATTCTTCATGGATATTTAACTTAATCATTCTTATCAACCAAAAAGGAAAATGGAGGAGAAAAAGATGAAAAAACATTTAGCAGTAATTATGCTTGCAGTATTCATGATGGTTTTGGCTGGATGCGGCGGCAAGAAAATTGATGCCCCTGTAGTTGGAGATTGGAAATTATCTACCGTAGAAGCAATGGGCCAGACGATGACCGTTGAGGACTTCGCAGCACTTACAGGTTCTGATGTTGAGATGAAAATTTCCATCAAAGACAATGGTACATTTTCTGCAAACTTTGAAGGCGAGTCTGGAGAAGGAAAATGGGAATATGAAGAGCCGACCATTACACTGAAAGATGACACCGATACCCTGACTGGAGAATACAAAGACGGAAAGATTACCCTGTCTATCGACGAAGGCGGAGAGTCCTACTCCATGACATTTGAAAAATAAGTATTTTGCAGCTATATAGCGACCAACAGCGCACAAGCCAGAAACATTTGGCAGTGCGCTGTTTTTTTAGAACAAAGAATGCAGTCGCTTTAGCAATATATTGCCTCTTGCGCGCGCGAGCCAGACTTATCTTGAATATTTCGCAACTCCCATACATATGATATAGAAATATCTATGGGAGTTTATAAGATGTCTGAATTTCATCGAATGATTACCTACCTGTACTTATATGAACAAGGAATGAAAAACCGAAATATTGGATTTGCCAAAGTCGAGCGGAGGGAGCAACGCTGCCTCTTGGAGATACATATGAAAAACACCGGATACAGCCTTTCCCCCATCCCCGTGTACTTTTACGTGGAAAAGGGAGCAAAGCTTGCCGGAATCCCGCTCGGCAATTTCGGCCTCACCAGGGGAAGCGGCGACTTCAAGGCCGTCCTTGACGCAAATAACCTCAAAGACAGCGGATATAGCCTGGACAGCGTAAAAGGCATTTACATCCCGCTCACCGGGCAGATTATGCTCGTCAGCCAATGGGATGACGACGAATTCCGTCTGGAGGATTTCATCGGATTAGAAGATGACGTAACAAATCCCCAGATTTCCGGCACGGCTGCCTCCTCTGAGAATGGTTCCTCCAAACCCGTTTCCGATGACAATATTTCTGCCGACAAGGCTTTCACTAATAAGGCTTCCGCTGAAAAAATCTCTGTAAGCAAGGCTTCCGCTGGAAAAATCTCTGCCGGCAAGGCTTCCACTGAAAAAATCTCTGCCGGCAAGACTTCCGCCGGCAATGATTCTGCTGGCAAAATTCCTGAAAGCCAAGGCTTGGAGCCTGACAGTCCCAGAAAAGCTTCCCCGGGAAGCGTGTCAGACGGTACTGCATCAGACAGAAGCACAACTTCCCAACAAGCGGATAGAAATCCTATCTCAGATGTCGCGCGGGCTCACGGCCCCATAGATGCTCCGCAGGCTGGCAATGTCCCAGACGCCCCGCAAGCGGACTCCACTGCAGCCCAGGCAACCGCAGACTCTCAATCCACGCCAGAAGAAGAAGCTGTCCCTGCACAGGAAGAGCAAGGTTCCTCTCCTGCACATGCAGCTATACATCCTATCCGTCAGGAAAACAAAAGCTCCTCCTCCGCCCCGACAGACGCCTTAAAAGCCGTGGAAGCCCTACCGCGCCCACTGGAAGAAGCCGCTGGCTTCCGTACAATATCTGGAAAGAATACACAAAACTTCAGCCCAAACCAGAGGGAGACGCAGGCTTCCTCCCGCAAGAATACGCAGGCATCCGGCCAGAACCAAAGAGAGGCTCACACTTCCGGCAACAGCCAACAGGCCAAGCATACCCAAGCCGACGAGCCGGAAAACTGGGACTTGCGGTGGCGTTTCATTTTGGAAAATTACCCGGTGATGACGCCCTTTGCCGGAGATGACCGTACACTGTGTGTGCGCATGGAACTGAAAGACCTACGGCAGCTTCCCAAACAATTCTGGTATTTTGGCAACAACAGCTTCCTTCTCCATGGCTTCTTCAATTACCGCTATTTCATCCTGGGCATGACGGAGGAGTTCGGCATCAAGAAATGGTTTATCGGCGTCCCCGGCGTGTTCCAGAACCCTGAACGTGTGATGGCGGCCTTGTTCGGCTTCCCGGAATTCCGCAGCGAGAAAGATTCCCCTATCAACACCGGGGAGTTCGGCTACTGGTACCGATACCTGAACGAACTGTCAGAGCCATCCAAGAAGTAAATTTGCTTCTTCTGCCAGCAGGGCGTATACCTCATGATCCCTCCAGGTTCCATGCAGCTTTACGCCCTGCCGTTTTGTCCCCTCCCAGGCGAACCCCAACCCTTCTAACAGCTTGCGGGAAGCCTCATTCTCCGGCAGGGTCTGCGCCTCAATCCGGTGCAGATTCATTTCCCTAAAAGCAATCCAGATACATTGGGCAATGCTCTCTTTCGCATATCCGCGCCTCCATACCCTCTGGTCAAACTTATACCCAAGCCCACAGGATTGGTAGAATCCTCTGCGGATGTCCTGCAGCGACACCGTACCTATAATCCGCTCCGGGCATGTTTTTTCATATACCCAAAAACGAGCCGCAGACTGTTTTATGGCAAGGTTATATTCACAGTGCAGCAACGCTTTCTGGTAACTCAGCGTGTAAAAATTCTGAGAGCGGTCTGCCTCATACTGTTCGAAAACCTCACGGTTATCCTGATAAAACTGCAGCGTCTGCCCAGCCGCAGTATCCGGCAGTATCTTCATCAGAAGGCGTTCTGTTTCATAATTCATCTTCATTTGCATAATCCTTTGCTGTGCTTTATACTGTTATCAGCATCTGCCCACAAACGTGCGTAACGGATGCATGACTGTTTCCATTTTACCACAACTGCATAGGAGTGCATATGAATCAAACAGAAAAATTTATGAAAGAAGCTATCCGCCAGGCAAAAAAGGCTGAAAAGATTGATGAAGTGCCCATCGGCTGTGTCATCGTATATGAAGACAAAATTATTGCGCGTGGCTACAACCGCAGGAATACTGACAAAAATACCCTTGCCCATGCCGAGCTGTCCGCAATTAAAAAGGCCAGCAAGAAACTGGGGGACTGGCGCCTGGAGGGCTGCACCATGTATGTGACGCTGGAACCATGCCAAATGTGTGCCGGAGCTATTGTGCAGGCAAGAATTGACAAAGTAGTTATCGGGTGCATGAATCCCAAAGCCGGCTGCGCCGGTTCCGTGCTGAACCTCCTGCAGATATCTGCTTTCAATCATCAGGCAGAACTGGAATGCGGGGTCTTGGAAGCAGAATGTTCCCTCTTGCTGAGTGATTTTTTTAAAAAATTAAGGGAAAGAAAAAGGAAGAGCAGTTGACTTTTCCTCGAAAACACGCTATACTTAAATCTCCGAGCAGCTGGGGCGTTAGCGGTGCCCTATACCGACAAGCCGCTATAGTCGGAGTGATGCCCTGCCCCGGGTCTTTGGTTGTGGGGCTGCCTTTTATAAGTGGTGATGATGTCTGGGTCTCACGCAATGGAAATCTGTGAACCGTGTCAGGTTGGGAACAAAGCAGCACTAAGCAGAACCTTTCATGTGCCGTGAGGGTGCCTGGATTGAGCTAACTGTAGAAGTAACGCCTATGGCCAGGATTCAAAGCAGGGCGCTCGGATTTGAAATTGGCGTCTTGCTGTGATACAAGCCATGATAATAGAACAATGTGCGCAGCCGCTTTAGCGGCGTCTTACTTATTGCACGAGTGCGCATATTATTTTTTGTCTTATAGCGAAGATACTTTCATGCTTTAGCGTGACAAGGTCTTTCCTAATAAGACAAGAAATAGCATAAATTGGAAGACAAATTTATCCCGCTGTACTTGACATTTAGTTGCAGCGGGATTATATTTATCTCGTAAACAATAACAATTACTATTATTTATATGGAGGATTTAAAATTGATCAAGCACAGCCGTCAGAGAGAATGCATCAAAGAATTTCTGGCAAACCGCTATGACCATCCTACCGCAGAGACAGTCTATCTGAACGTGAGGGAGGATTTTCCCAATATCAGCCTGGGAACGGTATACCGGAACTTATCTCTCCTGACAAAGCTAGGCGAAATCCGCAAACTTTCCACAGGCATAGGGCCTGACCGTTTTGACGGAAATATGTCGCCACACTACCATATCCTGTGTACGGGATGCGGCAAAGTCCTGGATTTGGAAATTGAGAACATCGACCATATCAATACCCTTGCCAGGTCAGGATTTGACGGAGAGATTGAAGGGCATGTCACTTACTTTTTTGGGAAATGCCGGGATTGCCTGGAAAAATAAAAATTAATGTTGACACACGAAGGCATGTATGATATTTTATAATAACAGTAACAATTACTGATATCAAATTATAAAAAATTTTATATAAAGGAAAGGACGAAAAATTATGAAAAAATTTGTATGTAGTGTATGTGGTTATGTTCATGAGGGAGATGCTGCGCCGGAGAAATGCCCGCAGTGTAATGCACCTGCTTCCAAGTTCACAGAGCAGAGCGGCGAGAAGACCTGGGCTGCTGAGCATGTAGTAGGCGTGGCACAGGGCGTATCTGAGGACATCATGGCAGACCTCAGGGCAAACTTCAACGGTGAGTGTACCGAAGTCGGCATGTATCTTGCTATGGCAAGGGTTGCCCACAGAGAAGGCTATCCTGAAATCGGCTTATATTGGGAGAAGGCTGCTTACGAAGAGGCCGAGCATGCAGCTAAGTTCGCTGAGTTATTAGGCGAAGTTGTTACCGACAGCACCAAGAAGAACCTGGAAATGCGCGTAGAAGCTGAGAACGGCGCAACCGCTGGTAAGTTCGACCTTGCAAAACGTGCAAAAGCTGCAAACCTTGACGCAATCCACGACACCGTGCATGAAATGGCAAGAGATGAAGCAAGACATGGCAAGGCATTTGAGGGGCTTCTTAAGAGGTACTTCGGCTAAGAAGAAAACCGCATAATGTAAGGCTTTATAGGGGAATGGGTGTGTATGCGCCCGTTCCCCTTTTTGCCCTTTTACACCTTTTCTACCTTTTCCACCCTCTCTTGTTTTTGGATTGCGTTATAATAAAAGCCCAAAACAAGAATGAAGCCTTCAGATTGCAGCTTCTTCATCCTCTTTTGCCTTACATTGACAAAAATGACGGAGCGCAACGCTGGCTGGCCACAACAAAAATGCGGGCCAGCCAGAATTTTCTCTGACCAACCCGCATTCTATATTCTTATCTTTGCCAAAAGCAATTAGATGGAACCGGCAAACCGGGAATTTCCCTGAACACTGTATGCCCCGGTTGAAGTGTAGCCGCTGCCTGCATTCGCCTTTGTCCTCATATAAAAGTCTACAAGCGATGCGTTGGTTCCAATGGAAGAACCGTAGTCTTTGAAGAATTTCTGTACCTGAGACATATCAGATTTCTTGAATTTATCCTCATCAATCTTCAGCTTGCCCTTCTCATCCACATCAATCCCAAACTGCTTAAGCGCATCGATATTTTTCGCTGTCTTCTCCCTGATCTGAGCCAAGTTCGACAATACGCCGGAATTCGTGCTTGATCCAGCCTTATCAAACATAGCGTTGTAGTTGTTTACGAAACTCTTGGCCGTGGAAAAGATTTTGTCGATATCATAAGTCTCTTTACCGTCTTTATCCTTAACCTTTTCGTATAATTTGTCAGACGCAAGCGCATCGCTGTCTGTCTTAAGGGAAGAAGCTGCGTCGGAAGCTGTCGTGTCGTCTTTCTCCACGCTGTCTGTCGCGCCGGAAGTAATGCCTGCAAACTGAAGACGAGACATAACCGTAGAGCCATAGCTCATGAGGTCATCGCTTGAGAACAAATCCTGCACTTTTGAAAGATCTGTTGATTTCAGCTTGCCCTCGTTTAACTGAAGCGTTCCATCATAATTAATCCTAACGCCAATTTCCGCAAGCTTATCCGCATTCGCAGCGGTGCTTTTCATCATATTGGCCACATATGCCGTTTTATTTGTCATCGTAGAACGTTTTGATGCGCTCACAACATTATTATACTCAGACACATAATTCTTCATCGCAGAAGCCACCTTGTCTACTGCGGTCTGGCCATTTTCTGTATTGGTGAAGGTGTTATCATTCTGTAACGCCGAAACAGATTTCTTCAGGTTCGAGATACCTGTCGTCAGATTGGAATTCGCCTCCTGCACTTCTTTTGAAACTTTCGGATGCTTCCTCTCTTCCAGAATCCTGTCGAGGACATTGCTTGTGTTGGTTTTTGTGCCATTTGCCGTTGTGCCAGAATCCTGCCTGCCGTAGTAAGCCTTCATAAGCCTGCCGTAGCTACCGCTTTTAATGCTGGCATAATCTGAGAAAAAATTCAGATTCCCTGTTCCGCTGCTGGACGAAAGGCCCTGGAACAGTTGAGAAATACCTTGATTCATACTCATCATCATCACTCCTTTGAAAAAATTTGGACATCCATATCCCAATATCTGTATAGAATATATCGGTTTGAAAACATTTATAGTTAACAGCCAGTATAGCATACACATTCCAGAATTGCAATAATTTGGGTTTTTTCAGTTTCTCCTTTGTTATATCAACAAACTCCTTTATTGACATTTTATATTGTATGTAGCACAATATATGGAGCTGCCAGGCATGGCGCATCCCCAGGCGCAATGCGCCGGGACAGGCAAATCACAACCCCAGGGGAGGTATTCCTATGAACATAGATATGACACAAGGCCCTACCATGAAATCCATGCTGCGCTTTGCGCTGCCGATGATAGCCGGCAATCTTCTGCAACAATGTTACAATATTGCCGACACTTTAATTGTCGGCAGGGTACTCGGCCCAAACGCGCTGGCTGCTGTGGGTTCTTCCTTTACGCTGATGACATTCCTGACCTCAATCCTTCTGGGATTGTGCATGGGCAGCGGAACCTTCTTTTCCATGCGCTATGGGGAAGGCAATGAGAAAGGGCTGAAAGAAGGCATCTGCGCTTCTTTTGCACTCATTTTTTCTCTGACGATCCTGCTAAATCTCCTGGTCTTTCTCTTTCTTGGCAAAATCCAGGTATTCCTGCGCGTTCCTGATGAAGTATGGCCGGAAATGCGCCGCTACCTGATTGTCATCTTTTGCGGGATTTTTGCCACCTTCCTATATAATTATTTTGCTTCGCTGCTGCGCGCCATCGGCAATTCTGTCGTGCCGCTGCTTTTTCTTGCAGTTTCCGCCCTGCTGAATATTGCGCTTGATTTATGGTTCGTCATCGGCTTAAAGCTGGGCGTGGCGGGCGCAGCCGAAGCGACTGTGGCTGCACAGTACATTTCCGGCATTGGCATTGCGCTTTACTGCCTGATATCGGTTCCATCCCTGAGACTCCAAAAAAGCGATCTGCATATCCAATCTGGCTGCATGAGGGAAATCTCCGGCTTTTCCGTGCTGACATGTATCCAGCAGTCTGTGATGAATCTTGGCATCCTTCTGGTGCAAGGTGTAGTCAACAGCTTTGGCCCGGCCGTCATGGCTGCTTTTGCCGCCGCCGTCAAGATTGACGCCTTTGCCTATATGCCCGTACAAGATTTCGGCAATGCCTTTTCCACTTTCATTGCTCAGAACTACGGTGCGAGAAAAGAAGAACGCATCCGCGAAGGGCTACGGGACGCCGTCTTGGCCTCGCTTCTTTTCTGTTTGGCTGTCTCAGCTATTGTCTGGATATTTGCCCATCCATTAATGCTGCTGTTTGTGGATGCCAGCGAAACCGCCATTGTGGCGGAGGGCATGCGCTATCTGCGGATTGAAGGGGCATTTTACTGTGGAATAGGATGCCTGTTCCTCTTGTATGGGCTTTACCGGGCATTGGGCAGGCCCGGTATGTCCATCGTCCTCACGGTTTTCTCCTTGGGGACGCGCGTCGTCTTGGCCTATGCGCTTTCTGCCATTCCCGCCATTGGCGTTGTCGGGATTTGGTGGGCGGTGCCGATTGGCTGGCTCCTGGCAGATGCGATCGGACTTGCCTATTACGCACGAAAGCAGCGGCTGCTGCTTCACTGGGATGGCTGAAGTTGCAGCTTCACCGGGATGGTTGAAGCTGCTGCTTCACTGTATTGGCAGATTTAGCAATCTTTCTTGGCCCTCGGCTGTTCCTTCTGCCCTCCTGCCGCACTTACCAGTGTCTCCAATACCGCTTCCATGCCTTCCATGCCTGGCATATGACCGGAATGCGCAATGACCTGACAATGCAGGTTGGGGTTGCCGGAACACTCTGCCTGCCTTTTAACCTCTGCTGTTGACGTCACGATATCTGTATCTCCCTGCAATATATAATAGGGAACTTCCACCCCTCTTAAGCATTTTGTTAAATCTATCTTTAACAATTCTTTCCACAGCCACGTTGCGGAAACTGTACCATTTACCATAACGGCTTTGAAATCTTTCAGGTTATAGTCCTTGCTCATAAGAAGCCCACGAATGATCGGAAACAAAGGTATGCGTTTCCCTTTTCTGTTCGTATAGCCGTCCGTATGCTTACGGATGCTTTTTGCCATGAACTGCATATCTTTATCTGTAAAATTATCTGCCGTTATTGCCCTGACCCTTTGCATATTGTTATCTGAAAAGCCGGCCTGCTCCAATGCCGCATAGACTTCTTCATTGAAAAACAGCTTCTTTAAGACCTGTCCCCAGACCACGACAGCATCAACCTCCGTTCCTGCTTTCTCCAGAACCTTTAGGGCAAGCACGCTCCCCCAGGACATGCCGAACAGGATCAGCTGATTTTCCGGGAACAGCTTCTTAATCTCTCTTATCAATTCTGCTGTCATATCAACAAAAAAAGATATAGTAAAATTTTCATTTAATTTATAATCATTGATGCCACACCCCAGTTGATCCCAAGATACCATAAGGAATCGGTCGGTAAATTCCGGAAACATCCCCCTGCCTCCCACTGAAAAGGGTACCGGTGTGCCTGGGCCCCCATGAAGGGCGATGACAACCGGAAGATCCTTCCGTCTCCCTTCAATTAATACTTTCTGCGGTATCTTCCCCAACGAAAATGTGTAGATGGCTGATATTTCGTTCTGCCCTGCCTCCTGTTTTTTTAATCTCTTCATGTAAGACCTCCATTATTTCTTATTCATGTAATGGGTGTACGGCTTATCTGGATCAAAGAAAATCCCTTCATGCAGACTCTGCGCCCGCACTGGCGTCATGTAATCCCCATAATAGCTTTCCAGGAAGCTGGCATATCCTGATGGGGCGGGTACTTCCAAGCCTTCGAAAGGCAAGTAAACCGTATCATCATACCACTCGCGCAGCATACTCGGAACACCGTTAAAATAATCCATCAGGAAACCGATCCTGCTTGATTTGCCGAACCGGGCGGCGTTAAAATCCTCAAACATCTTCATCCGTTCCCGTATCTGCATACCCAACAGTTCCAGAAGGATACTGGTGTCCATAGCCAGCTTCCGCCCCTGGCTAATTTGCTGTTTAAGTCCCTCTGGGTCTACGACAGACATCCATATCTCACTCTGCATCTTCGTGATAACCGGCTTCATGGCCACGCCGTCCGGCACATCGTCCAGAGGGAAAATGTCGATGAAGATTCCTTGGTGGAACTGTGGCGGGGCATCCGAAAATTCGATCGCCGTCGTCCTGCCGTCCCGCAATTTGGAGAACGCCCAAATCATACTGTCATTGTAGCTGTTCTGCAGGAAATATGGGTAAGAGATTTCTTCCTGCGCGATAAGTTTCAACCGTTCGTAATCATCACGGAACATGGCGACATCAATGTCGTCATCCCAGGGGATAAAGCCCTGATGTCGAACCGCCCCCAGCAACGTTCCATAACATGCATAGTAGCGCAGCCCATGAGCTTGGCAAATTTTGTCAAATTGTTCCAGAAGGTTCAGCCCGACGGCCCATACCTTTTTCATTTTCTGAGTGACAAGATATCCGCAGCGCACTTCCTCCTCATAGAATTTTTCATGCAGTTCCATTGTCCTTCTCCTTCCTGAGTACTTCATCAAACTCTGGAAAATGCTTGCTGACTGCAATCGGCTTTCCGTCCCCATCGATAAAACAGTGCGTTGATTTCGCTGTCAGGACTGCCGTGCCAGTCGCAAGATCGGTCATTAGGTAGCAAAGCTCCAGTTTCACGCTATTATATTTTACAATCGAAACCTCGATTTTAATTTCATCGTCGAAAGTCGTGGAACGCTTATAACGGCATTCCACGGACACCACCGGGGAGGTAACGCCATCCTCCTCCAACCTCCGCAGGCCGTATCCCAAGCTTTTGAGATAGTCTGTCCTTGCCTCCTCCATCCATCTGAGATAGTTGGAGTGGTGCGTAATGCCCATTTTATCAGTTTCATAATAGTGTACCTTGTGAATATATGTATACATGAGTTGTTCTCCCGGTTTTTAATTATATCAGGAATTATTTTCCCAGCAATATGTTATAAATTCAAGTTTTTCCGTTTTTTATATCAGCTAATATTTTAGTACCAAAAGTTCTTGCTGCCTTGGGTAGCATAGACATCCTGCACAAAAAGTGTCTGGAAAGCTAGCGTTCCATAGCGCTTTTCTGTACAAAGTGTTTCCATCATGTTGTGATGGAAACCTTTTGGCACTAGTGTAATGTCTTTCCTATAGAATAAATAATGGGGAAACCCAACGTTATAGAATGTCTCCAGTCAGCTCTGCCAGGGTATTTTCTCCCCAGCTGTAATTGTTCAGATAGCTTCCCTTAAAGAGCTGTTCATATTCTTTACCGCCGGAAAGATAATCGTAAAGGTCGCACCTCACCTTTTCTGCAACAATGCGGCGTTTGCCGTCCACGGTCTCCATAATGCCGGATATACCGTATTCCGCCAAGGTGTTTTTCAGGCGTAACGCGACTTTTCGGTAACGCGAGAGCGTGACTGGATTCACCGGATCGTCCTCCCACAGGAAGCTGATTGCCTCCTCTGAGGAAATATATCCCCCGCGGCGGTCTACCAGCAGCGCAAACAATTCCTTGGCCTTTTTGTTACGGAAAGCTATCGGCTTCTCTCCCACAAAGACATCGAAATAGCCGAATGTACGGATGGATACCGCAGGCTCCGCGCATGGCTTGCTGGCTGATGCCGCTTCCGGGCTGCCTATGTCGTAAAGCATCACATACCTCGGCGAGGAACTGCCCGGCAATTTCCGAGAACAGATGGCTTTAATCCGACGCTCAGACGCCGTTTTCAAGTCTAAATAGGTAAATTCTGCTTCCCCATTCATTAAAAGCTCCGCGAAATCTTCATATGCCACATTGCTGCGCGCAACAAACTCCTTGCTCGGCGTGCTTTTGCCCATCAGCGAAATCCATTCCTCATTGGTAAAGCCGAAAAACTCGCAGACATTATCGCTGGCATATAAAGGGGTCACAAACTCATCCCTCAGCTCAAACGCGGCTACGCCGTCTGTAAAGCGCATCATTAATTCCTGCATATTTTCCTTAAGAAACGTATTTTCACTTCTGAGGCTGTCTGTTTCCTGTACATCTGCCAGGCATCGGCAGCAATAGAGGCTGACGCTCTCATCCATTTTCAGGAATATTCCGCTATACAGATTCATCTCACCGCCAGATGACCGTGAATGGTAAGTAATCTGCGGAGGCTTTTCTTCCGACTGATATAATTTCTTCTGAAAGAAGTCCTGGAAAAACATACCCACTCGCTCACTATCCTGTGGGTCAACTGTCGCCGCAATCCATTTTTCAGTGGCATCCGCCATCTGCATGGGAACATTTTCAAGCCATCGGAACATCGGAGAATTATCACTATATAGGCATGTCACCGTATCTGAGCTGAGATTATATTCAAAAATCTTATCGTAAACATCGGCCAGCGCTTTGAGGTAACGTTTCGTCTCGTCTTCCTTTTGCGCCTGATGACGTTTTGTCACATCCATGCAGACGCTTTGGAACTCCTCAATCCCTTGCTCATTTACTGATTTTATAATCCACCCAAACACATGAATCTTTGCCCCGTCACAACAAAGCAATTCCATCTCCCCCGTAAGGGGAATCCCTGCCGCATACACCTGTTTCAGATAGCTGGCAAATTTTTGCCGTTCTTCCATGGGAACCATCAGAAAAATATCTTTTTTGTAAAGCTCCAGGTAATCCAGCTCGCCGCCGCGCGTTTTGGGAAATCGCAAAAGATCCATCATCTGTTTGTTAAGGTAGGTGATTTTCGGCTGTTTCTCACAAGTGTATTTCAGGAACCCACAGGGAATCGTCTCATTGAGAAACTGCAGATTATGGTTCTCACTTATTATTTCCGTAATGTCAGCCAACACAGAATATGCCACCATTCTGCCATCGTCAAGCTTTCTTGATGACGCCGTATCCTTTACATAAATGACAGACCCTCCCTTTTTCACAAGGCGGTACTCGCATGTCTGCGTCTGCTCTTCTGTTTTCAGTTCCTGAATGAACCGGGCATACTTCTCTTTGTCGGCCGGATGCACGAAAGAAGCATAGTCGCCTTCCTCCGCACTGGGCAGCTCCTCCTTTGTGTACCCGGCCATTTCACAGAAATTCTGGCTTACAAATCCCAGACGGGCCGAATCTGACAGAATAAGCTCGTGGAATCCGCTGACGCTTTGGTTTAATATGTCCTGCATATAACCTAAATTATTCTTCATGGCATCTCCTAGCGATAAAAATTTACCTTCCTATCCTTAGGTCTTCTTACTCATTGGCTTTTCTTCTGGACCTAAGGTCATCCTCCCGGCTTCGCCGGGCCCCTCCTTAGGTCTCTTACTCATTGGCCTTTCTTCTGGACCTAAGGTCATCCTCCCACACCCGCTCATTGGCTTCGGCACGAGGCATCAGGTATCCTCCCAACTTCGTTGGGTCCCTCCTCATGCCAAGTGCCGGGCCCCTCCTTAGGTCAAAGTATATCACACTTTACGCCAAAACGCACGAACGGCATTCACTAAGTTGTGAATGCCGCTGTCTGCTTCCTTTGCATGCTTTTCTGTATTTTCCCACTGATGGTCTTTGGCATCTCCTCCACAAACTCCACCATGCGGACCCATTTATATTCTGCTAGCTTACGGTTGCAGAATTCTTTGATTTCCAGCTCAAGTTCCCTGGTGGGGGCATACCCTCTGCCTGGCACGATGAGCGCTTTGATGGCCTGGCCTCTGAGTTTGTCAGGTACGCCGATAACGCTGCACTCCACGACAGCCGGATGTTCCATCAGTACATTTTCCACTTCATAAGGCCCTACGCGGAACCCTCCTGTTTTAATAATGTCATCGAAACGCCCATGAAACCAGTAACGTCCGTTTTCGTCCTGATACGCCGCATCGCCGGTATGGTAAACGCCCCCCCGCCACACATAACGATATTGCTCCTCGTTATCAAGATATGCCGCAAAGACTCCGGGCTGCCTGCCATCCTTGGGCGGGACAATGACAACCTCTCCAATCTCGCCGGAAGGCACGGGCTTCCCATCCTTGCCCCGAAGCTCAATATCATAAAAGGGGGAAATTGTCCCCATGGAACCTTCCACAGCCCCCATGCCTTTAAAATTCGCCATCAGAAGCGTTGTCTCTGTCTGTCCATATCCCTCGCACAGCGGCAGGCCCGTGCGTTCAGTAAATTTACGGAATACTTCCGGGGCAAGCATCTCCCCGGCAGTCGAGGCGTGCTTCAGGCTCGGCATATCAGGTATGCCCTTGCGTACCAGGTAACGGTAAACCGTCGGAGGCGCGCAGAAGGAAGTGACCCCATATCGGTTAATGACAGCCGTAAGCTGCTTGGGCTCAAAATTATCGAAATCGTAAACCATCACGGCGCTTCCTATGAGCCACTGCCCATAAATCTTGCCCCAGGAGGCTTTCGCCCAACCAGTCTCTGCAACCGTAAAATGCAGCCCGCCATCCTCTGCCTGCTGCCAGTACTTAGCAGTAACGATGTGCGCCAACGGATATGTGTAATCATGCACCACTCCCTTGGGATAGCCTGTCGTCCCAGAGGTAAAATAAATCATCATTGGGTCTGATGCCAAAGTCTCTACACGCTCAAACTCGCTGCCAGCCTCCTGCATTCTTGCCGTAAGATTCTCAAACCCCTCTACGTCCTGCTGCACGCACCACAATTTCACTTTCATTTCAGTTTTCTCAAGGGCAGATTTAATTTTATCCGTCATCTCGTTCTGAGGCGTACATACCACCGCCTTCACCTTGGAGGCTTTGAGGCGGTAAACCAAATCGCTTTCGGTCAGCATATGGGTCGCTGGAATCATCACCGCACCCAATTTATGCAAAGCAACCGCGACAAACCAATACTCATAATGACGTTTAAGGATGACCATCACCCTGTCACCCCGGGCAATACCGGCATTATTGAAGACATTTGCCATCTGGTTGCTATATGTCCTGACATCTGAAAACGTAAAAATATGTTCCTCGTTTTCCGTATTGCACCAGACGATAGCCTTTTTGTCCGGCGTCTCGTCTGCAACGGCATCCACGACATCATAGCCAAAGTTAAAATTATCGGGAAACTCCAAGGTAAATTTCTCCAGATTGCCCTGGCAGTCCATAATCTCCCTACAATATTTCTGATAAATACTCATAACTACTCCTTATTTACCGCTTCTGAGCCAATACGGCGGAAACGCTCATAACGCCTGCTCACCAAATCAAGGTCGTTTGACAGTTCATTCAGTTCCTCTGTCAATAGTGTGCGGATATTATCATAAAACTCTTTTTTACCAATGTCGTCTTCTGACAGGATACGCTCTATCACACCCAGGCTTTTGGCGTCCTCCGCTGTGAGCTTGAGCCTTGCTGCCGCAATCTCTGCTTTGGCTGCGTCTTTCCAAAGGATACTGGCGCAGCCCTCAGGGGATATCACAGAATAGACGGCATTCTGCAGCATCCACACACGGTCTGAGACAGCCAAGCCAAGCGCGCCGCCGCTGCCGCCTTCGCCAATCAGAATTGAAATCACAGGTACGCAGAGCGTAGACATCTCCATCAAGTTCTCGGCGATGGCCTGGCCTTGCCCGCGTTCCTCCGCCCCAATCCCGCAATAGGCCCCGGAAGTATCGATAAAACAGACTACCGGCCTGCCGAATTTCTCAGCCTGTTTCATCAGGCGCAACGCTTTGCGATAGCCTTCCGGATGCGCGGCGCCAAAGTTACGGTACGCGCGTTCCTTTGCCGTATGCCCTTTTTCTATGGCAATCACGGTGACCGGATTGCCATTCAGCCTGGCAATCCCGCCAACAACCGCACGGTCATCCGCAAAGCGGCGGTCTCCGTGAAATTCTATAAACCCTTTAAATATATGTCTGATATAATCCAGCCCTGTCGGTCTTTCACTGTCCCGGGCAAGTTTTACTCTGTTATAAGGTATCAGGCTCAAAATATCAACCTCCATTATGCATTTTAAGAAGCTCCGCCAAAAATTTTTTCTGGCTGGGGCGGCTCGCGATGGCATCGACAAACCCATGCTCCAACACGAATTCCGATTTCTGGAACCCTTTCGGCAACGATTTCTTAGTCGTCTGCTCAATGACTCTCGCCCCGGCAAACCCTACGGTCGCCCCAGGCTCTGCCAAGATGATGTCTGCCTCCATGGCAAAGCTGGCTGTAACGCCGCCGGTCGTAGGATCCGTGAGGACTGCGATGTACAAAAGCCCGGCATCGCTGTGCCGCTTGACGGCCGCGCTTGTCTTTGCCATCTGCATCAGGGACAGAAGCCCCTCCTGCATCCTTGCGCCGCCAGAGACCGTAAAGCCGATGACCGGCAGACGATACTTCGTGGCATACTCAAACAGCAGCGTAATCTTCTCTCCCACGGCACTCCCCATGCTCCCCATCATAAAGTACGGCTCCATAGCAAACAGGCAGCAGTCCTGCCTGCCAATCTTCGCTGTGCCGCAGATGACGGCCTCCTCTTCACCACTGGCCGCGCGGACATTTTCCACCTTATCTGTATATCCTGGAAAATTCAGGGGATTATTAGCCTTTACCCCGGAATACAGCTCATGGAAGCTGTCTCTGTCCACGAGCATTTTTACCCGCTGCCGTGCTTTCATGCGAAAATGATAGCCACAAGGACACACCAGACGGTTTGCCCAGAGCCTGCTCAAAGGTATCTCTTTATGGCAGTTCGGACACTTCTTCTCCGGCTCGCCTTCATCCCGTTGTATGAGTGCCGCTGTACGGCCGCCTTCCTCTAATTGATTCTTTGGTTTTAAAAAGTTGATTAACGCCATCTCTCCACCTTTTGTCTATATATTTAAAGCTTAATTTTATTTACAGAAGCAATTTTATTACTATCTATTTCCCATAAAAGTTAAATCATAGTTTCCTGATGTGAACCTCTCATCCTCCACGATACGCAGCTGTTCCTCAATATTTGTGGGGATGCCGTCAATGACAAGCTCACAGAGGGACGCCCGCATTTTCCGCAAAGTTTCCTCCCTGGTCTTGGCAAATACAACCAGCTTGCCCAGCAGTGAATCGTAATAAGGCGACACCGTCGTCCCTGCAATCAGATGGGTGTCAAACCTAACCGAAGGGCCGCCTGGAATATGAAGCATCTTAAGGCTTCCGCAGCTTCCGGCATTAATCCGGCATTCAATCGCAGAACCCTTCATACGGATATCTTTCTGCTCAAAGTTCAGCGGTACCCCGGCTGCAATACGAATCTGCCACTTCACAAGATCGATGCCTGTCAGCATCTCTGTCACAGAATGCTCTACCTGCAGACGTACATTCATCTCCATGAACCAGAAATTTCCCTCCCGGTCGAGCAGGAATTCCAACGTCCCTGCACCCACATAGCCAATCTTCTTAACCGCTTCCGTTGTGAGCCTAATGATTTCCCGCCTCTGCCTGTCTCCAATCGCAGGGGAAGGGGTCTCTTCAATCAGCTTCTGATTGCGCCTCTGCAGGGAACAGTCCCTCTCGCCAAGGCATACGGCATTGCCCTGCTCATCAGCCAGAATCTGCAGTTCCACATGCCGCGCCGGGAACACATATTTTTCCAGATACACGCTGCCGTCTCCAAAAGCGCTGAGTGCCTCGCTTGTCGCCTGGAGATAAGCTTCTTCCAGATCGTCCGCGCCGCGTATCAAGCGGATTCCCCGTCCGCCGCCGCCAGCACATGCCTTGAGCATAATCGGATAGCCAATCTTTTCCGCTGCCTGCTTGGCTTCCTCCACAGACTGCACCGCCTTCGTACCGGGAATCACTGTAAGCCCGGTATTTCGTATCAGCTCTTTTAAAACGGCTTTGTCGCTGAGCCGTTCCATGCTTTCCGCATCAGGGCCGATAAACACAAGGCCGTTTTTCCTGCAAAGACGGGCAAAATGCGCATTTTCTGAGAGAAACCCATAGCCCGGATGAATGGCCTGCGCCCCTGCAAGGATTGCGGTGCTGATAATCTGGCTTTCATTCAAATAGCTCTCCGAAGCCTCTGGGCCTCCAATGCAGTAGCTCTGGTCGGCGAGCGACACATGGAGGTCGTTCTTATCCGCTTCGGAATATACCGCCACCGTGGCAACTCCCATCTCCTTGCAGGCGCGGATGATGCGCACGGCAATCTCGCCGCGGTTGGCAATCAAGATTTTTGAAAACATAGTCACTCTCCCATAATCGCGAAAGAAAATTCGGCTGATACACAAACTTTTCCGTCAACCGTCACCGTCCCCTCTGCAAAATAAAACGGGGGTTTCTTCCTTTTTATATAGCATTGCGCTTCGACGGTATCGCCTGGCTTCACCGGAGAGCGGAATTTTACGTTCTTAAGCCCTGTGTATGCCGGAAGTTTCCCCTCTTCCATTGCGTCCTGCATGAGAATGCATGCCGACTGCGCCAATATCTCGCAGAGTATTACCCCGGGAACAACCGGCCTGCCCGGAAAATGCCCTTTGAGGAAAAACTCATCTCCGCGGACATGGTAATGCCCCGTAGCAATATCTCCCTCACGCTCTACCTCATCCAGCAGGAGCATATGCTCCCTATGGGGCAATATTTTCATGATTTCTTCTCTATTCATCGTCTTACCTCTTAATACGGAATAATTCAGTGCCAAATTCCACTACCTGGTCATTTGTCACGCAGATTTCTGCGATTACGCCTTCTTCCTCAGCGGTAATCTCATTCATCAGCTTCATAGCTTCGATGATGCAGAGGGTCTGCCCCTTCTTTACATGGTCGCCGATTGCAACGTAAGGAGCCGCATTCTCCGCAGGAGCTGCGTAAAACACGCCGACAAGCGGGGACGTCACGCTGACATAATCCTTATCCACACTTTCCGCCGCAACGGCAGGGGCAGCAAGGCCAGAAACGGCCGCCACTTCCTTCACTGCCGTGGGAACGGCACGCTCTAAGCGTACAGTTTTCTTATCCTCAGTAATTTCAAGGCCGGTAAGCCCAAGCTCCTGCATCAGCCCTGCATATTTACGGATATCTGTCTCATTCATAGCCAAACCTTTCTGAAAATCTGTGTTTTTCTGTCAATTTTTATGGCTGCACCTTCCGAAAAGCAAGGCAGGCATTGTGTCCGCCAAACCCAAGAGAATTTGACAATGCTAATGTGATGCCTGCGCTAACTGCGGTATTCGGCACACAGTTCAGGCTGCATTCTTCATCCTGCTCCAAGAGATTGATTGTCGGTGGGATAATGCCCTCGTTCAGGGCCTGCAGACAGGCCAGAGCCTCCAACGCACCCGCTGCGCCCAGCATATGCCCGGTCATGGATTTCGTGGAGCTGACATACGCTTTTGCGGCTGCTTCTTCCCCGAGAGCTTTTTTGATAGCAAGCGTCTCCACGACGTCATTCATCGGCGTGCCAGTGCCGTGGGCATTGATGTAGACCACATCTTCTTCCAGATAGCCGGCTTCCGCCATGGCGTCTGTCATTGCCCTTGCCCCTCCTCGCGCTTCCGGGTGCGGGGCCGTGATATGGTATGCGTCACAGGTAGAGCCGTAACCACAGACTTCCCCATAAATTTTCACTCCGCGCGATTTCGCGTGTTCATATTCTTCCAACACAAGCGCAACCGCACCTTCCCCGATGACAAACCCGCCCCTGCGTTTGTCAAATGGCAGTGACGCTTCCTCAGGGTTTTCAGCGGGTGACAGGGCAAGCATGTTAGCAAAGCCTGCAACTGCCGACTCGTTAATTGCTGCTTCCGCGCCTCCGGTAATCACCGCGTCCGCGTAGCCATGGCGAATCAAACGCATTGCCTCGCCGATTGCATTGGAACCGGAGGCACAGGCTGTGACCGCCGGCATGGCCGAACCGCGGCAATCATGACGAATAGCTATCATGCCTGCCGCCATGTTGGCAATCATCATTGGCACGAACAACGGGGACACACGGCGCGGCCCTCTCTGCATCAGCTTGGTATGCTCTTTCTCAAAGGTACCGATGCCGCCAATCCCAGTTCCAAAAAGGACTGCGAAACGTTCCGGCTCAACGGTTCCTTCCACGCCGCTCTCATCTGCAGCCTGCTGTGCCGCCGCCACTGCAAACTGGGCATAGCGGTCGGTACGCAGGACATCGTTCACATCCAAATATGTTTTCGGGTCAAAGCCTTTCACTTCAGCAGCCAGCTTTGCCTTAAATTTCTCCGTATCAAATAAGGTGATAGGGGCTATGCCGTTGACTCCGTTTTTCAGGTTTTCCCATGTTTCTTTCGCATTATTCCCTACCGGGGTAATCGCACCGACTCCGGTAACGACAACTCTTCTATTCTCACTCATAATTATTCTCCTTACATGGCGATGCCGCCGTCAATGCGCAGCACTTCCCCGGTGACATAGCCTGCCGTCGCAAGATACGCTGCCGCGTCTGCCACATCTGCCGGCTCCCCCATCCTTCCTAAGGGTACTGCCGCCAGCAGGGGATTGTCTGCCTGAGATTCCGTCATATCTGTCTTAATAAAGCCTGGCGCTATCGCATTGCAGCGGATGCCCCGCGGCGCAAGCTCCTTGGCTATGGACTTCGTAAGCCCAATCAGCCCGGCTTTTGAAGCCGCATAATTGCTCTGCCCGGCATTCCCGGTAAGCCCGACTACCGAGGCTATATTGATGATACATCCCTCCCTGTTCTTTAGGAACATCCCGGTACAATGGCGTATCATATGGAATGCCCCTTTAAGATTGGTGTCAAGCACCGCGTCAAAATCCTCTTCTTTCATCATGGCACAAAGTCCGTCCCTTGTAATCCCGGCATTGTTCACGAGGATATGTACCGTGCCAAAATCCGCCTTAATGGCCGCCACAGTCTGTTTCGCTGTCTCAAAGGAGGAAACGTCGCACTGGTATGCGCTTGCCTTTACGCCGTAATCTTCCCTGCAATGGTCGCATACATTTTGCGCCGCAAGGCTGTTCCCTGCGTAAATCACTGCAATATCCGCCCCAAGAGACGCCAGCTTTAAGGCAATCGCCTCGCCGATCCCCCGCGATGCACCTGTGACGACTGCTACTTTTCCTTTTAACATGCTTCTACCTCCGCTAAATACTCCGCCACTGTACGTGCTGCCGCTTTGGGGCTGATCCTCTTTATCATATTCGTGAGCGTCTTGCCTGGCCCAATCTCAATAAATGTATCAACACCCTCCGCCGTCATATTGCAGATAATTTTTTCCCACTGCACCGGGCTGCATATCTGCTTAGACAGCAGATCCGCCACATCATCTGTATAGGGCTGGGCGGTCATGTTGGAATAAAGCGTAAATTCTGCCGGTTTTTTCTCTGCAGACGCCAATTCCTCCGCAAAGGCTCTTGCCGCCGCTTCCATGAACGGGGAATGGAACGCCCCTTTTACTTTCAGGGGAATCGCCCTGCCACCGGCTTCTTTCACTGCCGCGGAAAATTCTGCCATTTGGGAAGACAGCCCGGAGACTGCTATCTGTCCTGGGGCATTGTAATTGACTGGATATACCTCTGGGAATCTGCTGCAGATTTCCTGCACCTTCCCTGCCTCTAGCTTCACGACTGCCGCCATGGACGTATCATGCTTTTCGGCCTCACGCTGCATCAGCTCACCGCGTCTGCACACAAGCTGAAATCCTGTCTCATGGCTGAATATGCCGCTGTAGGTCGCTGCCACGACCTCCCCAAGCGAAAAACCTGCCACCGCATGAGGGCGAATCCCTTTCTCATGCAAAACCATAGCTGCTGCCAACTCAAAGGCGAACAAGCATGGCTGCGT
The DNA here is from genome assembly GCA_910585625.1 of uncultured Lachnospiraceae bacterium. Lineage (GTDB taxonomy): Bacteria > Bacillota > Clostridia > Lachnospirales > Lachnospiraceae > Petralouisia. Next base: position 32,292 of record CAJUFQ010000008.1, read on the forward strand.
GTTCCTCGTTTCTTTTAATTCTTCTTCCGTACCGCCAAAGCACTGAGCCGACGTGCCGGGGCGCAAGCGGTCGCACATCTCATAGACGGACGAAGCCGCGGGATATTTCTCGTCAAATTCTTTTCCCATACCAGGAAACTGGTCGCCCTGACCGGAAAAAACAAATGCTATTTTACCCATTGCGATGCCCTCAGGAGGACAGGCTCTGCCTCCTCCATTACTTCCTTTATTATTTCAGCAGCCGGCTGCTCCTGTTTCACCATTGCCGCAATCTGCCCGGAAAGGAAACAGCCCTTTTTCATGTCGCCTTCCTGCACGGCAAGGCGCAGCGCGCCCGTCCCAAGCTCTTCCAGGTCTTTGTCCGGCATACCGCCATATTCGGCTTTTGCATACTCCCTGGCAAACTGCGTGCGCAGGCTGCGTACCGGATGCCCCAGACGCTTACCAGTCACCATTGTACAGAGGTCGGACGCTTTGATAATCTTTTCCTTATATGTCGGATGGATGGAACATTCCTCAGCACTTAGAAACCGGGTTCCCATCTGCACGCCGCAGGCTCCCAGCATAAATGCCGCCGCCACGCCCCTGCCGTCCGCGATGCCTCCGGCTGCGATGACCGGGAGCTTCGTCGCGTCACATATCTGCGGGACAAGTACCATCGTGGTCAGCTCTCCTACATGGCCTCCGCTCTCCCCGCCTTCCGCAATCAAGGCGGAAGCGCCGAGGCGTGTCATCAATTTTGCCAGGGCAACCGAAGCAACAACCGGGATGACCAGAATCCCGGCTTCTTTCCAGGACGCCATATATTTTGAGGGATTTCCTGCGCCGGTTGTGACTACTTCTGCTCTTTCTTCTATTACAATCTGTGCAACCTCATCCGCAAAGGGACTCAGCAGCATGATATTCACTCCTATGGGCTTATCGGTAAGCGACTTTGCAATCCTGATCTGCTTCCTGACATAATCGCCGGGGGCATTCCCCGCTGCGATAATGCCAAGGCCGCCGCCCTCAGACACGGCAGCGGCCAATTTGCCGTCAGCGATCCAAGCCATACCGCCCTGAAACACCGGGTACTTAATGCCCAGCATCTCACAAATTTCTGACTTAATCATAATTTTTAATCCTGCTTGCTCTGAATGAATTTATCCAGGTCGTCGATCGTTTCAATTTTCTCATCCAGCTCAAGTTCGATGCCAATCTCATCCTCCAGCTCCATCAGAAGCTCTACGGTGTCAAGGGAATCAATGCCCAGATCGGAAAATTTGCTGTCAGGTTTCACTGCTGACACATCACAGCCAGTACGTTCAGAAACAATTTTTGCAATAGCGTCAAAGTACATAATCATATGCCTCCAATTATTTTTTTCAAACGGCCTGCTGCCGCTCGTTGTTGGTATTATATACCAGGCCGTGTTCCAGAACATTACCCGCAGAGTTCCTCAAGCGTTCCAGAAAAGAATTTTTCCAGAATCTAAACAAGCCCCCGGCAAACGCCGGGGGCTTGCTGCCCCTGCTTATTTTACAGTGAGCGTAATCGTCTTGCTCTTATTATTGAAAGTTTTAATCGTAATTTTCGCGGTTCCTTTCTTCTTTGCCTTTATCTTGCCGCTGCCATTCAGGAAGGAGGCGACTTTCGTCTTTGAGGACTTGTATGTAATCTTGCTAGCCGTTCCCTTGGGCAACGTCACCTGGAAGGTTCCTGACCTCCCTTTCTTCAAAGTAACTTTGTTCTTCTTGATGCTCTTCTTATTAAATGTAACCTTAGAAATCTTGCCCGGCGCTTTCTTGACGGTAATCTTAAATACCTTTGCCTTATTGCCTGTCTTAGGAATGGCTTTGACCGTGACTGTGCCTGCCTTCACCGCTTTGACAATGCCTTGGGCATTCGGTTTGGCAATTTTCGCATCAGAGCTTAAATACGTGCAGTTTTGGGCTTTCACGGAAAGCGTCTCTCCTACTCCTAAAATGGCTGTCTTGGTGGAAGAAGCTTTCAGCTTCACAAGCGCCTTCACTGCTCCGTCCAGGTTATCCTTTGCGGCATTGACCTGTTCCTGGGTTGCCTCGCCATCTTTGGAGATTTTCTGTGCCGCCGTTAATTCTGCCGTCAGTTTTTTCCAGGTTGCCGGCGTGTAGTCAATCTGTTTTTTCACCTTAGCTGTCTTGATGGAAGCATCAAGCCCCGTCTTGTCAACACTCTGGACTGGCGGTTCTTCCTTCCCGCTATAATTGACTTTCACAACCGTCAGGGACATTGCCGGGACTACATACGTCATGCTCTCCCCGGTAAGCGTCTGCTCTGTGGTAACAGGCGCAACTTTAGTCGGCTCTTCCATAGTGTTCATGTCCATGGCATTGCCGGACAGGCAAATCAGCTCGACTTTCGTTCCATCCTTGACTCCTGGATAGCTGAGGGTAATCTCCTTGGCATAATCTGCATGATTTACCAGCTTCGTATATAAATTGTTGTCATCTTCTGACGTCACATAGTATAAATCGGTCTGATGCCCTGGCTTTTTATCGTAGGAGGAGGTATCACTGTTGTATTTCTCCAAAGTCGTATCAATGATGTGCTTGCCATAATTGTTCGAATACATGGTCTGCACATAATAACTCGGCGTACCGTAACTCTCAAATGCATTGAATTTTATCAGGTTATAGTCCCAATCCCGGCATCCCTCGCGCTCAAAGAGCGGTGCATACGATGCGTGGCGGACAATATCGCCATTACGTTCAAGTCCCGTCATGTAAGCTGCCTCGCTGATAGCCGTATCCAACACGTTCTCCGTTGTGGTAGTCAGATGGCCTGCATACTCACCGACGAACACATTGCTGCCGCCTTCGTCGAGACGCTTATAGTTGTCATATATATAATCTTCGTTCAGCAAGGTATTGTTGCCGTCCCCCGCATAATTGATGTAATAATGCTCATCTACCAGGGTCTCCCCAGGCATATTGCCATTAAACCATTTCCAGGCGTCTGAATTCTGGCTTCCCTGATAGTAAGGGCCTGTGGAAGAAATCAGCGTAATTTTCCGCTCAGGATAATGTTCCTTGACATATTTCTCCACATAATCTTTGATCCATTTAAAGTTTGCAAAATAGGAAATGCCTTTCTCCGGCTGCTCCCAGTTCTCATTGCCAATACCAAGGTAATTCAGGTCAAACGGCTCCTCATGCCCATTCTCTACACGCTTCTTTGCCCAGTATGCCTGCGTCTCGTCAGAACTGCCCGGGTCTCCCCAACAATAATCAATCAGATGGGTCGCATGATCCGCAAACGGCTTTAACTCTTCTCCGTTGACAGATGCTGACGCAGAGTCCGTAAACTGGCAGAATATGCCTGCACTCAGAATCGGGAATGCCTGCGCGCCTAAATCTTCACAAAGCGTAAGGATTTCATGGTAGCCGAACTGATAGGACATCATATAGCCATAGTTGTCCCCTGCATCTCCATAATTTACGGATTTATACGGACTGCCCCAATAACTTCCGATGGCCCTTCTCTCTTCCAGCGGGCCGACAGAGTCTTCCCAGTTATAATAGCCGTCTGTCCCGTAGCTTCCCTCAACGACACAGCCGCCCGGAAAACGGATGAAACTCGGCCCAAGCTGCTGCAGCTTCTCTACAAGATCTTTCCTCAGGCCTGCGCCGTAAGAATAATTCTTATTGCCATAGCCATAGCCATCTGTCGGAATCAACGATACCATGTCAATGTACATGGAATCCGCTGCCCCCGCGCCCTCAAAGGTCAGAACCAAAGTTCCAAGCTTTTCAGCATTTCCTGTCAGTGATGCAGAAACTTTCTGCCAGGTACCATCCTTTTTCAGTTCCAGTGCCGCTTCATTCGTCAGCGCAGTCCCTGCATCGTCCACGACTTTCACCTTAACCGCACCCGCATAATCGCTGGCCGCTTTCATGTACATGGAAAAATCATATTTCGCATCTTTGCGGATTGCCATAGCGGATTTATCCAAAGTTTTCCGGCCGACAAACCCATGGTTGGACAGGGTCTGGTTCCCGGTAATCTTTGCATAGTTTTTATTATTTTTATTCAGCCCGTCTGTCCGCTCTACCACAAAATCTGCCGCATTGCTGCTGTCCCAGTGCAGTTTCCAAGATTTCTGATCGCCTTTGACCTCTGGAGCTGTGGTCTCATGCAGATTCTGGTAATTTTCAAAAGAATTATTTTTCACCAGCTCCGCGGAGAGTCCTCCGTCTGCCGAGCTATTGATGTCCTCATAGAACACGCCGTACAGCTCCTGGCTGATATCTACGCCTTTGTTTTTCTGATCGATTGTCATCGCATACTCCGTGGTCTTGTCAGAAAGCACCAGTATCTCAATGTCCTTATCTTTCTTAACCTCCGGCTTGCTTGCCAAAGTACACGTTGCCGTCAGGGTAACCTTTGTGTCTGCAGAGGGGGGCGTGATTGACCCGTCATCTGCAACCACGTCGGGATTCTTGCTCTTCCAACTGACATCCACGCGGTCGTTCATTGCCTTAGACGGAAGCGTCAGCTTTTTGTTAAGTCGGCTTGGCACCCTTCCTTCCTTCACTTCCGGAATCACCAGGGAACTTCCTGCGGCCGATACGACAAATTCCTCACTGACGTCAGAATGCACTTTCCAGCGGTATACGCCAAGAGAATCCCCGGCAACCGTCATATACATACGGATTGACTTTGTGGTAATTTCATCAATCGTAATTTGATTGAACTTATCATATTTCGAATAATTCTTCCGGTGGGACTGTATCACAGCTTCCTTCCATGCCCCGGCGGAATCTTTATACTCAAAACGGACGTTGGACGGAATCTTCATCCCGGCGTCGCTGCCATACCAAAATACCTGGAAAGTCTTGGTCGTAACTGCCTCGTCCCAGTCATATTGCAGCCAGCATTCCTGGCCTGCCGCATGGCCCTGTCCCCAGTTTCCCCAGCCTTTGCCTGTCCCACCGTCAGATTTGGTCGGAACAAAGCTCTCATTATTGATGCCGTTCAGGTTCTCCCAGGGGGAGGTGTGGTTCTCATGCGCGCTAGGCACAGCATAGACCGCCGCGTCCGGCAGGCTTAAATCCGGGCTTGGGTCTTCCGGCGGAACTGTCTCAGGCTTCGGAAAATCTGCCGGCACCTCGCCAAGCAGCTTCCAGTCATATACCGCAACCGGGGTGTTATTTGTATGCTGCATCGTCACGCGGATGGCAGACGTTGTGACAGGCGTTTCAAACTCATACGTCTTCGTTACATTTCCCTCAAACGTCCACGTACCCTTCCTGGCAATCTCCACCCATACCCCAGCCTCATTTTTATACTCAGCGATAATGTTCGCCGGCGTCACCACGCCGTTTCCATCGTCATTAAAAGTAATCTCCATTCCTGTTACCGCGGCTTGCCGCTCGCCAAAATCATACTTCATCCACTGGGGACGCGTCGCAATATCCGCATCACTGTGCCCATTCCAGAATGTAGTCATGTTGTCATCTGCAAAATTATCCGGCCCTGCTCCCCAGCCGATAAAATTCACCGAGGGGGTCGCATAATCCCGCAACGTCGGATTATCAACATTCTGCCAGCGGTCTGCCGTCCCAAATTGTTCCCCCGCCTCTGCCGCCATGACGGCTGACGGCGTCTGCAGCGCCGGGACAGAGGTAAATATCAATGCCCCCGCCAGCAACAGGCCCGCCAGGCCACGCAATTTCTTAAATTTCATACAACTTCTCCTTTCCATTCACTATACAAGATTGCTCCCATTCCACTAAAGATAATTAATTATAGCAAATGGCCCTGCAATGCTAAATGGAACGATTTTAAGGTTGTAGAACAAATTTAAGGTCAGGGATAAATTCAGATTGCAACGCTCCTGCTGCGCATAGCCAAAAAACATACCTTACACTCACGAAAATCAAATTTCAAATGTTTTTCCGTATCTTACACTGCCAAATCTTTTTTCATATATACAGTATGGGCAACGGCGACGCAGACGGCCAGAACAGACGCCCCCAGGACTGCCGCTGCCGCATGGATTTCTCCTGTGCTGAACAAATCTGCCGCATTCGCATAAGAAAACGGGCTGAACAGCTTATAATCTGTCAAATCCGGGATAACCCGCGCCATCAGGTCATACGCATAAAAAAACAGTACAATGCCCAGGGCAAGCCCCAGCTTATTTTTCTTCTGGAACGCAGACATGCAAAAACAGATGCCGGCAATCTCCAGCTGCATCAGGAATTGCATGGCATGATATAGCAGGAAATTGGGAAAATCCATCTCCTCTCCCAAAAAAGTAATGCCCAGAAGATAAAGCCCTACGCAGAGCAGGTTGAAAAGCAAAATATTTGATACAATCGCAGACCATTTGGCCAAAACCGCTTTCCCTCTGCCAACCGGCAGGGAAAACAAGAATTCGCTGGTATGTCCGTCTTCCTCCTTGGACAGCATATTAGCGCTGGCAACCGCCGCGAACATGGCTCCACCCAGCCCATGGATGGTTCCTACTTCCGTGGCGTAAAATCCTTTGAGCGTAGCGATGCTTAACTGGCTCATGCCAAATGCATCCGCAAACGCGCCCATAGATGCAAAGCTTTCCGACACCCCCGCCATGCTCTCCTGCATACTGGAAAAAAGCAGGATGCAGACAGCGCCCATGCCGCCCACACATGATGCCCAGATTATCAGGCTCTTGATATATCCCTTCATTTCATGCTTATATATTGTAAACACAGCTATCCTCCTATATCCATTCATCCAAAATCAACATCCTTGCCCGGTTATTCTGTGCCAGGCGCATAGAAATGCATGAAAATCTCATCCAGAGAGGGTTCCTCTATGAGGATATCCTGGATGTCATGTCTTGCCAAGTCCTGCATCAGCTCATTTAAGTCCCCCTCAAAAAGGAAACTTTCCTGCCTGCCCTCACGAAGCAGTTTCACCCTCTTGGTATTCGTCCTTGTAAGATTTTCCACCGTGTCCATGCATTGGAGTTTTCCTTCCTTCATAATAGCAGCCGTCCTGCAATAGCTTTTGATTTCTGAAAGGACATGGGTGGACAGCATACACGTCGCCCCTTCTGCCACATATTCCTCAATCAGCTTAAAAAATTCACTCTGCATCAGCGGATCCAGCCCGCTGGTCGGTTCATCAAATACGAAAAGTTTCGGCTTATGCTGCATGGCGCATACAATGCCCGCTTTCTTGCGGTTCCCCAGCGACAAATCGCATATTTTCTTATCCAAATCCAGCTGTAGGCGCGAACAAAGTTTCTCTGCCTCTGCACGGCAGTCCTTTTTCCTGATACGCGCAGCCATCTGAATCAGCTCCCTGACTTTCATTGATGGGTAAAACATGGCCTCCGAGGGCAGATAGCCCACTTCGGCGAGTATGGCTTCTCTTTCTCTTCGGATATCCTTTCCCAGGATACGGATGCTGCCTTCCTGAAAACGGATAAGCCCCAGCATGGAACGGATAGTCGTGGATTTGCCGGCTCCATTCGGGCCAAGGAAGCCAAAAATGTCCCCTTCTTTCACACAAAAACTTACATCCGATACACCCCGGCGCTTCCCATAATTCTTCGTCAGGCTGTCAATCTCAATAATATCTGGCATTCTCTTTCCTCCTTGCCTGAAATATTTGCAGCTTCTCTTCCATAATCTTCTCAATCTATCTTCCGCTTTTGCTGATCCACAAGGAATGCGCAGACATGAAAGAGTATAACATAACATATGTTTCGCTTTATCTTACCAAAATTCTTTAGAAATGGCAATTTCCACATGAATTTAAGTTCCCCATTTTTTATATCAGTTAATATTTTAGTAGCAAAAGGTCTTGCTGCCTTTGGCAGCATAGACATCTTGTACAAAAAGTGTCGGGAAAGCTAGCGTTCCATAGCGCTTTTCTGTGCAAAAGGTTTTCATCACGTTGTGATGGAAACCTTTGGTACTAGGAAACTAAATAATGGGAAAACTGAAACCACATGAACCCAGCGCAGCCTTTCTTAAAAAATATATACAAAAATGGAGGCGTCCTTTAGGACACCTCCGCCTTTCTGTAAATCCGGTACAACAAAGGCCAAAGCAGCAGACACGCCAAAGCATAGGCTGGGATAATCAGCGTTGCTACATTCATAATCCTTCCTCCCAACTGTACCAGATTAAACTCTTTAATCGTAATATAAATTTCCAGAAGCTGGTCTGGAAAGAAGGAGCATATCCCAGGCAGCGTAATCACCCTGCTCAGAAATGGGAATGCGCACAGCACGATAAACGGCACGATAATCGCTGTCGCAGTGGAACGCATTGCCGCCGAGGCGAGCATGGAAAGCGTTGACGCAAACATTGTGCCAACATAGCCGCCTGCCGCAATCAAGAGATAAGCCTCCATAAAGGTAATATTATAGGCGCTCCTCCACATATCCATCTGGATTGGGCAATTCGCCCCGTCCGCTCCCAGCGCGGCAAGCACGATTGCCGTGTACAACAGCAGGAAAACAACATAGAAAACGGTGGTTACTGCAAATCCGGCTCCCATCTTTGCCAGGACTGCCCGGTTTCTCCCTAATTTTGAAGAAAAGAAAATTGCGTCTGCATTCGTCTGAAACTCATCCGAAAATATACCGGAAACCAAAAATCCAATAATTAATGCAAGAATTAATATAAATGTTGATACGTTCTGTAACAATGCGCTCCAGCCATCGGTATATTCATAATAGAATGGCGTTTTCAACTCCTCATACCGTTGAATCAGAAACTCCTTTTCCAAATCAGTAAATATTTCCTCCCCGGAATCCAGATATTTTTTTAAGTTGGAAACCCTTCTCTCATAGACGCTTCCCGCCTCCTCTATGGAAACATTATCAATCGCATAGTAATTGTAATCCCGCCACTCGCTAAATGCGTTGTTGATTAGCTCCGCTATGCTGGAAATCCCCTGTTTCCTGGCATAAGCTTTGTCCTGCTGCTCATTGTCATCTGACAAAGCTTCCGTAGAATTGTTGATAGACGCATTTTCCCTAGCCACCTCTTTTAGCACATCTTCCGTGAGATTACCTTTCCATTTATTCTTTTCTGCCCTGAGGCTCTTAGCCCCCGGCATACCGCTCACATGGTTCCCATCACTGTCTATATATTCTACCCGGTTCATGGTCAGCATACTCACCGCCACAAGAATAACCAGCAAAATTAAGACTGCCATCCTATTCTTAAATTTAGAAAAAATTTTTTTAATCTCAAATTGCAGCACTTTCATCCCCCGCTTTCTCTCCAAAATAATATAAAAACACATCTTCCAGCGAGGCTTCTGCAAGCCTTGCATTTTCTGACGGTTTTTCCGCTGAGATAATGCGCAGCTCTGCGCCATAGGACTCCGCCTTCATGTTTGAAATCTTATATTGTTTCATATACTCAGATACCATACCCTTATCCACATAGCACTGCCAGACGCTTTCCGGCATGGAGCGTATGATCTCATCTGATGTCCCCGTGCGCACAAACGTACCGTCTTTCATCAGCCAAATTTCATTCGCTATATATTCAATGTCAGAAACAATGTGCGTAGACAATAGCACGAGGCGTTCCTCGGATAGCTCGCTGATTAAATTGCGGAACCGTATCCTCTCATTGGGGTCAAGTCCAGCGGTTGGCTCGTCAAGCACCAGAATTTCAGGATTGTTAAGCATGGCCTGCGCAACCCCGGCGCGGCGTTTCATGCCCCCGGACAGTTTCTTCATTTTTTTGTCCGCAGCCTTCGAGAGGCCGACTTTGGCAATCAGCTCCTTTGTGCGTTTCCTGGCGACAGCCGGTCGGATTCCCTTAATCGCCGCAATGTAAAGCAGATAATCCTGAACGGTGAATTCAGGGTAAAACCCAAATTCCTGCGGCAGATATCCCAGCAGCTTGCGGTATTCTCCGTCCATTTTAAAAATATCCTTACCGTTGTAGGTGATTGCCCCGCCCGTAGGTGCAAGCAACGTACAAAGCATCCGCATCAGCGTCGTCTTACCTGCCCCATTGACTCCCAACAGCCCATACACGCCGTTCGTCATCGTAAAATCAATATGATTCACAGCCGTGAAACCTCCAAACTTTTTTGTAAGACCTTCAAATTTCAATTCCATCCAACGTTACCTCCATATATTCGTCACAACTTTTTAAAGTGCGGCATATCATCGCAGCCAGGCAGGCAATTGCCAACCCCAGCAAAAGAATCCAGACAGGCAAAGCCACCCGCGCATAGATGCCCTCATTCCAAACAACAAACAGCCAGACCGCGCTCCATACCACGCAAAGGGCTATCGCAGACGCCTCATTGATACACCGCCTGCTGCACAGCGCGCCAAAGCAAATGCAGGCCGTCACGCTTAAGGGAAAGAGGAACTGGCTCACTAATTCTGCTATGGCGAGATTCAGCCCTCTTGTCGCAGCCTGGCAAAACACTGCGACCAGACAGATGTCCGCTATGCCGAACAACAACATACGCCCCGCATAAACCTGGCGGAGGGAATAGTAAGAGACCGCCTCTATTTCCATGCTTTGACTAGATCTGTTTCTCCATAATTCGGGAATGACCAGGATTACAAACAATGAGGCCATCACACCCATACCTCTCTGCATATACCGTTCCTCCTGCCCGGCCGCCAAAGCTGCCCACAATGCCAGCAGCAGCAAGAACTGCAGAATCCACCACCGTTTTCGGATTGTTTTGAGCTGCGCCCACAAAAATTCGTGGTACGTCAGCAGCCTTTCACGCTCTGCTGCAAAAAATACCTGTTTTGACCGATTGACAGCCTCCTGGATTTTTTCTTCCCTCGGCGCAATGCCGGCACATTCCTTATATATCAAAAGTTTCTCTTCCTGCCTCATAAACACCCTCCTCTCCCAGCTTCTGCCCCAGCTGTTTTTTCGCCTGCTGCAGACGATACTTGACCAGTGACAGGCTTATCTGCAGCACGTCCGCAACTTCCCTCATTTTCAGACCCTGGAAATAATAAAGGATAACGATATCGCGCAACTCCGGCAGCAACGATTTTACCGCCGCTTCCACATCCATCTGTTCCAATACGTTATCCAGAGGAGCAGATACCGCGCTTTTTTCTAGTTCCCCGGCCTCTGTGGGCATATCCTTTTTCTTCCTATAAAAATCCCGGCAGAGGTTGCCCGCAATGGTGTACAGATAGTTTCTTGTCTTACCCATGTAATGGTACTCAGACAGTTTTGCAAAAAAATGCAGAAACGTCTCCTGCGTCAAATCCTCTGCATATTCCCTGTCAGGACAATGGTAACCGCAGTACCTCAATATTTCTCCATAATATTTACGGACAAACACATCAAAAGCTTCTTCCTCTCCCTGTTTCATCTTCTGTATAAGAAGAAAATCCGCATTCACAAAGCCCTCCTTTCCCATCCTTAATGTTCCAAACGTTTTTCCCATCCTACCATATATAACGACCCAGGCTGTGCAAAAGTCAGCCTGGGTGGAAATTTTCTGAAATAATATTAGCCAAAACAAGCTGTTGTCTAAAGAACCGGCAAAAGAACCCGATACAATTTATATAAATCTAGTGTAATGCCTCGTTGATATCTGTTAAAACTCTGCTGAACAGGGTTTCATCGGCAAGGCGCCTGAACGAGGCGATGCGGCGGCATCGTTGAGTGAAGGTAACGCAGTCCGATGGCAACCTGGACAAGGAGGTTTGGCTGAATATCAGCGAGACAGCACACTAGTCTGAGAGGAGGGAAACGAGTGACAGATATCACACAAGTACTGGATTCCATGGAGAATGCCTTGCGGCTGCAGATTCAGGCAGGCGCAGACCGTAGAGCTGCAAAGGCGGAACGTGAAGAGGATGAGTTCAAAGAGAAGCTTTCGCGCGCTGCCGCCAGCAAAATGGAACTGGAAGGCATTGCAGCAAAAGTAAAAGGCTCGGAAGAGTCCGTGCGTAGGGACCAGATGATGGCGCTGATGATGGGTGGGTTCTAAAGCAAAATGCGGCAAGGCCTCCGTCACCGGAGGCCTTAATTTCATACGATTATATCACTATATGGACTGCATCAGTGCATGAAGAAGCATGATGTGGTACTCTTCGTCTTTTATAATCCGCGCCAGGACAGCATTCACGCAGTCGTCTTTCATCATCCTCATATGAGCTTCATACTGGGCGATTGCCCCTTTCTCCGCTTCTATGTCAGATAGCAGCATACCTTTGAGGTTTTCCGGTATTTTCAGATATTCCGGCGTCCACATTTTTGCCCCGCCATTGCGGTATTTTGCAACAAAACTAATGTTTCCGCCCAGCAGCACAATCAGTTCCCCTAATTTCTGCAGATGCATCATCTCCGCCATGGCAATTCCCAGCAGGGTTTTTGCGACGGGGCATCTTTCACCGGACAGGCGGTTCTCATTATTGATATACTGGGTGATTGCAGACATCTCCGAGACGGCGCCGCAGTAATCGATACTAAGCAGGTTGGCATAGGAAGGATTCTTTTCCCTCACCTGAATCTGAGGATACGGCAAATCCGCCATAATTGGCCGAATGCCCATAAAATTACAATCGTTCACCAGCGTATTCCCTTTACTTTCCATACTCAAAACTCCAATCTGTTTATCTATAACTATTATATTGGAGTTTTCAGATACTGTGCCTCTTTATGGCTCTGCAATGAACAATACACCCAATGTCCCAGGCCCGCAATGGCTGGAGACAACGCCTCCGGCCCGAGTCTCTGAGATTTCCGCAAACACGCCCAAGCTTCTGAGATATTCCTCAACTTCCCTGACAATCCGGGCGTCGCCCACAGAATGCGTGATGAACACGCGTGCCGGACGTGCTGTCTTCAATTCTGCTTCCATGTCCTGCACATAAAGTTTCACTACTTTTGCCAAATTACCACGGTATTTCTTCGCCACTTCCATCTTACCATCGACCACCACAATCTTAGGATGCAGCTTTAACATTCCTCCGGCTAACGCGGCCACGCCGCTGCATCTGCCTCCGCGGTGAAGGTACGTCAGCGTGTCTACTACAAAGCTGCTGCGCACCAGCGGGCGCAGTTCCTCCAACTTCTGTATGATTTCCTGCGCTCCCAGGCCTTCTTTCGCCATACAAGCGGCTTCTACGACAAGCAGCCCGATACCAGTTGACAGATTCTTTGAATCAAAGGCAAAGGCGCGGTCAGACGCCTCCAGATCCTCGATAGCAAGGCGCATGATATTCAGGGAGGAGGACATCGTCTCTGAGATAGAGAAACACAACACCTCATTGCCGCCCTCTAGCAGCCTGCCAATCATTTCTGTCGCGTCTTCTATGGACGGAGCCGCCGTTTTCGGTGTAGTTTTGTTTTCATCGGACCATCTGAAGATTTCGTCCGGCCTGATATCCACGCCATCCTTATAATCCTCAGCCCCCATCAGTACATGCAATGGAAGGATTTGAATATCATATTGCTCTGTTAACTCCTGTGACAAATCACAGGTACTATCTGACAAAATTTTTACCATATTGTATTCTCTTTCCTTAATATAAGATTCACTATTTTAAATAGCTAATACTAACTATACCTGTTCTTCCTGTTTTTTTCAAGGACAACGCAGATAAGTAAGGTATTTATAATTCCATAAGACTAAAAAGAACCCCCAGACAGCCACTTTCTGCCTGGGAGCCCTGTTTAAAAGGGAGGTCTGCCCTGCCTGTGCATCAGGTAGGTGCATCCAATATAAATTTATTTTCCTGACGTTTCGGTGAGCCGCATCCCTCCTGCTGCACCGAACCGCCCGGCTGTTCTGTTTGTAGCTGGCCGGAAGGCACTTCTTGCGGCTGACCATTCACAGTCCCATCCGTCTGTGACGGGACATTATCTATCTCTGATTGGCTGCCACCCGGCTGTGACGGTGAATTCTCCGTTCCCGTCGCACCTCCTTCCGGCTGTGACGGCGGGCTCTCTGTTCCTGGTTTGCCGCTATCTTCCGGCTTTCCTAAAACGCTTCCTGTCCCAGATTGGCCGCCGCTTTCCGGCTGTTGTGGAACATCGCCTGGAGTTATCGGCCCTTCTTCCCCAGTCTGCACCGCTCCATTCCCAGTTCCTGCCGGAATGGCATCTTCTTTCTTTGCTGAATCTTCCAAATTTTCCGTACCACTGGAATTTTCAAGCTTTTGGTCATCTGTATTCCCTTCTACATCCTGACAATCTTCTTTCAGACCCTGCTTTTCATCCTCAGATTCCTTCTTCGTCTGATCCTTCCCCAGCTCTTTTGTTTTCGGCTCATCTTTGCCTGGCTGTTTTTCCGGATTCGTTTTCTTTGATGAATCTGTTTCCGGCTCCTGCCCCGATCCCTCCGGCAATGATGGCTCCTGCGGCTTCACTCCGCCGTCCTGTGCGGCAGCCCGCTCTTTCTCAGATGCCTCTGACAGTTTCAATTCCAGGGAAGTATAATCCTGACAATACTGTATCAATTCATTGACTGACATCTGCTGCACCTGCTCTTCGGCCAGCCCGCAGCTCTTTGTCAGTTCTGCCTCCAGCAGCTTACGCCCCTGGCTCTCGGTTCTGCTTTGGACCTCCTGAAAAGCTGTCGTCACGCCAGATACCTTCAACTCTGTCAGTTTCCGGTCAATCCCTTCTCCTAACGTGCGTTCCAGATTTTCACAGATATATTTGTCCTTTGCAGCAAGCGTCACCAATATCCCTCCGTTCTCACGGAGATAAGATTTTTCTACTACATCCTGAATCAGCACATCTAACAGTTCCTGCACCGTTCCTTTTTTCCATCTCAACTCTTTTACAACATCTTTTCCATCCTGATTCAATCCTTTTAACCGTTTTACCTGATGTGCCTCATCCACTTCAATCTGTATGCTGGGGTTGATATCGAGAACCATATACACGCACTTCTCGTCCTCCCTCAGCAAGCCCAAGACGCACAAACAGATGATTGCCAGACTCGCACACAGAGACAGCGCATATCTTGGAAACCTTCCTATATTAAATTTTCCGTTCCGTGAAGGCGTCTCATTGACCGTCTCAGACCATGCAACCTCCTGTTTCCTGCTCTCTTCCAACACTGCTTCAAACAAATCTGGTGACAGTTCCGAAAACCCTTCCTCTATTCTCTTTTTTAATTCCTTCTTTTTCATAGCTTCTCACCAAATTCTTTCTGCAATTTACGAATCCCTCTGTGATAGCGCGCCATCACTGTCCCCAGAGGCATTTCCAGCAGCTTTGCGATTTCCCTGTGTTTGAGGCCGCCTATATCGTGCATGATAATCAGATTCCTATCCTCAGCGGAGAGATGCCCAAACATCCTCTCCAAAACAATCCGGTTCTCAACATCCGACATATCCTCAAACCCCAGGCTATTCTCCATATCCTCAAAATTGACCTCTGTAACCTGAACTTTGCGCCGTTTCATCAGAAAAAGATTCTTGGCTATCTTCATCATCCACGCCATCGGATTTCCCTGCTCCCGATACAGATGGCAATTCTTATAGACCTGGACGTATGTATCCTGCAGCAAGTCCTGTGCATCCTCCCTGTTCATGGTATAAGAGAGGAGGAATGCATAGAGCGGCTTATATGTAACGTCATACAGTTCCTGAAATGCAGCTTGCTCTCCCTGCATTATGCGCTCAAATAATTGTGGATCAATATGGACTTTTCTTTTTGGAGCCTCTTCCTGCATCGGGATACCTCTTTCAGCCCTCGTCTCTCACATGAGAATGAGCGCAAATTCTGCCGTAACAAACACTTTATCCAATTCCCATAAAAAGCACCTCCTTGAACTATCTGATACTTAGACAATGCAAGCAAAACGCTTTTTATTGCGCTGGATTTAAAAATTTTATAATTTTATTATACTGTCTGGACATGGCCATGTCAATTTTTATCAGGTTTGAGTTTCCCCATTTTCCTCATTATTTAGTTTCAGAGTGCCAAAAGGGGGGCTGTCGCACGAATATATTTCCTCGTTCAAAAGGTCTTGCCGCTTATGCGGCAAAGACAGAATGCACGAAAATCACTCTGGGAAGCTAGCTTCCCAAATTGATTTTTGTGCATGTTGTTTGCATTGCTTTGCAATGTAAACCTTTTGAACAAATCTATATCTTATAATTTAGATTCAAATTATGAACCTAGGTTTCTTCGTTTTAAGAACAGGCATTATCCGATAAAATCAACTGCAAATCCTCAATCTGCTCTCGGATATTCCTGCCGATATCCGTATCGCGAACCCGGATCCTCTTTTCCTCCGTCTCAAAAATATCCGTGCTGGACTCAATATCCTTATTCTCCTCCAGCGCTTTCCTGATACTTTCAAACGGCTCATGCGCTTTCAGCCTCATGCCATGGGAATTATAAATCAAGGTATAGCCCGCAATCCCCGTCTCCTTATGGTAAGCCTTACAGAAACCTCCGTCGATGATAATCAGTTTGCCATTTGCCCGCACGGGAACCTCCCCCTTGCTGACTTTCACCGGCGTATGTCCATTGATGATGTGCGACATCGGGGAAAACAGCCCGAACTCACGCAAAATCATATTACAGATATATTCTTTCTGATAATAGTCATAGTAAGGGTTCCTCTTTTCTACGGTAATTTCTTTATCATCAAGATACGCCCGCTCAAAAGTCTTTATTTTCCTGCCGGAAAGCGGTGAATTCTGTCCTGCCCACAGATACCAGATAAAATCCTGTTCCGGCGTGGGCGCGCCAGACAGGCAGATTCTGCGTACCTCCTCATCTGCGTAATCCAGGTATTCCTTCCCCTTATACACCTTGTCTTGCAGCCGGATTCCCTCAAAATTCCCCTCCTCATCAAGAGGGATGCAGCCATGGTACAGAAGGTTGCCATTAAACCGGCAGTACATGCCGCCCCTGTCGCACAAGAACTGCACATGCTGATGCAGCCTGCCGCTGTTTTGGAACGAATGGCGCAAGTCTGACAGCACTTCCTCTTCCTCCTCCGTCAGCTTATACGGATTCTCCCTGTCCACAGTCGGGAAATCCCTGCGGTTCAGCGGGTACTCCCTGCCCTCAATCGTAACCGTTCCCTTGTCATAGTCTATTTTTTCCAGCATCCTGCGGTCATCCATCTGGTATTCCGGATGCCTTGCAATAATCTGCCCCTCCAGCTTAAACAGGATAACGGATATCGCCTGCTGCGCGGCGTCCATCACGTCTGCGTCCTGGTACTGCTTTCCTGCAAAAACCACCAGAGTCCGCAGGCTGATGCCGTAGCCGCTCTCTAAAACTTGGATATTCTGGTAACGGATATTGTTCCTGACCACCGTCGCCACACATGCGGGCACGCCTGCTGCCGCTCCCATCCACAGCACGTCATGGTTGCCCCACTGGATATCCAGGGAGTGGTACTGCATGAGCAAATCGAGGATTTTATCTGGGTGCGCTCCCCGGTCAAATATGTCCCCCACAATATGCAGATGGTCGACGGCAAGGCGTTTGATAAGCTCTGCAAGGGCAACAATGAATTCCTCCGCTGCCTGGATATGGATGATGGTATCTATAATCTGCCTATGGTATTCAATCTGGTTGTTGTCCTCATCCACCTGCATATGCAGCAATTCGTCAATGATATAGGCAAATTCCTCCGGCATGGCTTTACGGACTTTTGAACGGGTATACTTGGAAGAAACGCTCTTTGCCACCGTAATTAGATGCCGCAGCGTCACCTTATACCAGTCTTCCACAAGGACTCCCTGCTCTTTGAGGGCGTTCAGCTTCTCTGCTGGGTAATAAATCAGGGTACAGAGTTCATTCTTCTCCTGCCGGCTCATCTGCTCTTCAAAAATCCGTCCGACTTTCTCCTTAATAACCCCTGAACAGTTGTTGATAATATGGCAGAACGCCTCATATTCTCCATGGAGGTCGCTCATGAAATGCTCCGTGCCCTTTGGCAGGTTCAATATGGCGTTCAGATTGATGATTTCCCGGCACGCCGCCTGCCTGGTGGGATATTCCTTAGCCAGAAGCTGTAAATATTTCTCTTTTTCTCTCTCCATGTTCTCCTCCATTCTGCCAGCTACAAACATTGTTCCGTATTTTCCTCAATTTTATCAAGAAACGTTTTCCACTGTCAAGGATGTCCGCCTTTTCTTTTCAGCAGGAGTCCATAACGTGCAAAAAAAAGTGAACCTGACACTGAGAAACAATGTCCGATCCACTTTTTCCTATTCTGCAAAAACTTATTTATTTCTGGTTTGCCGGTTCAATGTTGATGCTCTTGCCTTTGATCTTGGAATGTGACATCGCACGCAAAACATCTTTCCCATACTCGCTGGGTACTTCCACAAACGTAAATTTGTCAAACATGTCAATCGTGCCTACCACATCTCCGGAAATCCCGCTCTCGCCGGCGATGGCTCCCAGGATGTCTCCTGGCTTCACATGCTGCTTCTTGCCAATATTGATGAACAGGCGCACCATGCCGTCCTCTGCCCCGGTATCACCGAACTCAAAGTTTTCCATGGCTGCTTTCTCATTCTCTTCTTTGCCGCGAAGCGTAAGCTTCAGGAACGCTGCCGCAATGTCCATGGCAGTATAATCGGATTCATTAATCTCCTGCTCAATCATATTGACCATGGATCTCAGATCTTCTTCTTCGATGACTGTCTCTACCTGATCCATGATTTTCTCCAGCCTGACTTGTTCCACATCCTGCATACTTGGGATTTTCTGCGCAAGGATCTTCGTCTTACAATAACGCTGGATGTCTTTTAATTTGTAGACTTCCTTGCCCTTCACAAAAGTGAAGGAACGCCCAGTCCTTCCGGCACGCCCGGTTCTGCCGATACGGTGTACATAATACTCGTCATCCTGCGGCAAATCGTAATTGAACACGGCTTCCACATCATCCACATCAATACCGCGTGCCGCTACATCCGTAGCTACCAGAATTTCTGTCTTTCCATTGCGGAATCTGTTCATCACACGGTCACGCTGGGACTGCTTCATGTCCCCATGCAGCCCTTCCGCAAAATACCCGCGTCCCTGCAGGGCGCTTGTCAGCTCGTCCACCATGCGCTTCGTATTACAGAATACTAAGGACAGCTTGGGTGCATACACATCCAGCAGACGGCTTAAAACCTCTACCTTGTCCTTGCGCTTCACGTCATAGTAGTACTGTTCGATATTCGGCACTGTCAGTTCTTTTTTCGTCACCTTAATCGTAACAGCGTCGTTCTGGTATTTCTTGGTAATCTCCAGGATTGGTTTCGGCATGGTTGCTGAAAAAAGCATCGTCTGCCTTTCCTCAGGGATATACTCCAGAACTGTCTCTATATCCTCCCGAAACCCCATGTTAAGCATCTCGTCCGCCTCATCCAAAACGATGGTATTGACCTCGTCGCATTTGATAGTCCTTCTCCTCAGATGGTCCATCACACGCCCTGGCGTACCGATGATGATCTGCGCTCCGCCTTTCAGGGAACGAATCTGTTTTGTAATATCCTGCCCTCCGTATACCGGAAGCACCTTCACGCCGGACATGTACTTAGCCAGTGTGCGGACTTCCTCTGCCACCTGGATGGCAAGCTCCCTCGTAGGGCAGAGTACGATTGACTGCGTGCGCTTGTTATGAGAATCCACTTTCATCAAAAGCGGAATTCCAAATGCCGCGGTCTTACCTGTCCCGGTCTGTGCCTGTCCAATCAGGTCTACGCCTTCCAACCCCACGGGAATTGCTTTGCTCTGGATCGGGGTTGCTTCCTCAAATCCCATCTCACGGATAGCTCGCAGGATTTTCGGGTTTAATTCCAGTTCATCAAATCTTACTGTTTCCATTCTAATTCCTTTCATTGCTATGTTTAAGCCTGTCGCTAATCATAACAGAGAAGTCGGAAAAAGTCAATTTATTTTTAAACTTTTGCCCGTCAGGGCTAATTCTGAAAAATCGTTCCTCTTCTCTGGAATTTTTATTATTGACTTTCATATCCAAATGGTATAGTATCTTTTTATAAGATATATAGTTTTAAAAACTACATGAAATATTTATCAAAACTTTGCGTATACTAAATAACGATATTCCGAGACGGATGATTATGGAAGGAGATGTTTTTCATGAAATTCAAATTAAAAGACCCTGGAAGCTCAATTACGCATTTTATCGGTATGCTGATGGCTCTGTTCGCTGCAACGCCGCTGCTGATCCGCGCTTCCTTGAACCCGGACAAAATGCATGTGATTTCTCTCGCCATCTTTATACTCAGCATGATACTGCTCTACGGCGCAAGCGCCACCTACCATGCGCTGGATTTATCTGAGAAAATCAACCGTATGCTGCGGAAACTAGACCACATGATGATTTTCATACTGATTGCCGGAACATACACGCCTGTCTGCCTGATTGTACTGAATGGCCCCGTAGGCTATGGGCTGCTGGCGCTGGTCTGGGGCATCGCGCTTGCGGGAATCCTGGTTAAGGCTTTCTGGATTACTTGCCCGAAATGGTTTTCTTCCATATTATATATTGCTATGGGCTGGGTATGCGTCCTCGCCTTCACCCAGATTATGAATTCCCTCTCGCCGCAGGCTTTCCATTGGCTTCTTGCCGGAGGAATCATCTACACCATAGGCGGAATCATTTACGCTTTAAAGCTGCCGATTTTCAACTCCAAACACAAGAATTTCGGTTCCCATGAGATTTTCCACTTATTCGTGATGGGAGGCAGCGTCTGCCATTTCATCATGATGTACTGTTTCGTGGCAAACATGCCGCTGCTGTAATGCCGGTAAACAGCCTGCTTGCCGCATGAATCCCGAAAAAAGGAGGCACGGTTCATCCATGCCTCCTTTTATTTATGCCTCTATTTTACTGTAACCGTAAGTTTCGCTTTCTTGCCGTTAAAGGTCTTGACTGTGATAACAGACTTGCCTTTCTTCAAAGCCTTTACCTTCCCTGCCGGAGATACGGATGCAACTTTTTTCTTTGCTGAAACATAAGTAATCTTGTTGCTCGCCGTATTCTTAGGAAGCTTCACGTTTATCTGGAAGCTCTTTCCTTTCTTTAACGTCTTCACGGTTGCATTCAGGGTGATTTTCTTAGGTGCAGCTTTCACTTGTACGGTACATTTGGCCGTCTTGCCGTCAGCCGTTGCCGTGATGGTTGCCTGTCCTTTCTTCAATGCTTTTACTTTGCCTGATTTCGATACATAGACCGTCTTCGGCTTATCAGATTTCCAGGAAACAGAAGCATTCGCAGCGTTCTTCGGGCTCACGCTTGCTTTAAGGGCAAATTCCTCCTTGAGACCCAGCACAAGCTTCTTCTTGTTCAGGGTCACTTTGTCCACCCTTGTGACTTTTTCCACCGTTACCTTACAGGAAACCTGGTATCCATTGGAGGCTGTGGCTGTAATATTTGCCGTTCCTGCTGCCTTGGCCTTGACGATTCCTGTCTGGCTTACCTCTGCAACACTTGGTTTGTCAGAACTCCAGGAAATGCTCTTATCTGACGCGCTGTCCGGCACAGTTGCTTTGAGCGTGCTGTTCTCCCCCGGCTTAAGGCTCAGTGACGTCTTGTTCAGCTCCATCTTCCATAAATAGACTGCCGGCACGCCTTCTAATGTCGGCGCTATCACCATTTCCCCATTCTTGTCAAAAAGGATTTCGTCGATACAAGTCTCTCTGTGTACGCCAAACGCATCCGTAAAGATGTTCAGCGGCGTGTAGAATCTGTGGTACGCCATGAAATAACGCTGCTTTCCGTCAGCATCCTGCACATGCAGCACTGACTGGTGGCCGGAACCAAGGATTCCCTGGCTTTCGTCTTTATACAGCAGATTCTTCTTTTTCAATGTTACATTAATCTTGCCATCATCCTGAATCAGCTTATCGCTGACGCCATAGTTTACATGGTAATTCGGGCTGTTGGCATCATCACAGGTCCAAGTCCAGTGGTATTTCCCATCCACATTCGTCACGATGACAGATTCACGGAAATCCGTAAGGCCATCGATCTGCTTTAAAGTGCCTTCCTTGACGCTCACCATATCCTCATTAAGCTCTGCCATTGCCGCATGGCCATTGCCGAAAAGGATATAGGACTTGCCATCTGTGTCGGTAAAGATAGATGGGTCGATTGCCTGCCCCATGGACACGCCGGCTGCCTTGCACATATCCGTTGTCATCAGCGGCTCTCCCAAATCCACATAAGGACCCGCCGGTTTTTCTGCAACGGCAACGCCGATAGCGGACGCGCCGTCCTCCTTCTTACCGCAGTAATAGAAATAATACTTGCCATTTTTCGCCTCAATGGTGGGCGCCCAGGCGCTTCCTTTCACCGCCCAGGGAGAGGCTGCAATCTGTACGCCTTTCTCATTAACGCCAGGCTTTGCATTTGCCAGTTCCATGATGATGCCCTCATCTTCCCAGCTTACCATGTCCGGTGAAGAGAACGCATGGAACAATGTCCCGCTCCATCCCGGATAGCCGTCCGTCGTGGGAAAAATCCAGAACCTTCCGTCAAAATAATCAATATCCGGATCCGCATACTGCCCTGGCAGCACCGGGTTGCCTGCTATCAGCGGTTTCTTAATGGTATACGTCTCTTCCCTGCTGCCCAATGTCAAGCAAAGCTGTGCATCTTTACTAAGATCCAACGTCCCCGCAAACGGCTTGCCATCTACTGTCACCTGCACATCTTTACTCATCAGCTTCCAGGTAACAGGCACTGCTTTTAAGTCTGTCCCGCGTTTCACATAGGAGATGATTTCTTTGTTTGAACGGTCAAGCTTCGAGAAAACTGCCGTATGGTCGTCTGTTCCCCTAAGGTCGAGCGGATTGTCTGGTAGTTTTCCTATCGAAACCCGCTTAAGAAGCGGGACAAATTCAGATGCTTCTGTGAGGATTTCCTCCTCGGTGAGGGCACGGTTATAAACCTTTACATTGTCAAAACTGCCCTTAAAATACCCATCTGCGCCAAAGAAAGACTTGCCAAGATAGGATAGTAAATCCGTTCCCAAATCGCTCGTGGCAATCCCGGTATTCGTATTTTCATCTTCCAAAGAACCATCCAGGTAGAGTTTCATCTTGGCACCGTCTATGACAAGCACCACTCTCTGCCATTCGCCAAGAGAAGCTCCGGCGCCCGCCACTTTTTTCTCTTTCGTATAGCCTTCGGTAGTGATTGCATTGCTCACGGTACTGCCTTTAATCCTCAGGAAACTATATATGCTATCGCTTTTGCCATACGCAAATGTAAAGAAATTCCCATTGGCGTCATCCGCTTTCACATCCATGGAGATTGACATTTTATCTTTCTTGTCAAAAAATCCCTGCGGAATCTCTGCATAGGCGCCATCGGATCCATCCAGATACAGCACATTGCTCTGGCGTCCCTCGTCATAGACTACCTCGGCTTTCCCATGCAGCCGGCCCGTATAGCGGAAGGAATCCCCTTTTCCAGAATCCTGGATAATCTTCTTGCCGGCGTCTGCCTCAAAGTCATAAGCCAGCACAGGCTCCTGCTCTTCTTTGGTTTCCCTGGCTTTAAATGCCTCCAGAATCCGTGCCTGCTCCGATGCAGACAGGCGCATTACCGTGCCGTGACGGAATTTTCCATCCGGGAATTGCGCTGTCTCAGCAGTAAACGCCCCGCCAGCCAGGTTATCCGTCACAAACGCTTTGTAACCGCTGTTGTCACCCATCGCGCACCACTTCCCATCCGGGAGTTTATAGACGGTGAACCCTTCCCGGGCGTCAAATCCTGCCGCTTCACTTCCGCTCCTCGTCACCAGGCGTTTCCAGGAACCGTTCGGTTTACTCTGCGCTTCATCCGTCCGCACGTCGAAGACATCCTCTGTGTCCAGTGTGTCGCTGACGTCTATGACCGTATTCCAGTCAGATGTAGAGAAACGGTAAAATTTCCCATCATCGCCTTTTACAATCGTAGTATCGATAATGTTGACCTCTTTGCCCGCTGCGGCATCCTCACTGAGCCATACATGCGGCTCTGAAAAGGTGTTGAAATCCCTCGTGCGGCATACATAGACACGCAGGGCGTCATCTTCTGTGCCTCTCTGGGAATAATCCCGTGCAGACCAGTAAACCACATAGTCGCCTGCCGTTTCATCATAAATCGCTTCCGGCGCCCAGACACAGCCAGCTGTCTCAAGCCCCGCGAAAACCAGGCGCGGTTCGCTCCAATTTACCAAATCTTTCGATTCCCAAACGATCAGGTTCTTGCTGGCGCTGTGCTGGTTCCAGCCGCTGCCTCCTGCACCGCCGCCTTCGGCATGGAGATCCGTACCAAGGATCCAATAGCGATCCCCTTCTGCGGAACGGATGATATGCGGATCGCGGACGCCTAAATCGCTTCCTTCTGCATCATTCGCAAGGATTGGGAAGGCCTTTCCATCAATCTTATTGAGGTTATTCCATGTCAGGCCGTCCTCGCTGAACCCAAAGAAAATTTTCTCATAGCCGCCATGCGTCCCAAAATTAGTCCACAGATACCCTTTGCTGTAATCAGTATCTGGATTGGCCTCTTCCGGCTGTACGGTAACTTCAAATTCCTTCGTCTTTTTCTCACCCGTATAGGCCGAGGTAAGCTCTGCCGTCAGCGTAACTTTCACTGCTGCCTGGCCTGCCTCCGGACGTGTGACAACGCCGCCGTCATAAAGGCCGCCTTCCGCAGAGTCAGTCACCACTGCCGGGTTACTTGACGTCCACTCTATTGTCGATTTGTATCTCCCTGTCCTGACCAGCGCAAGATTCCCCCGCACGTCATCGCTGTTTAAGATTTCAAGCGCATCATAATCTTTCTGTAAGGCCTGCTTTTTAGCCTCTTCCTCCTGCTGCTTCTTATCTTCTTCCTCTGCCTTGGCAATCGCATCCAGCATTGCCTCAAACTCCTGGTACTGTGTTTTAATCTCTTCCTCGGATAGGATGCCGTCATAAACCCGGTAATTATCTATGGATCCCTTGAAATACTCGCCGTTATCCCAATTTCCTTTGCCGACCTGCAGCACGCCCCCAGCGCTGCCTACAATATCGCTGAGCTTATAATCGCTTGCAGATTCCCCGGCCAGAACCCCATTGACATACAGCTTCGTCGCGTTCTCAGAGACCACCATGTCCACATGCATCCAGTCGCTGCCTGCCGTGGCCTCAATGTTGTTTCCCGGCCTTCCATTCGAGTTGTTGTAACGTTCGAGCAGTAAATTGGCGGACGTGTGCAGGATTCCCAAGTAATGTTCCTGCTGATATGTCTGTCCGTCTGCGTTCGGCGCTGCAAAAAAAGTCCAGCTCTTCTCCCCCTTTTCCGGCTTGGCGTCATACGAAACGGTAATGTTCTCCTTCCCTTTCAGTATGCTGCCGCCGTCCTTTGATGTGATATTGATAAAACTATCTGCGCCGTTGAGGTACAGCGCGCTGTCTTCGCCGTATTTCACCTTCGTCTGGCACTGTCCTTTCGCAGCCGCCTGTGCGTTTCCTCCGGCGTACACGCCGCCTTCTGCTTCCGCATCAAACGTAAACTCCGCAAGCTTCGCCGGCGCCTCTGCCTTCACCGTCAATGGTGCGAACGGCAACGCTGATACAGCTACCGCCCCGGCAAGCAGCCAGGCAGAACCTCTTCGCCTCCATTTTTTCACCATAAATCACCCTCCTTCTTAATAAGGAATATATGCAAAGCGCCTGCTTCCCCCTTCCCAGTTGCAGCCAATATTGAGCATATATCCCGATTTTTTCACAGCAACTTGCCGCTGTTTAGTATAAAATTAACATGTAGGCCAAATCTTTGTCAAGCCCGAGTACGTAAAAAATTTCCCCGCAACGCCTTCCTTCCTGCTTATAAGTCCAATTCCGCAAAATCAACCCACAAATCTTCGTAAATGCCCGCCTTAATCTTATCCTGGAACGTATAGTGATTCAGCTCGAATTTCTCCTCCTCCAGCAAATATACAATAATCTGTTCCCTCCCTGGATTGACAATCCAGTACTCGCGCACTCCGGCGTCAGCATATAAATCCAATTTCTTGATATAATCATGCCCAGAGTTACTCGGAGAGACAATCTCAATGATCCAGTCTGGAGCCCCGCTGCATCCACGGTCTGTAAGTTTGTCCCAATCGCAGATAACGCTGATGTCCGGCTCAACAATGGTTTTCCGTCCCTCTTTCAGCTTCACTGCAAAAGGGGCTGGATAGACGCGGCAGGGACCGCCCTTTGCTTTGCTATAATTTCGGATTGTTGCCGCCAGTTCCATCAGTATCGCCTGATGAATCCTCGACGGCGCCGCCTGGTTATAAATCAGATTCCCATCAATCAGTTCCGCACGCCCTCCGGCAGATTATAATAATCTTCCTCTTCATAAAAACCCTCTTCTATTTCTTCTTCCCATTCTTGTGCTAATGACATGGCTTGTCCTCCTTTCCTATTTCTACATTTTTACTCTTAATCAGCGTCTCTTTCTCTTTGCGGCTCAGCTGCTTAATCTGCACCTCCCGGCGCATCGCTTCCTGCTTTGTCTCGTGTTCTTCTAAATACACCAGTTCTACCGGCCTACGCACCCTTGTATATTTGCCGCCTCTCCCTTCATTATGAGCGCAGAGACGTTTCTCCATGTTGTTCGTCCAGCCCGTATACAGCGTGCCGTCGCTGCATCGGAGCATGTAAGTGACATTGCGGTTCTCATCCATGTTTTATCCCTCATCTTGTTCAATCTCCGGCATCCATCTATGTAGAGAGACTGCAAGCAGCCTCTTATATGCAAAGCAGCACCGGATTGCTGGTATTTTAACGGCCCAGGCAATGTTGCCCACAGCAGCGTCCTGCCGGCGGGAGGAAAAGCTCCGACGTCATGTATGAATTATGTGCTGCGGATTTTTTATGCACTTACCAATATAGTATGAAAAATATCTCTTCCTGTGCCTGGTCTGCTGCCCTTATCTTTTTTCCATTCTATCATACCCCTTACCCAAAAGTAAATGAGCGGACAGCATTCTGCCATCCGCCCGCATAGATTTCATTCCATTTTATTGCAGATATCCCATAGGGTCTACCGGCACCCCATCCTTCTGCAGCTCAAAAAAGAGGTTGGAGCCTTCGACGGAATAATACTTCGTAGGCTCATTGACATACCCAAGGACTTCCCCGCTTTCCACATAATCGCCGGTACTTTTGGGAATTTCCTTAAGCTGCCCATATGTTGCGCTGTAGCCGTCTCCCATATCTACGGTGACCGTGGCCCCTGTCTCTGACATCGTCTCAACACTGGTCACTTTACCAGACGCCACTGCCTTTACCGGGGTGTTGACTTCGGCCTTGATAATTACTGCCGGATTATACTTGTACTGATCCAAAGTTGCAAAATATACAGTCTGATCCATACTGTAGTTGAGGATCACATTTCCCTGCAGCGGCCAGCCCAGATCTGTCTCTGCGTCAAAATGGAGAGCTGGCTCTATAGGAGCCTGCACTTCGGCAACAACCTCCGGCTCATCCATAAAATTATCATTTTCCGGGGAGATAATGCCGGATACTGCTTCTGTTTCCTGCTGTTCTTTTTCCTCTTTTTCCTTCTCCTTTGCTTTCTGTTCCGCCTTTGCCTGCTGCCGCTTTTCAGCCGCCTCTTTCCGGGCCTGTTCTTCTTTTTCCTGCGCTTTCGCCTGTTCCCTGGCTTCATCCTCGGCTTTCGCCTGCTGAATCTGGGTTTCCTGCTCTTTTGCCAGCTTCTCTTCCTGTTTCTTCTCCTGCTGGGTATAATAAATCCCGGTCATGCCAAACGCCGCCACTACCATGAACACTGCGGCTATCAGATAGGATTTCTTGTTAAAAAATGCTGATACTCTTCTGTTTCTCATCCTGTCACCTTCCATTTCTGTTTGTTTTTCCTTTTTAGTTTTTCCGAAAAAACAAGGTTTATACAAGATGGTTCAGAATTATTCACTTTATTTGCGCATGACCGCTATGTCTTTATAATAATAATTTAAAATTTCTTTATAACCGCTGCCAGCTTCCGCCATCTTATTGGCCCCATACTGGCTCAGCCCCAGCCCATGTCCCATGCCTTTGGTGACGATGCGCGCCTTCCCTTCCACTTCCTTGACAGCAAAACATGCCGAATTGAGTCCCAGGCACTCGCGGAATTCCTCGCCTGCCATGGGCTGTCCTCCCACCGTGACCTCCAAGGCGTAATCGCTTGAATCTCGCTTGCTGACCGCAATCCCTTCTACAACCCCTTCTTCTGTCAGTCCGGCCTCCGGGCATACCTGGTTCAGCTTATCTGCCAAATCCTTTTTTTCCATAAAAATAACATTCAGGAAATCCTGCGATGGAATATCCACACTGCTGTCCACACTGCAGAGATACGGCAGCTCGATTCCCAACGCTTCCTGCCCGTCTCTTGTCTTCCCTGCGCTGATAGCATGAAAAGCCGGCTGTATCGGCTTTTCCTCCCATATGAGGATTTCTCCCTCGGTAGCGGCAAGAGCCTCCTGCAGCGCGACGTAATTCTGCTCAAACCCATCCTGCCCCCACAGAGACAGCATTTCCTCCCTTGACATAGACTCCGGCGGCTCCTCCCCCTGCTCCAGCGCACGCGCCAAAGACGTGCGGGCAATTACAGCCTGGGCTTTTATCGCTTCCGGCTGGCTGTCCAGAGAAATCTGTTCCGCCACAATCCCGGCAAGGTACTCTTCCTCATCCATATCCTGGCCGTCCGCCATCTCCTGGGGCCAAAATGTCTTTTCCTCCACGGTTCCAGACTCTCCTGCCCCGGCGCTTGTCTCACTCCCCTGAAACAACAGGGTGACTATGTAAGGCACTGCCAACACCAATATACAGACTGCCAAAAAAGTCTTTAATTTCTCTTTCAGAAAAACACCCCCTCTATTGACGCCAATGGCTATATAGCATGTTCTGAATAATAAGATATTCAAAAACCAGAACATATATGCGTTTTTCTCTTGCATTTTTGAAAATTCCATGATATGATGTTTTTAGAACATTTGTTCTTGAGTATTTGGGCAAAGGTTGGGATAATATGAACGCCATTCAGACAAACATGGATATATTCGAAAAACTTCAGATTTTATCAGATGCGGCAAAATACGACGTCGCCTGCACATCCAGCGGCGTAGACCGTAAGGGAAATGGCAGAGGCATAGGCAATTCTATCGCTCCCGGCGTATGCCACACCTTTTCCGCAGACGGAAGGTGCATCTCCCTGCTGAAAATCCTTTTTACCAACGAATGCATTTTCAACTGCGCCTACTGCCTGAACAACCGTGATTCTGACGTCAGGCGCGCCTCCTTCACTCCGGAAGAAATCTGTACGATCACGCTGGAATTTTACCGCCGCAACTATATAGAAGGCCTGTTCTTAAGCTCCGGCATCATGGGCAGTCCTGATTATACCATGGATCTGATATACCAGACCCTGTTTAAGCTGCGGACAGAACATCACTTTAATGGCTACATCCATGTCAAGTCCATCCCCGGAGCGGATCCGGAGTTGGTGGAGCGAACCGGCTTCCTGGCTGACCGCATGAGCATCAACCTAGAGCTTCCCACAGCCGACAGCCTGCAGAAGCTAGCCCCATGCAAGTCCCGCAGCACAATTTTAAAGCCTATGCGGCAGATTCAGAATCGGATTACGGATAATAAGCAGGAAGTCGCCATCTACCGCAAGGCCCCTCGCTTCGTCCCTGCCGGACAGTCCACTCAGATGATTATCGGGGCGACCCCTGAGAATGATTTTCAGGTCATGAGCGTGGCGGAAGGCCTTTACCAGAAGTTTGGGCTGAAAAGGGTATTTTATTCCGCTTTTGTAAATGTCAACGGCAACTCTATGCTCCCTGCCCTCCCAGGCGGCCCGCCTTTATTGCGGGAACACCGTCTTTACCAGGCAGACTGGCTGCTGCGCTATTATCATTTCCAGGTGTCAGAACTTCTTTCGGAAGACCGCCCGGACTTCAATATCTTCCTCGACCCCAAATGCGACTGGGCGCTGCGCCATCTGGAGTTCTTTCCTGTGGAGATTAACCGCGCCAGCTACCAGGCATTGCTGCGCGTCCCAGGCATCGGATACAAATCGGCAGAGCGCATTGTCAAAGCCCGCAAGAAGAACACGTTAACATTTGACGACTTAAAAAAAATCGGCGTCGTCCTCAAACGCGCCCTCTATTTTGTCACCTGCTCCGGCAAAATGATGTATAACACCAAGCTGGATGAAGACTATATCTGCGAGAACCTGATGCGCGACAAGACCCAGATTCCCAAAGATATCCGCAATGGAGGATACCAGCAGATCAGTTTCTTCGATAAGGAACTGCAAGCAGATTTTCATTTGGCCTGAGGGGGATACTAATGTATATTTTTCTCTGTGAAGACAACATTGACGGCATATTTACCGGCATTTACGATGCCTGGGCAAGCCGCCGCGGCCACGCAAATGTGGCCCTTACCACCCATGCGCCGGATAACTATTCCCTATTTGACGAATATGTCACCGTGCGCACAGATTATGAAAAAAGTGCGAAAGTAGCCAATACACTCCACCAACGCATGGGAGACGAAACATATCAGGAGATATGCCAGGCGGCATCCGCGCGGGAAAACAGCTCCAGGAAGAAATCCATGGACAAAGCAGACGCCATTTACAAGACGGTCGTCCTTGCCCTCTCGCTCCCAGACGCCGGCAAGGTTCTCAATTATCTGGCGGAACCTTATGTGAACCGCACCTTCCAGCTCTCCCGCTCTACGGGAAATGAAGCCCACCATCTGCTGGGGTTCCTGCGTTTTCAGGAACTGGAGAACGGCTTACTCTTTGCACAGATCCATCCCCAAAATGATGTGCTGCCATTCTTGGGAGAACATTTTTCCGACCGGCTTCCCGAAGAAAACTTCATGATATACGATAAAACACATAACCTTGCTGCGCTGCATCCTAAGGGAAAAGGGTTCTTCATCACAGATACAGAAGGGTTAGATCAGGAAATGCTGACGCGCTTTTCCCCAGAAGAAATGGAATTCTGCAGGCTCTGGTGTACTTTTTTTGACAGCATTGCAATCGAGGCAAGAAAGAACCCTAAGCTGCAGAACCAAAATCTGGCAAGACGTTTCCAGAGAGATGTGGTAGAATTTAACCGTGACAGACCATCCAGAAGGAGGTAACTTATGATATGGATGATATTTGCGGCAGCCTGCGCCTTTTTCATCAAGGGGCTTTGCGGCTTTGCCAATACCCTTGTATTCACGACAATTTTAAGCTTCAAAGCTAACAACATCAGCATTACCCCAGTAGAACTTCTTCTAGGCTACCCAAGCAATTTCATCCTTGCATGGAAAGAACGCAAATCCGTGCAATGGAAGATTTGCATCCCACTAGCCTTACTGGTCTTACTGGGCAACATCCCAGGGATAATACTGCTGAAAAATACTGATACCAGGATGATAAAAATCCTCTTTGGCATCGTAGTCATTTTCATCGGAACAGAAATGCTGTTCCGAGAAAGGCACAAAGGCCAAAAACAATCCTCCAGGCTGGCGCTGGGCATTATTGGTTTTCTGTCAGGTATGTTATGTGGTCTTTATGGCATTGGGGCCCTGCTTGCCGCATATGTGAACAGGGTCACGCAAGATACCAAAGCTTTCCGCGCGAACCT
The DNA here is from genome assembly GCA_910585625.1 of uncultured Lachnospiraceae bacterium. Taxonomy (GTDB): domain Bacteria; phylum Bacillota; class Clostridia; order Lachnospirales; family Lachnospiraceae; genus Petralouisia. The sequence continues at coordinate 63,895 of CAJUFQ010000008.1, forward strand.
GAGCATCGTGTTCATTGCGGAAAACACCTTCCGCTTAATCATATATAGTATCACCGGCATAATCACGCTCGATATCATGCGCCAGGCCGTCCTGTTGATTCCGGCAATGCTGGCAGGGCTTTTCCTGGGCATCAAAAGCAGCGCCATTTTGGACGAAGGGCTGGTGCGGAAACTGGTGGTAATCATGTTAATCCTCTCAGGCTGCGCGTTGGTTATCAACAACATTTTATAACAGCGGCATAAAATCTAACTGGAAAATTATTTTTTGTCTTATAGGAAAGACACTTTCACGCTTTATCATGGCCACGTCTCTCCTATAAGACAAGAAAATCACTTAGCTGCGCAAACTGTTCTAATGACAACGCTTCCCCCCGGATATTTTCCGGAAGGCCCATTTTCTTAAGCGCCTGTACAACCTCATGCTTAGAAAACGAAATGTCCGGCGCATTGTTGATGCCGTTAACCAGCGTTTTCCTGCGCTGGTTAAAGGAGGCTCGGATGATGGCAAACATCTGCTTCTCGTCCGCCACTTGTACCAGAGGTTCTTTATGCCTGGCGAGCCGTATTACCGCGCTCCCCACCTTCGGCCGGGGAATGAAACAGTTGGGCGGCACATTCGCCACAATCTCAGGTTCCGCATAGTATTGCACGGCGAGGGATAATGCTCCGTAATCCTTAGTGCCAGGCCCGACCTGCATCCGCTCCGCCACTTCTTTCTGCACCATGACTGTGATGCTTTCCAGCGGCACATTGCTTTCAAACAATCCCATAATAATCGGCGTTGTAATATAATAGGGCAAATTTGCCACTACTTTAATGGGCCTGCCCTGGTTTTCTTCCTGTACAAGCTGATTGACATCCAGCTTGAGGATATCCTGCTGGACAATCCGCACATTGGCATACGCGCTGAGCGTATCCTCCAGAATAGGTATCAGGTTTTTGTCTATTTCCACCGCCGTCACTGCCTTGGCCTGTTCACACAGATACTGCGTCATGACGCCTATGCCAGGCCCGATTTCCAACACATAATCTTCCCCGCTGATTTCCGCTGCATCCATGATCCTATCCAGCACCCTGGTGTCGATAAGGAAATTCTGCCCAAACTTTTTCTGGAAATTAAACTTATATTTCTGCAATACCGCAATCGTTTCCTGCGGGTTTCCCAATGTTGCCATACATTTCCTCCTTACACCGCTTTTGTAAACAGCCGCCCTGCATTTTCCCATGTTTGCGCAATAACCTCTTCTGTCCCAATGCCCTTTATAGATGCGATTTCGCCTGCCACATAAGGAAGGTTTAAAGAAGAGTTTCGCTTGCCTCGGTTAGGCTCTGGTGAAAGGTATGGACAATCTGTCTCCAGCAAAATCCGCTCTAATGGAATTTGGGCCGCAATTTCTTTCAGCTTCTTGGAATTCTTAAAAGTCACTACGCCACCGATGCCAATATAATACCCCATGTTGACATATTCCTGCGCCAATTCCAGGGAATAGGAAAAACAATGGATGACCCCGGGGATTTCCTGGGCATGAATGTCCTTCATCAATTTCAGCGTATCTTTAGCCGCATCCCGGGAATGGATAATTACCGGCAGGGAAAGCTCTCGCGCAAGCTCCATCTGCCTGCAGAACCAGTAACGCTGCCTGCTCTGTGCCTCTGGGTCTTTCTCCCAATAATAATCCAAGCCAATCTCTCCGATTGCCACTACTTTCGGCAAAGCGGCAGACTCTTTCAGCCATTCACAGACGCCCTCATTTAAGTCCGCGATATCGCTGGGATGGATGCCCAGCGCGCCATAGAGGAACTCATACTGCCGCGTCAGCTCCAAAGTACGCTTACAAGCCGTGAAATCCGACCCTACATTGATAATCTTCCCAATTCCCTTTTCCCCCATAGAGGAAAGCAGTTCCTCCCTGTCAGGGTCAAACTGCTTATCATCATAATGGGCATGGCTCTCAAAAATCATGCTTCCTAACATATTTCTGCTCCCGCAGGCATCTCCTCTTCCGGCGTCATCAACGCAAGCCTGCCAGTTTCATCCTCTGCACACAGAAGCATGCCTTCCGATAATACGCCTGCCAGTTTGGCCGGTTTAAGATTTACTAACACCATGACTTTTTTGCCTACCATTTCCTCCGGGGAGTAGTACTTACGAATGCCAGAAACAATCTGCTTGACCTGGCTACCGATACGCACCTGGGAACAGAGGAGCTTCTTGGACTTGGCTACTGCCTCACAAGCTATGATTTCACCTACCTGGAACTGCATTTTCATAAAATCATCATAAGAAATCTCTTCCTTGGGCTCTATGTCAATGCCAGCTTCACTTTCCTCCTGCGGAGCCTCGCCCATAGCCCGCTGCTCAGCTTCAAACTCTGCCTTCTGTGCCTGTCGGATGATTTCTACTTTCTCCATAACCTCTTTTACATCAAGACGCGCAAACAGGATTTCCGGCTGCTGCGTCACCTTAGTTCCGCTCTCATAAAGCCCGAATTGATTCAAGGACTCAAAACCTCGAATCTGCGTGCCTAACTGCGCCACAATCTTCTCTGCAGTCTCCGGCAGGAAGCTGTGGAGCAGGGAAGCCGCGATTGTAATGGCTTCTGCCAGATTATAGAGTACCTCGCCGAGGCGCCCCTTCTTCGCATCATCCTTTGCCAGCACCCATGGTTCCGTCTCATCGATATATTTATTGCTGCGGCGCAGCACAGTAAATACCTCAGAAATTGCGTCTGCCACACGCAGCTCGTCCATCTTCGCTTGTACCTTGTCTCGCGCCGCCGCCGCTGTCGCCTTTAATTCCTTGTCGACCGCTTCCTCGTCCCCTGTCTTCGTGACCGTCCCGCCGAAATACTTATTACACATAGATACTGTGCGGTTCACCAGGTTCCCCAGGATGTTGGCAAGGTCGGAATTCAGCCGCTCCACCACCAGCTCCCAGGTAATGATGCCATCATTGTCAAACGGCATTTCATGCAGCACGAAATAACGGGTAGCATCCACGCCGAACAACTCCACCATGTCGTCCGCATAGATAACATTGCCTTTGGATTTGCTCATTTTCTCGCCGCCCTGCAGCAACCAGGGATGGCCGAATACCCGTTTCGGTAACGGCAGATCCAGAGCCATCAAGAAAATCGGCCAGTAAATTGTATGGAATCGGATAATATCCTTGCCAAGCAGATGCAAATCCGCCGGCCAATTCTTCCTGAATAAATCCGAAGAGCTCCCCTGCGCATTATAACCAATCTTCGTAATATAGTTCGTCAAAGCGTCCAGCCACACGTATACGACATGTTTGGGATCAAAATCCACCGTAACCCCCCAGTCAAAAGATGTGCGGGACACGCATAAATCCTGCAGTCCAGGCAGCAGGAAGTTGTTCATCATCTCATTTTTCCTGGATATTGGCTGAATAAACTCAGGATGGCTGTTGATATGTTCAATCAGCCTGCCCGCATATTTGCTCATCTTAAAAAAGTACGCCTCTTCCTTTGCCGGCTTCACTTCGCGCCCACAGTCCGGGCATTTACCGTCTACAAGCTGGGACTCTGTCCAGAAAGACTCGCAGGGCGTACAGTACATGCCCTCATACGCTCCTTTGTAAATATCTCCCTGGTCATATAATTTCTTGAAAATCCTTGCCACCTGTTCCTCATGGTCTTTATCTGTCGTGCGGACAAAACTGTCATAGGAGGAATTCATCAGATCCCAGATACGCCTGACCTCACCCGCTACCTGATCCACAAGATCTTTGGGCGATATTCCCATTTTCTCAGCTTTCTCCTGAATCTTCTGCCCATGCTCATCCGTCCCGGTCTGGAAATAAACATCATATCCTTCCTGCCGTTTGAACCTGGCAATGCTGTCAGCCAACACAACCTCGTAGGTATTGCCAATGTGGGGTTTGCCTGATGTATAGGCAATCGCAGTTGTTATATAATATTTACCTTTCTTACATTCTGTACACATAAGTGCGCCTCCTTCATGAGTAGTCATATAATGAAAAGCCGCCTTCCATATATTCGTAGAAGGCGGCTGATTTCCGTAAGTCCACTATAGGTTGATGAAACGGTCTGCCTCATCCGTCAAAGTACCGGCAACCTGCCTGTTATCATCCATTGCCTCCGCAATCTCGCTGATATCCTTCACAAGATTGGAAGTATTCATCGCTACGTTCGTAGCTCCTCTTGCACTCTCACCTACTGCTGTATTGATGCCATTGATGGAATCTGTGATATTGCCCATCAGCTGTTTTAAGTTGACCGACATGTCATTGAACCTTGTGACAATGTCATTGACATGCACAGCATCTTCATTGTACTGCCTGCCAGCATTTACAAACCCTTCATAATCCGGAAGGATGTTTTCATTAATATATTTGACAATCGAATCCGCACTGTCAATCAGCTCATTTACCGCCTCGATTACCATGTTATTGATAGTCTGGATGTTATTCGCAGCTTCCCTGCTGGAGCTTGCCAGCTGGCTGATTTCATCTGCAACAACGGCAAATCCCCTGCCGGCCTCGCCTGCCCTAGCCGCCTCTATGGATGCATTCAGGGACAAAAGGTTTGTCTGCCCGGAAATACTTAAAATCTCATCCGTCAGGTCATTGACACGGTCAACGCTCTTGCTGCTCTCAATGGCGCGTTTCAGCTTATCTATAATCGCATTGATGATATCGCTTGTATTCTGCTTATTCTCAACCGCATTGTGTTCCAGATGTTCCGCACGTTCCTGCATGCCTGCGGCATAATCGTAAAGCCCCTGCGACGCATCGGACAACTCAATAATATTCTCGTCTACAACACCTACATTCTCCTTGATATCCGTGATAGTCGTGGAAATCGTCTCCATGGACGCGGACAGTTCCTCCATGACGGCAGAAATATCATATGAATTATTATTTGCCGTCGACACTTTGTCTGATACTAAATTTACAATAGACCCGAGCTGATCGGAACTCATATTGATATGCCCCATGATTCCCTGCAACGTCTCAATAAACGTATTGATACCAGCAGCCAACGTACCGATTTCATCGGTACAAAAACACTGCACGCGCTTCGTCAAATCTCCTTCTCCGGCCTCAATCGTAGCAATCACGTCACGCAGCTGAGCATTGATGTTGACCAGACGTCTGCATACCCATGTCCAGCATACCCATACGACAAACAAAAGTACAATCACACTGCCCACAATAAGGATAATCGTCATGCGGGTAATATTTCCATATAACTTATTCAAGACGGAAACGGCGTCCTCCATCGACTTCTTATTGACGTCAATCAAGATATCCAATTCCTCTGTCAGCGCCACGCCTGCATCACGCAAATCACCGCTCGCCAAATCTGACGCGTCGGCATTCTTCCTCTTGGCGCTGTAATCCAGGATTTTATCATATATTACAAGATAGTTTTTATAACCATCCTTAAACTTCGCAAAAGCTTCTTCTTCCTCTGCGCTGATTCCCTGCTCATACTCCGCGCACAGAGCATCAATCTCCGCTTTCAATTCATCAGCTTCCTGCACCAGCGTCTGCATTTTCTGCGCATCGTCTTCCACAATATGAGCAAAGGCCACGCGCCGCAATGATTGGTAAGCAATCATGGTTTCTTCTATCTGCTCTATCCTCACCACATAATCACTGGTGATGTCCTCACTGGTCTTCATAATCCGGTTAGCGCTGTTCAGACTGACAATCCCCAATATAAGCATCAGAAGTCCCAGCAAGGAAACGGGAATCAGAATTTTCAGCCTGATGCTCAGGTTCTTTAAAAACATTGACATTTCTCTTCTCCTCCTAACGTAAATTATGTTTTCGCTCTGCAAAATACTGACTGGTTTTAATTATAATATATTTCTGTCCCTAAGTCTAGTACAACAAATTTGTTCTTGCATTATTTGGCAACCCTCTTTGCCACCACCACAAATCTCCCGTTCTCTGCATGGCTGGAACAAGTAGACATTGTGAGGAACGTATCTCCAAACTCAGCCGTTACGCCCGTGTCATAAATCGACAGCGCCATCACATTTTCATAGAAGTCGCGGAATTCCTTTTCCGTGTCAGCCTGGTAAAACTGATAATACCGAAATCCGCCGTCCTTATCATCCTCAGGAATCCAGGTCTGGAAAACGGCCATGATTTCATACACGCGTTCTTCATACAGCGTATTAAAAGAGACCAACCTATGATTCCTGAAATAAGACTCACTGTCATACTTGTCCAGTCCGCCAAACATGGAGCCATCTTTCATGTGATGTCCATAAATGATGAAATTCGTTCCCGGCGTATTGACATCCGCAATACTTTTTACATAGAGACAGCCATATCTGTCGTTTTCCTGCCTAAAATTGTGGGAAAGGTAAAATTCATCATCTTCACACTGTACGACTGGATAATCAATATCCGTCCCCTCCACCGCCAGCCATCCGACCAAATCGCTGTTATCCTCATAAAGCCCGGCCAACTCTGCTGATACCAACAGCCCGCCGGAATCAGCTTCCTCCTTTGCCGCGCCTTCTGTGCCCTCCGTGTTGCCAGCCGGTGCCATGCCCCCGCCTGTCTTTCCCTTAAGATTTTTCAGTTCCCTCTGCTGCCTTTCATGTACGACAGACAGACAGCATGACCGCCCCACCGGGAGCAGGCATGCTATCGTAATTACCAAAAGCACAGCGCGAAGGAGCCTGAGCTTCTTTTTATCCCTCACACATTTTCCTCCACTCGTCGTTTACGCTCCTGCCAATACTGTGGTAGTATACCAAGAACACTGAAATCAGAAGCAAAGCCGGATATTTACGCAGCTTTCCTTTGCGCGCCCAGCGCACCAGCCGGGAGACAATCTCTTCCTTCTCACCTTCCGTGATGCCTCCTTCTCCGGAATTAAAATACAGAAGCAGATAGGAAAATCCAGCCACCATTCCCAAGGTAGCGAATACCTTTACAAACGTGTTCTCTCCCGTCTTAGGCTCTCCGCCAGCCCTCGGCGTTTCTGCCGGGGGCTCGGGTTTGGGGGTAACGACTGCTTTTTTCGAAATTTCCACTGCCACCTCTTTTGTGCTTTCGTTGCCGGCATTGTCTGTAGCCGTTACTTGCAGGGTGTGCTTCCCCTCGCCTCTTATGTGTATTGGAAAGCTGTAACTCTCCACCATAGAATCGTCAAACTCTCCTTTGCCCACAGCTTTCGCAGTCCCTTCATCTATACGGTAAGAAATGGCGGCAAGGCCGGCGGAGATATTATCCCTGACATCATCCTCCACGTTCACTTTGACTGTAGCCACAGGCTTTCCCGCTTCTTTCTTCGCTTCCGAACAGCTGATTCTCGGCGCATTATCTTCAACAACCGCTCCCGCACCGTCTGCCGTAAGCATTTTCTCCACGGATATGTTTCCCGCATTGTCCATGCATGTCAGGGATACGCTTCCCTTGAAATCCGCCGCGATGGTAATCACTGCCGCGCTATCCCCGCTTTCTGCATTCCCGCAGATTGTCATGACTGCCGATACGCCGCCGCTTCGCCCGCGGATTTCCGGCGTAACTGCCTGCTGCACGCGGATAAGGGCTGTGCCTGCTTTCTCCCTGCCCTCCTCCGGCAGCAGCCGGTAATCTCCTTGTTTAAGCCCACTGCCTTCTTCCATTAGGGGAACGGTAATGGTCAGCTTCTTACGTCCGACAATCCAGTCCGTGAAGTTCCGGGAACCGGCTCCAAAAGATGCCTCCCCCAGGACAGGGGCAATATCATCCACCCACTTCGCATAAAGCGTAGCCTTGGGTTCTTCTGTATTCTGCTCGACTGTCTGATAAAAATCCCAATAGGCAGCTTCCGTCCCTGCCTTGTCAAGATACCAGCCCAGAAAGGTATATCCTCTGCGCCTCGGCTCTTCGGGTTCCTGCAAAAGACCGCCATAACGCACATTTTCCGTCTTCGGGGCAACGCCCTCACCGCCGTTCAGGTCATAATCTACCTCATAGACTTTCCTGTCATAATAAAGCTGCAGCACCAGGCTTCCATCAGCCTCCACGACACCGGACGCTTTCCCAAGCCCTGATTCTGTATTCTCACAAAAACCAGCATAAGCGTTTGCCTCTGCTTTCACCACAGCATTGGTTTTGCCCGCCAAATATTCCGTATCAGCGTCAGCTCTGGTATAACCATCCCCTTCAAGATCCTGCTTATAATGCTCCACCCGGTACGGCGTAGCGTTACCATCTACCCACATAGCATAAAGAACCGTGTCCTGACAAAGCTCCAGGCTTTGCCCGGCATTCACAGGCTCGCCCGTACCGTCTGCCTTGGTATTCCATCCGGCAAACACATACCCTGTCCTTCCGACCGGCTCTGCCGCGGTGAAAGTCGGAATATCATAGGATAAACGTTCACTTACGTTTATATGGAAGGTTTCCGTCTCACTCTCAGGACATCGTCCACCGCCATTGGCATCATAAGACAGCGTGACATTTTTTCCATACACGCCGTAATAAACTGCATTGGCTGACAGGGACAGCTGCGCGCCAGGCTTTACGCCACCGCCAAACATGTCTGGGCGTTCCTCCCAGCCCACTGCTGCAAAGCCTTCCGGCGTTACCTGTTCCTCTGAGTTTCCAACTACTTTCAGCAGCCCGCGCTCTTTTCTCTGTTCAGGAATTTCCAGCGGCTTCAGTTCTGGCGCTGTGAGCAATCCTACATTCTGGTCCCAGTCCATCTCTGCTGCTTTCTTTTCTTTTTTGCCGGCGCTGCCAGAATAAAAGTCAGCTACAAATACCTCTTTATCTGTAAATATGGCATACAAGACCTCGTCTGCCTCCAGATTTAACGTGTCTCCCTCCTGATACATCGTACCGCTTCCGTCCGCTTCCGTATTCCATCCGGCAAACACACAACCCTGCTTTGCCGCTTCCCCCGCTACCGTAAATGTGGGGATATCATATGCCAACTGCTCGCTCACATTCACATGCAGCGTCTTTGTCGCGTTTTCCGGGCATTGCTCCCCACCATTAGCGTCATAGGAAAGAGTCACTTCTTTCCCATACACGCCGTAATAAACATCATCTTCGGTCAAGACTACCTCATCGCCTGCCTGGATTTCACCCGCAAAACCATCCTCGCTCTCGTCCCAGCCTACTGCCTTAAATCCTTCCAGGCCTTCCTGCCTCTCTGACAGCTCCTGCCCTTCCAGCGATTGCTGTCCTTCTGGAAGTTCCAGGCTTTGCAACGGCTGAAGCTCAGGCGCTGTCAGCATTCCGATTTCCTGCTCCCAGTCCATTATTGCAAGCTTCGTCTCTTTGTTTCCTGCACTGCCGGAGTAAAAATCTGCAACATATGGCGGCCGGTCCTGCTCCCCATACATCGCATATAGAATCTCATCTTCCTCCAACTCTAACGTGTCCCCTTCCTGATACATCGTACCGCTTCCGTCCGCTTCCGTATTCCACCCGGCGAAAATGCTGCCTTTCTTCACCGCTTTCCCTGATACGGTAAATGTGGGCACATCGTAAGCCAGCTGTTCACTTACATTCACATGCAAAAGCTTTGTCTCCCTCTCCGGGCATGATTCCCCGCCATTGGCATCGTAAGACAACGTCACATCTTTCTTATACACCCCATAAAACGCTTCATTCCCAGTCAAGACTATCTCATCGCCTGCCTGGATTTCACCCACAAAGCCATCCTCGCTCTCGTCCCAGCCTACCGCCTCAAATCCTTCCAAGCTTCCCCGTTCCTCGGACATTTCCCATTCTTCCGTCAATTTTTGTCCCTCTGGCAGTTCAAGGCTTTGCAACGGCTTCAGTTCCGGCGCAGACAAATGGCCGGTAATCTGCTCCCAGTCCATCTCTGCCGCAACTGTTTCTTTATTCCCTGCGCTGCCAGAATAGAAATCTGCCGCAAACGATTCTTCGAAGATTGCATACAAATCCGTGTCCCCCTGCAGTGCAAAGGTATCGCCTTCCCGATACATCGTACCGCTTCCATCCGCTTCTGTATTCCAACCGACAAACTGCCGCCCTTCATACGTCAGCCCGTCTGCGGATTTCACCGTGACTTCCTCCTGCAGCTGATATTCATAATCGTCCGTGACCGCCGTGCCTTTCGCTCCGTTCTTGATATAATAGACAAAATACCCATAGCCAGGATTGGTGGTAGACAGATAAACCTGGTTCTTCTCCTTGTCCAGTACCGCATACCAGGTCTTATCGGAATCGGTAGTATCCACGAAATGAATTTTCTTCATATCCCGCTCCCGCAGCAGCTGGTAATCATTAATCCCCTGCGCAATCACATAATTCTCCTGCGGCTTAAGGTAAAGCGTCACCGGGTAAGTCAGGGTATCGCTGAGTTGGATTTTTCGTAAAGTCACATTCGTTGCATCCAGATACACGCCGTCCACGCCCGTTTCGCTTACGCCATCTCCAAATTTCACATCCCCGGATAAGGTCACCGACGTATTGCCCTCCACTGCCGTGGAGTTGTAAACCGCGCCGCTGCCTGCATACGTCTCGTTACTGCAGCTATTTCCTGAAAAAACCCCTCCATTTATGTAAGTCCTGGTATTCTCATGCCCGCAATGATGAATGCATCCGCCCTTAGTAACGCTCGTATTGCCAGTGAAGATACCGTCATTGATGGTCAGCGTTGCCATGCATATGAAAATGAACCCTCCTCCCGTAATTCCCATATCAAGAGAGCCCGCATTTGTCGTCCTGTTATTCTCATACCGTCCGCCATTGATAGTCACATCCGCATATGTCGCATATATGCCACCGGCCTTATCGCTTGCCGAACAGCCTCGGATAACAGCATTGTTCAAGACAATCTTAACATTACTTGAATTCGCAAATATTCCTCCACCATTAATTGATGCCGAACAGTTTTCTATCACTGCACGGTTTAGGATTATTTTATTACTTCCCCCTCTTAGGTAGACCGCTGCCCCTTTGTCTGCCCTGCTGTTTCTGATTGTGCAGCCATCGTCCAACGTCAGCTCGTTTTGATACCACAGACTTATCATGGGTACCGCAAAACCAGGGATAGTGTCTGAGCATCCGTCCAATGTGATATCCTGCAAAGTGAGTCTGGCGCCGGTACTCAGCCTGAAGCCCCCGGCAGAATTTCCCCGGACAATCACCCCGCCCCCCTTAATGGTAACCGTTCCGCTAACTGCAATAGTGCTGTTTATCGTCAGGGTCACCCCTGGCTGCACAATCAGTTCCCCATCCTTCAATTCTCCGGCAGCCTCCCAGACAGTATCCTCAAGGATAATCCCACAACCCGGCTGCGACGGCGTTTCAGGCAAGTCCTCTCCCCCATCATCCGCAAACAGCAGCTCTGTCTGCTCTTCTGTCATTTTCCGCTGCCGGAAATCCTGACTTTCCTCACCCAGGCTTTCTTTGGGCCTGCTGCCAACTCCATCGTCTGGCGTTAATTCTTGCGGAAGATTACGTCTCGACATTTCACGTCCATCCGGCTCGCCGCCCATATCCCCAAGCCCCAATGCCCGCGGACGCTCTCCCGATTCTTCAGATAGCCCGGAAAGACTGGATACGTCCTCCCGAAACTGTGCTGCCTGCACAGAATAACATTGTGACATGGGGATTGACACTACCGCCAGGCAGAAGCCCAGAAGCACCGCCAACAGCTGCTGAATAATCGGATGCTTCCGCTTCACGGATACTTCCCTTGCCTGATTATCCTTCTTTTCTCTCATCACATACCACACTCCTTGTTTTATATGTTTGCCGAGATACCGCCGTAAATACACTTCCCCTGTTTTTGCCGACTTCCTTGTCAGTGTTTTGTGTGCTTCTTCTTTCAATCCCGCTTATGATTCTAAGTCTTCTTTTGTTTCCGCATCCTCTGATACAGCCATAAACTCCACGTCTTCCGTTACTTCAGAAAACTCTGTCTCTTCTGCAAGATCCGCATCTTCCGCCTCAAACGCCTCCTCTGTGGCGGCAGCTTCACATTTAGCTCCGCACTGATTGCAGTACAAAGCATCTGTATCATTAGCAGCGCCACAGGACGGACATAATTTCTTACCTTTGCGCTCGGCAATCTCATTCCTGAGTTCCTCAATCTTAAGCAATGCGTCCGTAATAAGCCCTACTTCCTCAAACAGCGGCTCCGCGTCCTCCTTATGCAATTCATAATACTGTTTGCCCATCTCCGTAAATTGTTTTCGTACAAAATCCTCCCTGCTTCGGATATCCATCTTAAGCTTTGTAATCTCTGTCAGGTCTGTCGCTTTCTGTGACACATCTTTCCCTGTTTCTACGATTGCCTCTCCCAATTTTCCAAAAAAATCCATATCGTTTTCCTCCTTTTATTATTTTTCCATTTTTACAAATAAACCGTACAAGTCCGTATCCAGATGTCAGATTCCACGTACACGGTTTCCCTGACATCCGGCGGATAACTGTTTTTCTTATCCTTCATATACTTTCTTCCACTCATCGCTTACGCTCCTGCCAATACTGTGGTAATAGAACAAGAACACTGAAATTATGAGAATCGCAGGATATTTCCGCAGCTTGCCTTTACGCGCCCAGCGCACCAGCCTGGAAATAATTTCTTCCTTCTCGCCCTCCGTGATGCCGCCTTCCCCGGCATTGAAGTACAGAAGTAAGTATGTAAATCCTGCCACCATTCCCAAGGTAGCAAAGACCTTCACTGGCGTACTGTCCCCGGTTTTAGGCTCCGCGCCTGCGCCCGCGGATTTCGTGGCTGTCTTAGTCGGCGTCTTGGATTTCGGGGTGACAACTGCCTTCTTCTCCGTAATTTCCACAACGGCCTCCCGTACGCTTTGGTTTCCGGCATTGTCCGTTGCCGCTACCTTCAGGATATGTTTTCCCTCCCCTTGTATCGTTACCGTAAAGCGGTAGCTTTCTACCACGACGTCAGAAAATTCGCCTGCTCCTGCTTCCTTAGCTTTCCCTCCGTCTACCTGGTAGGATACGTCCGCGATGCCAGCCGCCACATTGCCGCCGGCTGTATCTGTCACATTCACGTCCACCGCCGCCACATCTTCCGCCGTGTCTGCCTCTGCTTTAGAAAAACCGATATACGGCGCGTTATCCTCTACGATGACGCCCGCACCGTCTGCCGTAAGCACTTTCTCCACGGAGACATTCCCCGCATTATCCGTACAAGTCAGGGAAACGCTTCCTTTGAACTCCTCCTCAATGGTAATCACCACTATGCTCTCCCCGCTCTCAGCATTCCCGCGGATTGTCATGACTGCCGACACACCGCCGCTGCGCCCGCGGATTTCAGGCGTCAGCGCCTGCTGCGCACGTATAAGGGCCGTACCTGCCCTTGGCCGCCCTGTTTCAGGCTGCAGCCAGTAATCTCCCTGTTTCAGGCCGCTGCCCGCCTCCGTTACCGGAACGGTAATCGTCAGTTTCTCACGCCCAATGACCCAATCTGCAAAATTCCGGGAACCAGTACCAAAAGTTGCCTCCCCCAAAACCGGGGCAGTCTCATCCGCCCACTTTGCATAAAGCGTGGCTTTACGTGTATCGGTATTGCGCTCAATGGTCTGATAAAAGTCCCAGCAGGCAGATTCTGTCCCTGCACTGTCCAGATACCAGCCTTTGAAAACATAGCCCCTGCGCTGAGGCATTTCCGGCTCCTGCAGAAGCCCGCCATAGCGCACAGCCTGCATCTTCGGGACAGCGCCCTCTCCGCCATTTAAATCAAAATCTATCTCATAGACATTCCGGTCATAGTAAAGCTGCAGCACCAGGCTCCCATCCGCCTCCACGATGCCGGATGGTTTCCCAAGCTCTGAATCCGTATTCACCGTAAATCCTGTGTAAGGGTTCGGCTCTGCGTTCACCAACTCATCAGTCTTGCCCATCAGGTATTCCGTATCGTCATCGACCCTCGTATACACATCCTTCACAACATCCTGCTTGTAATGCTCCACCCGGTATGGCGTCCCATTGCCTTCCACCCACATGGCATGGAGCATGGTATCACTGTCAAGCTCAAGCGTTCCGCCAGCAGCGACAGGTATGCCCGTACCGTCCGCCTCGGTATTCCATCCGGCAAATACATACCCTGTCCGGCGGACTGCGTCCGCCGCCGTAAAGGATGGGACGTCATAGGTAAGCTTTTCGCTTACATTAACGCTGCAGGTCTGCATCTCGCTTTCCGGGCAGGCTTCACCACCACCGACATCATAAGACAGGGTGACATTTTTTTGGTACACGCCATAATAAGCTGAATTTCCGGTCAAGGCCAGATTTGCGCCTACCTTAATTTCTCCGCCAAAGTCATGCTTACTTTCCGACCAGCCAACGGCTGCAAATCCTGCCAACGGCATAAGTTCCGGCGCAGTGACTGTGCCCAGTTTCTCATCCTCGGCCATCACTGCCGCAACTGATTCCTTATTCCCTGCGCTGCCGGAATAAAAATCTGCAAAAAACTGCCCGTTCTCCCCATCGTCACCTGTCACAACCGTCCCATCCGACCCGCCGTCATCACCACTAACCGGCATCACGCTGTCTTCTGCCCGAGTCCCTCTTTGCTCAGACGCTGCCTGGACCGAAGAGCCAAAGGATGAGACAGGAACAGACACGACTGTCAGGCACACGCCAAGGACAACCGCTAAAAGCTGCTGCCGGATGGGATGCCTCTGTTGTTTTGGCTCCTTCGCTGTCTGGATTTTGTTTTGTTCTTTCATCAGATACCACTCTCCTTCGTTTTATTTGCTTGCTAAGGCAACGCCTCCATGTTCACAATGTCCATGTTACGCTTGCCCGGCAACGGTTTTACCTCATACAGATATAGCCCATATAAACCGCGTAGACAGCAACCATCACAGCTCCCTCTGTGCGGCTGATGCGTTTGCCGCTCCACGCAAAAATCCATGTGACAATGCTCATGCCGATTAAGATAACGGCATCTGCCATGTTTTCCATCAGTACTTCCATAGGGCTTATCGTCCCGGCGATTCCCAGCACCAAGAGGATATTAAAAATGCAGGAACCGATGACATTGCCTATGGCCATGTCCGCCTCTCCCTTTTTCGCCGCCACAATCGAAGTGACAAGCTCTGGCAGGGAAGTCCCCATAGCCACAATGGTAAGCCCTATCAAAGTCTGGCTCAGACCGAAATTTTCTGCAATCTTGGTTGCGGCGTCAACAACGATGTCGCCCCCGAAAACAATCGCCGCCAGCCCGATTACGATATAAACCAGGCACATCCCCGTACTCAGGGTTTTGATTTCCTCGGCATCCTCCTGTGCATCCCGGTCTTTCTTAGCCCCGCGTACCAGCCACGCCAGGAACACAAGAAAACCCGCCAGCAGGAGCAGTCCGTCCGCCCTGCCGATTTCCATGCCCAGATACCCCATGCCCACAAAAGCAACTACCGCTAAGATAGAAATCGGAAACTCCTTTTTTAACGTGGAAGCCTTTACCTGGAGCGGAGAGATGACCGAACAGACGCCGCAGACAATCAGCAGATTAAAAATGTTGGAACCGATAGCATTGCTGATAGCGACTGCATTGTCTCCCCGGAAAGACGCCGCGATGCTGACCGCGCATTCCGGCGCGCTGGTTCCCATAGCCACGACAGTCAGGCCGATGACCATGGAAGATACCTTTAACTTGTGCGCAACGCTTGCACTCCCGTCCACAAAGCAGTCTGCGCCCTTTATCAGCAGTATGAAACCCAAAATCAGAAGTACATATTCCAAATGATTTCCCTCGCTTCCTGAAATTATCTATTATATTAACTTTTTACGCGCTATTATCAATAAGCATACCACAAATCGGACAAATTTAAAACAAATATATCCCCGGAATCCCAAAAAAACCGTCCCGCCCCTTGACAAATGCGCATTTTCCCCCTATAATTTTCATTCATTACGAGGAGGAAGGACAATGACTGTATACGATGAACTGGTTGCCCGGGGGCTGATTGCCCAGGTGACGGATGAAGAAGAAATCAAAGAACTGATAAACAACGGAAAAGCAACCTTCTATATTGGTTTTGACCCCACTGCCGACAGCCTGCATGTGGGACATTTTATGGCGCTCTGCCTGATGAAACGCTTACAGATGGCGGGCAACAGACCCATCGCCCTGATTGGCGGCGGCACTGGCATGATTGGCGATCCTTCCGGGCGGACGGATATGCGCCAGATGATGACGCCGGAGACCATCCAGCACAACTGCGACTGCTTCAAGCAGCAGATGAGCCGCTTTATTGATTTTTCCGAGGGGAAAGCACTGATGGTTAACAATGCTGACTGGCTGATGGACTTGAATTATATTGAAGTGCTTCGTGAAATTGGCCCGCATTTCTCCGTAAACCGAATGCTGACGGCTGAATGCTACAAACAGCGCATGGAAAAAGGACTGAGTTTCCTGGAATTCAACT
This sequence comes from uncultured Lachnospiraceae bacterium, assembly GCA_910585625.1. GTDB lineage: Bacteria > Bacillota > Clostridia > Lachnospirales > Lachnospiraceae > Petralouisia. Next base: position 80,281 of record CAJUFQ010000008.1, read on the forward strand.
ATATGATTATGCAAAGCTACGACTTCTATGCCCTGTTCCAGAAATACGGCTGCAACATGCAGTTCGGCGGCGACGACCAGTGGAGCAATATGCTGGGCGGCACCGAGCTGATCCGCCGTAAGCTTGGCAAAGATGCTTATGCAATGACGATCACCCTGCTCTTAAACTCCGAGGGCAAGAAAATGGGCAAGACCCAGTCCGGGGCAGTCTGGCTCGACGCCAACAAAACCTCGCCTTTCGACTTCTATCAGTACTGGCGGAATGTTGCTGACGCAGATGTCTTGAAATGCATCCGTATGCTGACTTTCCTTCCTTTAGAGGAGATTAACAAAATGGACGCCTGGGAAGGCGCGCAGCTCAACCAGGCCAAGGAAATCCTTGCCTTCGAGCTGACGAAGCTTGTCCACGGCGAAGCAGAAGCCGCAAAAGCGCAGGATGCCGCAAAGGCCCTGTTCTCCAGCGGAAACGCCGCCGATATGCCTTCCTTTACCCTTGCAGAAGAGGACTTTACCGAAGGCTCCGTCGACATCTTATCACTTTTAGTGAAATCCGGGCTTACCCCCTCGCGTTCCGAAGCGCGCCGTGCGGTGGAGCAGGGCGGCGTCTCCGTAGACGGGGAAAAAGTGGGTGACATCAAGACATCCTATAGCGCTGATGCATTCGCCGACGGCATGGTGCTGAAAAAGGGCAAAAAGAACTTCTGCAAGATACTGAAATAATCTATTTTCGCAGGAACAAAATCCCAAACGCTCCAGAACCACAGTTGCAGGAAATGGTAGCGGATGCCTTGTTTACCACAACGGTTTTCCAGGGCATCCGCTCTTTTAATTCTTGCAGGAGGAACTACCGTAATTCATAAGATGCGCCTCCCGTAATCAGGAAATCCATATCGGGCACAATTCCTTCTTTGCGCTTACGGACAAGCTGTTTGGAACTGGCAAGCCCAAGCCCCGTACCCTCTATGCTGCGGTTCTTCTTGGTGTCCACCTGGCTAAAGCTCTGGAAAATCTTGTTCAGGTTCTCTTCCTTAATGCCAATCACACTGTCCTGAATCGTAAACATCAGGTTTACCCATAGCTTTCCCTGCGGGAACAGATCTGGAACAGCACCCCTCCCCACAAGTTCACGATGCACATGACAGACCCTACCAATACAAACAGCATACAAAAGCTCTGCAAATTATGCAGATCCAGCCCCCGGAATCGTTTTTGATTGCCAGCAATAACTTTTTCTTCGTTTCTATCATGATACTGCCTCATATTCCCCGGGCAGCTGCCGCAGTTCCTCCTCTGCCGCCAAGAACACATCCAACAGCTTTGGCTCAAAACTCCTGCCATGTTCTTCTTTCAATATGGCAAATGCCTGTTCCAGCGTCATCCCCTGCTTGTACTACCGCTCAGACACCAGCGCTTCAAACACATCCATGACTGGCATCTGGATATCCCGCAGCACAAGGTCCGGCTGGTTCTTCTTCAGGTAACGGAATTCTTCATCCCTTGCTTCCCTCCCATTCTGACATACATCTTTGCAGTCAGCTCTCCGCACAGTCATAGTCAAACTCATGCACACAGAACCATACCTCTTCCAATACCTTTTCTGCCCGCATAGATGAAAGCATTTCAATCTGCTCCAACGCCTCGCCCATCTCATATCTCTGAACCTGTTCCAGAAGCGTCCGGCATCATATGATTTATGAAAATCCGGTCATATTTTTTCTGTCTCGTAAGTTCCATACACCCACTCCCGCTCACGACCGTATCAAGCTGGATTTCTGTCCATTTGAGCAACCCGCGGACTACGGCAAGGTTCATCTCGTTGTCATCCACTGACAGCACATACGTCCGGAGGCAGTTCCGTCTCAATGCTGACACTCTCCAAGCAGTTTGCCGAGCAGATTAGATTGCATACCAGAGGATTTCATTCGCCGCAAGCTTTAAGGTAAAATCCTCTCCGTTCCCTTTGTATACCACAGTCTCCTGCGGCTCGTATGTGTTGTTCACCACACAGAACTTCCCATTTCCCGGGTATGCATGTACCTCCACATTCGGATTGCTGCTGAACCACTTACACAACTCTCCTTCCCCATGCGCGCTCCAAAGGATTGCGCGGTGCAGGAGGCGGTTGTTATCAAAACTATAAGGCAGCCCGCCGATATAGACAGCGCGCCCCTGCCCAAATGCATTGGCCGCAAGCTGCACTTCCTTGTCCTTCTGGCAGATAATTTCCGTGCCTTCCAGTGCATAGATATTCTTCTGGCATTCTCCGAAATCAATTTCTGCCGGGCAGTCTTCCGTAATGAAATGCTTATGCACATTCCAATTATATTTATCATAACCAAGCGTGAACCCCTGCTCCTCCTCCACACCGAACACATTCGCAAGCTGGAAGAAACGTCCGTTCGCCTGATGCGCGCTTGGCTCTCCCACGCCGATAATGCCGCCGCCGTCATGCACGAATTTCTTGACCGCGGTCACTACTGCCTCGTCACACCACCATGCGCCTCCAGAATGAGCCGTATCCGCGCCGCCTACATTAATCAGCACATCAATATCTCCTAAAATCTCCGGCCGCTCTTTTATATCCTGGAAACTTAAGAACGACACCTCAAAGGGCGCGCCGGACAGAGCCTCTATTACCCCGGCGTAAGAATAATTCTGCTTCTGATACAATGCATGATGAACCATGTGGCAGCCCCAGGCACGCATCTTTCCCCAGCAGTTCAGGACTGCAACCTTTTTCACGCAATAAGGCACGCACCCTTTGACATTATCATACAATTCACGAAATTCCTCGCAGACGCCCTCCACATATTCCACAAACTCCGGGAAATCCAAGGCAAGCTTCAGATAGCCGCCATACCCAATGCGGTCAATAGGCTTCCGCAAAATGGCGCGCCGTGCCGTCACCCAGTTCACCTTTGCCTCCTTGACCGGATCGCCTCCTTCGCAGAACGTATCCGGGAAGAAATACGGCAAGAGCCGCCCTTCGGTATACTTCACTCCTTCTATATCACTGATCAGGCGCAGCGTCGATCCATTTCCCACGCTTCCGACAACCGCATCCAGCCCAATAGAAGCAAACTCCTCCAGAAATGGCTCTGTGCCAATCCAGTGATCCCCCAAGAACATCATCGCTTCCTTGCCGCATTCATGGGTGATGTCCACCATTTCTTTGGCTATCTTCGCCACCTCACTGCGCTGGAATGCCTGGAAATCCTGGTATTCCTTCGTAGGTATCCGGTACTGCCCATTATAATATCCCTGGTCAATGATATACTCGGGACGGAATTTATAGCCGGCTTCTACCTCAAACTGTTCCAGGATATAGGGGCTGACAGATGCCGAATATCCATACCAGTCCACATACTTCTCTCGTGCCTGCTCATCGAATATCAGTGTAAACTGATGGAAAAACGTGGTGAACCGCAGCACATTCACATAAGGATGCTCCTCTATGAACCTACGCAGCCGTTCCATCGTAAACGCATGTGTCTTGGGCTGACGCACATCAAATGTAATCTGATGTTCCACATCCTGCCAGCCGTTGGTGACTGCGTTATACATATGCACCGGATCCCAGATGATATAAGCAAGGAAGCTCACGGTATAATCGTGAAATGCGCTTGCCTGAACCGCCACCTCGCCGGAATCCTCGTCATAGCTCCACTGTCCGGCAGGAACAACCTCCCCCGTAGTCCTGTCCATAACCTCCCACCAGCGAGTAATGTCATCCCTGGTATTAGGCTTTAACATATCCGGGTACAAGCCCTTCATCAGCGGAATGCGCAGCTCACTCCCGGTCGCCGTATAAAAAGGCGTCATCACATACATCTGCTGGATTTCCTCGGGATTTGCCTGCGCCCACGCATTATCCTTCCGGGTTGTATAATACGTGGAATAAATCTTGGCGTCCACATCCCTGAGTTCCTGCGGGAAATCCGTCCCGTCACAGTCACGTACTGCATCCGCGCCCCACTGCTTCATCAGCTCCAGCGTCTGAGGAATCACATCAAGATCTGTTGGTATGGTTACTCTTCCTCTTCTCCTATCCATAAAAAAACCCTCCTTTTCCTATTGCTATTAGCATACGAAAAAAGAAGGTTTTTTACAAGGAATTTATAACGATTTATATAAATTTCTCCCCATATCCATAATGTTCCACGACATAGTCAATATCCTTGTCTCCCCGGCCGCTCAAATTGACTAGGATGGATCCCCGGCCCATCTCCTTTGCCTTCCTCATGGCATAGGCCACTGCATGGGAGCTTTCGATTGCCGGGATGATTCCTTCATAGCGAGACAGCTTGAAGAATGCCTCCATCGCCTCCTCATCCCCCACCGCCTCATACTGCACCCTGCCAAGATCGTGCAGATAGGCATGTTCCGGGCCTACCGAAGGATAATCCAGGCCGCTGGCAATCGAATAGACCGGCGCTGGCTCTCCTTTCTCATCCTTAAGCATGATGCTGTCAAAGCCATGCATGACGCCACGCTCCCCAAACTTCATAGAAGCCGCATGGTCTCCCAGCTTCTCGCCCCTGCCCAGCGGCTCCACGCCGACAATCTCCACCGGATCGTTTAAGAATGGGATGAACATTCCGATAGAATTGCTGCCGCCGCCGACGCAGGCACATACCACATCCGGGTCAATGCCCGTCATATCGCGGAACTGGTCTCTCGCCTCATACCCTACCACCGACTGGAAATCACGCACCATCAGCGGAAACGGATGGGGCCCCAGCGCAGAACCGATACAGTAAATAGAATCTTTATAATTTCTGGCATAAGAATCAAATGCAGAATCCACTGCCTCTTTCAACGTCTTCAGCCCGGCAGAAACAGGCACTACCTTCGCGCCCAGAATCTTCATACGGGTCACGTTCGGCGCTTGCTTGGCAATATCCACCTCACCCATGTGAATTTCGCACTCCAACCCGAAATAAGCTGCTGCCGTCGCAAGGGCTACTCCATGCTGCCCGGCGCCCGTCTCCGCTATCAGACGTTTCTTGCCCATAAATTTTGCCAAGAGCCCTTCGCCCATACAATGGTTGAGCTTATGCGCCCCGGTATGGTTCAGATCCTCCCGTTTCAGGTATATCTGGCAGTTGCCAATCTGTCTGGACAGCCGCTCGCAGTGGTACACCGGCGTCGGCCTTCCCTGGAATTCGCGGCGGATCCTCCGAAGCTCGCTGATGAACTGCGAAGAATGGCAGATGGTCTGGTATGCCTCCGTTATTTCCTCAAACGCCGGTTTCAGCTCGTCAGTCAGATAAGCGCCGCCATATTCCCCATAACGCCCTTCCTTATCTGGATGGTTTTTCAAATATGCTCTGTAATCCATGATTATTCTCCTTTTCCTGAAATGTCTTGTTCTATTTTATCCGTTATTGGCAAAAATGGCAAATATTAATAGCAAATTCTCAACCCTTTCGGATAATGGTTCTTCACTGTCTGCCTCTGCGCCTTTCCCCAGCCCAGTGAAAGCCCATCCACGCACACCAGCGTCCAGCCTTTCTGTCCGCTGCCGCAAGAGACCGTCTCTCCATGGAGATACTTGAGCGGCTCGCCCTCTGCCAGGCTGACGCGCTGCTTTGCCTCCTCCGGACGCAAATATAACGCCAGCGCGTGCGACGGTTCAAAACGGTTCTTCTTGCATGTGCCAAGATGCAGCCCGGCGCGTACAACCTTAAAGCCCGCCAAATCCGGCGTCTCTTCCGGCAGCCGGTAGAGCTGCTCGGAAAACAGCACATATCTGCCCGCTAGTTTCTCCTCCAGATTGATCCGCAGCGTCTCTTCCTGGAATTTCCGAAAACCGGAAACCGCATCCTCAAGCCTGGCCATATCTTTATTATTTATATCCCTTCGTTTAGCCTTGCGCTTTTTTGCCGATTTTTCCCGGCAATCTACGCCAGCATTTTCTGCTGTCCCAGCTTTCCTCATCCGTGCAAGGAAATGCCCTTCCCCGCGCATCTTATGGGGCCATAAGCGGTATGTCTTTGCCAGTTCTCCCACTTCCCCAATCTCTGCCTCCTCCAGCGTGAACTCCGGATTGCTTCGCAAAAACCAGCAAATGTTCTGCTCATTCTCTTCGGGCGCAAAAGTACATGTGGAATAGACCAAAATACCGCCGGGCTTTAACATCTCCGCCGCATGGCATAAGATTTCCTGCTGCCGCTTTGCACACAACTCTACGTTTTCTGCACTCCACTCTTTCACCGATTCCGGCTCTTTGCGGAACATTCCCTCTCCCGAGCAGGGCGCGTCCACGAGGATGCGGTCGAAAAATCCCGGAAATGTCTTTGCCAGATGTCCCGTCGGCTCATTGAGCGCCACGGCATTGGCAATCCCCATTCGTTCCATATTCTGCGCCAGGATTTTTGCCCGGTTGGCATAGAATTCATTAGACACAAGCAGCCCTTGCCCCTGCATCTTCCCGGCAATCTGAGACGTCTTGCCGCCAGGCGCCGCGCACAAGTCGCAGATTCTCTGCCCTGGCTTTACGTCCAGCAATTCCACTGCGGACATTGCGCTTGGCTCCTGGATGTAAAAGGCCCCGGCTTCATGCCAGGGATGCCTGCCGGGCCTGTCCTGGGACTGGTAATAATACCCCTCTGCGCACCAAGGAACCGGGGACAATCTGCATCCCAGTTCCTTTTCCTGCTTTTCTTCAAATTCTTCCCGTGATATGAATTTTAAAGGGTTATAGCGGAGGCCATATTCCCGCTCCTTTCCATAGGAGCTGAAAAAATCCTCCGCTTCTTCCCCTAGAAGTTCCTGCATCCTTTTGCAGAACGCTTCCGGCAATTTTATATTTCCGTCAGTCATACATATGTTCCACTTCGAAGTTTAATATTTTCCCTGTCAGCGCATGGATTTCCACTTCATACTCAAAATCATCCTTAATAATGTCCACTTCATAGACCGGAATCCCGTCGTCATAGTCAAAGTCAACCTTCACCACCGTGCCAGAGCCGACTTTTTTGAGCGCAATCGAAACTGCTTTTTCCTCGCCGATATACTTCTTGCCAGCCTTCGTAACCAGCTCCCAGTCATATTCCAGCACTTTCCCGGTACGCGCATGGAGCTTCAGCTCATACTTTTTCTTGCTGCTCTTCATCTTCACCCGATACACATCAATGCCATCGCTATATTTTTTCATGATGCTGGTGATAGCCGCACCCTTCACTTGCTTTTCTGCCAGTTTCTTAGCTTTGTTCACCGTGATGAGCTTTCCTTTCCCCCGGCTTACATGCCAAGGATATATCTCCCACTCATAGGAAATCAGCTTTGAATCAGAAGCACGGTAAGCAAGATTATACTCTTTCTTGCCTTTTGACAGCTCAACTTCATAAACGAGCTTCCCATTGTCATAATCCCTATCCACTTTGACTACCGTCCCGCCTTTGACCTCTTTCTTCGCCAGCTTCTTCACCTGGCTGAATGAGGTAATCTCCTTTGCCTGCGCCGTTTGCGGGATAAAACATACGCTTGTGGCTACCAGGCAGATTGCCAGGGCTACCGCACCTATTATCTTACATCTTTTCATACCGTATTCCTCCTCTTCTACCTCGTCAGTCCTCTGCTTCCATCTCATTTTTGAGAATATCGCCAGTAACTGCATGAATCTCTAATTCATACTCCCATGAGCCTTCTGCAATTTCTATCTCATACATTGGCTGCCCATCTTCCATGTCAAATTCTGCTTTCACTACCCTTCCGCCCCCTACGGCTTCAAGGGCTATCCGCTTTGCCTGTTCCAGCCCAATATAATCGTCTGGCTCTTGCGGAACATCCGGACAAGGCTTGTATTCTCGCTCTACTTTAAGCACAGTTCCTGTCTCTGCGTGAATTTTAATTTCATATTCATAATTGCCTTCTGCTACTTCTACCTCATAGACTGCAATCCCATCATCCATATCAAGCTTAGACTTGATAATTCTTCCGCCGCCGGCTTCTTCCAAAGCAATTTTCTCTGCCTGCTCCATGCCTATATAACGACCAGTATGTTCAATGTCGTCCCCACTGCCCGCATGACATCTCTTGACCTCTTTGTCATGTACCGCGCCAGTTAAGGCGTCAATCTCATATTCATACTTATAATCAGATGTACAGAATTTAATCTCATACACCATAATTCCGTCTTCACAATCCAGCTTCGCCTTGGTAAACCTGACGTCCTCAAAAGACAATCCCGCATCGGAGACTGCTGCGTCTTTCGCTGCCTCTATTCCGATATAATCCTTTTTGTCTTTGTCTGTGTCATTTTTACTGTCCTGCTCCCCATTGCCGCCCTTATCCTTGCTGCCGGCTGTCTTAGCAATCGCGTCCCACTCGTACTCCAATACGGCTCCTGTGCGCGCGTGAATCTTTAATTCGTACTTCCTGCTGTCACTTTTCAGCTTGGCCTTATAGACGTCAATGCCGTTACTGCGCTTTTGGGAAATGCTGGTAAGCTTTGCATCTTTGGCTTGCTTCTTTGCCAGAGTCTTTGCTTTGCCATCGCCAATCAGGCCGCCTTTTCCTTTTTTCACATATTTGGATTTCATTTCCCATTTATAGGAAATGAGTTTCAAATCAGATGCACGGTATACAAGGTCATATTCCTTCTTCGCCTTTCGCAGCTCAACATCATAGACAATCTCGTTTTTCTCCTTATCCTTTTCCACTTTCACTACGTCTGCACCCTTGACTGCTTGCTTCGCCAGCTTCTTCACCTGGCGTTCAGAGACAATCCCCTTTGCCGATACCGTGTCGGGTGAAACCGCTATGCCTGCCGTTGCCAGACACAGCGCCAATATCATTGTACCTAACCGCTTACACACTTTCATCCCTTATTCCTCCTTTACAATTTCTATAATAAATCTTGTTGCACTTAATCATCCCACCCAGACTCATACTTTATAATCTCGCCGGTTTCCGCATCAATTTCATATTCATATTCCATGCCGTCTTTGTAGAACTCAATCTCATATACCAGCATCCTATGCTCTTTTTCCAGCTTTGTTTTGGAAAAACTTACCTCCTGCACGGAAAACCCTGCATGGGCAACAGCAACGGCCTTCGCCTCTTCCACATCCAGAGCCGGCGACACCGTCTGCGCGGCAGAACTACCGCTTCCTGCAAGCGAACCTTCCGCTATCTCTGTACCGTCGCCTCTCATATCCGGGGTTCTCTGCCCCTCTTCTATGCTGCCGGCATCCGCCGCCATTTTCTCTTCCCCAGAGTTCTCCATCCTTTGCGCCGCCTGCTTATCCTCATCAGACGGCGGCATTGAATTAAGACTTATGACAATCGCCGCCCCGGCAAGAAGCAGCGCCACTATATTCAACACGCACATGATTACCAAAAGCACGGTTTTTCGTGAACCGGAAAATGATTTTTTGTCATCCAAGGCTGTTCCCCTCCTAACCAACCCCCGCCTTTCTGACGGTTTTTTCTTATTATACTTTAAAAACATTAATGTAACATTAGAATTCCTTCATGATTCAAAAAATTATACGGAACGTACTGCCTTTCCCCAATTCACTCTCCACACTGACCTCACTGCCATGGAATCGCGCAATCTCGTAAACCATCGATAAACCCAGCCCCGTACCCTCTCCTGCGTGCGAATTGTCTGCCTGATAGAAACGGCGGAAAATTTTATCCTGTTCCTCCTCGGCAATGCCAATCCCATCATCTGCAACGGACAGCTCCAGATGCTCTCCCCTGCGCGTCAGGCTGACGAAAACGGAACCGCCTTCCTTCCCATAGCGGTAAGCGTTATTGATGAGGTTTACAAGCTGGCGAGAAAGCAGCTGGCGGTTCCCATATAAAACCGCACCTTCATCCGCCTCACAAGTCAACGTGATGCCTTTCTCTTTTATCAGCGCCATATCAAAGCACACCGATCGCACAAGCTCCGTCATGTCGACTTCCTCCCTGGCATAGCTCTCCGCCCTCATTTCCAGACGTGTGAAATCCAGCATGTCATTAATCAGCCTTGACATCTTCCTGCCCTGTCGTTGGATTGTCCGCAGCGCAAGCACGTATTCCTCCGTGCTGCGCTCCTCGCCCAAGGACAGTTCACACTGCGCCATTATCACAGATACCGGAGTCCTAAGTTCATGAGAAGCATCTGACGTAAATTGCCGCTCCCTCTCAAAAGACTTTTCCAACCGCCGGAACATCTCATTGAAACTATCTGCCAGCCGGTGCAGCTCATCCCTGCCCTCGCCAAGCACAATCCGTTTTGTCAGGTCTCCCCCCGTACTAATCCTGGCAGCAGATTCTGAGATTTTCTGGATAGGCTTTAACATCCTTCCTGCAAACAGATAACCGCCCGCGACAGAGACTAAGACAAAAAGAGGCAGGAACAGCAAAAGCAACCGCGTAATGGCCGCCATCTGAGCCATGCCCTGATGCTCTGACACAACCCCTCGCAGCCAAAGCCCTGACAGCCCTTCTGACTGCAGCTTCCGGTCGAAGACATAATACAGCGTATCGTTCACCGTCAGATGCCGGATTTGGGAATCCGCAAACTCCATATCTGCCGTTTGCCTGGAGATGGGATTCTCGCCATAAAGAAAAACTGCGTCTTCATTATAAATCGCCGTACAGACTTCGTTCACTTTATCCAGGAAATCATCGTCAATTTCCAGATAGCCATCACGGTATGCCATATAATAATCCACTTCCTGTGGGTCCGATCTGCCGATACTTTTATAATATTCCACTTCATCCACATTATCTTCCACCGTGCGGATCAGCTCATCTCGTATCGTCTTCTGTATCAGCTGCTGATTGACAGAAAACACAATCACATACGTGAAGGAAGCGATAACTGCCAATATCACGGTGAACCACAGCGTAATCTTCATGCGTATGGACAAATTTCTCATTTGCCTTCCACCTCTCGCAGCACATACCCTTTCCCTCGGACAGTATGGATTAACTTGCGGCTGCTTTTGCCGTCAATCTTTTTCCTGAGGTAACTGATATAGACATCCACCACGTTCGTCCCACCCTCATAGTCAAAATTCCATATATGATCCTCAATCTTCTCCCGTGACAGCACAATCCCCTGATTATGCATGAGATATTCCAGTAATTCGTATTCCTTTGCTGAGAGCGCAATTTCTTCCCCTCCCCGTTTTACGGAGTGGGCAGCCGTGTCCATGGCCAGATCCGCCACAGATATGACGTTGCCGGAAACACCAAATGCTGTTCTCGTCATCACGCGCAGGCGTGCCGCCAATTCTTCAAAAGAAAAAGGCTTGACCATATAATCATTGGCTCCGCTGTCCAACCCTCTCACGCGGTCTGCCACAGTATCCCTGGCCGTGAGGAACAAGACAGGCGTAGCCTTCCCCGCACCGCGCAGATGGCGCAGAACTTCGTAGCCGTCTGCCTTAGGCATCATGACGTCAAGGATAACGGCGTCATAATCAACAAGGGACAGCATATGAATCGCTTCTTTTCCATCAAAGCAACTGTCCACACTGTAACCATCGGAAACCAGTTTCTTAACGATAATCCTATTCAGATCTTCTTCATCCTCCGCAAGCAAAACCCGCATATCTCTCACCTCCGCCAACTTTGCATCCTGAAGCCTACCGCCTTATTTATCAGCCAGCAACCCCTGTTCTCTCCGGCCTGTGAATCCTCAAAGCTTGAATTTCCCGACTTCCTCATTCAGCTGGTTCACAATATCCATATTGTGATTCGCCTCTTCCCCGATGCCGCCAACATCATTCGTCAGGTCGACTGACTTCTCCGTAACATTCGTTACGCCCTGGGCGCTTTCCCCCACGGCAATGCGGATATCCCCTACCGCCGTCTTGACCATGTCCATCTGATGCCTCAGCCGCTCGCTTTCCTCCGCAAATTCACGCATCATCTTATCCATCGTGCCTACGTCGCCTCGGTATCTCTCGCTGACCCGCAGAAGCTTGCCATATCCGCCCATGGCAGTCTCATTCATGAAGCGCACCATCTCCTCTGCCTCCTCGGCCAAATCATCTACCGCCGCAATCACCTCGGCTGTAACCTTCTGAATCTCCGCTGCTGACTGTGCAGAATTGAGCGCAAGCTTACCAATCTCATCAGCGACTACCACAAATCCCCTGCCGGCTTCTCCCGCCTTTGCTGCCTCGATGCTGGCATTTAACGACAGCAGACTCGTCTCCTCCGTTATATTGATGATATCTTTTGTAAGTTCCCGCACTTCCTCCACAGCCTTGGATTTCTTTATTTTCTGCCGCAGCAGCATGGCCATATCCTCCGCCTGCTCTTTCGCGTCCTGCTGTGCCCGGACTGCCTTATGATAGATATCTTGCGCTTGTTCCATGATCTGCCCGGAAGATTGATGTCCATTCTCCGCCTGGCCTGATATCTGTTCAATCAATTCAAATATCCGCACGATTGACTCATTGACCTGTTCCAAGGCGGCGCTGGATTCCTCCATTGCCGCGCTCATCTGCTCCATCGTGGCAGAAACATCGGAAATGCTCATTTCAGCATTCGACAAATCCCCGGCTATGTTGGCGGAAGCGCCATTGAGGCTCTTCGACCCCTCTGAAATATTCAGCATGATACTCCTGATGTATGCCAGAAGCGCATTGACATTATTGGCAATCAGTTCCATCTCATCACCCGTATGGACGTCAAGCCTCTGCGTCAGATCCCCCTCATTGTTGACCAGTTCATAAATTTTACTGTCCACTGCCCGCAGGCTCCTGATAATGGCCGTTACGATGATATTGATAATCAGCAGCACAGCCAACAGGCAGGCAACGGTAATCCCGACCAGCTGCCATAGGATAGCATCCAGGCGTCCCACAACCTCGGAAGCATCATAATCACAGCCGACAATAGCCATGACTTCACTGCCGCTGCTGTCCATGACTGGCATATAAGCCGAAATCAGCTGTCCATCCTCCGTATCGTCAATATATCCCTGCACATACCCCTCCCCGGCAAAAACGCCTTGCAATTCCTCATAAGACGTCTCAAAAGGTTTCCCAAGCTCAGCATGGCTCTCTGAATCATCCGTATCAATCCCATAATAAACCCGGCTCCCATCCGTATATAAGGTATACAAGTATTTGATGCCGCAATCTTCCCTTATATTCCTCATTGTGGATGCCATTTCCTGATATGCCGCGCTCTGTTCTCCTTCCTGAACAGCTTTCTTTAAACTATCTCCCTGAATCACCTTTACCGAAATAACGGCCGCCATCCGCGCTTCTTCCACGCCCATAGCTACCAGTCCTTCCCTGGTACGCACATAGGAACTCACTCCCATGACGACACAGAGCAATATAATCAGGACGCTTGTCGGTACTAAAATCTTTGTACGGATGCTCAGCCTCCGCGTTTTCTTCCTGTTCATGAAATCATGTCATCCCTTTCTGCTGTAACGGATATAGGCAATCCGATACCGCTCTATCCCGCTTGTGCGCTGCATAAATGCCAAACACAGTATAGCACTTTCAGGAAACAAAAACAATAACCCTGAAAACGTTAGTTTTCAGGGTTATCCAGAGGCGCAGACCGGATTTGAACCGGTGAATCAGGGTGTTGCAGACCCATGCCTTACCACTTGGCTACTGCGCCATATTCAATTTTCCGTGTTCCTAGGATATTCTAACAGAAACTTTTCTTTTCGTCAAGCTATCTTTTCATCTTTTCTTCAATTATTATATGCAGAATTTTAAATTTAATGACTCCTACGGGAATCGAACCCGTGTTACCGCCGTGAAAGGGCGATGTCTTAACCGCTTGACCAAGGAGCCTCAAACGCATTATGGTACTGTTCCGACCAACAACAGTTAGAATAGTACCATAACTTTACAATGTTTGCAAGCGTTTTTATTCTCAAATTTCCCTTCCGCAGTATGATTTGCGCAAATGTTGCGCTCATTTCTTTTTAGCCATAGAAATATTATAGTAATATTATATAAAAACGCTTGGGAAATATTATGGCTTTTGTCTATTGTGTTAGGCGAAAATGCGTGTATAATCATAAATGTGAGCAAGCGTTTGCGCTTTTTACGGAATTTTGTCATGTGCCTTGAAAAATGTCACCGTACAGAGGCGGACGCTATAACAAGAGCCTGGCGAATCGGGCCTGATTTTTAAAGGAGGAACAGGAATGAAAGCATGGAAACGCACACTCAGCGCAGTCATGAGCATCTGCCTTGTGTTTTCCCTTTTTACCGGACTGAACTTTACCAGTACGGCTGCCGGGGAACACGGTATACTGCAAAATGGCGCGCTGTCTGAAAACACCAATGGGTGGGCAATCACAGGCATGGAGGAAGTCTCTGCTGATAACGGCGTTGAAGCCGGCTGCAAGCTTGACGGAGACGCCAAACATTTAAGCATTTGGAATAATTCAGCAACGGAACAGACATTTTCCATGACCCAGACCATCACCAACATGGCGGCAGGCACCTACACGGCGAAGGTAGAGTCTGTCGGAAACGGGGCCACGAAACATAACCTTATTTTAAAGGCGCATAACGACACTTCCAAAAAAGAAGTAACCGTAAATGTCAACACCACGGACTGGCAGAACTATACTGCATCGTCCACCGCAGAGCTTGAGGTCGCAGAAGGCGACACGGTTACTATCAGCATCAGCGGCCCGCTGGCAGCAAAAGGTGAAGGCGACGGAGAATGGTACGGCATCAAGAACATAGAATTCGATGCGGCAACCGCAGTGGAAGCTGCCATCAATGTCAAGAAAGTCCCCGGGCTTTCCAAAGACTTCATCCATGGCGTGGATGTATCCACCTATCTGAGCGAGATTCAGAGCGGCGTAAAATACAAGGATGAGACTGGCGCAGAGAAAAATATGTTTGAAATCTTCAAAAATGCAGGCGTCAACTATGTAAGGCTGCGTGTCTGGAACTGCCCCTTCCGCGTAGACAAAGATGGCAAAATCCTCTATGTGGACGATCAGGGAAATGAATACAACGAAGACCAGGTAACCACAACACAGCATAAGGACGGATATTATGAATATGCTTTGAAAGACAGCGGCAAGACTGTCTACCGCGAGGGATACGGCGCAGGAAACTGCGACATTGACGCAGCCGTTGCCACAGGCAAAATTGCCACCGATTATGGCATGAAGGTCTTAATCGACTTCCACTACTCTGATTTCTGGGCTGACCCGGCAAAAATGAAATCCCCGAAAGCATGGGAAAAAATGACCGTCGACCAGAAAGCAGAAGCTTTATCTGCCTACACGACGGAATGCCTGAACAAGTTAAAGGCTGGCGGCGTCGATGTCGGCATGGTTCAGGTAGGCAATGAAATCAATGGCGGCATGGCGGGCGAGAAAGACTGGGCAAATGTCAGCAAGCTCTTAGATGCAGGAAGCAAGGCAGTCCGTGCGGTAGACCCGAATATCTTGATTGCCATCCATTATGCAGACCCTCATAAGGAAAATTACCAGGCAGGAAAAGCAAAGGCCCTGGCCGATGCCAAAATTGATTATGACGTATTTGCATCTTCCTACTATTCTTTCTGGCACGGCAGTCCGGAAAACCTCACTAAAGTACTGAGTGAAATTGCAACAACTTACAAAAAGAAAGTCATGGTAGCCGAAGTTTCCTACTGCACGACTGCGGAAGACGGTGACGGCGCAGCCAATGTGGTAAACAAAGACACCTCTCCCTTGAATTACTCCATCGACGCCCAGGGCGAAGGCCAGGCAGCGGCAGTCCGCGACGCTATCGCGGCAGTCTCAGCAGTCGGTGACGCCGGAATCGGCACATTCTACTGGGAGCCGGCATGGGTTCCGGTAGGCAATTATGCTGGCGCAGACGCAGCCCAGAAAGAAACCGTATTAAAGTCCAACATTGACAAATGGGAAAAATTTGGCTCCGGATGGGCATCCAAATGGTCGGGCCCTGTAGGCGGCGGCTATGACCCCGGCGTCGCAGAAGATGAATCCACACACGGATCTCAGTGGGATAACCAGGCCATGTTTGATTTTGACGGCAAGGCTCTTCCTTCTATCAACGTTTACAAATGGGTATACACAGGAACGGAGGGCCCGGTACGAGTGGCTACCGTTGACACAGCAACCTACACCATGAACTACAAAGATACGCCCACGCTCCCGGCAACAGTCAATGTAAACCTCAACGATGGCAATGTCGTAAAAGATATAGCCGTAACATGGAATGCCGGCCAGTTAGAGGCATTGAAGACGGCAGAATTCGGCGAGTACACCATAGATGGGGATCTGGCACAGTTTACCTATGACTCCAAAGGAACAACGCTTACTGTTCCTGCGGGCGAACAGAAAACGACCTGTGCCGTAACCGTAACCGGTACGAACGTCCTGCCGAACGGAAGCTTTGAAGACGGCGAAACCATATGGACGCCAACGGAAGGGGCGCAATTCAAGACCGACGGCGCCGGCGGCAATGCCAAAGACGGAAATAATTATTATGATGGCTGGAATGAATCAGCCCTCGACTTCGGTGTAGAGCAGACGATTACCGAACCGCTTGCCAGCGGAAAATATACCTTGTTTGGCTATTATCAGGGAACCAACGTGGATGAGGTATCCGAAGAGGCCGGGCTTACAGCAACCGTGACTTACAAGAACGGCGAAGTCAAGACCTATACCGCCAAAATTGAAATCCCTGGCACCTGGAAAATATTCTACCAGGCAAAAACTTCGGGCATCGTGATTAACCAGAATGTAACAAGCGTCAAGATTACAAGCCGTGTGGCATGTACCGGAAAAGGCGGGCCATGGGTAGTCATGGACGACCTCAACCTCATGCGTGCAGACGACCTGACTGCAGAAGAAGAAGCATTCGGCGCAGCTTCTTCCGAAACAGAGAAGAATTTCAAGGTCACTTTCAACGTGAACGGCGGCAAAGCCATCAAAACCAAGAATAAAACGGTTACCGCCGGCAAGAAATACGGCACGCTGCCAAACGCAACACGCGCAGGCCACACATTCAGCGGCTGGTACACAGCAAAAACCGGCGGGAAGAAAATTACCGCATCCTCCAAGGTGACCCTTACCAAAGACAGCACCTTATATGCCCGCTGGAAAAAGGTTGCTAAACCAGGCAATGCCAAGAAGCCTACGATTAAGAACACGAAAAAGAACACCATCAAAGTCACTTTTAAGAAAGTGAAGGGCGCAGAGGGATATGAAATACGCTATGCAGTAACATCCAATATGAAGGGTGCGAAAAAAGTAACGACGAAAAAGAATTCCGGCACGATTACAAATAAGAAAATGCTGAAAAAAGGCAAAACATCTTATGTACAAGTACGCGCATACAAGACAGACTCTTTGGGCAAGAAGATATACAGCAAGTCATACAGCCCCAAAGCAAATGTGAAGATTAAAAAATAATTTCAATGCGTCAAACAGCCCCCACAAACCTTAGCCAAGGTCTGTGGGGGCTGCCGCGTTACCCTAGACATTATAATAATTACATGAAAACATTACGCCTATCTTGCCGGCAGCTCTACACCATCCACATAAACGGCAGCTACGTCGTCAATGTCTATGAACCGGTTGAACCGGCAGATATATTCACTGCTGTAACCGCTCGCACTCCTGCCGTCAAAGCCGCTGCCACTGCTGAAACCACCGAGATAGCGGTCTCCGCTGATGTCCATGTTCTCTGACTTATACCCAGTAATGGTACCGTCCTCTTCTCCCAGTATCTCCCAATCTCCTTCCGGAAGATCCTGCACTGCGCTGCAAGTGGTGCCGTCTTTCATTTTAAGCTCAATGATGCCAAAAGGATGTTCCTTCCCATGCTCTTCCCCATATGCGTCCGCAAAATACATCTTGATTCCGCCGCCTGTAATCGTAATCTTCGTACAGTCTTTCAGTACGCTGCTGTCCACGTCAAATGTCTTCATCTTCATAGAATCCTTCGGTTCCAGGGCAAACGACCCGATATCCCTATACTGATAGGTCTCACATCCATCTTCTACCGTTTTCCCATTCTCAACTTCCAGATGAACCACCAACGCATCGGTAGAAACTTCTGCATCTACGGTCGGGTCGTAATATGGCTCACTTTGATCGTCATAAGCAATCATGATATGATGGTATCTGCGGATAGACGTCTTATCTTCGCTCATCACAGATTTTCCTTCACCCACGCTCATGCCGCCCTCCAGATTAAAAACAGGGCTAACCATATAAGCTTCTGCATCTGCTTCATTCAACGGCGATCCGTCCAGGGAATCTGTGCGGATAGTAAAATATGCCATCCCATTGTCCATATCGTACCAATATTCTTCCATCGTAAACTGCAGATTCCCATCTGTCAGGGTATTCCCCACCTCCTGGAAGTTCTGGGCAATCACTTCTGCCTCTTTGCTGCTTCCCTTATAAAGGGACTGGAACAAATCCCACGCATTCATGCCCGTAGCGGCAAAGCAAATGCCGTTTGCACTCAAAGCAACAACTGCAATCCCTGCGGCGGCAGCCACCATCTTTGACCTCCACTTCTGGCTCCACCGTTCTTTCTTCCTGATAGCGTTCTCAAGCATCTCCATGCCCGCTTCCTCTGATAATGTAACGTCCGAAACAGCTTCCTTATAAGTATTATGCTCCAATATCATTCTCTTCACTCCTTTCAAGTACTTGTCTGATTTTCTCCCGCCCGCGCTGCAGCTGGGTCTGCACTGTACTTTCGCTCCTATGCAAAAACTGTGCAATCTCCCGCACGGAATATTCTTCATAGTAGTACAGATGGATAGGCACACGGTATTTTTCCGGTAAATCTAAAACGGCTTCCTTCAACTCTTCAAAAGCATCGCCCGTCCCTTTGCGGAACGCCTGCTCCTCATCCCATTCCTGCAGCTGCACCATATCACGGTTCCATTTGTTTTTCAGCAAGTTCTTACAGACATTGATGGTTGTACGGATGAACCAGGCTTTCTCGTGGTCGGAATTCTTGAATTTGGGATGGTATTTCAGATATCTGAAAAAGACTTCCTGAAACACGTCGTCTGCCTGGTACTTATTCCTGCAGTAGGCCCATGCCAATTTGTAAATCATGTCCTTTTGCCTTTGATAACATTCCAGTACCCTTTCTCGTTCTTTTGCCTTCATAATCTGTACCTCCTATATAAAGAAAACAATTTGGAAAGCAAATATATCTCATTATTTCAAAAAGATGAAGGTTTTTTTCTTTCTGTATAGAAATCTTTGAACAAAGTGGGCAAGCCCACTTCAACTCCCCTATCCCCTCAATTTTGAGGAGGATTGCATACTTTGCTGCGCCGAACGCTGATTTGTCCTAAGGGGTACCAGGCTTGCCTGGGGGATTCCTTAGGACAGTCACGTAGCGACGTATTTCCTCTTGCGCGAGTGCGCATAATTGTTTCTGTCTTATAGGGAAGACACTTTCACGCTTCAGCGTGACAAGGTCTTTCCTAATAAGACAAAAAGCAATCTTGCAACGCCAAAAGGGGCGCATCCGCGCCCCGGAACAGCTCCTAAGAAGCCTCCTGCCTTGTACCGGCCAGTTTTCCCAGCTGCTCCATAATCCCTGCATTCCCGTTCACGGATATCTCGCCGACACGCTCGCAGATACGCTCCAGATACTCAAGCTCCTTAAGCCTATAAAGCGTCCTGTTCTCATCCATCAGCTTTGCCGTGTTCAGAAGCGACCGGGTGGAAGCTACCTCCTCCCTCCTGGAAATGACATTGGCCTGCGCCGTCTTTTCCGCTACCAACACAGAATTCATAATCTGCCTGATTTCACCGGGCAGTATGATATCTTTAATGCCCGCACTCAGGAACTCTACGCAAAATATCCCCTCCCTTCGTTTGAGTGTCTCATAGATTTCCCCGGAAATCTGCTCCTTCGCCTCTAAAATCTCATCCAGCTTATAATTTCCCACCATCTCACGGATTGCAAGCTGCACGGCCGAGTAAAGCTGACCCTTTAAGTCTGAGATTCTTTTCGCAAATTCCACGGCGTCCCGAATCCGATATAGGCAGGCGACATTCATGCGAATGCCAATTTTATCTTTCGTGAGAATTTCCTGACCTACGATATCCAGCTCCTTCTGCCTCATATCGAATACTTTGCCGGTGACACTGTGAGAATACATCCAGAAACGGTAAACCCCCTTAGACAGCTGCTGCTGCATCACATTGTCATAAGGCTCATGTATGGTAAAGAAGCAAGCAACCGAAAACAAGAGATAGACCGCCAG